>QIFC01000003.1 GCA_003228685.1 Chloroflexota bacterium
AGGCATCGTGCAGCCTGAGCGAGTGGCCGACGCGCCTCGCCCGCTGACGGACCCGGCCGCCGTGAAGGCCGCGATCGAGACGCTGAAGTCGGCCGAACGGCCGCTGGTGATCGTCGGCAAGGGCGCGGCCTACTCGCGTGCTGAGGACGAAGTGCTCGAGTTCGTCGAGAAGACGCAGCTCCCCTACCTGGCGGCACCCATGGCCAAGGGCCTGATCCCGGACGACCACGCCCTCTCCGTCGCCGCCGCCCGCTCGCTGGCGCTGCAGAACGCGGACGTCATCTTTCTGTTGGGGGCCAGGCTGAACTGGATCATGCACTTCGGACTGCCGCCGCGCTTCGACGAGAAGGTTCGCGTCATCCAGCTCGATATCGCCCCCGAGGAGATCGGCACGAACGTGCCCGCTGAGGTCGCCCTCGTCGGCGACGCGAAGGCCGTCGTGGGCCAGATCAACGCCGAGCTGGAGGAGCATCCCTGGCAGTTCAGCGAAGAAAACACCTGGCGCACCACGCTCCAAAAGAAGATCGATGAGAACGTTGCCAAGACAGAGCCGCTGCTCGCCGACGACACCGTCCCTATGACCTATTATCGCGTCCTCAACGAGATCAATCAGATGCTGCCGAAGGACGCCATGATCATCAACGAAGGCGCCAACACGATGGACATCGGCCGCCAAGTCTTGCCGAACTACCTGCCGCGCCACCGGTTGGACGCGGGCTCGTTCGGCACGATGGGCGTCGGCCTCCCCTACGCGATCGCCGCGGCCGTGGTGCATCCTGACAAGCGCGTCGTCGCCATCGAAGGCGACTCCGCCTTCGGGTTCAGCGGCATGGAGGTGGAGGTCGCCTGCCGGTACAACCTGCCAATCGTCTTCGTTGTGGTGAACAACAACGGCATCAGCGGAGGACCGAGCGAACTCGACCCGAACTTCATCCCGCCGTCATCGCTCCTACCCAACGCGCACTACGAAAGGGTGATCGAGGCCTTCGGGGGACTTGGCTTCTTCTGCGAGAAACCAGACGAGATCAGGCCGGCGCTGGAGAAGGCCTTCGAGAGCGGCAAGCCATGCGTCGTCAACATCATGATCGACCCGCGCTCTCGCCGCCGCGCGCAGCAGTTCGGCTGGCTGACTAGATAGCACCAGAACTCTTTTGACCAAGCCCTAGGCCTGGGTTATCCTCGAAAAAGGATGACGTGCTCAGGCAGATGCATCTTTGCGATCGTGCCCCTTGCCACGAAGGTTCGTTAGGCTGCTTATGTATGCTTGAATCGGTACCGCTGGTCCCCAAATCGCTGGACGACTACAGGCCCATCATCGGAGACGAACGCGTCGCTGAGATCCAGGAGCTTGCGGCTCCACTGGCTGACGCCCGCGTCCTTCACCTGAACGCCACCGCCTACGGCGGTGGCGTCGCCGAGATCCTCTCCACGCTCACCCCTCTGATGATCGACGTCGGCCTCAACGCCGACTGGCAAGTGATTGCCGGTTCGGACGGCTTCTACGACGCCACCAAGGCCATGCACAACAGCCTCCAAGGCATGCCCGTCACGTTGACGCAGCAAATGCAGGACTCCTGGCTGGAGATCACACGCCAGAACGCCGGCAAATTCAACGAAGCGTACGACTACATCGTCGTCCACGACCCGCAACCTGCGGCGCTGCGTTCGATCTTGCTGGAGAGTGATCCGGCCCGTGCCGCCGGGAAGTGGATCTGGCGCTGCCACATTGACCTAACGGAAGCCCGACAGGAAGCGTGGGACCTGATCATCCGCCACGTTTCGGGGTTCGACGGCGCGATCTTCACGAGCGCGGACTACGTAAAGGACGGCCTCGAAGGGCCCCGCATCTTCATCGTCCCGCCGGCGATCGACCCGCTCAGCCCGAAGAACGTCGAACTGCCGGAAGACGAACACCGGGCCACCCTCGAACGCTTCAACGTCGACCCGGACCGGCCACTTATCGCCCAGATCTCGCGCTTCGACCCGTGGAAGGACCCGCTGGGTGTCATCGACGCCTACCGCCAGGTCAAGAAGCGCTTCCCCGACCTTCAGCTCGTGCTGATCGCCTCGATGGCGCACGACGACCCGGAGGGTTGGGAGTGGTACGAACGCTCCGTTCGCCGGGCCGGCGAGGACTTCGACGTCCATGTCCTTTCCAACCTCCACGGCGTTGGCAACGTAGAGGTCAACGCGTTTCAGCGGGCCGACGTCGTCATCCAGAAATCCATCCGCGAAGGCTTCGGCCTCGTCGTATCCGAGGGCCTCTGGAAGGAGCGCCCGGTGGTGGCCGGCAATGTCGGTGGCATCCCACTGCAACTCATCCAGGGGGAGACCGGCTACTTAGTGAGTACAATAGAGGAGTGCGCCGAGCGCATCGAAGAACTGCTGGCTGACCCGGCTCGCGCCGCCCGCATGGGCGCCGCTGGCCGCGAGTTCGTTCGCGAGCATTTCCTGATCACGCGTCTGTTGGCGGACTACCTGAAGATCTTCCGCCTGTTGAGCGGAATAGAAGCGCCGCCGGTCGCTGAAGTCACCGCGCAGCGGTAGGACGCCATATGAAACGCACGATCGCCATGATCCTCTCCGGCGGCCAAGGAGACCGGCTCAGCGTCCTCTCTGAGGAGCGAGCTAAGCCCGCCGTGATCTTCGGCGGCCGGTATCGCATTATCGACTTCACGCTCAGCAACTGCGCCAACTCAGGCATCACCAACGTTGGCGTGCTCACGCAGTACAGGCCTCGCTCATTGAACGACCACATCGGCATCGGCAGGCCATGGGACCTCGACCGCGGAGGCGGCGGTGTCTCGCTGCTGCAGCCATACCTCGGCCATGAGGCGTCCGACTGGTACCAGGGCACAGCCGACGCCGTTTTCCAGAACCTCTACTACATTGAAGAGTCTCGCGCTGAACTCATCCTGATCCTCGCCGGTGACCACGTCTACCAGATGGCCTATGACGAACTCATCGACTTCCAGCGCGAGCATGATGCAGACGTCTCCATTCCCATCTATAGCGTCCCGACCGAGGACGCCAGCCGGTTCGGTACGCTGATCCTCGAAGACGACCGCGTCGTCGATTTCGAAGAGAAGCCGGAGAACCCTCGCTCAAACCTCATCTCCATGGGCATCTACCTCTTCAAGCGAGACGTCCTCATGCAGGCGCTTGTGGACGACGCGAACGATGAGTCGAGCAAGCACGACTTCGGTGGCGACATCCTGCCGCGCATCGTCGCCGACCGTTCGAGGAGCGTCTACGGCCAGCGCTTCCACGGCTACTGGCGCGACGTGGGAACAGTCGAAGCGTACTTCCAGTCCAACATGGACCTGCTGGAAGACGTGCCCGAACTGAACCTCTACGACCCCGACTCCGAGGTGCGCACGCGCATGACCCCCAACCCTCCCGTTAAGGTCGGTCAGCACGCCCAGATCAGCCGCTCTCTGCTCTCGGTAGGTTCGATCGTCAACGGCCAGGTCGAGCACTCCGTGCTCTCTCCCGGGGTCTACGTGGAGGAAGGCGCCGTCATCCGCGACTCCATCATCTTCGATGACAGCCACATCAAGGCTGGAGCCGTCATCGAACGCTCCATCCTCGACAAGGAAGTGACCGTCGGCAAGGACTGCTACATCGGCTATGGGGACGACTGGACCGTGAATCAGGAGCGGCCGGACATCGTGAACGACGGCTTCGCGATCGTCGGCAAGCGCGCTGAGTTGCTTCCCGGCGTCAAGGTGGGGCGCAACTGTGTTATCGGCCCTGGGGTCGTCGCGACCGGCATCGAAGGCGATTACATCCCGAGCGGCAGGACGATCCGCGTAGAGGAGCACACCACAACATTCTCAGTCTAGTTGACCCGAACACCCCGGTTGACGGGCGCCACTAATCGACCGGCGGCACTAGTTGCCGTCGGCACTAGCGCGGTATCATGGCCGGTACGAACGCGGCCCACACTAAATAGGAGGCCCCAATGCGTGACCTCGCCTTGCGTGCCCTCGACACCGCCAAGAGCCAGGGCGCCCGTTACGCGGACGTCCGCGTGCTCCGCGAGCAGTCCGAGTCCGTCACGGTTCGGCTGCAAAACGTCGAAGCGTTGACCCACGATGAGACGCTTGGTTTTGGCGTACGCGTCCTCGTCGATGGTTACTGGGGCTTTGCCAGCAGCCACAAGATGACAAGCGAGGAGGCAGACCGCATCGCCGGCGAGGCGGTGCGCATTGCGCGAGCCTCCTCCTCAGTGCACGGCAAGCCCGCCGACATCGGCCCAGAGTCGGCCATCGTCGACAAGTACGTCACGCCCGTCGAGAAGGACCCGTTCGCGGTTCCGCTCGACCAGAAGATCGCGCTGCTTCTGTCGGCCACGGAGGCGATGGCCAAGGCGCCGAACATCGTCATGGCGGAGGCCAGCAGTTACATCCAACGCGACGAGAAGCTCTTCGTCAGCACGGAAGGCAGCGAGATCGAGCAGACGTTGATCGAAACCGGCTGCGGCATTGAGGCGACAGCCGTCGACGAAGGCGAGGTGCAGCGCCGCTCCTACCCGAACAGCGTCGGCCGGCACCAAGGGACGGAAGGCTGGGAATTCGTCGAGCGGTGGGACCTGCCAGGTAATGCCGCCCGCGTCGCCGAGGAGGCGGCCGAATTGCTACGAGCTAAACCCTGCCCGTCCGGCACCACGACCATCATTCTCGATGGCAGCCAGGTGGCGCTTCAGATCCACGAATCGTGTGGCCACGCGATCGAACTCGACCGCGTACTCGGCACGGAGGCCGCCTTCGCGGGCACCAGCTTCCTGACCACCGAGAAGCTCGGGAACTTCGCCTACGGCTCGCCATCTGTCAACATCACCGCGGACGCCACCATCGCCGGTGGCCTCGGCACGTTCGGTTACGACGATGAGGGCACGCCCGCGCATGCGACGCCCGTTGTGCGAGAGGGCCAGTTCGTCGGCTACCTCACCTCGCGCGAGACAGCGTCCGCCCTCGGCCAGACCAGCAACGGCGCCATGCGCGCCTCCGGCTGGAACCGCATCCCGCTGATCCGCATGACCAACGTCAACCTCGATCCAGGCGAATGGTCGCTGGAGGAAATGATTGCCGATACCAAAGATGGCATCTACATGGAGACGAACCGGAGTTGGAGCATCGACGACAGGCGGCTCAACTTCCAGTTCGGCACCGAGGTAGGCCGCGAGATCAAGGGCGGCAAGCTTGGCGCCCTGCTGAAAAACCCGACGTATACCGGCATCACGCCCAATTTCTGGGGCTCCTGCGACGCCGTTGGCAACCGGGACCACTGGGTTGTCTGGGGCACGCCCAACTGCGGCAAGGGCCAACCGGAGCAGGTCGCCCACACCGGCCACGGCGCCGCGCCTGCGCGCTTCCGCGACGTGCAGGTCGGCATCATGAAGTAGTGCCACGAATCTGGCTTGACAAGGGCTTCGTATCGTAGTACCTTATCTTCTGATAGTAGAGGAGCTTGATATCCGAAAGGGGTCGCTATGAGAATCTCCTATGACGAGCGCATCCCGATCATCGCCGCGGCGCTCCGCCGCCTAGGACGGCCCGCAACAGTCGCCGAACTCTACGACGAACTCAGAACAGACGATCGGTTCGGAACACCGCGCCGCGTTGCCGCAACTTTTCGATACGACCAGCGGCAGCCGCAACCGGTGTTCGCTCGCGACGGCAAGGACCGGATAGCACTCCGAAACCCAGCTGACACGGCACGCGAAATCGAATATAGGCCTCAGGAATCAAAGGTCTACGAACGTGGGCAAACCGTGGTTCCCAAGATGATACGAGAAGCATTGGCCGTAGAAGAAGGAACAACCCTGATGTGGCAAGTCAAAGAAGGCATGGCGCAAGTTGTGGCGATTCCCCAGGATCCGGTCGGTGCCCTACGCGGCATCCTGAAGGGCAACGGGCCCACGTTCGAGGAGTTTCTCGCAGACCGCAACGCGGAGCGGCAGCGGGAGCGCGAACTCGAGGCAGCTGAGGAGCGCCGGTGGCGTACGTACTCGACACGTCGGCGTTAGTCTCCTACTTCAAGGATGAACCTGAGGCCGGCAAGGTGGAGGCCGTGCTACGCCAGCCAGACGAACTTATGATCCCGTTCATGACAATGATGGAGCTTCGTTACGTCCTCCTTCGCGCGTATTCGGGTTCGCACGTAGACCAGATCATAGAGACGCTGCGAAGTTGCGGCGCTTCAGTCGTCGAGTCGAGTCCCGTGTGGGGCATCCAGGCCGCCGCAGTCAAGGCCCGTGGCGGCCTCTCTTTAGGCGACGCCTGGATCGCAGCGCTCGCGTTGATACACGACGCGAAGCTGGTGCACAAGGATGCGGAGTTCGATAGCGTCGAGGGCCTGCGCTCTCTTCGTCTCTAACAGCGTTCCCGCGGAGTTCTTGCGGTATCATGCGCTGCATGGAACTGGAGCGCTTCGAAGAGCTGGTCCGGCGTGGTCTCGACCTGATCCCCGATGAGATCCACGCGCGTATGAGCAACGTCGACATCGAGGTGCAGGACATGCCGAGCCCCCAACAGCTCGCCTCTGCCGGCGTACCGCGCGGCCACACACTCCTCGGCCTCTACGTCGGCATCCCGCTCACGAGGCGCACATCCGGCTATAACATGGCCATGCCCGACCGCATTATCATCTTCCAGCGCCCGCTCGAGCGCATCTCGCGCAATGAGGACGCCCTCGTCGACCGTGTGCGCGACACGGTGATCCATGAAGTCGCTCACCACTTCGGCATCAGTGACGAGCGCCTCAACGAGATCGAGGCCGAACGCCACAAGGAGCAATAGCCATGGTCCGCGCGATCGACATCCACATCCATCCGCCCATGCCCGGCCGCCGCACGCTGACCGACGACCCCGAGATCGCAAAGTACTTCCGCTCGGCCGTCTCGCATTCGACACCCGAAGAGATGGCCGAGATGTACGCCGAGCTGGACATCTTCGGCGTGCTCTTCCCAATCGACTTCGAGACGGCCTCCGGCTCCAAGCCGATCCCCAACGACTACATCGCGGAAGTCGTCGAGCGCTATCCGAAACAGTTCGCGGGCTTCGGCAGCGTCGACCCGTGGAAGGGTGCGATTGCCGTCCGCGAAGCGGAGCGCTGCGCCAAAGAGTTGAGCCTGCTCGGGCTCAAATACCACCCGCAGCAGCAGCAGTTCTTCCCGAACGACCAGCGGTTTTACCCATTGTGGGAGGCCGCCCAGCGGCTCGGGCTGATCGTCCTCTTCCACACGGGCACGACGGGCGTCGGCGTCGGGCAGCCTGGCGGCGGTGGCATCAAGCTTAAGTACGCGCGGCCCATACCCTACATTGATGATGTCGCCGCCGATTTCCCGGAGTTGACGATTATCATGGCCCACCCCAGCTTCCCCTGGCAGGACGAGCAGCTCGCGATGCTCGTGCACAAGCCTAACGTCTACATGGACCTCTCTGGCTGGTCGCCGAAGTACTTCTCGCCCCTGCTCGTGCAGTACGCCAAGACGCTGATCCAAGACAAGGTCATGTTCGGCTCAGACTATCCCGTCATCAGCCCGGAACGCTGGCTCAACGACTTCGCCGGGCTCGGGTTCAACGAAGACGTCACGCAAAAGATTCTGATCGACAACGCGAAGCGGCTCCTGAAGCTGGAGGTGTAACAATGCTCGGCCAAGAGGAACTCAAGAAGCTGGCAGACCGCGCACTGGAGATGAGCCAGGCCGATCAGACAGAGATCGTCGTCGTCGCGCCCCATAGCGCACTGACGCGCTTCGCCAACAACTACATCCACCAGAACGTCGAACAGCAGGACCTCGACATCCGTGTGCGCAGCATCATCGGCAAGAAGATTGGCGTCGCCTCCAGCAATGACACGTCCGGCGACGGGTTGAAGAATGTCGTCGACCGTGCGCTGGACCTCGCGCGCCACCAGCGCGACAACGTCGACTTCCATTCGCTGCCCTCGCCACAGCCGATCGCGGAGGCGGATGCCTACGTCGAGCGCACCGCGAGGACGGGGCCGGAGGAGCGCGCGGCCGTCGTCGCCCAGATCTGCGACGCTGCATCGCGCGCCGGGCTGACCGCGGCAGGCGCCTTCCGCACGGCCTCGACGGAGATCGCGGTCGCCAACTCGCTCGGCACGTTTGCCTACCAGCGCGACACGCTCGCCGACGTCAACACCGTCGTCATGGGCAAACACGGCCCTGCGGGCGCCGGTCTCGGCGGCTCCGGCCATGCCGAACGCGTCAGCCCCGACGTCGCCGACATCGATGGCGAGGCGATCGCCAAAGAGGCCATCGATACCGCGCTCAAGAACATCAACCAGACCGAGTTGGCGCCCGGCGAATACGACGTCGTCTTTCAAGAATACGCCGTCGCCGACATCCTCGACTTCTTCGCCTACCTCGCATTCGGCGCTCAGGCATACCAGGAGAAACGTAGCTTCATGGCCGGCCGCATCGGCGAACAGGTAATGGGAGAGAACATCACCCTCTACGACGACGGCCTGTCGCTAGAAGGCTCCCCCAACCCGTTCGACTTCGAGGGCGTGCCGCGCAAGCCGGTCGCGTTCGTAGAGAACGGCATCGCGAAGGGCGTCGTTTGGGACACCTACACCGCCGGCAAGGAAGCAGCCGGCCCTGACGGAAAGGCCGTGGGATCGACCGGTCACGCATTACCCGCCGGCAGTACGTTTGGGCCCGTGCCGTCGAATATGTTCCTGACCACGGGAAACGCCACGATTGAGGAGATGATCGAATCGACCAAGAAGGGCGTCTTCGTCAGCCGCTTCTGGTACACGCGCCCCGTCCACCCCCTCAACGTCGTCGTCACGGGCATGACGCGCGATGGCACGTTCCTGATTGAGGACGGCAAGATCACCAGCCCGATCAAGAACCTGCGCTTCACGCAGAGCTACCTGGAGGCGATGAACCGCGTACAGGCGATCGGCAGAGACTCGATGCTCCACCAAGCGATCGCCGGCGTGAGCCGCGTGCCTGCGTTGAAGATCGCTGATTGGTCCTTCACCGGCGTCAGCGAATATTAGGCCGGCGAGCGGCCGGCGCGTCTTTCGCCACGCTCAGGCTGGCTTATAGGACAGGCTGACGCCTGAACCGCAGGCGGGCGACGCATCCCTCCACCACAGGCGGACAGCTGACTCGCTACATAGCTAGCCAACGGCGGCGAGAGGCATGCTATGATGGCGCAATCAAAAGCTGGTGCGGTAACACCATACAGGTACGCCGGAGGTTCGCATATGCTTAGTCCATATCGTGTCCTGGATCTCACGAACGAGCGTGGGTTGCTCTGCGGCCAGATGCTGGCCGACCTCGGCGCCGGCGTGATCGCGATCGAGCCGCCAAGCGGCAACTCCGCCCGGCGGCTCGGGCCGTTCGCGGGCGACGAGGCCGACCCGGAACGATCGCTCTACTGGTGGGCCTACGCCCGCAACAAGCGCTCGGTCACGCTCGACATCACAACAGATGGGGGCCGCGATGAGCTGCTCCGGCTCGCGAAGGGAGCCGACTTCCTCATCGAATCGGAGCGGCCCGGCCGCATGGCCGAGTTGGGCCTGAGCTACGAAGAACTCGCGAAGGTCAACCCCGCTCTGGTGTACGTCTCGATCAGCGCCTTCGGGCAGGACGGCCCCAAAGCAGGCTACGCCGAGAGCGATCTGATCATCGAGGCCGCCGGAGGCAACCTCGTGCTCCAGGGCGACGCCGACCGCCCGCCCGTGCGCGTGAGCGTGCCGCAGGCGTACCTCCACGCGGGCGCAGAAGCCGCGGGCGCCGCGCTCATCGCCCACCATGAACGTGTGCGATCCGGACGCGGCCAGCACGTGGACGTCTCCGCTCAGCAAGCCGTGAACCAGGCGACATTCGGAACGTCCCTCGCTGTACCGTTCAACACGGACGAGCGGGCAACGCGTGTCGCCGGCGGCTTCAAGCTGGGACCGCTGGTGCTACGAATGGTCTACCCGGCCAACGATGGCTTCGTCGCGATTGCCCTATTCTTCGGCTCAGCGGCCGGCCCGTTCACAAATAGGCTGATGCAGTATGTCTACGAGGAAGGAGCTTGCGACGAAGCCACCCGCGACAAGGACTTTGTGCGCTACGGCGAGCTTCTTGCTTCTGGTGAAGAGCCGATCGAAGAACTCGTCCGTATCCAGCAGGTCGTAGGCGAGTTCACGGCGACGAAGACCAAGGCAGAACTGCTTGACGCGGCGCTTCAGCGCGCACTCCTCATTGCCCCGGTCACAACCGTCGATGATGTGGCGCGGAGTGAGCAGCTGGCCTTCCGGGAGTACTGGCACGAGATGGATAGCCCGGTACTGGGGAAGAAGGTTCGTTACCCCGGACCCTTCGTGAAGTTCAGCGCTACGCCGATCACGTATCGCCGCCCTGCTCCCATCGTTGGTGAGCACACCAATGAGGTGTTGAGCGAGAACGTCCCCCCAATGAACGGATCAGGGGCGACGAACGGGGATCTGGAAAACCGGCTACCTCTAGCCGACGTGAAAATACTCGATTTCATGTGGGTGATGGCCGGACCCGCCGCAACCCGCGTGCTGGCCGACTACGGCGCAACGATTGTGCGCGTGGAGTCGACAACACGCATAGACACGGCGAGAACGATGGGCGTCTATCACAACGGAGAGGTCGGACCGGAAAACAGCACCACGTACTAGAACTGGAACGCCGGCAAGCTTGGCATCACCCTGGATCTAACAAAGGAAGAGGGCCGTGCCGTCGCGCGCGACCTCGTCCGCTGGGCGGATGTCGTCACAGAATCGTTCTCTACGAAGGCGATGTGCGCCTGGGGGCTCGAGTACGAGTCGTTGAAGGAACTGAAGCCGGACATCATCATGCTCAGCACCTGTCTCATGGGCCAGACCGGACCTCTGTCCTCGCTCGCCGGGTACGGCAACCTCTCGGCCGCCATCTCGGGCTACTTCAACATCACTGGCTGGCCGGACCGCCCGCCCGCCGGGCCCTTCGTCGCCTACACGGATACCGTTTCGCCACGCTTTACCACTGCTGCGATCATGGCAGCGCTGGACCACAAGAAGCGGTCGGGCGATGGTCAGTATATCGACCAGTCGCAGGCGGAGGCGGCGCTCCACTTCATTGGTCCGGCATTCCTCGACTACACCATAAACGGCCGCGTGCAGGGACGCGTAGGCAACCGCGACGTGCACTTGGCTCCCCACGGCGTCTACCCTGCCCAAGGTGACGACCGCTGGGTTGCCATCGCCGTGGGCAGCGATGAGGAATGGCGTTCGCTATGCGACGTGATGGGACAGCCCAAACTCGCCGCGGACAAGCGTTTCGCGACGCTCGCCAATCGGCTCGCACACCAGGACGAACTGGACGAGATTGTCGGGGACTGGACACAGAACCGGAGCGACAGCGACGTCGAAGGAGTGCTCCAGACGCGCGGTATCCCCGCCCACGTCGTCCAAAACAGCGAGGAGTTGTTCAGCGATGCGCAGCTCCAACATCGGGGCCACCTCGTCAAGGTGGCCCACGACATCCACGGCACGATGACGGTCGAAGGGTCTCGTTTCCGGCTCTCGCGCACTCCGGCCAAGATCGAACGCGCGGGTCCGACATTCGGACAGCACAACCAGCACGTCCTGGAGACGATCCTTGGCTACGACACGGACCGCATCGCGGAGTTAGCGGCTGCGGGCGTGCTGGAGTAAGGCCCAGCCGTCTGTCAGGCTGGAGCCTGACCCGCGGAGCGAGCAGCGCGCTGCGCCTCCCATCATTCCGAGCGCAAGCGAGGAATCTAGCCTCAGCCGATACAGGAGCATTGGGACAGGCACATCGCCGTCCGTCAGGCTGAAGCCCGCCCCGCGAACTCATTCGGGGTGGTATAACACGGCATGCCTGACATCCCTCTAGCACCCGTCGACTCGCTCCACATCACGACGCTGATCGACAACGTGAGCGACGCACTCCTGCAGGATCAAGGCCCCGCCAAGCGCGCCGGGTTCGGCGACGGCGAGCCGCCCCAACTTCGGGCAGCCTTCCTCGACCGAACCTTGGCCGACATGCCGCTCGCCGAGCATGGCTTCTCCGCGCTCGTCACGCTCTCAAAGGACCACAAAGAGCACCGCTTCCTCTTCGACGCAGGCATCACGCCCGATGGCCTTTCGGAGAACATGCGCAAGCTTAGACTCGATCCCAAGGACATCGAGGCGATCGTCCTCAGCCACGGCCACTTCGACCACACGACCGGCCTCGATGGCTTCGTGCGCGCCGTCGGCCGCCCGAACCTACCGGTCATGATCCACCCCGAGTTCTGGTCGCAGCGACGCGTTGCCATCCCCGGCCGCGAGCCGTTCGAGCTGCCATCGACGAGCAAGAGCGCCCTTGTGGACGCGGGCTTCGAGATCATCGAGAATCGGCAGCCATCGTTCCTCTTCGAGGATTCGCTCCTCGTCACTGGCGAAGTCGACCGCACAACCGAGTTCGAGACGGGCTTCCCGGTCCATCAGGCGCTGCGCAACGGCGAGTGGCAGCCCGACCCGCTGATCCTCGACGACCAGGCGTTGATCGCTCACGTGCGCGACAAAGGGCTCGTAATTCTGACCGGGTGCGGGCACTCGGGCATCGTCAACATCGTGCGCTACGCGCGGAAGCTCACGGGCGTCGACGAGGTCTACGCCGTGCTCGGCGGGTTCCACCTCAGCGGCCCCGTGTTCGAGCCGATCATCCCGGCGACCTGCGAAGCGCTAGCGGCGTTCGCGCCCGAAGTCGTCGTGCCCGCGCACTGCACCGGCTGGCGCGCGGTGCACGCGCTCGCCGCCACCCTGCCCGGCGCATTCATCCAGAACAGCGTCGGTACTCGATTCGAGCTGTAAGCGCCAAGGTACGGCCAGGGCTGGAAGTGGCGGGTGAGGACCGAGCATGAAGCCGAACGTCCGCAGGATCCTGGCACTCGCAGCCATCTTCGCGCTGGCTCTTGCTGTCCGGCTCGCATGGGCACACTGGACGAGCCCTGTTCCGCCCGCGTTCTCCGACGCCGAATATTACAACGCCGCGGCGATCAGTATCGCGCGCGGGCAGGGATACAGTGTCACGTTGGACCCGGAGCTGGGGTTCTTGCCAGGGGAAGATGCTACTGCGTTCTGGCCTCCGGGGTTCTCATCTGTTCTGGGGGTCGCCTACTGGTTGTTCGGTGAGAGTCTCAGTGTTGCGCGAACGGTCAATGTAGTGGCTGGCGCTCTCACGGTCATTCCAATCTACGTCATCGGGAGGCGGCTATTCGGAGAGGCCGCGGGACTGACTGGCGCTGTCATCGCGGCCCTTCTGCCCAGCCTCGTATTCTGGACGCCCGTCCTGCTCTCAGAGACGATGTTCACGGTGGTGTTCGCCAGCGCGTTGGCGCTCCTGATCCACAGTTCGAACGGAGATCACGGGCTGAAACCTGCACCACTAATCGCAGCCGGACTTCTCACGGGCATCGCCGTTCTCTTCCGAGGACAGGCGCTGATCCTGCTACCTATGGCCGTGATCTGGGCAGCCTATACGGGTGTGCGGCTGAGGCCGGTCCTGCTGTCGCTCGTCGTCATGAGCGCCACGGTTGCCTTGGTGGTGACGCCGTGGGCCGCCCGCAATGTCGTCCAGATGAATTCTCCTATCGCACTGTCGGCGAATTTCGGCTACAACCTGCGGATTGGACACGCACCCTACTCGACCGGACGTTACATCGTGCCGCAAGACTTGTGGGATGCGAAGCCGGGCATCACGTTTCAAGAGCGAGAGGTCTTGTTCAACGACCTTGGGAGGGAGCGGGCGATCGAGTACGTCTTAGAGCATCCTCAGGAGGAGCTTGCTCTGGCCGTCCGCAAGGCGGTCTGGCTCTGGCGCCCCGACTCAGACGTGCTCAGCTGGGTGACGAGCTTCGGCCAGCGCCCGCTACCCAACGGGACACGAGAGCCGTTGCGACTGCTGCTCGACGTTAGCTACCTGACAGTCATCGCCGCGGCAGCGACCGGTCTCATGCTGCGTCCAGGGCCACGCGGAACGCGGGTGTTCGTTCTGCCGTTCGTGGCGCTCTGGACTCTGTTTCACATTGTCTTCTTCGGAGAGCCGCGCTTCCACATCCCTATGCTGGCCATCATCATCCCAGCGGCCGCCGCCCTGCCCGTGATGATCGCGGAACGGATGAAGCGTTGGCGCACAGCGCGCCTGGCATGAGCCAGCGACGAACAGCGTGGGCACGCGGTTCGAGTTGTGAGCGGAGCAGGTACGTCTGGCGGTCTCGTCCGCAGCGCACAGCAGCGGGCCAACGTCGTCATTCCTCTGCGCATCGTTGCTCGTCAGCTCGCGAGTCCCCAGGTGCCCTGCGCGAGTAGCAAGACGCCGAAGAGGACGAAGAGTACCGCCATCACCGTCGCGTTGTTCGCGATCAGCCACACCTTCCAACCGTTGAGCGTCGCTTCGGCACGATCGCCGAGCGCGAAGTAGAGCGCGACAGGCGCCACGACGCTGATCGTGGCGATCGCGATGTAGACCGCCAGCGCAATCATCGATTCGCCTGTGCTCAGCCCCGCCCGCGCGATCGCGGCCGCGGCTAGTACGGTCAGCGTGGTGTCTTTCGGGTTCAGGCCCGATAGGACCGCGCCGAGACCGAGCGCCATCACAGGGCTCGCCGACTCCAGCCGCCGCATCCAACGCGGCATCCGCGTCTCCCCGCCGTTCTTGGGCCGGCTTCGCCACTGCCACGCACCGAGGAAAAGCAGCAGCACGCCGGCTACCGTCCTAAGCCATGCTTCTCCAGCCCAAGGCTCCTCGTCGGCGGCCACATCCACGCCGCTCGCAATGACCAGCACGAGGACACCAACGACCGCGAGACCGGCGAGCCAGCCGGCCAGAAACGCCGGCGCGTTACTCTTCGCGCGCCGGGTGAAGAGCATCAGAATGACAGCGACAACGGGAAACGGGCTGACCGCGACGCCGATGCCGAGAGGCAAGATATCGCCAAGCGCTGACCCCACTACGCGACCTCAGTCATCAGCCAGCGGCCTCCGGGGCAGGCGGCTCGCCCTCCACCACCACGCCGCGCAGCACGCCCCACCAGGCCAGGCCCGCCATCACCACAATGATGACGCCTTCGATCACGGCGACGGCGCGCAGGCCGATGACATCGGCCAGCCCGCCCGCGATAACCGCGCTGATCGGGAAGAAGGCGACCATGGTGAACGTCAGCCCCATGACGCGGCCTCGCATCTCATCGGGCAACCGGATCAGCAGGTAGGTTTCGTAGGCGGCGAAAAGCATGCTCTGGCCCGCCCCCGCGGCCAACAGCGCGCCGCCGGTCACCACGACCGAGGGCGAGAGGCCGTAGACGGTGACGCTGATGCCCACGCTCAACACGCCGATGAACATCAGGTAGCCGATCTGGCGCTGCTTTCCGAACGCGGCGACCAGCATAGCGCCCAACACGCCGCCCGCGCCCAGACTCGCGCTGAGCGCGCCGAACGTCGTCGCCCCGCCGCCCAGCTCCTGTTCGACGAACAGCGGCAGCAGCAACACGAACGACTGCCCCATGATGTACGGGATCAGCATCGCGGCCGTGAGCTTCAAGAGATCGCGGTTGCCGACTAGATAGTCCCAGGCCTCGCGCAGGTCGGCCGTCACGGATTGCGCTTCCCTGCGCTCGACGTGCCCAAACGAGGCCGCGACGCCCAGCATCAGCATCACAAGCGCGACGGCCAGCGCGCCCGTCGTCACGAAATAGGCCGCCCCGATCCCGACGACGCCGATCAGCACGCCTCCGACGGCCGGCCCCGCGACGTTCGGCAGGCTGTGGCTGGCGGTATTCAGCGACGTCGCGTTCATGAGGTGCCGCCGGGGTACCAGCCGCGCGACCATCGCCTGGCCCGCGGGGAACCGCACGGCCATGAGCAGGCCGCCCAGCAGCGAGAAGAACATCACGTGCCAGACCTGGACCGTGCCGGTGATGGCGAGTGTGCCGATCGTCGCTGCCGCCAGCAAGGCGATGAAATTGTCGATCACGAGCAAGTCGCGCCGGTTGAAGCGGTCGGCGAGCAGGCCCATCGGGATCGAACCGGCGGCGAACGAGAGCCCGAACAGGCCCTCGATGAAGCCCAGCACGAGCGCGGAGTCGGTGAGCTGGACGACAAGCCAGCCCTGGGCGGTGAACTGCACCATCATGCCCATCGCCACGACGAGGTTGCTCATCCAGAAGAACCGGAACGAGGGGAACGAGAGCGAGACGAACGGCCGGGTGAGCCACGTCCCGCGAGAGGCGTCTTCCGGCGAAGGCGCCTCTTCTACGGTGGGGTCCGTTGATTCGCTCACCAGCGGAGTCTAGCAACGGACCAGCTCGAAGGGATGGGCCAGAAGGCAGGTGACCGCGGGCAGCTTCTGATTGTCTGATTGCATTTCGCGTTTCTTCGCTCCGAACGCGGCGGATCGTATCTGGTTTGGGCGCTCGCGGTGGCGCACTGTTTGATTGAGTTCGCGGCAATCGGGTGCCGTGGCTGCGGCCCCGGCACCTTGCCGATGCTGTCCGCATCGGCTCATGATAAGCCTCGCGGGAGATAGCTAAGAGAGGGCGACGGCAGCCGCGGTGGCCGCGCGGCCACTAGTGCGCTACTGTTGGCTCTGCAATCTCATCAACCTGAAGCAAGCGGAGGTTATCACAGCATGGATCTGTTCGAAGCAATTGGAACGCAGCGGGCGATGCGCCGCCTCAAGGACGATCCCGTCAGCGACGAGGACATCTGGAAGATCCTGGACGCGGCGATCAAGGCGCCCAGCGGTGGCAACAGCCAGCCCTGGAACTTCATCGTCGTGAGGGACGCAGAGACGAAGCGCAAGCTCGGCGAGCATTACCTGGACGCATGGAGCAAGGTCTACGGCGCCGCAGGCAGCGCGACGGGGCAGGACGACACGAGCCAATCGCGCGTGTACCGCTCGGCGAACTACCTGGCGCATCACCTGGCCGAGGCGCCGGTGCTGATCATCGTCACGGTCCGCGGCGCGGGCAACCCCGGTGCCGGAGGGTCGATCTACCCGGCGGTGCAGAACCTGATGCTGGCGGCGCGAGCGCTGGGTCTGGGCACGACGCTGACGTCGCTGCACAAGCTGCACGAAAAAGAGGTGAAGGAGCTGCTCGGCATCCCGGAGCAGGTCGAGACGATGGCCCTGATCCCGGTCGGCTGGCCGAAGGGCAAGTTTGGCGAACCGGACCGGATGCCCGTTGAGAAGGTCGTCTACTGGGAGCAGTGGGGCGACCGGCGGGAGCAGTAGGCGATGAATGAAGCGGCGTTCAGTTCGTGGCTAGACGCCTACAAGCACGCCTGGGAAGCCGAGGACCCAATAGCTGCGGGTGAGATCTTCACCGATGATGCCACCTACCAGGAAAAGCCGTTCGATGAGCCGATGCGTGGTCGCCAGGCAATCACGGACTACTGGTCGGGCAACGTGACGGAACAGAACAACGTTCAGTTCGGCTACGAGGTGCTTGCTACTACGGACGAGATCGGGGTTGCGCGTTGGTGGGCTTCCTTCGACGATCATTCCTCTAAAGCCCACGTCAAGCTAGACGGAATTTTCGTCGTGCATCTCGATTCTGAGAAGCGGTGCACCCAACTTCAAGAGTCGTGGCACTACACCGGAGAGCAGAAGCAATGAAGGTCGTCTACTGGGGCCGGTGGGGCGACAGACGGGAGCAGTAGTCGCGTGCCAGACGCGATCATCGATTCGCACATCCACACGTATCGGACGGCCGACGAAGGACGCCGGGCGCAGCAAGGGACAGGCCGGAGCGGCCAGACAGGCGCGTTCGATGAGTACGTCGAACTGCTGGCCGGGGGCGCGATCGAGGCGGCGGTCATGGTAAACATGACGCCCGTCGCTGAGATGCGGGATGCGCTGGTAGCGCGAGGACAAAGCGACGAAGAAGCGTCGGCGGAGGCGATCGGGCGGCTGCAGCGGCGTAATGCCTGGACCTGCAAAATCGCTCGCGAGCATCCGCGGCTGATCCCGTACATCAGCGTCGACCCATCGATGGGAGAGGAAGGCGTCGTGGCCGAACTCACGTCGCGCCTGGCCGAAGGAGCGCGAGGCGTCAAGCTGCATCCGGCCAACCAGCGGTTCGCTCCAGGCGACCGCCGGCTCTGGCCCCTCTACGAGGAGGCTCAGCGTCTGGAACTGCCGATTATCTCCCACTGCGGCCTCTCCTTCGACAAGGAGTTTCCCGAGTACGCGAGCCCGACGGCCTTTCGGGAGGTGCTGGACCAGTTTCCCAGGCTGACGGTGGTGCTCGCTCATCTGGGTTACGGCTTCCTCGACGAGTCGTTCGAGATGGCAGCGGGCTACCCCAGCCTCATGTTCGACTGCTCGTACGCGGTCGAGGGCAGCCTGGACCCGCCGGCCATCTCCGATGAGGATGTCGTCACCATGTTTCGGCGAGTCGGAGCACACCGCGTCCTCTTCGCCTCCGACTGGCCATGGGGCCACCCACTGCGCGATGCGGAGCGCATCAGGCGCCTGCCGCTCACGGATGAGGAAAAGGGGCTGATCCTCGGCGACAACGCCCGGCGTGTACTTGGCATCGATATTGCGGCGTCCTGAATCACAGGAGGGACCGAACGCAAAGAGGAGGGTGAGATGGACCTCGCGCTGAAGGACAAGGTAGCGATCGTGACCGGCTCGGGCCGGGGCATCGGCGCAGCGATCGCGTCGACGCTGGCCGAGGAAGGCGCCCGCGTGTGCGTCAACGACCTCTTCGAGGAGCGAGCGCAGGAAACCGCCGGCGAGATCACGTCTGCCGGCGGCCAGGCGATCGTCGCGCCAGCCGACGTAACGAATCGCGAGCAGGTCGACGCGATGGTGCAGTCGGCGCTCGACGAGTGGGGAACGGTCGACATTCTGGTGAACAACGCCGGCATCCCGGCCCGCCTGGGTGAAGACTCGGGGCGGAGCCAAGTGGGCGGCGGCGGGTTCTTCACAGACGAGCCGGAGGCGCTCTGGTCGCGCGTGATGGACGTGATCACGTACGGCGTCCTGAACTGCTCGCAGGCCTGCCTCCCGCACATGCTGAAGCAGGAGTACGGCAAGATCGTCAGCATCATCTCCGACGCCGGGCGCGTGGGAGAGCCCCGGCTGGCGACCTACTCGATGGCGAAGGGCGGCGTGGTGGCGTTCAGCAAGGCGCTGGCGAAGGAGAATGGGCGCTTCAAGATCAACGTGAACTGCGTCTCTCCCGGCGCGACCGTCACGCCGGCCCTGGCCGACAGCCCCGTCGCGGGCGGCGGCGCCGACCCCGCGTCGAAAGAGCGATTTCAGTCGCTGCTACGGCAGTACCCGATCGGTCGCGGGCTGGAGCGCATCGGCCAGCCGCAGGACATCGCAAACGTTGTTGCGTTCCTGGTGTCGGACCGCGCCGAGTGGATCACGGGTCAAGTCCTGAGCGTCAACGGCGGCTATTCGATGGTCTAAGCGAGCGGGGCGGCTGAAACGGCCCGAACCGCAGCCCAACCTGCTACTCCACGGATCGAGGGGTCGTGCCGGTCTTGTTCCGCTGATCTATGGTGACCAGACAGCGCGCAGGTTTCTGAGCTCTCTCAGAATCGCGACTCCGGGATCAAGTTGTACAACCGTCAAGCAGGCCATCGGTCTGTGTGATAGAATACTACCTAATACTGGGTAGTCGGCGGGCGGAAGGCATTTGTCCAATGGATGAGCAGTATCGGAGTATCTTCGAAGCCGGTTTCGAGGGTCACGTCGTCCACGACAACGGAATTATCATCGCAATCAACCCAAGATTCGAAGAACTGCTCGGCTACAAGAGTTCGGAACTCATTGGCAAGTCATTCCTCATGCTGGTAGCTGAAAACTCGACGGCCATTGTCATGGAACGGATGCGGTCGCGCCCTGGAGAGCCGTTCGAAATCGAGGGGATCAAGAAAGATGGCACCCATATTTCGGCGGAGGTTGTGGGAAAGGACCACATGCACGAAGGTCGCAAAGTGAGGATAGTATCGATCCGCGATCTCTCAGAGGTTAAGCGGCTAGAGAAGGAACTCCGGCTAGCAGAAGAAAAACTAGACAGCAAAGTCAAACGCCAGATGGTGACTGGGAACCCGTACCAGCTGACGCTCCGTGAGTTCACGATACTTCATCACGTAACCGATGGTGTGACCGACAAGGAAATTGCCGCGAAGATAGGTATCAGCGTCGAGACGGTTCGCAAACATGTGGCCAGCCTGAGGCGTAAGATGAAGGCCGCATCCCGTACCGAAGTGGCAAGCCGTGCTGTACGCGAAGGGCTCGTTGCCTAAGACGCTTCCGGGCCATCCAAGACAGTTCATGGTCGCGGATCTGCTCCAGCCATGACCGGTGCTGCTCGGCGCGACGAGGAACACGACACCGGATCGTGTGCTCCTCAGGCCGCCTGAAATCGCTCGCATAGCTGTCCTACTGCCTATATGCGATTCTCCGTACTGGAGTTGAGGTTCAGGAACGAGGACGGTACGTGGGCTGACAGCAGCGCTTGAACTTGCGGCCGCTCCCGCACGGGCACGGATCGTTGCGCGAAGCTGTGCGCCACGGCTCTTCGTCGGCGGCTTCCTTCAGCTTAAGTTCCTCCATAATCCCGGACACGGGCTTCCGGTTGCGAGCCAGGGCCGCCATTCTCTCCATGTAGGGCGAAATGTGCTCGTAAAACTGGCGGTAGCCGGCGCAGAGGTAGCTGAGGCCGGCCTGCCCGTCCGGAGCGGAAGCAAAGCGGTCCTTGGGACAGCCACCGTTGCAGACAGCCAGCACGGAACACTCCTTACAGCAGTCCGGCAGGGTATCGCGCTTGGCCCGCCCGAAGGCGACCTGCTCGGGCGCGTCGACGAGCGCCGCGAGCGGCTCGCTCAACACGTTGCCGATCTGGTACTCGCGCTCGACGAAGTGGTCGCAGGAGTAGACGCTGCCATCATGTTCGATGGCGAGCGCCCGTCCACAGGTCTCCGCCATAGTACACAGGCTGGCCGACCGGCCGAGCCAGACGTTCATGCACTCCGCGAAGGTCTGCACCACAAGCCGGCGCATGTCGTGGCGGATCCACTCGTCGAACACGGTACAGAGGAAATCGCCCATCGCCTCGGGCGTGACCGACAGCTCCGACACGCCGCCATCCGGCGTCCGCTGCACGACCGGGAGAAACTGCAGCCACGTGACACCGTGATCGACGAAAAAGCGATACACCTCCCGCGGGTGGGGGGCGGTCACAGCGGTCAACGTGCAGAGGACGTCGGGCTCGATGCCGTGGCGTTGCAACAGCCGCAGGGCCCGCGTGACGCGCTGGTGGGTAGGGCGTCCGGCATTATCGACCCGGCAGGCATCGTGGAAACGCGCCGGGCCGTCGATGCTGATGCCGACGTGGAACCGGTGCTCGGCCAGGAAGGCGCACCACTCCTCGTCGAGCACCACGCCGTTGGTTTGCAGATTATTGATGCAGGTCCATTCCGGCGGCAGGTAGCGCTCCTGCAGGCCGATCGCCTTGCGGTAGAAGTCCAGGCCCATCAGGGCCGGCTCTCCGCCGTGCCAGACGAAATGGATGATCGGGCCCGGGCTCGCCTCGATGAACGAGCGGACATAGGATTCGAGCACCTCATCGGTCATGCGAAAGTGCTCGCCGGCGGGAAACAGGCTGGTCTTGCCGAGATAGTAGCAGTAGCCGCAGTTGAGATTGCAGGTCGGGCCCAACGGCTTGGCCATGACGACGAATGGTGTGGCGGTGGCGGACATTTCTGGCACCAGGTGTGACGATGCGCGACAGGTGGCTCTTCGGCGGGAGTATATCAGAGGCGTTAGCAGAGTTGTGGCTGCGGCACCAGCGTCGATCATCTCTACATGTCGTTAGTAAGTACTGACTCAATTGCCAGAAGCAACGGTCGAACATCAGTTGATGGTCTATTTTGGCTAGGGAGAACCTCGTAACTTCGCGGCGTGAAGACCAGAACGCCCCGCCGAGACTGGCCATCCTATAAGCCCTCTCCGATATTGGATTAGGAGCAATGAGTAAGGGTTTGGGAAGTATGGTCTCGTGGATTCCGTTCACCGGTTCGTAGTCCTCACGATTGGCATCGTGCTGCTTGCCGGCGTCCTGTCCGGTGGAGCTGCGTTCTTTCTCATGCAGAGAGTGAGCAATTCCTACGACGATGCCGTCAAGGCGGAACTGCAAGAAAAGGCGCTTGCCTATGGCGACACGGCGAGAGCCTTTCTGGCCGCCGCCGGCCCGGATGCTCCCGCGTTGATGCAGGCGGTTGTGTCGGACAGCCGGGCCAGTGCGGCCGCCGATTCCCCCGCTAACGCTGAAGCGGGCTTCAGCAACGCGTTCCTCAACCTTGAAGTCTGGCTGCCGGACGCCTCCTCTGCTAACGGCTTTCAGCTCGTTGCGGACGAACTCGTCACAGACGGTCGCCAAGGAACGCCAGACGAAGAGCTGGTTACCAGCCTACTTTCGACGGCCACGGAGTCGGGCATGGCCGCAGCTGCACTCGACGAAGATGCGCAGCTAATTCTGACTGCCGTTCCCATTGTTCTGGACGATGGGACCACTGTCGTAGCGCTCGGCACGCTCTCAGCCGAGGACGAATTCGCCTTCTTCGGCTCCCAGCGAGGAGACGCGCTTCGAGACAGCATCGGACTCTCCCTAGGGATCATCTTGATCGTTGCCACGTTCGGCGGCCTGCTCAGCCTCATCGTGTCGCGTCAACTGTCGAGATCGAGCAAGGAGCTGCGCGAGAGCCAGCAGCAGCTTGAGCTGGTGGTTGAAACGTCTCCGGACCTGATCGCACTCCAGGGACCCAACGGCGCATACCAGTTCGTCAACTCCGCCTATCAAAAGCTGCTGGGCTATGAAGCCTCCGACCTGATCGGGCGTAGCCCCGTAGACCTGATCCATCCTGATGACCTGGACGACCTGGCCGCGCGGTACCGAGAGATCACTCAGTCAGGCCAGGCGGGTGAAGCATCATTTCGCTTCCGCCACGCGGACGGGCACTGGGTTCCCATCGAGGCGAACGGGCAAGCGCTGACCGACGCCGCGGGGCGCCCAGTCGGCGCGGTCATCGTCTCTCGCGACATCACGCTGCGCAGGCGCGTTGAGCTGGCGATGCAGGAGAGCGATGCGATTCTCAAGGCCACGCTCGAATCGACCGCGGACGGAATCCTCGTTGTAGACAACGCGTGGCGCCTTCTTTATGCAAATGAACTGTTCATCGAGTCGTGGAGTCTCCCAGATGACTTGGTCGAAACCGAAGACGTTCGGCGGATTCTGCCATTCACCGCCGAGCAGGTGAACGACCCCGGCACAATGACGGCGCAGGCTCAACGCATGCTGCCATCCTCGGAGACGAGCCTCGATACCCTCACACTCAAGGATGGGCGTATCTTCGAGCAGTATACGGTTCCCCTGATGATCGCCGGTGACGTTGCGGGCCGGGTCGTAAGCATCCGCGACATCACCGAACGCACACGGGCGGAGGAGGCGCTGCGGGAACAGGCGCGCCGAGACCCGCTCACCGGCACGTTGAATCACGCCGCAATCATCGAGGAGCTTAGAAGCGCGATCTCAGCCGTGGACGACGACGCCACATGCGCCATCGCGATGGTCGATGTGGACGGCCTCAAGGCCACGAACGACACGTATGGACATCAAGTCGGTGACGCTCTCCTCATCAGCGTCGGCCACGCCATGTCGAGGCCGGGCGCCATCATTGGGCGATACGGCGGAGACGAGTTCCTCGCCATCATCCCATCGGCCGGCCGCGAGGAGGCGGAGCGATATCGCGACCAAGTAGTCGCTGCCCTGGCAGAAGCCCACGTGACGGAAGCCGAAACCGGCGCCACCGTATCCGTGGCCGCAAGCATCGGTTTGGCAATCTACCCCGAGGACGGGCGAACCGCCCACGAGATACTCGACCTGTCGGATAGCGCCATGTACGCATCTCGCCGCCAGCGTCCTGTTGGACCGGGAGAGTTGAGCCCATCGCGCACGCTGGGTGGTGAACGCGCCGCGGCGATGGTCGGCCAGATCGTTCCGCTCCTTACAGCGAGTGGCCCGATCGAGGATAAGCTTCGCCTGGTGGCGCACCGACTGTCGGTGGGGGCGGGGTACGACGCCGTGAACGTGGACGTGTTCATTCAGGCATCCGGCCTTCCCACTGCCCGCAACACCTTTTCCCACGTGCCAGACGAAGTGGTTGACGCCTGGCAGTCGGAACGGCGGCGGATGGAAGACGAGCCGATCCTGCGGCACATCAAGTCGACGGGACGCGCCCTGATCGTGGAAGACCCGCAGAACGAGGAGCGCCTCACGGAATCCCAACGCGCCGTGCTACGAGCGGCTGAGCTTCAGTCCGCGCTGGTCGTGCCCCTGCTCTGGGAGGACGACATGATAGGTGTGCTGTCGGTTGCCGCAAAACGGAAGAACGCCTTTTCCGCGGGAGACATAGAGTTTCTGACCGCCATCGCCACTCAAATCACCTCCGTTGTGCGCATGACGACGCTCTTTGACGAACTCCAAACGACTTCCGGCCACCTGGCACAGGCGCGAGAGGAGGCAGTGCTGCTACTGGCGGCGGCGGCCGAGGCCCACGACACGACGACCGGCCAGCATCTGCGGGGGGTGCGCGGTCTCACGGAAGCGCTGGCTCACGATCTCTCCTACGACGAGGAGGACACTCGGGAACTGGGGATGGCCGCAGTGCTCCACGACATCGGCAAGATCCGCGTGCCGGACCACGTGCTATCCACACCGGGCAAGCTGAGCGACGAGCAATGGCAGATCTTGATCCAGCATACTGGCTGGGGCGCCGAATTCCTCGAACACCACGCGGGGTTCGAGCTTGCGGCCACTGTCGCGCGCTCTCACCATGAGCGATGGGATGGCACCGGCTATCCGGATGGTCTATCAGGCGACGACATTCCGGAAAGCGCGGCAATCGTCGCCGTCGCCGACGCCTTCGATGCCATCACCAGCGACCGCCCCTACGGCGAATGCCGCACGATCGACGAGGCGGTGAAAGAGATCGAGGCGTTCTCCAACAAGCAGTTCAATCCCAGAGTTGTCGCGGCCCTGTCCCGCCTCCATCAGAACGGCGTTCTGCGCGCGGAGAACGGGCCAACGGCTACTGAGCAGGCCGCCTAGCTGCCATCGGCCGGACCCGCGGTCGCTCCCAGTGACGCACCTCCGCGCCCTCCCCCAGCCCCGCTAGCGACACTGTGGCCCATGACCCCGAGGCCCTGACCGGCTCTATTCTCTCACTTCACTCCTGGCCGTTCGGCTCTTGACGGCACTGTGTCGCATCGTAAGATAGCCAAGACGCTCATAAAGGAGGCCTCAGATGCAACACCGACAAGGCGCGCTCACACCAGAGCGCTTCGGCTACAGCATGCCCGTAGACGCGCCCCTCTACCCAGCGCCGCCCCTGCGATTCCAGGATGCTCAGTTCGTCGTCCTGACGTACGAGACCGACGCCGACGCGGCGGCAGCCGCCCTGCCCGCCGGCCTAACGCTGCCCCTGCCGGCGCTGGCAACGGTGACCATGGCCCACTACCCCGCTTCCTCGGTCGGTTCCTACACGGAGGCTATCCAACAGATTCAGTGCGAGTGGGAGGGACAGCGGCGGAGCTACGTGAGCAAGATCCTCCTCGACAACGACGCCGCCATTGCGGCGGGCCGCGAGATCTACGGCTTCCCCAAGAAGCATGCGTTCGTGGAACTCACGAGAGTTGCCGGCGAGTTCACGGGGACGCTGGAGCGGCCACGAGGCCACCGCATTCTCTCCGTGACGATGTCGCTGCAGCGGAGTATCCAGGTGCCGGCTGAACAGGGATCTGGACAAGGAGAGGGCGGGACCCTGGCGCTCCGCGTCATCCCGGACGTCGAGAACAGCGGGCATCCCTTACTCGCGGAACTGATCGAGACGAAAATGCAGACCACGGTGAAGGAGGCCTGGATGGGCCTGGGCTCGTTGGAGTTCGGCCCGCCTTCGGAGGCGGACCCTTGGTCGGCGCTGCCCGTCGAAAAGCTGCTCGGGGCGAGTCACGCCGTGTTGGACTTCGACCTGCCCGCCGGGCGCGTGATCAAGCGCTATCAGTTCGGCTAGCGAAAGGACAGCAGATGGACGAAGCGTTTGACGCTATCGTGGTGGGCGCGGGGTTTGGTGGCTCAGCCTGCGCCGCGCTGCTGTCCAAACGGGGTCTGAAGACCCTGCTTCTAGAGAAGAACGCCGTCGCCGGCGGCAAGGCGATGACGATGTCGAAAGAGGGTTTTAGCTACGAGTTCTGGCCGGTCGTCGGCGGCCCCAGCCTCCACTCTCAGTTCCATGCCGTCCTGAAGGAGCTGGACATGGAGGACGAAGTCGAGTTGCTCACTCCGCCCGGGATCGGCGCGCTGCTCTACGGAGGAAGCGCGGGCCACTACGAGATGCCACCGAGCCGCACGGAAGATCAGGAGGAAGAAGGAGCACTCGCACTCGTCAAACAGCTGGGCCTCACGGCTGAGGAGCTGCCGCAGGCAGGCCGCTTGTTCGCCGACATGACCTCCATGCCAATGGAAGAGATCGAGAAGCTGGATGACGTCACGCTCACTGAGTTCCTGTCGCGTTACGAGGTGCCGCAGTCCGTCTATAGCTACTTCGGCATGTGGTCCAACATCATCTTCGTTGTGCCGATCGACCTGCTGGCCGCATCCGAGGCGATCCGGACGCATCAGGACTTCGCGAAGGGTGGGGCCATGCGCTACAGCAGCGGCGGCTATGGCCGCGTGGCCGAGGTGTTCGCCAAGGCGGTAGAACGATACGGCGGGCGTGTCATCACGAGGGCCCGCGTGGAGCGCATCATGGTGGAGGAGAGCGCCGCGAGCGGCGTCGTCACGGAGCAGGGCACCTTCCGCGCGCCGATCGTGATCAGCAACGCGGGCCTTCAGCCTACGGTGCTTCGGCTGGTAGGCGAGCAGCACTTCGACAAGGCATATGTAAGCTACGTCAAGGGGCTGATCCCCTCTTGGGGCATCATGGGCCTCCGGTACTTCCTGAGCCGCCCTGTCTTCGACCGCGGAGCCTACATCGCCTTCGCCGACGGCAGTTACATGGACACCGAGCGCTTCCTCAAGGCAAAGGCCGGCGAGATGCCTGAGGATGTGGTCACGTTCGTTGTGGTCCCCTCCGTCTACGACGACACGCTTGCGCCTGAAGGCAAACAGTGCGCGCTGGTGGGGACGATCTGCTCGCCCGACCCCGACGCGCCCGACGCGGAGATGTGGTGGGGCAAGCTGGAGGAGATGGTCGACAAGCTCTGGCCGGAGGTAGCGGAGTGCACTGAGTCTAAGGAGCGCTACAGCTCCTACCATGTGTCGACGTTGACCAGGGACCACGTACTTCCGGGCCAAGGGGGCGAGTGCATCGGCCTGGCCCAGATCGTGGGCCAGTGCGGCAGCGATAAGCCATCGGCTCGATCGCCGATCCGGGGGCTCTTCTACGTGGGCTGCGACGCCGGTGGTCACGGCTGCGGTACGCACCAGGCTGTCGACTCGGGAGTGAACGTAGCCGCGCTGGTGGAGAGAGAACACCTGACTCGCGCCTCGATGGTCTAACGGGGCGAGGCTTGGTGGCTCAGCCTGCGCCACCTGACGGAACGGGGTATTGACCTAAGCAGCCGAAACGCTGATCGTTAGCCATACGAGGAGCAGATCTTAGAGGAGAGGGCAGATGGCCGGCGAACTTCCACAGCCGTACCAGGACTTCACCAAGCAGTATCCGGATATCGCCGAAGCATACGAGGCGCTCGGGTCAGCCACACACGATGCGGGGCCGCTCGATGACCGCACACGGCGGCTCATCAAGCTCGCGATCGCGGTGGGCGGGAGACTGGAGGGCGCGGTTCGGGCGCAAGCACGTCAGGCGAGGGCGATGGGTATTTCCGATGCCGAGCTTGACCATGTCGTACTGCTCGCGCTGACTACGATCGGTTTGCCTTCAACGGTGGCCGCACGCAGTTGGATTCGCGACGCGCTCACCGAGTCGTAGGAACGGGCGCGTGACGAGAGACTTGAGAAAGGAGGCAGGGTATGAATAGTGACGACGAAGAGACCAACCAGCCACAGGATCTACCGCTCGTCGACCGGATCGAGCAGTTCGAGCGTTTCATGCACGAGTGTCAGGCCTGCCAGCAAGATGTGGCTCCGAACTGGCAGTTCTGCGCCCATTGCGGCACACGCCGGTCCACCGCCTGCCCGAAGTGCCAACAGCCGCTGCCTCCCGCGGGTGCTCCATCGTGCGCGCATTGCGGTTTCACGATTCCCCAACTAGACCGCTGACATGTCCGGCGGGCCGCTTCGCCCTCAGCCGCCGGTAGCTGCTGCGCCCGCTTTGACTGTTGGATTGAGCTAGAGGTCTTTGCGACGCGCCAGCTCTTCCAGCACAAACGGGTTCGTCTGCCGCTCCCGCCCAATGCTGGTCTCCTGCATGTGGCCCGGCAGGACAACCGTATCGTCGGGCAGCGCCATCAGCTTGTCGACGATGCTCGCCATCTCCTGCTCGAAGTTCCCGCCGGGCAGGTCCGTCCGCCCAATGGAGCCCTGGAAGAGCGTGTCGCCGCTGAACAGCATGCCTTCGGTGTAGAAGCTCAGGCTGCCCTGCGTGTGGCCCGGCGTGTGCATCACCTGCAACTTCAGACCGTCGACCTCCACCACGTCTCCGTCGGCCAGCGTCTGGTCGGGGTCCGGCGGCGGCAGGGCCTCCTTGCCGGTGAAGCGGGCGGCCATCGCGCCGGCGGCCCGCGCACCTTCTATTTCGCTCGGGTGCATGAGGAACTGCGCGCCGGTGGCCGCCTGCACATCGCGCACGCCGAGAATGTGGTCGACGTGCGAGTGCGAGTTGGCGATCAGCTTCACGTTCAGGCCCATCTCCTTCGCCATGTGGAGGATATCCTCCGCCTGGTCGCCCGGGTCGATCACGATGCCCTCTCGCGTGCGCCGCGAGCCGATCACCCAACAGTTCTCAGCGAACACGCCCACCACGATGCCCTTCACCATCAACTCGCTTACGTCTGGTTCCGTCATGATCCTTTACTCCGGCTGCTGAATCGAAGATTCAGCCAAGGCGAACCGCAGGTTCGGCCACTCCGGCTGCTGAATCGAAGATTCAGCCAAGGCGAACCGCAGGTTCGGCCGTTCACTTACATCTGGTTCAGTCATAGCGGCTGCATGCTAGCAAATGGCTGCCCTTCGGGCAGGTTGGCTTAGCCGAATCGAAGATTCGGCGGCTCGCTCTGCTAAGCTCTTCCTGATGTCAAGGACGTTCACGCTCGAAGAAGCCACCGCGCAACTCCCGCGCCTCCGCGAGATCCTGATGGAGATGCGAAAGAAGAAGCCTCGCGTCGATCAACTCCGACAGGAGATCATGGCGATGACCCGGAAGGCGACGGGCAACGGCCACCTGGTTTCGCAGGACGTCCGCGACCGGCAAAAAGAGGCGCAAGAGCTGGTTGAGCGCTTGAACGAGCTGGGCGAGGCGATCAAGGAGATCGGTTGCGAACTCAAGGGCGTGGAGGAGGGGCTCATCGACTTCCCGTCCGAGCGCGAGGGCCGCACGGTGTACCTCTGCTGGAAGCTCGGTGAGGACGCGATCTCGCACTGGCACGAGCTGGACACCGGCTTCGGAGGGCGGCAGCCGTTGTAATGAAGCCAGCCTGGCTTGCGAGTTAGGCTTAGGCGCGCCCGCGCAGCACGACGACGCCCATGGCCGCGACGGCCACAAGGTAGCTGAGGCAACCGGCCCAAAACGCCATCGAAATGCCCCACCCCATCGAGACGGACACCGCCAGCACAGACGCGCTCACGGAGGTGGCGCCGTTGATGCCCCAGAAGAACGCCGTCGGCGCGTTCGGCTTTAGCGAGGCGACGTTCATGCCGAGCGGGAACGGCACGCCCATCACCAGCCCCATCGGCGCAAGCAGGCCGACAGCCGCCGCGATGCGCACGGGCGTCGTCTCCGCGTCGAACAGGTCGATCACGCCCGGCGTCGCGAACCCTAACGTCACAACGACGACCAGCAGCGCGAGGATGGGCCACATGATCGCCCACGACACGCCGGGGTTCGCCTTCACCGCGGCAAAACGCTCCGTCGCCAGACTGCCGATGCCGCTGAACAGCAGCAGCGAGAACAGCACCACTGAGAGCGCGTACGTCGGATGGCCCAGGAAGATGGTGAGGCGCTGCATCTGCGCGATCTCCAGCAGGAGGAACCCCAACCCGATCGCCTCGAAGAAGACCACCAGCGGGAACGTCCCGGCGATAGCGCGTCGGCTCGTTGTCAGTACCAGCGGCAGGACGATGAACAGCGCCGTGAGCGCCAGCACGGCGACCGTGAGACTGGCCAGCACCAAGACGGGACGCGCTAGATAGTCGTTGAATCCGCCGTAGAGCGAACGGTCGAAGAGGTCGCTGAAGCCGATCATTTGGAAGAAGAACGGCTTGTCATCCGTTGGCGCCGAGATGTCGCCGGGGAACCCCAGTTCCAGCGACCCTGGGTCGTCGCTCTCCGCGATCAGCGCGAACAGCGGATCGTCCGGCTCCTCGTTGGGCGCCAGGATTAGCTCGAAGTCCTGCGCTTCGCCCGCCTGACGGGCCAGGGCGATGTCGCTCGCGGAGAACGGCTGCGCGCTGACAAGAATCGTCGTCTGCGCGATGTCCGGCAGACTCTCAGCGCTGCGCGCCAGGATGATGTGTTCGCGCGGCTCTTCGATGCCCGCGCTGCGCAGCGCCACGGTCGCGAGCGACGTCAGCCGGTACGCCTCCATGGGACGCGGCACGAAGTACCAGCGCGTCACGCTCAGCACGCCGCCCTCGGTCAGGTGATCGAGGAAGCTCTCCCAGGCCTCAACCGTGTAGAGCGAGTTCTCGGTCAGCGCGAACGCGCCCGCCGCCGTCGCGGCCCAAGTATCGGTGAACCGGATCTGAATGATGTCGAAGCGATCGTCGGAGCGGGCGACGTAGCTCCGCGCTTCGTCGTTGACGAACGTCACGTTGGGCTCCCGATCGAGATGGCCTGTGTAATCGCCGTAGCGGCCATTGAGCGTGTCGAGCATCGCGCCGTTCATCTCAACCGCGGTGATTTCACGCTGCTGAAAGTGGAGTGCCGAGAGCACGTCCCATCCGCCTCCGACGCCCATGATCAGCACGCTCGCGTCATCGCGGAGGAAGTGGACCAGGTTCACCACCTGCTCTTCCATGTAGGCGAGGCTAGCCGGGTCTCCCTCGTAGGCCGTCAGCGACGCGCCGGCCGTGGCGTCGATCGTGAGCCCCAGTTGGCCGATCGTTTCGCCGGGATACTCCGGTCCCAGTGGGTAGCGCACGTCGGGGTCGCCCACCACGCGAATGCGGGAAAGGCGTTCCACGTCTCGTAGAGCGGCACGTCCTCTTCGTTGCCGCCAGTGCGGCGGCGCCCGCGACGGCGAAGCCTCGCCAGCCGATCTCGCGGTAGGCGAACAGCGCCGCGCCTACCGCCGCGATCGCGGCTACGGCGATCACGGCCGATGGCCCGTCCTTCAGGAGGCCGAGCAGCCAGATCAGCGTGATCGTCCCCAGCGCGGCCCCGATCAGGTCGACGGCGTACAGCCTGCTGACCTGCCCGGGAAATCGCGTGAGCGCCAGGCAGACGGTAATCCCGCTGAAGACGAACGGGGTCGAGATGACCAGGTACGTCACGGCAACCTGGAGAATGCTGGTCAAAGACCAGGCCGGGTCGAACGGGATTTGCAACTGCAGAACGAAGCTGCCGACAATCGTCAGACTGAACAGCAGCGCGCTGTAGAAGAGATGGCGGTTTGTCAGCTCTTTGGGAAATCGGTCCGGCAGCAGGTGCACGAGCAGGGCGCCCGCCGTCATGCCGAACAGGGCGACGGACACCGCCACGAACGCGAAGTGATACCACATGGTCACACTGAAGATCCGCGTCAGCAGGTCTCATACGTGAGCGTGCTCAGGGTCGTGAAGAACAAGCCCCCGTAGACGCCTGGGCCAGCCCAGGACTGCCCTACCCCCGCTCCTTGCGTCGCGCGCATTCTGGCAATGCTAGCCTCAGCTTCGAAGCTGAGTCAATGTGAGCGATCAGCCAGGTTGCAGCCAGCGCTCCCCGCTTGTAAGCTCCGAAGTAAGGGGGGAACGTGGTACACTGGCGAAGCCAGCAGGGATGCTGCCAGTGTTGAGCTAGAGGAGTCCAGAGCAGCTATGGAACAAACCCTCACCGACACGCGGATTCAACGCAATGGCGTCATCGCTGCGGCAGGTTCTGAACCTGTCGTTGTTTGCGAGACGCTGACCACCACGACGACGACCGCGCCAGAGTTCATCGACATCACAGACGAAGTGCAGAGCATCGTGGCCACATCTGGCGCCAAATTCGGCCAGGTCACGATCTTTTCCACACATACGACTGCCGCAATCAAGGTCAACGAGCACGAGCCGTTGCTCCTGCTTGACATGGCCCGCGTACTCCAAGAGATCGCTCCCGTCGACGCCGCCTACGAACATAACGACTTCACAAAGCGGACGGTGAACATGGAAGAGGGCGAGTGCATGAACGGGCACGCCCACTGCCAGAACCTATTCCTTCCCACGAGCGAGACGCTCCCCATCATCGATGGTCGGATCCCGATCGGCAAGTGGCAGCGCATCTTCCTGATCGAACTGGACCGCGCCCGGGAACGTCGCGTGCTCGTGAACGTCGTCGGCGTTAAGGAGTAAGCCCGCTAGCCGGTCCGTCTCCTCCGCAAGACCACAGCTCCTCCAGACAGCAAGAGCAGTCCTAGCAGAGCGAGCGCTGTCGCGTAGATTCGCGCGCCGCCTCCATCCGTCAGGCTGAAGCGTGACCCGCTGGTCGGAGCGAACGCCCCCACGATCGGCAGTTCGACATCCTGTAGCTCATCGAAGGGCACGAAGCCTGCCTGCCACACGGCCTGCAGCAGCACTTCATCTTCGATTCGAAGTGTGACGATGCGCCCCGGCGCGCCACAGCCGGGGCGGAGCGCGTCTGGGAAGACGTAGACGGTGTAGGTGTGAAACCCAAAGCTCTGAAAGAGGCGGGCTTCACCGCAGACCAAGGACCCAACGTAGACGACGGGCTGGGGACCCAGCCGCCCAACACCCTCAAACCACATAGGCACCGGTCCGGCGATCAGGTCCAACCGGCTTGATTGTCCAGATGCGAAGGTCACTTCGCCCACTGGGACATTGCCTACGGTGATTACGACGCTTTCACCTTCGCTCGCACAGCCCGGTCGATCAGCCTCGCCGAGCACGTGCAGCATGTAAGACGACACGGCGGTGTAGGGGCGAAAGTCGACGTCTCCGCAGCTATTACCACCGACGAGAGCATCGATACGCGTACCGTCCGTGGCTGGTAAGCCATCTACAATAACTCTGCCGGTGACCACGTGGAGTTGCTGTCCTATCTTACGAACAAGTACAAGCGCTTCCTCTTCACGCGGTCCAATGTTCGTCCGTTGCGGTCTGTCAGTGGTGAATACCCAACCGAACCTGCTTTCGACGACAACACAACGGTACGTACGCGTGGGGAAGACGACCTGTCCTTGGCCATCTGTCACTCCTGACTGAGCTTCTTCGCCAGTGCCGAGCTTGCCACAGATGTCAGGGAGGTCCACCGTCCAGCCCGCCAAGCCGGGCTCCCCAGGATCGCGACGTCCATTGCCATTGAGGTCGTGGATAACCAAGACGGTCAACCGTCGGCTGAGTGTGTCAGCGCACGCAATGGAGCCGTTGGTCAAGGTCGGGTTGATGGGCTGCGGTCCACCGATTGTGGCATCCGCGAAGATGCGCGGGTTGAGAGTGAGGTCACTCACCCCACCCACCCCTCTGCATCGAAACGTCAGACTGGCTAGTTCCGTATCGCCCTCTAGACCCGGCCAGGCGCCCGAAAGACGCAGGACACGATTCGCGAAGTTCGCGTTACAGACACTTTCCGAATTCGGGCTGCATCTCACGACCGCCACGATAACCGGATCGTATTCAACATCGATTGTCCAGGCACCAAGGCCGGGAGTCGTGATACTGCGGGCTCTCAGGGAGACCGTGCGCTGTGAGGCCGCCACGTCACTTGATGAACCAATCGCGACCTCGCCGCTTGCCGGCGGAGGAAGTGGTTCTGGCGGTGTCGGGAAGGGTGTGCCAAGGGCATATATCTGCTGGATAAGCGCGGCATCGACGGTGTCGATCATTCCATCATTGTTGACGTCACCGGCGTCGCCACATGGGAGGGAGTCGCTCAGGCCCGCGTCAAGCCATAGTATGAACTCTGAGTCGCTCAGGTGAACGCGACCGCTGCAATCCACATCGCCTAGTAGTGGTGGGGGCACCGTTGGCGTGGGCTCCTGAGCCTGAGTCGACGGCGCGAATGACAGGAGCATGGCCGCCGCGAGGGCTGCTATGAGTAGCCGTGACATGGTGACACCTCTTTCCGCCTCTTCCCCACTTGAAGGAACTAGAGGTTAACAGAAGAGGCGGCTATGTGCTAGCTAGCCGGCTTTCGTGATGGCGAGGCTCAGCGCGCCACCTGAGTCCGTCAGGCTGAAGCCTGACCCGCTGACAGGAATAGGAGCCTTGAGCCGAAGCCTGACCCACAAGTCGCAGCGAGAGATGAGCTGACCCGCTGAGCTAGCCGGCCCGGGGTATTAGATGCACGGCTGTCGCCTTGAACGAGGCCGTCACGGGCGTGCCGACGGCCAGCTCCAGCTCTTCCATGGAGCGCCGCGTAATGCGCGCGACGACGGGAAAGCCGCAGTCCACCTCCAGCCGCACCTCCGCGCCTGCCGGCTTGATGGCGCTCACCACACCGTGCAGCCGATTCCGCGCGCTGTCTCGCACGTCACCCTCCTTGAGCGAGAGGACGACGTCCTCCGGCCGGAGGCAGACGAGCGCCGCGCTTGCGGAGAATCCGTGCGCGATGGCCTCCACGTGAGCGTCGCCCACGCTGAGCACGACCAGCCCGTCTTCGGCCTCGATGACGCGGCCCGCGGCCACCGTCTCCACGCCAACGTAAGCGGCCACCGTCTCATCCGCCGGCGACGAGAAGACGTCGACCGTAGCGCCAACTTGCCGCACGCGGCCGTCCGCCATGACGGCGACACGATGCGCCAGCCGCGCCGCTTCGTCTCGCTCGTGCGTGACGAAGACGGCCGTAATGCCGGTTTCGCCGAGGACGGCGGCGAGTTCGTCGGAAAGCGATTCCCGCGTCGGCTGGTCGAGCGCGCTGAAGGGCTCGTCCAGCAAGATGACGGACGGTTCCAGCACAAACGCGCGGGCCAGCGATACACGCTGGGCTTCGCCTCCTGAGAGGTGGCGGCCGGAGCGCTTCGCCAGATGCTCAACACCAAAGCGCGCGAGCCAGGGCTGCACTCGATCTCGGCGCTCGCCGCGCGAAACGCCGCGCAACGACAGCCCAAGCGCAGCGTTGGCTTGGACCGTGCGATCGAGCAAGAGCGATTCTTGGAATACGACTGCCATGCGACGCCGCAACTCCAATTGACGCCCAGCGACCGATTCCCCCTCGAAACGCACGTCGCCCTCGGCGGGGCGCTCGAGCAGCGCCAGCACCTGCAGCAGCGTGCTCTTGCCAGCGCCGTTAGGGCCGATGATCGCCAGCACCTCTCCATCCATCACGTCGAGGTGGGGAACGCGCAAAATTTCGACATCGCCACGCCGCACGACCACGTCTTTAAGCGAAAGCTTGGTTGTCACGACTGGCGCTCCCGCTGCTGAACCGTGGTCAGCACTAGGTTCACCAGGAAGATCAACAACAGCAGGATGATCGAGAGGGCGATGGCGGGCGCAAACTCCCCCTTCTGGGCGGAGAGGACGACGGCCGTGGTCAACACGCGCGTCTCACCCGCGAGATTGCCGCCCACCATGAGGGACGCGCCAACCTCAGACACAGCCGCTCCAAATCCGGCCATGACCGCGGCCAACAGGGGCAACCGCGCCTCCTGTAGCACCAACCAGAGCATCTGCAAGCGGGAGGCGCCGAGCGCATACAGTTGCGGCCGCAGCCCTGCCGGCAGCGACCCTAGCGCGGCGACCGTGAAGCCGGTGACGACTGGCGCCGCAATAAGTGTTTGGGCGATCACCATCGCGGCAGGAGTGTAGATGAGGCTGAGAAATCCGAACGGGCCGCTTCTCCAGAGCAGCAGAGCGACGACCAAGCCGATAACGACCGGCGGGAACCCCATGCCAGTGTTCACCAGCGTGACGGCCAGGTTCCTGCCCGGAAAGCGCCGGAACGCAAGCGTTGCTCCAAGGCCGATGCCGATGATCAGCGATAGCAGTGTTGCGGAGCCGGAGATGAGCAGAGATCGTGCGGTGATCTCCCAAACGTCGTCGTCGCCGCTGGCCAGCATGCGAAACGCCTCGCGAATGCCGTCCCAGATCAGCTCCATTTAGGATTCCTCACGCAGTTCTGCCACCGTGCGGCCCGCGTCCGGCACGAACAGCGGCTGCCCAAACTTCTCCACGCCGAACTCAGCGATCAGCGCCTGCGCTTCGTCTGACACCATGAAGTCGACGAATTCCGCGGCGATCTCACCTTGCACATTACTGGACCGTTCTGGATTGACCTGCATCACGTGGTAAATGTTCAACAGACTGGGATCACCTTCGAGCAGGATCTCCAGATCGAGAACGTCGATCAGCGCGAGGTACGTCGCGCGGTCGGTGATCGTGTAGGCTTCGCGCTGATTCGCGATCTGCAGCGTCGCGCCCATCCCCTGCCCCGACTCCAAGTACCAACGTTCGCCCGTTGGATCGAAGTCCAACTCTTCCCAGATCGAACGTTCCAGCTTATGCGTACCGGAGTCGTCGCCACGGCTAGCAAACGTCTGCTCCGACTTTCGAATCGCATGCAACGCCGTCATCGCATCTTCGGCGCCTCGCAGATCCGCGGGATCGCCGGCCGGGCCGACGATCACGAAGTCGTTGTGCATGACGAGCAACCGGTTCACGCCGTAGCCTTCCTCGACGAACTGCTCCTCAGCCGCTGGCGCATGCACGAGCAGGACGTCCGCGTCCCCGCGCCGGCCCATCTCAAGCGCCTGGCCGGTACCAACCGCGATGATCTTCACGTTGAAGCCGGTCTGGTCCTCGAACAGCGGCACCAGCTCATCCAGCAGGCCGCTGTCGAACGTGCTCGTCGTCGTCGCAAGGATTAGCGAGTCACCACTGCCGCACGCCGAGGCGAGTAGCAACAGGGCGGCCAGGGCAACGAACCCAAAGCGATATGCTGACCGAAGCATATCGCTGACAAAGAAAAAAGCGCTCATCTTGCTACTCCTTGAACAGCTGGCGGAACTCTTTCCCCAGCTCGCCTTCCATCCTCCGGCGAAAACGCTCGTATAACGCCACTAGGCGCTCGCCATCGTCCGTGAGGCTACTCCCGCCACCACCTGCGCCGCCAACCTCGCTCTCTACCAGACTCAGGCCCAGGTTCTGCTCGATCTCGCGCACCTTGCCCCAGGCCCGCCTGTATGAGAGGCCAAGACGCTCTGCCGCCTGCGCCAGCGACCCGGTTTCCCGCACGAGTTCGAGAATCCGCACGCGGTAGTCGCTGAGCACTAGGTGGCCGTCCTTCTCCACCCAGAGTTTGATGCGCGGCTCAAGCTCCAACTGCTCGGATTGCGCGGCTGGCGAAGGCCTTCGCGTTCGCGAAGTGCGTCGCGCCGGTCGCGTATTGCTTCGGATAGCCATCGTGCCCGAATTGTGACGAGTTCGACCGCCGGGAGTCAAGGTCAGACGCCCGAAGGTTGACAGGGCCGCGCTAGATAGGTATCTCTCACAGAGTCCTGAAGGGAGGGTGCATGTCCGGCGCGTTACATGGCATCAACGTACTTGAAATCGCCCAGGTGATGGCGATCCCGATGACGGGAATGCTGCTGTCCGACCTGGGCGCAGACGTCGTGAAGCTGGAGCCGCCCTGGGGCGACGCGTCCCGCCATTCAATGCAGCCGGTGCTGCCAGGCGAAAGCAAGTCGTTCGCGGTGCTGAACCGCGGGAAGCGGTCGGTCAGCCTCGATCTGTCCGACGAGGGCAGCAGGCCGGCGCTCGAGGCGCTGGTGCGCTGGGCGGATGTCGCGTTGGTATCGGCGAAGGTGAGCGACCTCGCGTCGTTCCGCATTGCGTACGATGACCTGAAACAGATCAATCCCGAGCTGATCTATCTGGAGCACTCCGGCTACGGCCGAAAAGGCCCCATGGCCGACCAGGGCGGCTACGATCTGACGGCGGGCGGACTCTCTGGGATGATGGCGCTGATCGGAAAAGAGCGCAACGACATGCCGGTCTACACGCAGCCCGCGGTGCTCGACCTCAGCACGGGCATCCTGTCCGCGCTGGCGGTGACCGCCGCCCTGCTCGTCAAGCAGACGACGGGCGAAGGCCAGCGCGTCGAGACGTCGTTGCTGTCAACAGCGATGTACGCGCAGGCGAACGTGGCGCACGACTTCCCCGCCGTGGAGCCGAACTTCCGCGCAACGTTCCTCGAGGGCATCGCCAAGGCGCGTGAGAAGGGCGCTGGATACGCGGAGATGCAAGAGCTGCGATTCGGCAGCGTGCGCAGGCAGTCAGCGGGGAACATCTACTATCGCTACTTCAGGACGAAGGACTCCGTGATCTCGATCGGGTGCCTGAGCCCGGACCTCCAGCGGCGCTTTCGCGAGGCGCTGGGGGTCGAGGATCCGCGAGCGGAGCCGGGCTTCGACCTTCAGACCGACGAAGGCTTCGAAACGATGAAGCGATTCGTGAAGGACACCGAAGCACTGATGCAATCAAGGACGACCGAGGAGTGGCTCGACTTGTTGCTGGAGCACCGCGTGCCCGCTACACCAGTGCTGTTTCCCGAAGAGGCGATCGACCACGAGCAGGTGAACGCTAACGGCTACATGGTCGAACTGATGCACGAGATGCTCGGCCCGTACCGGACGTTTGCGCCGCCGATCCGCATGGACGCCACGCCGACGGAGGCGCAAGGGCCTTCGCCGCTGCTGGGCAAGCACACCGAAGAGGTCCTGCGAGAGGCCGGTATCACGGACGATGCGATTGCCGCGATGATCGAGAGCGGCGCGGCCGGGCCCAAGTTGCCCTAGCCGAACACTTCGTTCGCGCTACCATAGTCCCAAATGACGAGCACGCTCGAGAACGAGTTCGAGCCGGCGACAGAGAACGCCGCTCTGGTGGATCTGCTCCTACGACGGATCGATGCCGAAGGCGCGATCACGTTCCACGACTACATGGAGACCGTGCTCTATCATCCGCAGCACGGCTACTACACGACCCGCGAGCCGATGGGCCGCCAGGGTGACTATTTGACCAGCCCCGAGGTGGACCCGATCTTCGGGTCGCTCATCGCGAAGCAGCTCGAGCAGCTCTGGGAGCTGATGGACCGCCCTGCCTGCTTCGATGTCGTCGAGCAGGGCGCGGGCAGCGGTTTGCTAGCGCGCCACATCCTGCGCCGAACGCGGCGGCGCGCGCCTGACTTCGCGGACGCGCTGAGCTACCGCATCGTGGACGTGAGCGCGTCGCTGAAGCGGCGGCAGGCGGAGACGCTCGCGGAGTACGAGGTCGAGTGGTGCGACAACCTGCCGGAGAAAATCGAAGGCTGCCTGCTCAGCAACGAACTGCTCGACAGCTTCCCGGTGCATCGCATCGCGCATCAGGACGGCAAGCTGTTGGAGATCATGGTGACGCGCGAGGATGGCCGGTTCGAAGAGGTCACGGGCGCGCCTTCGGCAAGGATCGCCGAGTACTTCGCGGACCTCGGATTCTGGCCGGGCGACGGCTGCGTGGCGGAAGTCAATCTGCAGGCCATCGATTGGATGGCATCGGCCGCGCAGGCGCTCGAACGAGGCTTCGTGCTGACGTTCGACTACGGCTATCCCGCCGAGGAGTTGTACTCCCCGTGGCGTCGCGATGGCACGCTGCTCTGCTTCTATCGCCACAACCCCAGCAGCGACCCGTACGCGCGCGTTGGCAAGCAGGACATCACGGCGCACGTCGACTTCACGACGCTGATGCGAACGGGCGAGTCGCACGGCCTGGAGACCGCCGGTTTCACGACGCAGTCACGCTTCCTCGCAACGCTCGGCATCGGCGCGGGAGTCGATAGCGTGGCGAAGGAGAGCCCTGAAGAGCTAGAGGAGTACTACGCCCGCCGTCGCGCTGTGCAGGAACTGATCGAACCGGGAGGCCTGGGGCGGATCCGCGTTCTGGCGCAGTGCCGGGGTGCGGAGACGCTCTCGCTGACCGGGTTCGCGGATGAAGATGATAGCTGACTCTGTCGAGCAGGCCACGCCTGGTCCGCGACAGGCTGAAGCCTTTCCCACCAATGTGAAGGCTAAGCCACAAGTGTGAGGTTATGAGCGACCGCACCGAAGGCTACTCGGAGATCACGCTCGACCACTTCGAGCATCCGCGTAACAACGGTGTGCTGGAGAACGCGAACGCCGTGGGCTACATGACGAACCCCGTATGCGGCGACTCGCTGGTGTTGATGCTGCGGATCGAGGACGACCGCATTGTCGAAGCGCGCTGGCAGTCAGACGGCTGCGCGGCGTCGCTCGCGGCCAGCAGCCTGCTGACGGAGATGGTCGGGGGCGTGTCGCTAGCGGACGCCTCCCAGATCACGCGCGAGGCGGTCGTCGACGCGCTGGGGGGGCTGCCCGCGAGCAAGCTGCACGCCTCGGTGCTGGCGGCGGACGCGCTGCACCACGCGCTGGCGGAGTACGAAAAGAAGCGCGAGAGTTAGGAAGGCCGACGACGCAGCGCGGCGCCTGCGAGCAGCATCGCGGCACCGATTCCCGCACTGGCGGCGAGCAGCCACTGGTACTCGTTGCCGCTCCCCGTAGGGCCGGTTCCTGCGTCACCAAGCGAGACGATGGTAGGTTCCGCGTTTGCGATTTCGTCGATTAGTTGGCTCATCGAACCTGCGAGATCAGCCACACCAGCCCGTCCTTCCGAACAACGCATAGGGGCATTTTCTTCGTACAGACCAGAAGCGCCACGGACCAACACTAGGACACAGTGACTGTTCAGGCTGATCCCTCTTGCGCAGCTCGTACCACTAGCTAAACCTAGGACTTCCCCATCAGGACTGATCTCTGCCGCCGTCTGGGACACGCGCAGCTTTTCAGGACCCGAGCCCTTGAGATAGCTGCTGACTGAGACTTGGATTTCGACTGACATGAGTTCGCCGGGTTCTCCAGGCTCTGCAACTGACGAGGCACCGAGCACGTGAAACTCGTCGATCGTGCCGACAGCGATCAGGTCGGCCGTGCGAACGCTATCACGCAAGCTATAGGAGCACGCGTGGGCTGGCGTCGCGTTCAGGGCCCAGACAGGCGCAGTCAGCGCCACCGCGATCAGATAGACTCTAAAGGCCGCCATAACGGTCATACCATACACCACCAGGCGACCGCGTTCAACCGGCCACACCTTCACGCGCGCGTTCGCATGCGCTACAATGCGCCCGCACAATGCACCGATTCGAATACCACGCACCAACATCGCTTGACGAGGCTGTCGCGCTGCTCAAGGAGCACGGCGACGGCACAAAGCTGCTCGCGGGCGGCACCGACCTCCTCGTGCACATGAAGGAGGGCGGTCTGCACCCACCCAGGGTGGTCAGCCTGCACGCCGTCGCAGGCCTGGACGGCATTAGCTTCGACAAGTCGGAAGGCCTGAGCATCGGGTCGGCGGTCAGCATGGGTGACATCGAAGCGAACGACACGATACGCCAGCGCTACACAGCGCTCGCGGAGGGCGCTGGGATCGTCGGCTCCGTGCAGACGCGCAGCATGGCGACTATCGGTGGGAACATCGCGAACGCGGCGCCGTCCGCGGACACCGCGCCGCCGCTGGCCGTGTTCGACGCGATCGCGCAGATCATCGGCTCGGGCGGCGCGAGAGAGGTCCCCGTCATCGACCTGTTCGAAGGCCCCGGCAGCACCGTGCTGGCCGGCGATGAGGTGCTGACCGGCTTTACCCTACCGACGCCGCCCGCCAACACGGGCAGCGTCTACCAGCGCCACACACCACGCAAGATCATGGACATCGCCGCGGTGAGCGTCGGCGTCCGGCTGTCGCTCGACGGCGGCAACATCGGCGAGGCGCGCATCTGTCTCGGCGCCGTCGCGGCGACGATCATCCGCGCGACCGAGGCCGAGGACGCGCTTGCGGGGCAGACGCCATCGACGGAGTTGTTCGCGAAGGTAGCCGAACTGGCGCGAGCCGCGTCCAGTCCGATCTCGGACGTCCGCGGCTCGGCTGAGTTCCGCCACCACCTTGTCGGCGTCATGACGAAACGCTGCCTTGACGTCGCCCTGGAGCGGGCACAAGAAAACTAGGCGATATGGGAACCTTCCACGTCGACCTCGAGATAGGCGATCCAGAGGGCGAGCGCTACAACAAAGTCTCGGCACTAGTCGATACTGGCTCAACATACACAGTGATGCCACGGCCTCTGCTGGAACAGCTGGGTGTCAACCCACGGGAACAGGCCACGTTCCGGCTGGCGGACGGACGAAGCGTGGAACAAGAGATTGGACAAACGTGGGTCCGCATCGGCGAGAAGAGCGTTATCACGCTTGTTGTCTTTGGAGAGCGCGACGGTCCTGCGCTACTCGGCGCCTATGCCCTCGAAGGCCTCTTGCTGGCGCCCGATCCCATTGCCAAGAAGCTCGTACCGGTAGAAGGGTTACTGATGAGCAACACCGCGACAGCGCGAAAACTCGAAGTTCACTACACGATCAACGGCCGGGCGTACGAGGCGTACATCGAGCCGAACCTCACGCTCCTGGAGGTCGTGCGCGATGAGCTGCGGCTGACCGGCGCGAAGGAGGGCTGCGGCACTGGAGACTGCGGCGCCTGCTCCATGATCGTCAACGGCAAGCTCGTCACGTCGTGTCTCATGTTGGCGCCCCAGGCCGACGGCGCCGAGATCACGACGATCGAGGGCCTCGCGACGCACGGCGACCTGCACCCAGTCCAGCAGGCGTTCATCGATACCGGCGCGGTCCAGTGCGGCTTCTGCATTCCGGGCATGATCATGGCCGGCAAAGCGCTGCTCGACCAGAACTCCAAGCCCGACGAGCAGGAGATCCGCGCAGCAATCGCCGGAAACCTCTGCCGCTGCACGGGCTACACGAAGATCGTCGAAGCGATCGCGGCGGCGGCTGAAGCATAGACGAGAAAGGGGCTCTCGATGACAACATACTCCAGCGTAGGCAAACCGATCACCCGCATCGATGGGTCGAATAAGGTCACCGGCGACAGCTTGTACGCAGGCGACGTCCAACTCCCAGGCATGCTGCACTGCAAGCTCCTGCGCAGTCCGCACGCGCACGCGCGGATCGTCAGCATCGACACGTCCAACGCGCTCGCGCTCGAAGGCATCGAGCGCGTCATCACGGCGGCCGACCTGCCTACCTTCAATCCAAAGCGCATGTCGAACAGGGCTTACAACCTCCTCGCGGCAGACGAAGTCCTCTTCTACGGCCAGCCGGTGGCCGCCGTGCTCGCGGTGGACGTATCGACGGCGGAAGAGGCGCTCGACCTGATCAATGTCGTCTACGATGAGCTGCCCGCCGTTCTCGACTCGCTCGCCGCGATGGAGGAGGATTCGCCTCTGGCCCGCGCGCCGGTCACCGAGATCGACCGGTCCGAGTCCAAGGGGCACGTCAGCGTCGACGTCAAGGAAGAGCAGTCCGACAAGCCAAGCAACATCGCGTCACAAGCGAAGTTCAGCCGAGGCGACGTCGACCAGGGCTTCGATGAAGCCGACTGCGTCGTCGAGCGCACCTGGCGCAGCGCGATGATGCATCAGGGCTACATAGAGCCGCACTCGACCGTAGCCGACTTCAACGCGGCGAGCGGTGAACTGACGATCTGGACCGCGACACAGGGCCAGTTCTTCGTCCGCGACCAGATCTCGAACATGCTGCGCATGCCGGAGACGAAGATCCGCGTTATCGGCACCGAGCTGGGCGGCGGCTTCGGCGGCAAGATCTTCCTCACGCAGACGCTGGCTGCCGTGCTCGCGAAGCTCGCCGGGCGTCCCGTCAAGATCATCTTCACTCGCAAGGACGATCTCCAGGGCGCGACGCCCTCGGCGGGGTGCGTTGTGGATTTGAAGACGGGCATGAAGAAGGACGGTGCGATCACGGCGATCAAGGCGAAGATCGTTTACGACGCCGGCGCGTTCCCGGGAGCGTCGGCCGTGGTCGGCGCGATCCTCCTCGGTGGTTACTATCGCTTCCCCAACCTCGAGATCGAGACGTACGAGGTGCTCACGAACAAGGTCAGCGTCGGCGCGATCCGCGCACCGGGCGCGCACAATGTAACGTTCGCGATCGAGAGCCACATGGATATGATGGCGCGCGAGTTGGGACTCGATCCGCTGGAAGCGCGCATGCAGAACGCCGTCTCTGAGGGCGACAAGATGCCCAGCGACGTACCATACACTCGCATCGGCATGAAGGAGTGCCTAGAGGCGGTACGCGACAGCGACCTCTGGAAGTCACGCGGCAAGAAGCAGAACGGCAACGGCAAGGCTCGCGGCATCGGGATGGCGGTGGGAGGATGGCTGGGCGGGCTGCAGCCGGCTAGCGCGCACGTGGAGCTGAACGGCGATGGCACGATCAAGGTCGTCGTTGGCGCGAACGACATCTCCGGCACGAACACGTCGTTCATGCAGATCGCCGCCGAGGAGTTGGGCGTCCCGCTGGAAATGGTCAGCGTGGGCACAGGCGACACGAAGACCGCCCCGTTCGCCGGCATGAGCGCCGGCAGCAAGACGCTCTTCACGGTCGGCCGCGCGGTCAAAGAGGCCGCGGAGGACGCCCGCCAGCAGCTCTTCAACATCGCCGCCGAGCGGCTGGAGGCCAACCCCGACGACATGGAGTCCGTCGACGGCGAGATCCGCGTCAAGGGCTCGCCGGACAAATCGATCCCATTCCGCCGCCTGGCCGGCATCACGACCGGCTTCGGCGCTCTCTACCCGCCGATCATCGGACGCGGCGCCATTACGGCTCGTAAGCAGGCGCCCGGCTTCACCGCGCAGGTCGCCGAAGTGGAGGTCGACGAGGAGACTGGCCAGGTCACACTGCTCAACTGGGGCATCGTGCAGGACGCCGGCTTCGCCATCAACCCACTGTCTGTCGCAGGACAAATGCAGGGCGGAGCAACGCAAGGCATCGGCATCGGCCTCTGGGAAGAGATGATCTTCGACGACAAGGGCCACCTCATGAACGACGGCCTGCTCGACTACCGCATGCCCACGGCGCTCGACGTCCCCAACATCGAGACGCAGATCGTCGAAGTGCCGTCCGAGGAGGGCCCCTACGGCGCGCGGGGCGTGGGCGAGCCATCGATCATCCCCGGTGCGGCGGCGATCTCCAACGCGATCGAGGACGCCATCGGCGTGCGCGTCACGGAAGCGCCGGCCACGCCGGAGCGCATCCTGCGCGCGCTAGGCAAGATCTAGCCGAGGCTCATGCAGATCCAATGTAGGGGCGTTCAATCGAACGCCCCTACAGCATTCCCACGGTCATGACCTCCGCGATCCTCCTCGCCGCTGGCGAATCGACCCGCATGGGCGAGCCCAAGGCGCTCCTGCGCTGGGGCGGTGCCACGCTGATCGAGTACCAGGTCCGCCAGCTCAGCGAGGCCGGCGTGGCCGAGACCGTCGTCGTGCTGGGCCATGCGGCCGACGAGATACGAAAGCGGGTGCCAAGCGCGGCTCGAGTCGTCGTGAACTTGCACTACAAGGAGGGCCGCGCGACGTCGCTGCGGGCCGGAGCGGGCGCGCTGCCGGACGACGCCGGCCCGATCATCGTGCTGAACGTGGACCAGCCACGCCCATCGGAACTGCTGCGATCGCTGCTTGCCGCGCATGAGGCCGGAGCTTCGCCGATCTCGCGGCCAGCATTCGAAGGCCAGCACGGTCATCCGCCGGTGCTGGACGGCCTCCTGCTGGATGAGTTGCGGGCAGTCGAAGAGGAGTCGCTGGGACTGCGGGGCGTCATGGCTGCCCACGCCGACGACGTGGCCGATATCGATCTAGGAGACGAGCGTGTGCTCGTTAGCTTCAACACGCCTGAGGAGTACGCCGCCGCGCTGGCTCTGTTCGGGCGACTGTAACAGCCAATCCTTGACTAAGCTGGGGGGTGTTCTATAATACGCTTGCCTGCCAAGGAAGGCATTCTTCGGAACCATCCAGCCTCGTATTCGCCCTAGCGGGCGCAGGAAGGAGTCGACACCTATGGCAGAAGCCGAGACCAAGGAGAAGCAGGTGAAGCCGATCCTCCCCTTTCTCCACGTACCGGAGAACCCAGATGAGAAGCCATATCTAGCGGGCAACAAGTGCACGTCCTGCGGCGCAACCTATTTGGGAGCGCGCATGGCCTGCAGCAAGTGCTTTTCGACGGAGCCGATGGAAGAGGTGAAGCTCAGCGACAAGGGTGAGCTGCACGTCTTCTCTATCGTGCATCAGTCCGCGCCAGGTATCCCCACTCCGTATGTCGCGGCGATCGTCGACCTGCCGGAAGGCGTGAGCGTCCGCTGCAACATTGAAGGCGTGGAGCCCGACCCGAAGAACCTCGAGTTCGGGATGGCTGTCGAGATGTACACCGAGACGGTGCACACCGACAGTGACGGAACCGAGACCATCGCGTTCAAGTTCAGGCCGGCCAAGTAGCCCGCCCACAAGGAAGAGGAGAGGCACCATGCGAGACGTAGTTATGGTTGGGGCCGGAATGATCAAGTTCGGCCGCTACCCAGAGAAGGGCGTACAGGAGCTGGCCGCCCAAGCCGCACTGCTGGCGATGCAAGACGCCGGCGTCACGATGAAGGACATCGAACTGCTAGCGAGCGGAAACCTCTATCAGGCCAGCGCGACGGTCGGTCAGCGTATCCTGAAGGAGATCGGCCAGACAGGCATCCCGGTGATCAACGTCGCGAACGCCTGCGCGACCGGCTCGACGGCGTACCGCGAGGCCTACATGGCCGTCGCCTCGGGCGCGTACGACGTCGCGATGGCCGTCGGCTCCGAGCAGATGGGCAAGATGGGCCTGCTGGGCGGAGGCGGCGCAAGCACGGGCACCATCTCGCCAGAAGGCATCGTCGGTTCCGGCCTCATGCCGGCCGTCTTCGGACAGGCAGGCGTCGAGCATATGCGCAACCACGGCACAACAGCGGAGCAGTTCGCTAAGATCGCCGTGAAGAACCACAAGCATTCGATGCACAACCCCTACTCGCAGTACCAGGTTGAGATGAGCCTTGAGGACGTGATGAACGCGCGGACCGTCGCGTGGCCGAACACGCTCTACATGTGCTGCCCAACGGGCGACGGCGCGGCAGCCGCGATCCTGATGTCGACCGAGAAGGCGAAGCAGTACACGAGCGAGCCCGTCAAGGTCCTGACATCGACATTAACGTCCGACCCGTACACAGAGCGGGACCTGACAATGCCTGACGTGAACACGCTGACCAAGAACGCTTCCAAGCTGGCCTACGAGGACGCCGGCGTTGGCGCGGACGATCTCGACCTCGTCGAACTGCACGACTGCTTCGCGACGGCCGAGATGCTCCACTACGAAAATCTGGGGCTCTGCGACGAAGGTGAGGCCGGCAAGCTCATCGACGACAAGGAGACGTACGTCGGCGGCAAGATCCCGGTGAACGCCAGCGGTGGCCTGCTCTCCAAAGGGCACCCATTGGGCGCGACGGGCGTCGCCAACATCATTGAGATCTACTGGCATATCAAGGGCCAGGCGGGCAACCGCCAGGTAGAAGGCGCCAAGACAGGGCTGGCTCACGTCATCGGCCTGGGCTCCGCCTGCACGATCCACATCCTGCAAAAGTAGCTCTTCTATATTCAAGGCGACGCAGGGCCGGCCCAAGAGGGCCGGCCTTGCTACTTCACTCAATCGGCATCGTGAACTCAACCACGCGGCAGGGCGCAGCGGTTAGCCTTGACTGTCGCACTGGGATAGCCCATGCTTCGTTTGGCCAAGCAGCGTCAAGCAAGCAGCGACATCAAGGAGGTCCTTAGATGGCACACGTTACGATATTTCGCATGAAGGCGAAGGCCGGAGAGCGCGAGTCGGTCGTCGATTTGTTCGACATGTGGCAGCGAGAACATATGCCAAAGGTGGACGGATTCGTACGATCGACGATCATCTGCAACCTGGATGGCGACGACGAGTTCATGGCCGAGGTGATGTTCGAGTCGCGAGAGGCCTACGATGCGAACTCAGCCACCCCTGAACAGGGGGAATGGTTCCAGAAGCTTCGCTCGCACCTGATCGCCGACCCGGACTGGTTCAACGGCAAGCTGGAGCGCGAGTCCGGCAACATCGTCCCGTAGGGCCGCCATACGCATCTGAATAGAGAGGCCTGGCTTCGAGGGAGCCGGGCCTCTCTCGTCAAGCATGCCTGTGCTCCTACTCGGCCACGCGTCAGGCAGGACCATGCTACGCTGACCGCTGACATGTTCGCCTTACGACCTACTCTACTCGCACTTCTGCTGACTTCCGCCGCAGTCTTCGTGGCCTGCGGCGACGATGACGACGCTACGCTGGAGGCCACCGCCACCAATTCTTCTGCCACGCCGGCGGTCACGGACGCGGCGCCCACGCCGGGCACGTCCGGACCACCCTCTGAGTTTTCGATTCAGACCTACGCGGTACCGGACGGATCGCGGCCGCACGACGTGGCGCCCGCAGCCGACGGCGGCGTCTGGTACGCAGCCCAACGACGCGCCGCGCTCGGCTGGCTGGACCCAGCAACCGGCGAGGTTCGCGAGATCCCACTCGGCGAAGGCTCCGCGCCGCACGGTGTGATCGTCGGGCCGGGCGGCGACGCGTGGGTCACGGACGGCGGCCTCAACGCGATCGTGCGCGTCGACGCCGGCACGGATGCTGTCAGCGTCTTCCCGTTGCCAGCCGAGCGCCCCAACGCCGACCTCAATACGGCAGCCTTCGACGGCCGAGGCAGGATCTGGTTCACCGGCCAAAACGGCATCTACGGCGTCTACGATCCCGAGACCGAAGAGATGCAGGTGTTCGACGCCCCACGCGGCGCGGGCCCGTACGGTATCGCCGCCACGCCGGACGGCGATATCTACTTCGCCTCACTGGCCGGCAACTACGTCGGCAAGGTCGACCTCGACAGCGGCGCGGCGACCGTCCTCGAGCCGCCTACGCCGGGGCAAGGCGCGCGCCGTGTATGGTCCGACTCATTAGGCCGCATCTGGGTAAGCGAGTGGGACGCTGGGCAGGTCGCGCTCTACGATCCGGCGACGGGGGCCTGGCAGGAGTGGCCGCTGCCTGGCCCAGGGCCGCAAGCCTACGCGGTGTACGTCGACGACCGCGACCTGGTCTGGCTGAGCGACTTCGGCGGGAACACCCTTGTCCTGTTCGAACCAGACAGCAAACGTTTCACGACGTTAGAACTCCCGAGTACACCGAGCGAGGTACGACAGCTCCTAGGCAGGCCCGGCGAACTCTGGGCGCCGGCATCCGCTGTGGATCAGTTGATCGTGGTCCGGTACTAGCTCCACATCGTTTCTCGCAGAGAGGCGCTGCGCATCCGGCTAGAAAACGGCGAGGCCGCTCGGATTGCGAGCCTCAACTATGTCCTCCATCCGGCCACGCACAGCCTGGATGGACTCTGGGTGGGTGAGGATGTAGAACTGTTCTTCCTTGACCGCCTGGACCACGGCCGTCGCCACCTGCTCTGTGCTGATCCCGCCATCCAAGAAGCCTTGAACGGCCTGATCGATGGCCTCTTCCTGCGCGGTCTTCTCTCCCTGCGGGTTCTGTAGCTCCGCCGGCCGGTTGCGGGCCGCATCGCCGAGGCGCGTTGTGACCCAGGCGGGACACAGGACAGAGACCTTCACCTGCGAGCCGGCCGTCGCGAGTTCGCGATATAGCGTCTCGGACAGCGTCACGACCGCGTGCTTGGTCACATTGTAGATGCCCAAGTACGGCGCGGAGACCAGGCCCGCCAACGACGCCGTGTTGATGACGTGGCCCTCGGTGCCTTGTTCGATCATGATCGGGACGAACGTCCGGACACCGTGGATCACACCCCACAAGTTCGGCCCAAGCACCCACTTCCAGTCCGCCTCGGTCCGCTCCCAGACCGGCCCCGCCGGCGGAACGACACCCGCGTTGTTGCAAACGACATGGATCACGCCGAACTCCTCGACGGCGCTCTTCGCGAGCGCTTCCACGTCCGCGCCGTTCGACACGTCGCACTGCACCGCGAGGACGGTCGCGCCGCTGGCCCGGAACGCGGTCGCGGTTTCATCGAGAGCGCGCTGCTCAATGTCGGCCAATACGACCTTCATATCCTCGGCGGCAAAGTGCTCGGCCATCGCCCGGCCAATACCGCTGGCCGCCCCGGTCACCACGGCTACCCTGTCCCTCAGCTCTTTCATGGCCTCACTCCTTCTGTCTTGCTCAAGCTATGAGCCGCTAGGTATAGAACGTATTCGCGATTGCGCCAACGTAGGACATCACTTTTTCCGTAGGCAGCGCGTACGTCGGTGGTACCAGCAGCAGCGAGTCGGCTACCTCCCAGACTGGCTCGATCTTCTTGCGCACCTCGTCGGGCGTGCCGCAGACCACGAACGTCTCCGCCATCTCATCCGGCACGGTGTGGGCAACGTTCGCGTATCCGCCCGTTCGCGCGCCCTCCTGGAGCACGCGGGCCTCATCGCGGAAGCCGTGAGCCGCGAAGTACTCTTCGTACTGAGCGGCGCCGGCGTAAAACGCTACGGTCGATCGGGCGTCGTTGACCGCGTCCGCACGATCGTTGCTCGCGGCAACGTAGAGCCCGACTTGGAACTCGACCTCGTCGCGCTGCTTGCCGCCCCGTTTCAGGCCGCGCTCGATGGCTCCGGGGATCGTCTTGGTCGCCCAGGGAATCGACCAGATCGGATGCCCCATCACGCCATCGGATATCTCCGCAGCCAGACTCACGAGAGGCTGGCGCAGGGCCGCGATCCAGATCGGCAGGTCAGTGCGCAGCGGCGGCGGCGGCGCCAGCCACTTGAGCATGCTGAAGTCGTGCTTGTGATACTCGCCGGCGTATGCCTCCAGTTCGCCCGTGTGGGCTTTCTCGATCACCATCCTTACGATCTCGACCACTTCCCGCATGTGATCGAGCGGCTTACCATAGGACATGCCGTAGATCTCCTCGCTCAGCGCGCGGACGCTGCAGCCGAGGCCGAGAATAAAGCGGCCGTCGCTCATCCTGTCCATGTCCATCGCGGAAAGAGCCGTCTCGAAAGGGCTGCGAGCGAACGCAAACGCGATGCCCGTGAGCAGCCTCACGCGGGTGGTCGATACGGCAGCCGCGGCGAGCGGGATGAATGGTGTGCTGTGGAGCTGCGCCGCCATCAGCCCGTCCAGGCCCATGTCCTCCTGCATCTTGGCCTGGGCAGCCGCGACGGACGCGGGCGCGTTGGCAGGTACGAATCCCCAGTACCGTCTCTTGTCCTTGACCATGGCAGCGCCTCCTCGCTTGGCTATCGCAACGCCCGGTGTCGTTGGGAACCGGGGCTACAGTATCTCATACACGTCGTAGCTTACGCCTGTCGGTGTGAGCTTGCCGACGCCCACCGCGACGATCTGATTGAGCCAGCCGTACTTCTCCGACGCCGTCTCGTACGTGGGCGCGGTTCGAAAGTAGAAGTCTGGAGAGTCTGGCGCGCCTCGAATGAACCCTTTGTAGACCGTATAGATCAGCGCGCCGTCATCGGTTCGCAGCGTGGCGCGGACGTTCAGGTCCAGGACGCCATCGGGGCGGATCAGCGCCCAGTCGCCGCCGCCCGGAAGCACCTCGCCTTTAAGCTTCGGCCCCTCGAACGTGCCGCCCGTGACGTAGTAAATGCGGCGGTTGCCACGCGGCGTCGCTCCCACATCCTGCACCTCTTCAAGGTCAGCCGTCATCGTGAACAGCAACTCGGTCTGTAAATCGCTCATGGCGCCTCCCAGACGAATCTAGCACAAGACGAAGCGATGGTAGCATTGCGCAGCCAGCGATCCATGAGCCGTTCGGCCCGTTTCGATGCATCGGTGTGACCGCCAATAAGGGGTCCGTCGAGCACTCGGCGCCATGGTGTGCCATGGCGGCGCCGCGCTCGTTCCGCAACTCACGGCGGGCCTTATTGCCCAACGGCCTGTTGGGTTGCAGGTAGAATGTCCTCCTTTACGTTGCAGCTAGAATGTCCTCTACGGCCTGTTCGGCTTTAAGCGGCGCATCGCGCAGC
>QIFC01000002.1 GCA_003228685.1 Chloroflexota bacterium
AAAAGGCTGCCGCAGTTTAACGAGGTAGCGGCACCTCGACCTGCACCTCAGGTTCGCGCTCCACTGTCGAAGCCTTTCGTCCCCAGTGCTGCCTACAGTATACCAGGGCTCGGTGTAGTCCTCATCCGCCGAACGTTAGATACGTCGCAGATGTCCTTCAACACGTGTGTTACTATGGCCCGTCAAAGCCACGACTAATCACGGAGGTTCTTATGTACGATGCCATCGTCGTCGGCGCGCGCTGCGCCGGTTCGCCGACAGCCATGCTGCTGGCGCGGAAGGGCTACAAGGTGCTGCTCGTCGACAAGTCCTCGTTTCCCAGCGACATCATGTCGACACACTACATCCAGCCGCCGGGCGTCGCGCGCTTGGAGATCTGGGGTCTCCTCGAGCGCTTGAAAGCGACAAACTGCCCGGCGATCGACGAGATCGATTTTCGGTTAGAGGGCGCGTCGTTCGCGCCTCCACCTCCTGCCGAAGGCGAGCCGCCCCGGCCTCCGGGCTACTGCCCAAGACGAACCGTGCTCGACAAGTTGCTGGTCGACGCGGCAGTCGAGGCCGGCGCAGAACTACGCGAGAATGTCTCGGTGAAGGAGCTGATCATAGACGGCGGCGAGGTCACTGGCATTCGCGGGAGCCAGAAGGGTGGCCCTTCAGTGGAGGAGAAGGCCCGGATCGTGGTTGGTGCTGACGGCATGCATTCGACCGTCGCTCGCGCGGTGCAAGCTGAGGAGTACAACACGAAGCCATCACTGAGCTTTGCGTACTATGCCTACTGGAGCGGCTTCCCCGACCAATCGTGCGAGATCCATTTCCGGGCAGACGGCGGCGTCCTCTCCTTCCCCACGAATGACGCACTCCAGTGCGTGGCCGTCGGGGGACCCACGGAGGGGTTTCACGAGTTTCGCGAGGACATCGAAGGCAACTATATGAAGGTGATCGAAGGCATTCCGAGCTTGGCGGAGAAGATTAGAAACGCGCAACGAGAGGAGCGCTTCATCGGCACGAATGACCAGCCGAATTTTTTCCGCAAGCCATATGGAAACGGCTGGGCGCTCGTCGGCGACGCCGGCTACCACCGCGACTTCGCTACAGGGTTGGGCATCGCCGACGCGTTTCGCGATTGCGAGTACCTCGTCGATGCCATCGACGAAGCCTTCGCGGGCAAGCGCTCGATCGACAAAGCGATGGCGGAATACGAGACGAAGCGCAACGAGATCGCCGAGCCGCTTTACGACCTCACGACACAACTCGTCAGCGGCGACCCACCCACCCCCGAGCAGTTCATCGCGTTTGGTCTAGCGATGCAGAAGATGATGCCGGAAAGCGCCCCTTCCGGGGAAGGAGCCAACGCATAGTGCAGATCCGAGAAATTGAGGCGAACGGCCTGACGTTCCGAGCGCGAGAACACGGCGAGGGCGAACCCGTCCTGCTGTTGCACGGTTTTCCAGAGACGTCGCGGATGTGGGAGCAGTTGATGGAGAAGCTGGCCGGCGAGGGCTATCACTGTCTGGCGCCGGACCAGCGCGGCTACAGCCCGGGCGCTCGGCCCGCCGACGTCAGCGAGTACAACTATGCGAACCTCGCGGCGGATGCGGCCGCGTTCCTGGACACGATGGGCTGGGAGAAAGCGCATCTGATTGGGCACGACTGGGGCGCGCTGGTGGGTTGGGCCACGGTCGGTCTCACCCCCGAACGCGTCATAAGCTGGACATCGCTCTCGATACCGCACATCCGCTCGTTCGGCACGGCAATCCGCGAGAACAAAGAGCAAGGCGAGAAGAGTGGCTACATCAACCTTTTCCGGCAGGAGGGCGTCGCTGAGACCGCGCTCTCCGCGAATGACTTCGCCGCCGTCCGCGGCCTCTTCGCCGCGACGCACGAGCAGGACGAGATCGATGAGTACATCGGCGTGCTCTCGCAGGAAGGGGCGCTGACGGCCGCGCTGAACTACTATCGCGGTAGCGAGGGCATTCGCCCAGATCGGGACGATGGCGGCGACTGGGGACCCGTCGCGACGCCGACGCTCTTCATCTGGGGCAACCAGGACATGGCGATCGGCCGTGTCGCCGCTGAGGGCACCGAGCAGTACATGACCGGCCCGTACGAGTTCATCGATCTCGATGCCGGGCACTGGATCATTCAAGAGGCGTTCGACAAGGTCAGCGGGCCGATCACGGCGCACCTGAAGAGTACGGCGGACCTAAAGAGCGTCGGAGGCTAGCCGTGGACGTCGCGTCGTTCGCCGAGATCGAGGCCGAGTTCGCCGCGCGCGTATCGCGCATCGTCTGGTGCACCGTCGCGACTGTCGACCGGCAGGGCCGGCCACGCACGCGCATCCTGCATCCCATCTGGGAGGGCTCGACCGGCTGGATCGCGACGGGCCGGCATTCGCTCAAGGAGAAGCACCTGGCCGCCAATCCGTACCTCTCGATTAGCTACTGGGACCAGGAACACCAGCAGGTCTACGTCGATGCCAAGGCTGAGTGGCAGGACGATCAGGTCGAGAAGCTGCGCGTCTGGAACCTCTACAAGGACACGCCGGCGCCGTACGGCTACGACCCCGCGATCATCTGGCAGGCCGGCCCCGCCGACCCAGAGTACGGGCTGCTCAAGCTGACGCCGTGGCGTATCGAGCTGTACGCGCTCAAGGACCTTGTCACCGGCTCCGAACCCACGATCTGGAAGCCCTAGCGTGTTCTTACGCCGCCTAGCCTCGTAGGGACGTACCTTCAGGTGCGTCCGGCCGCGCTAGCCTCGTAGGGACGTACCTTCAGGTGCGTCCGGGCGGGCCAAGGCCGCCGCCAATATGTCGGCTACCTAATCGAACTCCGCGAAGCGCCTCGCGTTGCCCATGTGCTCCGAGACGTACGCCTGCGTGATGGACAGCGCCTGCTTCACGTGCTCGCGGTCGTGGTGCGGCCACTCGTGGAGCAGGTCGATCACCCGCAGCTCGCCGACCTGCGGATGTTGTCCGGACAGCTCCAGTTGGTCGTCACGCAACTCCCGCAGTAGCCGGACGCTTCGGTCGCGCTCCTGCGCTAGCTCCGCAATCAGTTCGACGCCGCTTTTCTCGCAGTCGCGGCGATCTCTGCTGACCCGCGCTTGGTTCCACAGCACCAGCATGCGCCCCGGCTGCTCGATGATGCGTTCGATCCGGCCGCGGAACCCTCGCTCCTCCGCCTCTAGCAGGTGGCCGACTACTTCGTTCACGCACCACTCGCCCTCGGCCGGGTGCCAGTGCAGCGCCTCCGGCCCGAGCGCCTGGGCCTCTGCTTGCAACGTCTCCATCGACGCAAGCAGCAGGGCGGCGGTGTGGCCGGGGGTGAGGGGGTCGGTTGATGATGTCATGGGTCTCCTCTATTAGCTGCTTAGATTCCTGTCCCTCACCCCGACTGCCGTCACCCCTCTCCCGCTGGCGGGAGAGGGGCCGGGGGTGAGGGGGTGAGTGCGCTGCGAATCCGTTCCAAGACAGCGCTCATGCTTGTCTCTACATCCTCGCTCTTGACTCTGAGTATGCGCACGCCTGTCAACCTGATTACCTCCTCGCGGTCTCGGTCTTCTTTGGACTGCGCTTTGTGGATCGGGCCGTCTACCTCGATTACGAGGCGTGCGTCTGGACAGTAGAAGTCCACGATGAATTGCCGTATCGGGTGCTGGCGTCTGAACTTTTTGCCGTCGAGTCTGCGATTCCGAAGCGCTTGCCACAGTTGGGCTTCCCCGCGTGTCGGATTGTTGCGAAATCGACGAGCTACTTCCCTCAGCTCGCGCCGTATGCTGGGCTCAGCCGTCGGTCGCTGTTCCATCAATATATCCGCCTTCCCTGATTCGTCACCACCTCTTGAGTCTCTGAAGCCCCTTCATCCCGACTGCCGTCATCCCTCTCCGGCGAGCGGCAGAGGGGCAGGAGCGCTAACAACGCTACGGTTCGCCCGTCTCTCTTCCCCTTGGCAGCTTCTCGTACCACTCTTTGATCTTCGCCTCGAAGCCTAGCTCGCCGGGCTCGTAGTAGCGGTGGCCTTCGAGGCGGTCCGGCAGGTGCGTCTGCTCCACCTGGTGCTCGTCGTAGTCGTGGGCGTACTTGTAGCCCTTGCCGTAGTCCATGTCGCGCATCAGCCCGGTGCTGGCGTTGCGCAGGTGCAGGGGCACCGGCTCGCCTAACGACTCGCGGACGTCGGCCAAGGCGCGTCCGTATGACGTCATCACGCTGTTGCTCTTGGGGGCGGTCGCCAGGTAGATGGCCGTCTCGGCCATCGGCAGGAAGCCCTCCGGCAGGCCGATGAAGTGGACGGCCTGCTGGCAGGCGGTCGAGACGACGAGCGCCTGCGGGTCGGCCAGCCCGACGTCCTCAGCGGCGAGCAGCACCATGCGGCGCACGATGAAGAGCGGGTCCTCGCCCGACTCGATCATGCGCGCCAGCCAGTACAGGGCCGCGTCCGGGTCGGAGCCGCGCACCGACTTGATGAACGCGGAGATGGTGTCGTAGTGGGCGTCGCCGGACTTGTCGTAGAGGTACGTTCGCGCCTGCAGCGCCTCTTCGATCTGGTCGCGCGTGACGCGGCGCGGTCCCTTCTCTGCGGGTGGGGCACTGGCGGCCGCCATCTCCAGCGCGTTCAGCGCGATCCGCGCATCGCCGCCGACGCTCTCCGAGAGCGCTTCGATCGCGTCATCGTCGAACGCGACGTTGCTCGTGCCGTCCTTGGCGGGCAGCCCGCGCTCCTCGTCGTCGATCGCCCTCCGCAGGAGCGCCGCGATCTGCTCACGCTCGAGCGAGTGCAGCGGGAACACGCGGCAGCGCGAGAGCAGGGGACCGATCACCTCGAACGATGGGTTCTCGGTCGTCGCGCCGATCAGCGTGATCGTCCCGTCCTCGACGAACGGCAGCACGGCATCTTGCTGGCTCTTGTTGAAGCGATGCAGCTCATCGATGAAGAGGATCGTCGCGCGGCCGTCCATCCCCCGCCGGTCCTGCGCCTCGCCGATGATGCGGCGGAGGTCGGCGACGCCGGCCGAGACGGCGGATACTAGGGAAAACGCTGAATTCGTCAGCTCCGCGATGATGCTGGCGAGCGTCGTCTTGCCGGTGCCGGGCGGCCCCCAGAGGATGATCGATGGCAGGCTGTCGGTCAGCATCAGCCGGCGGAGGATGTGTCCCTCGCCTACCAGGTGCTCCTGTCCGATGAAGTCGTCCAGCTTGCGCGGGCGCATGCGGGCCGCCAAGGGGGCGTCGCGGTCGCGGCGCGCTTCTCCGGCCTGAGAGAACATGTCGGTCGCCGGTTTGGGTTTGCGGGGACTCATGGCCGTCTATTGTAGCGATTCGAGTGGGTATTAGGTGAAGATTCCTCTCTGAGTGTCGACTCTCTACATAGAGAGAATCAGCCTTGAGAATCAGGCCTAGTGTGGAGAGGATACTGAATGACGACCACCGAAGCCGAACTAACGACCGGCGCGGGGGCGCCCGATCTGAAGCTGCGCACTCCCGAGGGGGCGTCGATTCAGCTCTCGATGCTCTGGAAAGAGAAGCCGCTTGCGCTTGTGTTTCTAGGCGCGCTGGATGGCTCGCTCGCGTCGGAGAATGCGATTTTGTGGCGGGACGCTGACGAGACCGTGCGCGAATCTGGCGGCGAAGTCGTCGCTATCTGTGGTGCGACACCGGACGATGCGAACGAGTTCCGCGGACGTTGGAACCTGCCGTATCCGCTGCTCTGCGACGATGGCACAGCGTATGCCGCCTTTGGCGTGAGCGGTGGGCAGCCAGGAAGCTTCGTCCTGGATGGCGAGGGCGTGGTGCGCTTCCTGCATCGCAACACGAGCGAGCTGGACAACCCGCCGACGTGGGCGCTCGTTGATGCCATCTCCGAAGTTACAGGCAGGACGGTCGAGAAGCCCCTGCCGGCGCTGGTGGGCGAGGAAGCCGAGGCCGCAAGCATATTGGAGAACGAGGAAATCTCCGCGCCCACGCCCGGCGACCACGCGGGACTCAATTTCACATGCGCGAAGTGCGGGAGCAACGAGTACGAAATCGACGATATGTCGACGTCAAGCGGCATGATGTCGCGCGTGGTCAACCTGCAAAACCGGCGCTTCTCCGCTGTGAGCTGTCGCCGTTGTTTCTACACAGAACTCTACAAGACCAACAGCGGCGCGCTCCGAAACGTGTTCGATCTAATGGTTGGGGCCTGACCTCCCCCTACCGAGAAGCAGAACGAGCCCGCGCCACACGGCGCGGGCTCTTCGTATGTGTCGTATGTGCGATTACTCCTTATGTGCGCAGGTCCCGTCGCACATACTTGGGCTTGGGCTTGTCTCCGAGTGTGCGTGGAGCCGTGTTCTAGCGCGGTCGTTCGCCCTCTCTGACATACGTCACGATCATAGTCGCCTTTGGCTTCCAAACGAGTGCTCCAAGGCCCAAGGTAGCGATCCGGGCGAGGCCCGCTCGGCTCTCTCTATTCGTAACGTCCTTGACTGTCCAGCCGCGGCTCGCCATCTCGCGTGCGTCTCGCTGATACTCATCCGGGTCCGAGTATTGCTTCACCGCTACGGAGGAATCCCGGGAGGCTTCCGAGCGTAGTATTTCGATAGCTTCGATGAGCCCAGCAACGTCCTTCTTCGCTCCCATAGCGTTAGACCTAAATCGGACCGTAGATTGGCCGAGCTTCGTCCTCATGGTAACCTCGACCTCCTGACTCTTGCCCAGAAATCCAGAAGCTTCAGTGTGCCTAACGTCCTCGATCTCGGAGCCCTGAATTGAGAAGATCTTTTCACCGGCTCGGTCCCGGTGATAGCTGATTTCGTCGTGAGTCACCTTGACCCAACCTAGAAAGACCTTGTTCACACCTGGGAAACCCCCAGGGTATCCGAAGCTCTTTTGAAATATCACACCGGTCTCCATGTCTAAGACTCGTCGCTACCCTTCCACCTTATGAAAGTCGGGGTCGCGCTTTTCGCGGAAGGCGGTCACCGCCTCCTTGAAGTGCGGCCGGCGTTGAGCGGCGACGAACTCGCGTATCTCTTCGCGCATCACTCGCCGGATGTCGACGCTCGTGAGGTTCTCCCAGATCTGGCGCTTCGTCGCTCGCACCGAGGCCGGCGGGTTGAATGCGTACTCGCCCGCGAGCGCGATCGCCTCGTCGAGCAGTTTGTCGGGCTCGACGAGGCGGTTCACCAGACCGATGCGGCCGGCCTCGTCCCCGCTGATGATGCGCCCGCTCATGGCCAGGTCCAGCGCGTGGCTAACGCCGACGATGTGCGACAGCAGGTAGGTGCTCGCCAGCTCCGGCATGACGCCGACGCGCACGAAGCGCATAGAGAGCCGCGCCTGCGGCGAGGCGATGCGGACATCGGCTCCCAGGGTGATCGTCAGGCCAGCGCCGATCGCCGGGCCGTTGATCGCGCAGACGGACGGCTTTGATCGCTGCCACATCTCGGTCCAGCTATCCTCCCGAGCGGGCTGTGGCCGTGGCGCCGCGGGCTCTCCGCCGCGGCCCTCCTCCCGGCGCTCGATCTGACGCTGCCAGCCGCCCATGTCGGCGCCCGCGCAGAAGGCGCGGCCTTCGCCTGTGAGGACGATCGCGCCGATCGAGCGGTCGACGTTCCACGCCTCGATCTGGCCGCGCGCCTCAGCGCCCATCTTGGCATGCAGCGAGTTGAGCTTGTCCGGACGGTTGAACTTGATGACGCCCACCCGCCCGTGTTGCTCCGTGATGATCATCTCATGGTCCATAATGGGCTCCTCCTGTCCCTACCCGCGTCTGAAGCGCCGCTAGTATAGCAGGTCGAAAGGGGCGTTTCTCAGAGCCGCTCGCCTCTATTCCAGCATCTTCGTGAGGGTCAGGGCCATGCCGCTACGTGGTCTTGATCAGCGTTGCCAGGTCGGGCTCCGCGCGCGGCCGGGCATCGCCCGCGGGATAGCCAACCGAGACGAGCGCCTGCGCTTCGTATTCGGCGGGCAGGTCGAGCGCCTCGCGGACGGCGTCCGGACAGAAGAGGGGCGCCGAGATCCAAAAGCTCGCCAGCCCTTCCGCCTGGGCCGCGACCATGATGTTCTCCAGCGCGCAGCCGATGCTCTGGACCGCCATGCGATACTCCGCGCGCTGGCGTCGTTGGTCGGGCCAGGAGCGCAGTCCCTCCGCGACGATGCAGGCGAGCACGAGGGCGGGCGCGCCGGTGATCTGGCGCTCCGAACGCGACAGGAGCAACTCGATTCTTGACTCACTAACTCCGTCGCTCTCCAGATCGGCACGCCAGGCCGCGCCCATCGCTTCGGCCAGGCGCTTCCGCGAGCCTGGCGTTTCCAAGTGCACGAACCGCCATGGCTTCGTATGATGCGGCGCCGGCGCGAGGACGGCGGCGTAGAGGAGCTTCTGGACGAGCGGCTTCGCGACGGGCACGGTGCTGAGCTGCCGGAGCGAGCGCCGTCCGGTAATCGCTTCATAGGCGTTCATGGCTGATGGATCCTCCTCGCATCTGGGATCAGGCCGAGCGATATGAGTGCGCCGAGCGTATGTTCGCCGGCAGGCCGCCCGGCCTCGATTGCGTGCTGCAGGCGTTCGAGATCCGCCGGCGTGTCGATATCGAGCGCCAGGCCGGGCAAGTCGAGCAGCTCCGCCTCTAGGTCCGCGTCCCAGGCGGCTTCCTTGTGCGCTTGGGCGCTGCCGACGCCGTAACAGAAGCCGAATGCGCCGGCAGGGCAGGCCAGTACATTCGTGCCGCCATCTCCAGAAGCTACGAGGGCGACGTCAGCCTCGGCGCGCGCGACCGTCTCGATATCCGCGGTGGATACGAGCGGCAGGTCGGCGTGGATGACGAGGATTCGGTCCGCGCCCTGTCCGGCGACGTTGCGCGCTACAGCATCCAGCGATTCGTTGAGATCGCCCGGGTCGTCCATGCCTTCCGCACCGGCGTCGCTCACAATCTGTAGCGCGTCCGGATCGCGCGTCACCACGGCCACGCGATCGAGCGCAGGGCATTCGAGGGCCGCCGCGAGGACATCGCGGAAGAGCGCCGTCGCCAGCTCGCGGCGTCCGTTCTCGTCGAGGGCGGACGCCAGACGGGCCTTCGCCTTGGGCAGGTCCTTTACGGGGATCAGGGCCACTAGCACAACGCTAGCTTATCGACTCTAGTGTGGCCTCGGCTAGTGCCCGGCGCCTCGCTGCGTCGCGCATGATCGTATTGGTGACGATAGGTGTGATGCCTAGCGCTTCTACATCAGGCGCCAGAACGCGGTCTTCCTCGTCGAGCACGAGCACGTCGAGCATGTCCTCGTAGAGCTTGGCAACGCCGGCGGCGCTCGACTCGTGCCCGAGCGACTCGAGCATGCCCGCGGCGGGGCCCTTGAGCGCGCGCCCGCCGATGATCGGGCTGACCGCAGCGACCTTGGCGTCCGTGTCGACGAGCGCCTCTCTGATGCCCGGCACGGCGAGGATCGGGCCGATGCTCACGAGCGGATTGGACGGCGCGATGATGACTCCGCTGGCGCGCTTGATCGCGTCGAGCACGCCCGGCGCGGGCTGCGCCTGCTCGGCGCCTTCGAACTTGAGCGCCTTTACCTCGTCCTCCTGGCGCCGCCGCACGAAGTACTCCTGAAACGAGATGTCGCCGTCGTCCGTCGTGACGATTGTTCGCACACGGTCGTCGCTCATCGGGAGCAGGCGGCAGGTGACGCCGAACGCGTCGGCGACGGCCTGTGTTGCCTGCGAGAGCGTGTTGCCTGAGCGGAGGAGCTTCGTGCGGAGCAGGTGGGTTGCGAGGTCTTTGTCGCCGAGCTTGAACCACGTCTCTTGGCCGAGCTGCGCGGCCTGCTCCAGCGCCGTGTAGGTGTCGTTCGCGATGCCCCAGCCGGCCTCCGGATCGACGGCGTCCGCCAGCGTGTAGACCACGGTATCGAGGTCGGGCGAGACGTGGAGGCCGAGGAACTCCTCGTCGTCGGCGGTGTTGCCGATGACGGTGATGGAGGATGGATCGATGACGCTGATGAGGCCGCGCAGGAACTTCGCGGCGCCGACGCCTCCGGCGAGGACGGCGATCATCATCTCAAGTTATCTGTGGGACAGGCTTCAGCCTGTCGCAGCCAACCGGCCTTGTAAGCGGTGGGATAGTCACTCTTGTAGGTCGGGGTCTTTAGACCCCGACGGTACCCTGCGAGGGTCTGAATACCCGCGCCTACGCTGAATGGGTGTGTGCCTTCGCGGCGGTCAGAGCCCCAGCTCTCTGGAGCTCTCGAGCCAGACTTCGATTGCTTCCGCGATGTTCTTCCGCGCCTCAGCCTTTGTCTTGCCGAACGAGTGGCAGCCTTTGAGTAAGGCGCAGTAGACGTGATAGCCGCCTTCCTCTTCTGGCTCGAAGATGACCTCAAACTTGCCGACATTCGTCCATTGAACCATGTCAGTTGGAGTATAACAGGGCTGGGAGTTTTCTAGCCGCTCTTGGCTAGGCCAGGTCCTCAGGTGGGGCGAACGCCTTCGCGCGCGTGAACTGGCTGAGCAGGATCTGCGCCGCGATCAGCGCCACCACCGCGAAGATGCCGCGCTTGCCGGCGAACGGCAGGATGCGGGACGCTGAGCGAAGCGCCTTCAGGAGCTGCGTGGACTGCGGCGGCTCCACGGGCACCCAGCGAGAGCCGCTCTCGGTGATCTCGATGAAGCCGATTGGCCTCACTCCACCGCCGCCCCCACCACCGCCGCCACCGCCACCCGGCTGGTCGCCGGAACTTCCTCCACCGCCGCCGCCGAACCCGAAGCGCACCTCCGCGACGGGCACAACAGTGACCGCCCCTGCCGTGATCGGATCGCCGTAGATCGTTGTCGTAGAGAGCGAGTCCTGCACGCTGCGCGCCAGCGACTCAAGAGTGCCATAGAGGTCGGCCATGACTGCCTCCTTATGCTGGCTGGCCGAAGCGCATGCCTTCGAACGGCGGCAGGTTCGGCTGCGAGATGCGGCTGGCGATAGCCTGGCCGATCGCCAGCAGCAGGACGCGCGCCAGCAGGCCGCGACGGCCGCCGAAGGGCAGCATGATCGCCACGAGCATCAGCGCTCGCAGTCCCAGCTCCGCGCGCGACGGCTCCAGCGGCACCCAGCGGGCGCCCGTCGTGTCGATCTCGATAAAGCCGAGCGGTTGTACAATGCCGCCGCCACCACCTCCGCCCCCGGCAGGCGCGCCTTCGTCATCGCCGTTCGTCGAGGGCTCCTTCTCGCCCACGCCCCCGCCTGCGCCGAAGCCCATCATCACGCGCGCGACCGGGATCACGGTCACGCCGTCGACCACAATTGGCTCGCCGTACGCGGTCCGCGTGTTCAGCTTATCGCCCAGGGCGCTCTTCACGCCTTCGATTGTCTCAGTGATGTCCATCATGGGGGTGCCTCCTCTGCACGTGCGGGCGCGAGTGCGCCGGCCGTGCAGTATAGCAAGGCAACGCCACCCCCGGCGCGCGGATCGCGCCGGAATAGGTAGGGGCGGGTCTCAGACCCGCCCTAAGCCTCAGCAGGACAGACAGCGCTAGCCACCAGCGGGACAAGCCTGCCCGTCTGGGCTTCAGCCCCCCGGCGCGTCCTCGCTCGCGGACGGCCCCTACGCCTCTCCGTCGCAGCCGATCCTCTGAAGGTTCCCGCGAGTCCGGACTATGTTGGTGGACGCGCCTATTGCCTCGAATAATTGCAGAGCTTCCCTTAGCAGCCGACACGCCTCATTTACATCGTCCCGCTCTTCAGCTAGAAGGCCAAGATTTGCAAGCTGGCGGGCCTCGCCGATCCGATAGCCAATCTCGCGGTGAATGGAGACTGCCTGTTGATAGTGTTCTTCAGATCTTGAGAGATCGCCCTGTAGCCTGAAGACGTTGCCCAAGTTTCCCATGTTCTGCGCTTCGCCAAGGCGATGCCCGATCTCGCGGTCGATAACGAGCGCCTGTTCGTGGTGGGCGCTGGCCTTGGGAAGGTCACCCTGGTTCCTATTGATGATGCCAAGGCCAGAGAGGCTCTGCGCTTCGCCGAGGCGGTTCCCGATGTCCCGGTAGATGGTCAAGGCCTGCCGCTGATGGTCTTCAGCCATCGAGTACTCGCCTAGATCTGTATAGATCATGGCCAGGTTGCCGAGGGCGCCGGCCTCGCCCAGACGGTTGCCCATCTCGCGGTGCATAATCAATGCTTGTTGGCAGTGATCCTCGGCCCTGGAGAATTTGCCCCTGTGTCTGTAGATGATGCCCAAGTTTCCGAGCGCGGTAGCCTGGCCGTGGTGGTTGCCTATCTGACGGTTGATGGCCAGGGCTTTCTGTTGGTGACCTTCAGCTTGGGTGAGATCGCCTCGCTGCGCGTATATGTTGGCTAGGCTGCCGAGTTGACGGGCCTCGCCTAGGCGATTGCCGATGCTGCGGTGAATGGCCAGTGCTTGTAGCTGGTACTCTTCTGCCTTGGGGAAGTCGCCCTGGCTACGGTAGATTATGCCCAAGTTGCCGAGGGCACCGGCCGCACTCTCCTTGCTCTCGGCGTTTCGACCCGCGTCCAACGCCTGGCGGTAATGGCCCTCTGCTTGTTCCAGCTCACTCAGACTGGCGAAGCTGTTCCCGACCAGAAGATGAAGTTGCGCCTTTGCCTCCGCTGGCATGTCCATGTCATAAGCTGTCAGCAGAAGTTCGATAGCCTCCCGCTCTCTGTTTTGTGATTGAAGATCAAGCGCCTCTCTAAGAATCCTTGGGGTTTCCGAAACCGCGGCTTTTGCAAGCTCCTCCGTACCAAGCTCCGTAGCGTCTTCCTGAGGAGGAGCCATCAGGCTCCGAATCTCCTGAAGTAAGCGGTTTGCCTCTTCTTGCTGCTGGAGCGTTGCTGGCTTCTGTTCGAATCCCAGCAGCGTGCGAACGTGCGCGATGAACGTTAGGCTCGTATTGAAGTAGGCCATCAGTCCTAATACGAACATGATGATGAAGACGACCGCGAGCAAAACCAGAAACAACAAACCGAAGTACCGCTTCCTATTCCGCCAAATGTACCACAGTCACGCCCTCGCCGCCCTCTTCGCGCGCGCCGGTCTCGTACGACTTCACCAGCGGGTGTTTGGCGAGCATCTCCTGCAACTGGCGGCGCAGCGTGCCGGTGCCGCGGCCGTGGATGATACGCACGAAGGGCAGCGCGGCGCGGTAGGCCTGGTCGAGGTACTGGTCGACGACCGGGATCGCTTCGTCGACGGTCTGGCCCCGCACCTCCAGCTCCAGCGGCGGCGCCTCTATCTCCGAGACGCTCGTCGTCACTCCTTTATCCCTGTCCCTCGGCCCATGACCGTCGCCGTGCTTGGGCCGCTGCACGCGTTCGACCTGGTCGATGCGCACACGGCCTCGCAGCGGCCCCATGTGCAGCTCGACCTCGCCGCGCGCGTTGGGCGCTGAGAGCGCCTCGCCGTAGCGGTCGTAGCCTTCCACCCAGACCAGGTCGCCGGCCTGGATCTCCTCAGGCTTGGGCCCACCCGTGCCCGCCGGCGCCTTCTTCTCCTTCTTGGCCCGCAACGTGCGCCGCGGCGTGCGCCGCGGCGGGCGCTTCGCCTCGTTCTGCTTCTTGCGTTCCAGCGCCTTCTCCAGCCGCTCCTGCGCGCGTTTGACGCGCCCGCGCTCCGCCGCCGCCTCCGCCTGCGTGAGCAGCTCGCGCACAGAGTTCGCGTCGGCCTCCAGTTCGGCTGTCGTGCGCTCGACCATCTCGTCCAGGCGGTCCTCCACCTCCGACAGGCGTTCGTCGGCCTGCTGCTGCGCCTGTTCGGCCTCGCCGCGGGCCCGCACCTCGGCTTCGCGCGCTAGAACCGCCTCGTCGCGCTCACGGCGGATGTCGGTGAGGAGCGTCTCGACCTGCGCGGTGTCTGGATCGATGGCGTCGCGAGCCAGCTCGATCAGGTCGTGCGGCAGGCCCAGCCGCTCCGCGATCGTCAGCGCGTTGCTGCGGCCGGGCAGCCCGATCGTCAGGTGGTAGGTTGGCGCGAGCGTCTCCGAGTCGAACTCGACGGACGCATTGGTGATGCCGTCCGTCGTGTGCGCGAACGCCTTCAGCTCGCCATGGTGCGTCGTGGCGATGACGAGGCAGCCGATCTCCAGCAGCCGGGCCAGGATCGCGCGGGCCAGCGCCGAGCCCTCTATCGGATCGGTGCCGGCGGCCAGCTCGTCCAGCAGGACCAGGCTCTCCCGCCGGGCCGACTTCAGGATCTTGATGATCTTGGTCATGTGGCTGCTGAACGTCGAAAGCGATTGCTCGATGCTCTGTTCGTCGCCGATGTCGGCGTGGATGTTGTCGAACACCGGCACCGTCGACGCGGCGTCGGCTGGCACGGGCAGGCCGGACTGCGCCATCAGGGAGAGCAGGCCCGCGGTCTTGATCGCTACCGTCTTGCCGCCCGTGTTGGGGCCTGTCACGAGCAGGGCCGTGGTCTCGCCGCCGACCGTCGCCGTGATCGGGACGACCGCACCGTCTTCCCCGGAGCCTTCGCGAAGAGTGAGCAGCGGATGGCGGGCGTTGACGAGGCGCAGCGAGCCGCCCGGCTCCAGAATCCAGGGCTGCTCGTCGCCGGCGTGCGGCAGCTCGGTGTCGCCGAGCGCCAGCGCGAAGTGCGCCTTCGCGAACGCCAGGTCCAGCTCCGCCAGCACGCCCACCGTATCGATGATTGCCTCGGCGCCCTCGCCGGCCATCGCGCTCAGTTCGCGCAGGATACGTTCGACCTCGCGCTGCTCTTCGAGCTGTAGCTCGCGCCAGGTGTTGCCCAGTTCGACGACGGCGAGCGGTTCGAGGAAGACCGTCGCCCCGCTGGAGGAGACATCGTGAACGATGCCTTTCATCTGCCCGCGCTGTTCTGCCTTCACGGGGATCACGTAGCGGCCATCGCGCAGCGTCACGATCGGCTCCTGGATGGCGTCGCGATACTTGTCAGAGCTGATGAAGTCCTGGAGCTTGTTGTTCAGCCTGTCGTGGGCGATGCGGACGTTGCGCCGCAGCGAGGCGAGGGCCGGGCTGGCGGCGTCGGTCACCTCCGCGCGCTGGTCGATGCTGCGGTTGATCTCCTCGACCAGCTCTGGCAGCGGCTCCATCTCGGACGCCAGCTCGGCCAGCAGCGGCAGTTCGTCGCGGGCCCGCTCCTTGTCGTCGGGGCGGAGGCGCAGGATCGTCTTGCGCAACTGGCCGGCGGCACCGAGCGTCGACGCGATGTCGAGTAGCTCCGACGGCTGGAGCACGCCTCCGAGCCCGGCCTTGTCGGCGAGCGCCCGTACGTCATGCACGCCGCCCAGCGTGACGCGCGGCTGCAGCTCGTAGAGCCGGCTCGCTTCGGCCGTCATCCGCTGGCGGCCAACGACCTCGTCGCGAGTCGTCGCCGGACGCAGGTTCAGCGCAAGCTCGCGCCCGGCCGAGAACGACGTGTGACCCGAGAGCCGGGCCAGCACCTTGTCGAACTCCAATAGACGCAGTGTGTGTTCGTCCAACCGATGCCTCCTGGCACCGATTGTAGCAGGGGCGAGGCGAGGCAAGTGGTGTAGGATAGGGGCATGTACGACCAGGAGCGTGGTTCGCGCCACTACTACTGGTGGCTGGTACCTGCTGGACTTCGTCAACCCGTAACGGGCTCGGGATCAGGCGCTCAGGAAGTCCAGGATCTCCTTGTTCACCCGCTCCGGCATCTCGCGGTGCATGAAGTGGCCCGCGCCTTCCATCTTCTTCAGCTCAAAGTTCGTGAACGACTGGCCCAGGTTGTCGCTCCACTCGAACTTGAGGATCGGGTCGCTGTCGCCCCACAGGATCAGCGTAGGCACGTCGACCGTGCCGCCGCCTCCGCCGCCCCCGCGGAAGACCGCGCGATAGCAATTGAAGCCTCCGCGCAGCGCGCCCGGCTGGGAGTAGGCCTCGACGAACTCGTCGATCTCATCGTCCGGGAAGACGTCGGTGTCGTGCGACCAGTGGCGCAGGAAGTGGCGCAGATATGTCTCGGTGGAGGCGCGGCTCGCTCCCACCAGGTCCTCGGCCCAGGGCTGCTGGTGGAAGAGCATGTACCAGCTCTCGAACGGCTGCGGCATCTCGAACCAGCGCATGCCGATGCCGGGATAGGGCGGGTTGAACAAGATCAACTTGTCGATCAACTCTGGCTGCGTGCGCGCCAGGCTCTGCGCCCACGTCGCGCCAAAGTCGTGCGCGACGATGTTCACCTTCTCGAAACCTAGTTCGCCGATCAGCGCGGCGATGTCGCCCGCGATCACGCTGTCCGTGTAGCCTTCCTCTGGCGGCAGATCGGGCTTGTCCGAGTAGGCGAAGCCGCGCATGTCCGGCGCCACGACGTCGAACTTCTCGCTCAGCGGCCCGATGTTCTGGTTCCACTCGAACCAGAAGCCCGGCCACCCATGGATCAGGAAAAGCGGAGTGCCTTTGCCCTGTCGAACGTAGTGCAGTTTGATCCCGTTGACTTCCGCGTACTGATGGTTCCAGACGTCTGCCATTATATGTGCCACCTCCTATGCGGGTCATTATAGGCACACGCCAGGCCCTGCGCCGCGAGCGCTCGCCGAGAGCTTTCATGATTGTGGGACAGGCTTCAGCCTGTCACGTTTGCCAGCTGTGCCTATCTGTGTTCATCCGCGGCGGAGTCGCTTCTCGGCGTCAGTCGACCAGCGCTTCGTCCAAGCGTCGCAGGATCTCATCGACCGTCTCTTCCGCGGTCATGTCCGACGAGTCGAGCCAGAGGCCCAGCTTCGGCGTCTCCGTGCGCGCGACCTCGTCCAGGTGCCCCCAAATGTCGAACACGTGCTTCTCCTCGCGGGTGCGGTCGCGCTGCTCCACGATTTCGAGTCGTGGGAGCAGCAGCACGAAGTAGAGCGGCCGGCTCTTGATGTCCTCCAGCACATCATTTAGCCGAAGGCCAACGACGACATCGTCGATAACGGGCCAGAAGCCGGCTTCGAGGAATGAGTCGGCCAGCATGCCGACGTGCTTGGAGCGCAGGCGCAATTGGCCCCAGGCCTCTTCGTGCGGCTCTTCGTCTGGTGAGAGGCCGCCCGTAACGATCAGCTTCTGGAAGATGTCGGCTTCTAGATGCACGCCACGGTCGAACCGTCGCGCCAGCAGTCCGGAGACCGTGGTCTTCCCGGCGCCCGGAATGCCGGACACGATGAAGATATGACGTTCCATTGCGGGAGCTAGCTGCTGATGCTCTTGAGCGCCGCGATGACGGCCGCGTCCTCGCGCGGGTCGACCGTGCGCGGGTCGAGCAGTACGGCACCGCGTTCGATCCGCGCGACGATCGGCGGGTCGTTCTCACGCAGGCGGCGCGCTAGGGCGCCGCCTGCGCTGCCGCCGTTCGTGGGCATGGCGAGCAGCTTCGTCGGTAGCCCTTCGTCGGGCAGGCTGCCTCCGCCGATCATCGAGCGTCCTTCGATGATGGATACGCTAGCGCCTGCCGCGTCCGCCCACTCCTGAGCCCGCGTTCCGATCTCGTCGATGGGCATCGCGATCATGCGCCAAACGGGAACCTTCTCCGGCGCTTCGTCCTTGAGGTAGTGGTCCAGCGTTGCCGCCAGCCCGGCGATGCTCGCCTTGTCCATGCGTAGCGCCCGAGCGAGCGGATGGCGCTTCAGCTTCTCGATCATCTCGCGCTTCCCAACGATGAGGCCCGCCTGCGGCCCGCCCAGCAGCTTGTCGCCGGAGAAGAGCACCACGTCGACGCCCGCCTCAAGGCTGGCTTGTGGCGTTGGCTCTGCGGGCAGGCCGAACTGCGTCGTGTCGAGCAGGCAACCGCTGCCGACGTCGTCGATCAGCGCGATCTCGCGTTCCTGCGCGAGCGTGGCGAGTTCCGTGATCGAGACAGATGCCGTGAAGCCGACCACCTTGAAGTTGCTGGCGTGGACACGCATCAGGGCGCCGGTTTCGTCTCCAATCGCCGCCTTGTAGTCGCGGAGATATGTGCGGTTCGTGGTGCCGACTTCGGCCAGCCGCGCGCCGCTCTGGGCCATCACGTCCGGGATGCGGAAGCCGCCGCCGATCTCAACGAGCTGGCTGCGCGAGATGACGACCTCGCGGCCGGACGCCAGCGCGGAGAGCGCCAGCAACACTGCCGAGGCGTTGTTGTTCACGGCCATGGCCGCCTGCGCGCCGGTGAGCCGCCGGAGCTGCTCCTCCAGGTGCGTGTGGCGCGAGCCGCGTGCGCCCTGCTCGAGGTCGAACTCCAGGTTAGAGTAGCCGCGGGCGATGTTCGTCATCGCCATGATCGTCTCGTCGGAGAGGGGCGCGCGCCCTAGGTTCGTGTGGATGATCACACCGGTGGCGTTGATGACAGGCCGCAACGTCGGCGTCAGCGCGGCGCGCGCCCGCTTTTCGATCGCTTCCACGATCACATCGAGTACTGGCGCGGGCTGGCCATCGCCGATCGCCTCGCGGGTAGCGTCCAGCTCCTCGCGGACGAGGGCGATCACGGTGTCGCCGGAGTACTCAGCGGAGAGCGCGCGAACACGTTCGTCACTCAGCAGAGCGTCCACCGAAGGGAGGTCACGGAACGGGTTACTTGTCGTCATAACGTCGTTTCATTGTACATCGGCTTGTTGTTGGCAGGCTTGTCATGCAGTAGCAACGGGGAGTACGCTCTCCGTGTGAGTTTCATGCTCAGTCATCGGCGCTCGCTTGGGCTAGCGGGCGCTCTCATCGTCGTCGCGGTGGCCATCCTTGGCGCTTTGTCTTCCAGCAGCGCCTCTGCCCAGGAAGGCTGGGTGATCAGGTCGTTCGATGTCCGCTACGTGATAGCCGAGGATGGCGCCTTCAGGGTCGAAGAGGACCTCCTCGTGGACTTCGGCTCGCTGCAGCGCCGCGGCATCTTTCGCGATCTTCCAGTCGAGGTTGCTTTCGACGCTGACAACAACCGCTTGATGGCGATCTCTAACGTCCAAGTTGATGGCGGCATCCTATTTCAGACTTCACGCGACGGCGCGAACCTACGCATCAAGATCGGTGACCCAGACGTGTTCGTGACGGGCGAGCAGCGTTACCGCATTTCATACACCGTCCACGATGGCCTCAACGCGTTTGCCGATCACGATGAAATGTTCTGGAACGTCACGGGGAATTACTGGGAGGTTCCCATAGAGAGCGCGTCAGCGAGCGTCGAGCTGCCCGGCGCGGGCGTCACGGCGGTCATCTGTTTCGAGGGGCCATTGCGGTCGAACGCGCCGTGCGCTTCTTCGTCTACGGAGTCGACAGCGGACTTCATGCTGAACGCACCCTCGCTGGGCCCGCGAGAGGGCCTGACGGTTGTTGTAGGAATCGAAAAGGGGCTCGTTGACGTCGGCCCGCCCGTGTTGGTCGACGCGAACCGAAGCGCGTTCGAGCAAGCAATGGATTTTCTCGGGCCAGGCGCCGTCACGATCCCCGTCGCTGCACTGGTCCTCGTCGCCGCGCTGGCCGTCCTGTCGTGGCTGTGGTGGAACGTTGGGCGCGACCGCTGGTTCGGCGACAAGTACTACTTCACCGACGACCCGCCGCTGAAGGAGACCAAACCGCTCTTCTCGAACGAGACCGTAGTTGTGGAGTTTGAGCCGCCTCCCGTCAGCAAGTCTGGGCGGCGCATGCGTCCGGGCGAGGTGGGGTTGCTGCTGGACGAGAAGGCGGACACGCTGGACGTCAGCGCGACGATCGTCGACCTGGCGGTCCGCAAGTACCTGCGCATCGAAGAGCTGGAGGGCGGCAAGGACGAGTATGCGCTCGTTCGTCTCAAGGAACCGGACGACGAGTTGCTGGGGTACGAGAAGAAGCTGCACAACGCGCTGTTCCAGAGCGGAGATCGCGCCGAACTCGACGACCTGAAGAACGACTTCTACGAAGACCTTGCCAAGGTCAAGACCGCCCTCTACGCGCAGGGAGTCGACAGCAACAAGTTCTTCGCTCAAGACCCGGAAAAGACGCGAGGGCTGTACTCGCTGCTTGGCATCGGAGTCGTCGTGGCCGGCGGCCTGTTGACGTGGTTCCTCGGCGCTCAGTATGAGCTGGGCCTCATCGGTGTGCCGGTCGTCCTCGCCGGCATCGTGCTCTTACTCACCTCGCGCGCCATGCCTCGGCGCACGGCGCGCGGACGGCAGGCGTACCGGCGCTGCCTGGGGTTTCGCACGTTCATGACGGCGGGCGACCAGGGGCGGGAACGCTTCGCCGAGCAGGCGCACATCTTCGAGGAGTACCTGCCCTACGCGATCGTCTTCGGCAGCGCGAAGAAGTGGGCCGGCCACTTCGAGGCGCTGGGCATCGAGCCGCAAATGTCGGGCTGGTACGTGGGCCGGACGCCCTTTATGCCGGTGGCGTTCGCGACGAACATCCGCCACTTCTCCTCCAGCATGACGGGCATCATGGCCTCGACACCGGGTGGTTCTGGCGGCAGCGGCTTCTCAGGTGGGGGCTTCTCAGGCGGTGGTGGTGGTGGCGGCGGCGGCGGGAGCTGGTAGGCCGCTCTCGACAAGTCAGCAAGAACATATCCCCTCCAGGTGCCCTCACGTTGACCCTCACCGCAGCCTTTCTTATGATGAGTGCAAATCCCCTTATAAGGAGTTGACCCGTGAACTTACGAAGCCCAGGGCCGACCCCCTGTCCGGAGGACGTCCTCCAGGCAATGGGCCGGCAGATGATCCACCACCGCAGCCCCGCCTTCGCCGACATCATCGGCCGCGTGACCGAGGGGCTGCAGACGATCTTCGAGACGAAGAACGACCTCTACTGCCTCTCCTCGTCTGGCACAGGTGCGATGGAGGCGATGATCGTGAACTTCCTCTCGCCTGGCGACCGCGTGCTCGTGGTTTCGATCGGCGTGTTCGGCGACCGCTTCGCGACGATCGCTGAGACCTACGGCGTGGATGTGACCAAGCTCTCGTTCGAGATGGGCACCGCCGCGGACCCATCGGCCGTCGAGCGGGGCGTGAAGGAGGGCGGGCCGTACAAGGCCGTCCTCGTCACGCATAACGAGACGTCCACGGGCGTCACGAACGACTTGGAGGCGATCGCCGCCGCGGCGCGGCGCGCGCAGCCCGGCGTGCTCATGCTGGTCGACGCGATCAGCAGCCTTGGTTCCATCCGCTGCAGGGTCGACGAGTGGGAGCTGGACGTCATCGCGACGGGTTCCCAGAAGGGCTGGATGGTGCCCCCCGGCCTCGCCATGATCTCGATCGGCGAGCGCGGCTGGCAGGCGTACGAAGAATCGACGCTCCCGAATTTCTACTTCGACCTCGGCAAAGCCAAAGACTTCCTCGCCAAAGGCCAGACGCCCTGGACGCCGGCCATCTCGATCTTTTTCGCGCTGGACGTCGCCCTCGGGCATTTGATGGAGGAGGGTGTCGATGGCATCATCGAGCGGCACCAACGCATCGCCGACCTGACGCGCAACGGCGTGAAGTCGTTAGGACTCGACCTGTTGGCGGTCGAAGAGCGCGCCTCGAACACCGTCACGGCCGTTCGCGTGCCGGATGGCGTCGAGTGGAAGACGCTCTACCACATGCTGCAGGACGATTACGACACGCTCATCGAAGGCGGGCAGGGCCCGCTCGCGGGCAAGATCTTCCGCATCGGCCACCTCGGTTGGGTGAGCGACGCGGACATCGAGTTCACGATCAAGGCGTTGAGTGAGGCCCTTCCGCGCGTCGGCCACCAGCTTCCCGAAGCTGCGCGGGCAAGCTAACCGCCCGTAGATCCGCAGCCCCGATAGCGACTACTAATAGCGTCTATGTGATCGCCGGAAGGCCGGTATCCCGGTGGCGTCCGCGCCGGAGAGTCTCCTCTTAGCCGCCGCAAGCCAGCTCGGCCCGCTGTTGGTATCAGGCTCCGTGCGGGCCGTGGATGCCGGTACAGCTGTCCTTGCGATCGAATCGGCGGGCTCCGGCGAACGCCGCCAGGGCATCGTAGTCGCAGTGACGGCTGTCAGTCCTGTCCCGCCGATGCCGGCGATCAGCCAAGCGATGCCCGCGCCGATCAGTCCCGCGATGACCAGGGACCAGTTGTCGATGCCCAACTCTCCAGGGCCCGTGCCGGCGTCAACTATTGTGGGGGCGACCGGCGCGTCGTCGTCGTCTGTGGTCTCCGTTGGCTGCGCGAACGCCTGGCAGAGGATGTTCCCGTTCATCAGCACGGCATCGATCGGCTGCGGATCGCCGGGCGTGCCGTCCGCGAAGTCGAGCGAGCCGATCGTGAGGGACGATGTGCCCTGTGCCAAACACGTGAACGTCAGCGAGGCAAGGCGCGTGTTGCCTTCCATCCCAGCAGCGTAGGCCCCCGTGACCCTGATCGTGTTGGAGGCATAGTCCGGGTTGCAGACGCTGCCGTTCTCAGGCAGGCAGTCCGCGATCTCCACCACATCTGGGTCGTAGAACACGTCGATCGACCAAGCGGCCAGCCCAGGCTCGCCGATGTTCGCGGCGGCCAGTTCGACCGAGCCGTTGCTGCCCACAGCAATCGTCGCGTTGCCGATAGCGATAGTCTCTTCCTGGGCGGCGGCCTGCGACAAGCTGAGCAGACCGGCAGCTAGGCCCAGAATGAGAGCACCAATCTTGAGTCCCATCATCTGATCTCGTCTCGCGATTGGCGGCGAATCCTCGCCGGTCTGATGCCGACAGTCTAGTTGCGCTCCCAACGCATACGCAAGGGCCTTCCCTACTACAGGCCCGAGCCAAACGGCCGAGTCTGTCAGCAGGAGTTGCGTCTGACGGTTAGGTGGCTGGAGGGCGCTGGAGTTACACGTTGAGACTAACAAATACGTTGGCAGTGCATGCTGTCCGCCTCGTGGTTGCCGGGACGGTCATGTTTCTCTTCGCGCTCCTCGGGTTCACTCCAGCGTTCGCGCAGGAGACGCCGACCCCCACGCCTACACTCCCAGACCTAACCGTCACAAAGATCGACTCTGCCGACCCCGTGGTAACGGGCGAGGTGTTCACATACACCATAGAGGTGCGAAACGTCGGCGCTGTGGGCGCGCAATTCGTCCGCATGATCGACACGCCTCCTTCGAACTTCACGTACGTCGGATTCACGACGGACCGAGGATCGTGCGTGATCGTTGGCTCGATGACGGGCGGCACGCTCGATTGTGACCTAGGCTCCATTGGTACCGGCGCCGCGGCCTTTGCGACGATCACGATCACGGGCTACCTGACGTCCGCTATCGATGACACGGTAAGCAACACAGCGGAAGCAGACCCACTAGATACGATCGCGGAGTCCGATGAAGGCAACAACATCGCTGTGGAAGACACGTCCGTCTTAGGGCCGACGCCCACGCCGACTGACACGCCGACTGTAACGCCAACGCCGACGAATACCTCGACGCCAACGGCGACCCCGACAGCGACGCCCACCGACACGCCAACACCCACGGCGACGGCGACGTCAACGCCGACGGCGACACCGACCGCGACGAGCACTTCAACCAGCACGCCGACAGCGACAGCCACCGCCACGGAGACGGCGACGGCCACGGCAACGCCAACAAGTACGGCGACTGCGACCGAAACGGCAACAGCCACCGCAACGGCAACGGCGACCAGCACGGCCACGGCCACACCTTCGCCGACTAACACGGCCACGGCCACGGCGACAGCAACAGCCACCGCAACGGCAACGGCGACGAGCACGGCCACGGCCACGGCAACGCCGACCAGCACCGCGACCGCGACAGCGACGGCAACAGCCACCGCGACGGCAACGGCGACCAGCACGGCGACGGCTACAGCTTCACCGACCAGCACGGCAACCGCGACCGAAACGGCCACGCCCACCGCTACGCCCGTCGCGCCGGACCTGACGATCACCAAAACTGACTCGCTGGACCCGGTGTCCTCCGGTCAGTCGTTCACGTATGACATCGAGGTGAGAAACGTAGGTCCTGCTGGCGCGGCGTTCGTGCGGATGATAGACACCGCTCCCGCGAACTTCACGTTCACGGGGTTCACAACCACTCGCGGCTCGTGCGTGATCGTCGGCTCATTGATGGGCGGCACGCTCGATTGCGACCTGGGTGATTTCGGCACAGGCCCGGCCGCCTTCGCCGACATCACCATCACGGGCTACCTCACGTCAGCGGTGGACGCGACGGTGGACAACACGGCCGTCGCCGACCCGGAGGACGTCGTGGCGGAGCAGAACGAGAACGATAACACCGCCGTGGAGGACACGAGCGTGCTTGGGCCGACAGCAACGCCAACAGAGACATCGACTCCGACGGCCACGCCGGTCGACACGTCGACGCCAACGAACACAGCTACAGCGACGGCAACGGCCACGCCGACGAGCACGCCAACCGATACGCCGACGCCCACGGACACGCCTACGAATACGCCAACCGACACGTCGACGCCGACGAATACGCCGACGCCCACGGACACGCCTACGAATACGCCGACCGACACGTCGACGCCAACGGATACGCCGACGGCTCCGGCAACGGATACGCCGACGGCTCCGGCAGCAGAGACGCCGCTGGCTCCGGCAACGGAGACGCCGCTGGCTCCGGCAACGGAGACGCCGACGGCTCCGGCAACGGAGACGCCGCTGGCTCCGGCAACGGAGACGCCGCTGCCCACCGGCACCCCGAGCGGCGCCCCTTCGCCGACCGCTAGCGGAGAGTCGACGGCCACGCCTCGGGCCGCGACCGTTACGGCCACGCCAGCAGACGACGCGACCGCGACGCCAGCAACTACACAGACTACGACACCGGTTGCTACCGAGGAGCCGGCGCCGCCGCCTGCGTCGTTCCCCGGCGGCCAGATGGTTGCCATCATCGCGCATAACCTCGATCCGTCTGTCGGAGATTCCGTGACGCTCACGGTTGCAGTCGTGCAGACGAACGGAGCGCTGGCTGTGGACGTGACGTGCATCGTGCAGGTGCACTCGCAGCCCGGGACCGACGCTGCTATCGAGCCGGCGGTTGTGGCGACCGGCGCGGATGGCGAAGCGACCACCACGCTGTACGTGGGCGGTACGCCGGGCGCGGTCGAGATCTCCGCGCAGTGCGGTGATGCGCCTATGGGTGTCATCACGCTGAACATTGGGGGTGGCGGGAACGCCCCGGCCTCGCTGCCGGACGCGGGATTTGGAACCACCGGTGCGAATGCACGGTCATTTGGCCTCTTGCCGGCGCTCCTCCTGTCGGCGTCTGGCGCGCTGATTGCGGCCTCCGCCATCGTACGGCTGCGACGGGAGCGTCAGCTTCCAGCCGTTGCGTTCGCCCCGCGGATGCAAAGGCTCTTCTAGCCTGACCCGCCTTCCTCCTATCGTCCCTACACGCTGACCGCGCTACAATGGCGGCGAAGACGCATGCCCAAGGTACTCGTCACCGACGAAATCGCTCAGGATGGCATCGATCTCCTCAGCACGGAGGCGGAGGTCGACGTACATCTGCGTCCGTCTCCCGATGAGCTGCTGAAGCTCATCCGAGGGCATGAGGCGATCGTCGTCCGTTCCGAGACCAAGGTCACTGCGGACGCGATTGCCGCGGCCGATGTACTGCAGGTGATCGGTCGCGCGGGCTCCGGCGTCGACAACATCGATCTCGACGCGGCCACGCAGCGCGGCATCGTCGTTGTGAACGCTCCTACGGGGAACACGTTGTCCGCGGCGGAGCATGCCATCGCGCTCATGCTGGCCATGGCGCGTCAGCTTCCAGAGGCCTATACGTCGCTCCGTTCCGGGAGTTGGGAGCGCCAGAAGTTCATCGGCGTGGAGCTGCGAGGGAAGACGCTTGGCCTGCTGGGACTGGGCCAGGTGGGTATGGAGGTCGCGCGCAGGACGCGCGGCATGGAGATGCGCGTGATTGCGCACGACCCCTACGTGGCGCAGGAACGGGCGCAGAGCCTGGGCGTCGAACTTCTCCCGGAGGACGAAGTGCTCGGACAGTCCGACTTCATCAGTCTGCACATGCGCGTCACGCCGCAGACCCGCGATATGATCGACGACGAGCAGATTGCGAAGATGAAGCGCGGCGCCCGTATTATCAACACAGCTCGCGGCGAGCTGATCGACGATGCGGCACTGTTGCGCGCGCTGAATAGCGGCCAGCTCGCGGGCGCGGCAATCGACGTCTTTCGCGAAGAGCCGCCCGGCGAGAACCCGTTGCTTAGCCACGAGAAAGTGATCGCGACGCCGCACCTCGGCGCGCTCACGGAAGAGGCGCAGGAGCGCGCGGCCACGGACGTTGGCGAGCAGGTGCTCGCCGTGCTGCGGGGCGAGCCCGCGCGCTACGCGGTGAACGCGCCGCTGGTCTCCGAAGAGACGATGAAGGTGCTGCGGCCGTTCTTCGATGTTGCGGAGCGCATCGCCTCGATCGCGACGCAGATCAGCGATGGCCAGCTCCAGGCGATCGAGATCGAGTACCTGGGAGAGATCGCCAACCACGACACGACACCTCTCAAGGCGGCGGTGATCAAGGGGCTGCTCGCGCCAGTGAGCGAAGAGAACGTCACGGTCGTCAACGCGAACCTGATCGCCGAAGAACGCGGCCTGCGCATCACCGAGCGGTCGGGTCCCTCCGAGGAGTACACCAATCTGCTCACGATTAAGCTGGAGACCGACGCTGGCGTCACCGCGATCGCCGGCAGCGTGTTGCACGATTCGACGCACATCGAGCGGGTAAACGATTTCTGGGTCGATATCCCGCTGGACTCCCACTACTTGCTGATCTGCCAGAACCAGGACAGGCCGGGCATGGTCGGCGCGGTGGGCGCCTTCCTGGGCGAACAGGACATCAACATTAGCTTCATGAAGGTCGGTCGCGAGAAGGTTCGTGGCAAGGCGCTCATGGTGATGGGCCTCGATGACGAGATCTCCCCCGAGCTGCTCCGCAAGCTGGAATCCATCCCCGGTCTCCACTCCGCCCGTTTGGCGAAACTCTAGCGCCAGTGGCGTACTCACACGGCTCGCTCTCCTCGTACCCCTCGCGTTAGCCGTCGCCGCGCTCGCGATCGGCTGCGGCGGTGGCGAGCAGGTGCCGCTGGCATCTGTCCAAACTCCAACCACGGAGGCCCAGCCCACACCGACAGCCACGCCCGACGGCGTGGTCACGATCGCGGCGGTCGGCGATGTGATGCTCGCGCGCGACCTGATCACGCTGATGGACGAACACGGCGCGCTCTACCCGTACGAACGCGTCCTTGACTTACTGCGAGACGCGGACATCACGATCTCGAATCTGGAAGGCGCGCTGACCGAACGCGGCCTGCCGGTCGAGAAGTTGTACAACTTTCGCACGCCGCCTCGCTTCGCCGGCGGGCTGACGGATGCAGGCATCGATGTCGTAGCGCTAGGGAACAACCACGTAGCCGATTACGGCGTAGTGGGCATTCAGGACACCTTGGCGGCGCTCGACAACGTTGGCTTGCTGTACTCAGGCGCCGGCATGGACGAAGCAGCAGCGCGCGCGCCGGCCATCGTTGAGATCGAAGGCCTGCGGATCGCGTTTCTGTCGTACACGGACCAACTGGTCAATACGTTCGCGGGATTGTACGGTGCGGGCGTCGCGTACGCTGACACCGCGTCGATTGCGGAAGATGTCGGAGCCGCGCGTAGTGCGGCAGATGTTGTCGTTGTCTCGATCCACAGCGGGCTGGAGTACGTCGACGAACCGACCGCTGTCCAACAAGAGCTGGCGTACGCGGCGATCGACGCTGGTGCGCTGCTCGTCCTCGGCCACCATCCCCACACGTTGCAGCGCCTGGAGGAGTACGGCGGCGGTCTCATCGCCTACAGCCTCGGGAATTTCATTTTCGACCTCGATGCAGAAGACCTGGCGAGCCTTGGGTCTCGAGCATTCGAGACCGTCGTCCTCTACGTGACGTTGACTGAGGACGGCATCGCCGGCGTGCGCACGGCAGCGGTGTTCATCGACCCACTCGAGAACCGCCCGCGGCCGGCGACCGAGGATGAAGCAGAAGCGATTCTGGACCGACTTGGGGCGCTTGGGGAGAGTGCGAGCGAGTAGGGCGTAGGACGACCTTCAGGCCCCTCCGTAGATCATTGTATCACGGAGGATTGTTTGTTGTCACCAATCTCACTTACTCTGTTGGCATGAGTTGGGTTGGCATCCTCGCGGCCGTTGGTCTCTTCCTTGATTCCGTTCCGATCATTCGGTCAATCTGGCGGTGGGCCTTGGAGCGCCAATTGAGCATAGAGATTCTGCCGCGACGTCATACGAGTGGCCGTGACAAAAAGATTTACACTCAGGTAGTAATAGAACCCGGTGGCGTGCGCAGCGGGGCGTTCACTCCATTCATTAATCTCGGCTTTGGATTACGCTTGATCAATAATCGAGCGGACCGCAAGGAGCGGATTATTGGGGCAGATGCGGTGTTCAAGAAGAATCGGCTATGGCTATGGAAGAAGGAATTCCTTCGTTTTCCTGTCTGTGAGATCCCTGTTCCGAATCAGCTCCTCCAGCCAATTAGCGATATAGAGATCGAGCCAATGTCTGCACCACTGGAAATTCAGTGCTATGCCGAAAGTGGCCTCCTCGACCCTGCCGTGAGCGACCTGTTTCCACGGCACTTCAATGCCTACCTTGAACTGAATATGGTAGGGCCGTTGCGACACCTAGAGCGATTAATAATGGGTTTCGAACGCCCGGGCTTCAACTTATGGGATCGCCTCAAGCCTGGGTGGTAGCTATCTAGCTCAGATACGAGGATGTGCTACGATCCGGCCATGAAGCTCATGCTGACGGCGCTCGTCGCCACTTTCGCCGTTGCTGTAACCGCATCCGTGTTCGCGATCTGGCCTGTAGTGGCCGATGCGCCGTGGGAGGATGAGGCAGAGAGTGAGCGTGAGGCCGCATTCAACGCCGGCGAAATTATCAAGATCGCTCAGGCTCAAGTAGAAGATGGCGACTTGCCTTGGCCAGTCGACGCGTACGGCGGCCGGGCGCGAAGCGTCCAGTGCATAGAGGCCAAGTATCTAGTTGACAACGGCAAGCGGATAGTCGAATGCCAGTTTCGCGCGTTTGGAACATTGCCGCAGGATGCTCCAGTCTTCGCCACGAGAAGCTACGTGTTCGATGACGCGACAGGGCGCTTGGTTGACTGAGAGTTGTTCCCCCTGGAGTTTCGCATTAGCTTCCAGGGTGTGCTATCTGCCCAAGCGCCCCTTCAGGTCGCCAGCGTACCGTCATTCCGAGCGTGAGCGAGGAATCCTAGCGCAACCGCATGTGTAGGGGCGACCCTCGGCTCGCCCGCCCAGACGGGTTCTACGCGTCAAACGCGTTGATCACGAGGCCGGTCGCCAGCTTGGGGTAGAAATAGGTGGCCTTAGGCGGCGTCTTCTCGCCGCTGTCCGCGACCGCGAGCATCTCTTCCACCGGCGTCGGGTTCAGCAGGAACGCCAGCGGCCAACGGCCTGACTCGACCTCGCGCATCGCGTGCGCCGGGTCTTCCGTATAGCCGATCGCTTCCGCTGAGCCGGCCTCCATGCCCAGCGCCTCGCGCAGGACCGCGTACTCCAGCACGTTCACGTCCATGCCTTGCCAGACGTCCGTGCCCTCCGGCATGAGCGATCGGACAGCGTCACCGTCCTTAAGCGTGAGCAGGTGCAGACGGCCCTCTTCTAGTCCGAGCGCGCCGATAGCGACGCCGGACTGGCCGGCGGCGCTGAGCCGCGCGGCCAGCCGCAGCACGGCCGTGCCATCGAAGCTCTTGGGTGTCGTGTCCTCAACGTGAAAGTAGTGCTCCAGCCGTGCGATTACATCGGGAGGAACGGAGGCCGGCCGCACGAGGCGGTGCGTCGCCAGCAGCACGAGTCCTGGCTCGTCGACCGCCGAGATGGCCACCATCGCGAAGTTCTCCGGCTCATCGCCCGTCCACGCGCTCGCGGCGTCACGCCGCTCGTTGCGGTAGTTGAGCGCCGTCTCGTAGCGATGATGGCCGTCCAGCATGTAGAGGGGCCGGTCTCGCAACGCGTCCGAGATGGCAGACGTGGTCGCTGGGTCGCCGATCGCGTGCAGTGTATGGCGCTGGCCGTCCGCCGTTACATCGGTCAGCAACTCTCCCTGCGATAGCTGGCCTGCGACCGCGTGGTCCGGGTCCTTGTAGAGTGCGAAGATCGGGCTCAGATTCGTCCGCAAGTGGCGTAGAATCTGCAAGCGGTCCTCCTTCGGGCCGCTCATCGTCTGCTCGTGCGGAAGCATCACCCCCGCGTCCCACGGCTCCACGCGCAGCCGTCCTAGGAGTTGCGTGCGTCGCGTTCGCTTGCCTTCGTGCTCGAACTCCAGCGTGTAGACGTAGAACGCGGACTCGTCGTCGATGGCCATCGCGCCGCTGTCGCGCCACTCCTGTAGCGTTGCCGCCGCGTGAGTGTAGCGGTTGTCGTCGTCGCTGTCCGTGTCCCGCTGCTCGCCAAGCTCCAGCCGGATGATGTTGTGCGGGCTGCGTTCGTACAACGCGGCCTGGCCCTCCGCATCGATCACGTCGAAGGGAGGTGCGAGCGCGGCGCCAACGTCGCCGATGACGTCCGGCTGGTAGCGTAGTCCGCGGAAGGGGAGGAAGTCGGTCACTGGGGGGTGGTTGAGTTAACAGGCATGTCGGCTGACTATACCACGGGCTTCTGACACTGGCGATAGAACCCCGGTTGACAGAAACGACGCGGAGGCGTACAAGAGAAGCATCGGTCGGCGGGGAGCTTGAAAGGAGTGGCAACCATGATGATGAGACGAGGCGCTCTGGTGTTCGTGGCCGTATTCGGCCTTGCGGTGGCGACGGTGGCCCTCACGGCTGCTCAGTCCGGCAACACCATCCCGGGCGGGACCTATACAGGGATCGGCGTCGATACCAGCGGCGCCTGCCAGGAAGGCGCGCTGAGGGTGGGTGAGGAGTTCGGCCTGCGGTTGAGCGATCACGGGACCATGATCGTGGACCTGATCGTAAGCGACCTCGTGACACCCCTGGGAAGCTTCGATAGCTTCACGATTCCTGTGCGCATCCCAATTGATGAGAGTGGCCGGTTCGACCAAGAGTTCGACCCGCTCAACATCGGGCTGGCCCTCGTGCGCATGGAAGGTCAGTTCGAGGGCGATACCGTCTCCGGCTCGCTGAGCGTCCGTGCTGGGGGCGTCGTAGAGTGCGAGGCGACCTTCACCGCTCAGGGCGAACCTCCGCTCGAGCGGGCGCCGGTGACCTATCCTGCCCCGATCGAGACCGTCGATATGGACTGCGGCGGCGGCGACATCGACCTGACCGTCAGCGGGGACCGCCTGTCCGTCATCGCGATATCGGTCCGCGATCTCGACGTACACGGGACGCCGGTCTCAGCGTCCGCGACCTTCGGCGAAGGAACGGTGCCCATCGACGAGGACGGATCGTTCGGCTGGGCATACTTCGCGGGCGAGGAAGTGGGCCAGGAGATCGCCGTCATCGGTACCGTCTCGTTCGGGTTCATCTCCGGAGGGCTGACCATCTCGCCGTCTGAGTGCGGCGCCATCCCGTTCGGGGGCGTCAACGTGGCGAACTCAGGGCGTGGAGGCGATGGCCTAGTGACCACATCGCTACCCCAGGCTGGCGCCGTCCCCACATCGTCCGGGAACAGTCTCGCATGGCTGGCCGTGCTGGCGGCGGTAGGAGCGGCGCTGCTGGGGCTGGGCGCGGTTTCGCTCGCTAAACGCTAGCCGTCAACCTGCAGCGGCTCCACGTCGGCGTAAGGCGGTGCGGGGTCGTACTCGATGCCGCGTTGGAGCGTGCGAGCGATTTGCGGCGACTTGAGGACGCCGAGCAGGTAGAGCGCCATGTCGATGCCGGCCGAGACGCCTGCCGCCGTGATTACGTTCCCGTCGTGCACCCAGCGCTCCTCCTCGACGGTCACGTCGCCCAGCGCACGCAGTTCGTCGAGCTGCGACCAGTGCGTCGTGGCGCGCTTGCCTGAGAGGAAGCCCGCCTTGTGGAGGAGAAAGGCGCCTGTGCAGACCGACGTGATGTAATCCGCGCTCTCGCAGGCGCGCTTGATGTAGGCGATCAGTTCAGCGTTGTCGACCTGCGTTTGCGTGCCCTCGCCGCCGGGGACGAGGACCAGGTCTGCCCGAGGCGCGTCGGCGAACGTGTAATCGGCCTGTATCGTGAGCCCGTTCGTGCTCTTCACCATGCGCTCCTGCGCGACCGTGAACGGACGCCACTCCTTGTCGATGTGCTTGGCCGTCGCCGCCAACACCTCGTATGGGCCGACGAAGTCCAACTCCTCGAAGTCGGGGAACAGCACGAACGCGATATTGAAGCTCATGACGCTACTCCTTCTATTCGCGCGTATGGTACCACGCGCTGGTTGACCGGCGTTCGAGGCGTTTCTAGAATGGGCGGACGCCTATGGAAGACGACACAACCGACTGGTGCACGTTCTGCCGCATCGTGGCAAAGCAGGAGCCCGCCGAGATCCTCTACGAGGACGACGACGTGTTGGTCTTCCGCAACAGGCTGCGCTGGGTGCCCGTGATGCTGCTCGTTGTGCCAAAGGTGCATCGATCGCAGGAGGACTTGTGGCGGGACTTAGGCTCTATCGCGAAGGTCGCCGTAGAGATGGGGGAGGAGCACTGCCCGAAAGGCTTCCGCATGCTCTCCAACGTGGGATTCGACGCGATGCAGAGCCAGCCGCACGGGCACATTCACGTGATTGGCGGGACGTTCCTCGGCGAGTACGCCTGATGATCCCCCTCTCCCTTTGGGAGAGAGCCTGCCCGTAGGGGGTTAGAGATGAGGGCTACGCCAGCGCTTGCTGTTGAATCTCTAGCAGCTCCTTGATGCCCTTCTCGGCGAGGGCGAACAGTTCGTCCATCTCGGCGCGGGAGAAGGGCTGGTCTTCGGCCGTGCCCTGCACCTCAACGAAGCGGCCATCGCCCGTCATGACGAAGTTGAAGTCGACGCTGGCGCCGGCGTCCTCCTCGTAACAGAGATCGAGCATCGCCGCGCCTTCGACGATCCCCGCGCTGGTCGCCGCGACCGCCGTCGACATCGGGATGGAGGCGTACGTGCCGTTCTCGACCAACGTCTGCATCGCCTGATGCAGCGCGACGTAGGCGCCCGTGATCGAAGCTGTGCGCGTGCCGCCGTCGGCCTTGAGCACGTCGCAATCGACCGTGAACGTGCGCTCGCCGAGGATGTCGAGGTTCGTGATGGCCCGCAGCGACCGTCCTACCAGGCGTTGGATCTCTTGTGTGCGGCCGCCTTGCCGTCCGCGCGCGGCCTCGCGGTCCGTGCGCTCCATGGTGGAGCGGGGGAGCATGCCGTATTCGGCTGTCACCCAGCCGGAGCCCGTGCCGCGCAGGAACGTCGGCAGGCGGTTTTCGACTGTCACCGCGCAAAGGACCTGTGTGCCGCCGAGGTCGATCATGGCGGAGCCCTCCGCCCACGGCAGGTAACCGGTAACGATGCTTACGGGACGCTTTTCATCGGGCCTCCGCCCGTCCGTGCGCGTCATGCCGAGCCTACTCTGTGCAGGTGATCGCGCCGTTCTCGATGATAGGAACGCGCTCCTGGGGGTCGCCGAGCGTGCCGTCAGCGAGCGTCTCGATGGAAAGGTCTAGGTTGGTCTCGCCGGCCACGTCGCATTGGAACGTGAACCGTCCGATTACGGTATCGCCCTCCAGTCCGTCGGCAATTGCGCCAACGACGCGCACCGTATCGTCCGTGAACGCGGGGTTGCAGACGACGTTGCCCTCGGGCAGCGGCTCGCAATCTACCACGGAGACGACGTTGTTGTCGTACTTGATGTCGACCGTCCAGGCGCCAAGGCCAGGCGAGCTGAAGTTGAGAACAGTCAGGACGGCCTCGGCCTGCTCGCCCACAACGAACTCGGACGTGTCGATCGAAACGGTTGGTGAGTCTGGCCCCGGCTGTCCCGCTGGCTCGCCGATGGCGTCGCTCGTCGGGGTCGCGGCGTCGTTGTCGTTATCGTCGCTGCCGCAGGCGCTCGCGAAAGCAATGGTCAGGAGTGCCAGAACCACTAACGTTAGCTTCATTCGCATACTGATGCGGAGGATAGCATGAGCGCGCCGTAGGCGCACAATCTAGGCGGAAGGCGCTAGTGCGGAGATCTGGCTCCGTACATCATCAGGCGTAAGCGAGCCCGGCTTCGCACCTTCGCGGACGAGGCGGGCGGCGATGCGCTGGAGGGCGCTGTTCGCTGGTGTAGGCACGTTGTGCAGCCGGCCCAGCAGCGAGATTTGGCCGTTCAGGAAGTCGGTCTCGATCGAACCTGTGCCGCGGGCCAGGCTCTGCCACGATGAGCCGCCTTGGCGGCGCGGCCCGCTAGGGGCGAAGCCGAGCACACCCTCGCGACGTTCACGTACTTCGTCCGCGTCCGCGCAGTCGATGCCGGCGGCGCGATAGCAAGCGAGGGCTTCGTTCCGCACGTCTGCGTAGATGTCGCCGTAGTCCGCGCCAAAGCCGCAGGCGGCCTGCAACGCGTTCCCCAGGTTCCCAAGTAGCTTCGCGTACTTCCAGCGCATCACTGCGTCGAGGACGATCACGCTGAAATCGGAGGCGTTGAGGTCGTCCGCGACGGCCTGCGCGATCTCATCCCTGCCGCTGGGGTAACGCCCGAGGTCGAGCATGCCGCTCTTGTTGGCCGCGTGCGATCGCACGACGCCCGGCTCCATATTGGCCGCCGGCAGCATCACGGTGATGCCGTAGACGTTCTGGAAGCGCCGCAGGGCCAAGCGCTCGTTCTCGATGCCGTTCTGAGCGCAGAAGACCGGGACCGAGGCGCCGGCGGCGGCGCGCAATTCGTCGAGCGCGGCCTCTGTGTCCTGGGTTTTCATCGTCAGAAGCACGGCATCGCCGTCCTGGTACTCGATCTCTGACGGGCTGCCCGCGGCTGTAACCTGGAGCTGCGCCGTCTCGGATGCGGACTCCAACGTCAGCCCGGCCCGGCGGAGCGCTTCTAGATGCGGGCCGCGGGCGATGAGGACAACATCGCGGCCGTTCTGGAAGAGGCGGCCGCCGATGACGCCGCCGACGGCGCCCGCGCCGTAGATGATGTATCGCATCGTTCGGTCAGCCTACCGGCGAGGCGACTGCGTAGGCAAGGGCTTGCCGGTAGGTCAACCGGTCGGTGAGACGGCTGCCTGCGTGTCGTTTCCTTCGTCATCCGTCAGAGAGAACAGATCCGTTCCGTCATGCGCGATCGAGAACACTTCGGTGTTCAAGCCGGCTGCTCCCTCCGACTGCGCGCCCCCCAGATAGAAGACCCGCGCCGAATCGCTCGACCAGCCTACCACGACCTCGGCCGTTGTGTTGGTGTTCGTCAGGTTGAGGACCCCCGTGCCGTCCGCGTTCACAGTCAGGAAGTCGCTAGGTGCGTTCTCCAGGGTCCCGATGGCGGCGGCAAACGCGATGCGCTGTCCGTCCGGCGACCACACGATCTGGTCGATGCGCGAAGCAGTGGCGTCAGATGGGCTCGCTACGGTCGTGGGGTCGGACCCGTCCGGGTTGACGGCGAGGATCTGAGCCCGCTCATCCCGGATGGTGTCGAAGGCGATCCGAGATCCGTCCGGCGACCAGACGGGGCCGACGGAATCGCCGTCCGTCCCATCGCTCTGCGAGACGTTCACCAGGTTCGAGCCATCAGCGTTCATCACATAGACTTCGCTGTTGCCATCGCGGTCAGTAACGAACGCGATCTGGGACGCGTCCGGCGACCACGCAGCGGACCACCCGTTCCCCGTCAGTTCGAGGGAATCGGAGCCATCGGGCCGTACCGAGAGGAGCCGCGGCCTCGGCGCCAAGCCGGCCTGGATGAGGATGCGTTCGCCGTCGGGCGCCCATGACGCCACGAACAACTCCGCATCCCCGCTGAGCGCCTCTTGGCCGCTGCCATCGGTATTCACCAGGAAGAGGCTCGTCTCGCCGTCCATGGCGAGTTGCAAGACGAGCTGCGAGCCGTCCGGCGACCAGGCTTCGTTCGACAGTCGCGAGTAGAAGACATCTGTTTCCGCTAGCAACCGTTCGTTCGTGCCGTCTGCGTCGATCGCGAGGTAGGTCGTGCGGTCGCCATCGATCCGAAGAAACGCGATCGTGTCTCCCGCCGGTGACCACACAGGCGACAGCTCTTCAGCCGGAGTGTCGGTCAGGCGCAGCAGACCTGAGCCGTCGCCATTCGAGACGTACAACTCAGGGTTTCCATCGCGGTCGGAGATGAATACAATGCGTTCTTTGTCATCGGCACCGCTGGTGCAGGCGATAGCCAATGCTAGGAGCGCCACAGCCATGATCGTGAGTGCGCGTAGAAGTAGCTGATGTGTCATAACGAGAACAGCCTACGCGGTGATGCCACCGCAGGCAAGGCGGAAGTGAAGGTGCAGCATGCTCAAACCGCGCCGCCGCGGTCAGATCGCAGGCCTGCGCTGCAGAAATAGTATGGACTATCGGCGACGGTAAGTAGGTCGATGCTCATGTAGGGAGGAACGCGGTGAGTAGTGAAGAGCCCCTGCTCGACTTCTACCAGGTACTTGGTATCGATGGGGACTCCCCACGCGAGGTAGTCGAACGCGCGTACTGGCAGTTCGTGAACGACTGGCGGGTGGATGGTCCGTCTGCCAATCGCTCATCGCCGACGCTTGACGACGCGAACGAAGCCTACAGAGTCCTTGTGTCCCGTGATCTCCGGGACGAGTACGACAAGATGCTGGCGAATGGTGAGGTCGCCGACGGTCTTGAGGACAAAGGCGAAGCCTCAGAGCCCCCGTTGAAAGTTCTGAGCAAGCTGCATCCTCCCAGCCGCGAGGCTAAGACGAACGGCGGGAGCGGCCGCCGTCTGTTCCGAAGCTTCTCGATCTTGCGGCTCCTAACGCCAAGCTACTTGAAGCTGAACCTGCTGCTGTTCGGGGCTCTCTGCGTATCCTACGTTGTCGTTTCATCCAAGGCGCTACTCAGCCCAACCCGCGAAGCTCTTGTCTTCGGCGGCGCCGTGCTGGCCGTGCTCCTGCTGTTGGCGCTGGCAAGAGAGATAGAACGGAGACGCCTCCGGGGTTCGCTCGCCCGCAGTCAAGAGCGGACTGCGACGTTGTTCGAGCACTCGAACGATGCGATTTGGTCGCTCGATCTGGACGGCCGTTTCACCGCTATCAACCCCGCTGGCCTGCAGATGCTGGGATACAGCAGCGAAGAATTGTTGGGTCTGACAATTGGTGAGATCGTCCAGGGCACCCACTTAGACACGGTTGGGGAACTCATGGAACGCGGTGCTGCTGGCGAAGCCTCAACGAACGTGAACCTGGAACTCTTTACGCGGACGGGCCGGAGCGTCGCTGCGGGCCTGAATACGGACCCGCTTCGAGACAATGGCAAGCTCACCGGCATGCTCTGCTTCGTCAGAGACGAAAGCGGAAAGAAACGGTTTCAGCAAGAGCTGACCCATCTGGCGAGCCGCGATTCGCTTACCGGATTGTTTAACCGTCGTAGGTTTGAGGAGGAGCTTAATCTCGAGATTGGGCGCTCGCGTCGCGGAGAGTATTCGAGCGCCGTCTTGTTTCTGGACCTGGATCACTTCAAGGACGTCAACGACGTGCTCGGACATGCGGCCGGCGACGAGTTGCTGACTCGCTTCAGTGAGCTGTTGTTGTCGCAGGTGCGAGAGACGGATGTTGTTGCCCGGCTGGGTGGCGACGAGTTCACGGTCATTCTGCCCCACACGGACATTGCAGGAGCGCGCGAAATTGGCGAGAAGCTCTTGGACGCAATCGGCCGTCAAGAGCTCAGCGTGAACGGCCAGGCGATGCCGATGACGGCCAGCGTTGGGATCGCCAGGATCCCCGAAGACGGTCGAACTCAGGAGGAGCTGCTTTCGAGCGCCGACATGGCGATGTATCAAGCTAAGGAAGCTGGGCGTAACCGCGTCTGTGACTACGGCGGGGAGTTGGACTTGCATGGCCTGGTCGAGAAACGCCTGGAGTGGCGCAGGCGAATCGCCGAGGCGGTTGCGCACGACCTGCTCATCCTGCACGCGCAACCCATCCTGGACCTGAACAATGGCGGGATTTCTAACTACGAGCTGTTGTTACGCATGCCTTCCGCTGATGGTGGGGTGTATGAGGCCGCAGAGTTCATCAACCACGCTGAGAGATTCGGGATGATGCGGCCGATCGACAGGTGGGTCGTGCGTAATGGGATCAAGCTGGCGGCCCGGCAGGCCGGCAGTTCCAGAGACGTCGTCTTCGAGATCAACATCTCGGGCCACGGATTTAGTGATGACCAGCTGCCTAAGATCATCGCGAACGAATTGGCGTCTTCGAGGGTCGATCCAAAGAGCGTCGTGTTTGAAGTTACGGAGAGCGCTGCGATTAGCAACCTGGAACCGGCGAATCGCTTCATTAGTGACGTGAAACGGATGGGCTGTGGCTTCGCGCTTGATGACTTTGGCGTTGGCTTCTCTTCACTGCACCAACTCAAAAACTTGGATGTGGACTACCTCAAGATCGATGGTGCGTTCATTCGCAATCTTCCGAACGATACGGTGGACCAGCACTTGGTGAAGGCGATCGTTGAGGTTAGCCGAGCCCTCGGCAAGGCGACCATCGCTGAGTTCGTCAGCGATGGTCAGACGCTGAACCTCCTCCGGGAGTTCGGAGTCGATTTCGCCCAGGGCTACCACATCGGTCAGCCCGCGGACATCAACACCTTCCTCGCCCAAGCGGCCTGACAGCAGCGCCCGGGTCTCGAACGTTCGGCCTCAAGGCGTACACGGAACCCCGACGCCCAGCACGTAGTCCCGCTCCGGTCTCGTGAGCGTCGTTGTAGGCGCTCCTGCTTAGTCGATGATGGCCGAGTAGACCAACTGTTTGAGCTGGCCGCGGAAGTTAAACGTCGCCGACGGCATCAGTTGCGTCAAGAAGATCACCGTGAGGTCCTCTTGTGGATCGTTCCAGAAGATCGTGCTCGCGGCGCCTCCCCAGTAGTATTCTCCTGCCGATCCGCCGCCTGTGAGCGTAGGATCGAGTGTCATCGCGAACCCCAGGCCGAACCCCACACCCTCACTCGCGGTTTCGCTGAACGCACCCACGCTGAGCTGTGTCAGGTCCTGGCCGCCTGGCAGGTGGTTCATCGTCATCAGCTCGATCGTCTTCCGGCCAAGTATGCGGTGGCCCTCCAGCTCGCCTCCGTTCAGCAGCATCTGGCAGAACCTCCAGTAGTCCGATGCCGTGGACATGAGACCTCCGCCTCCGGACAGGAACGTCGGCTCGTGGAGATAGCTGCTGCTAGCCGGGTCATCGGCCAGCACGAGGCGTTTGTCGCGGCCCCGTCCGTAGTTGGCGGCGAACCGGTCGACCTTCTCTGACGGCACGTGGAAGCCGGTATCGACCATCCGTAGCGGCTCGAAAATGCGCTCCCGCAGGAACTGGTCGAACGGCTGGCCCGAGATCACTTCGACGAGGTAGCCCAGCACGTCGGTTGACACCGAGTAGTTCCATCGAGTGCCCGGCGAGAATTCGAGCGGCAGCTCTGCGAGCTGCTCCACCATGTCGGCCAGCGTGCCCGGGCGCGCCTCGCCGCCGGGCCCGACGGTGGCGCCGCCAATACCGGCTTTTCGGTATGCCGCATCGACGTTTGTCCGGTTCATGAAGCCGTAGGTCAGGCCCGACTGATGGGTCATGAGGTCTTGTACGGACATCGGGCGCTCCGGAGGCGTCGTCAGGAAATTCGGGTGTGTGCCCGACTGATACACGCTGAGCTTCCGCCACTCCGGGATGAAGCGGTGCACCGGGTCCGAGAGCTGCCAGTGGCCCTCCTCCCAGAGCGTCATCAAGGCGACGGACGTGATCGGCTTCGACATCGAGTAGATGCGGAAGATCGTGTCTTCTCGCATCGGTTTTTCGCGTTCGAGGTCCATCATGCCGACAGAGGAGAGGTACGCGAGTTCGCCTCGTCTCGCCACGAGCGTCAGCGCACCCGCGATTTTCTTCGGCTGGATGTAGCGGCGCTCGAAGTGGTCATGGATCCGGGAGAGCCGCTCCGGATCAAGGCCTGCTCGTTCTGGATCGGACATCAGCGGTCTCCTTCGGTGCCTGTCGCGATCAGCGCTCGCCGGTGGGAGAACCCACCTAGACCTGACGCGATCCTGGTATAAATAGCAGCCTAGTTATAGACGTCCTGGGAAAATCTTGCCAGGGCCGAATGGACCTCCTGGTTGCACACGGACCGCGCAGGCAGATGCAGCCGGGGTCCCGCCAAGGTTCCGATACGGCAATTGGGCTTCCTTGCCGCCGGTGTCACGCCCATTTTAGTGTCCGTCTGGCCCTATGCAGCATGCCAGGTCGCTGTTGTAGGATGTGCCTGCTGGAGGAGTCAACCCCGACTAGGGATGCTCCAGCGGGCGAGGACAAGCTGAAAGGAGCAAGTTGTGGAGAGTGCTATGAGGGACGTTGTGGTTGTAGGCGCGGGCATGACGCGCTTTGCCAAGTACAAGGATCGCGGTCTCAAGGACCTTACGAGTGAGGCGGTGACCGCTGCGCTGGATTCGGCCGGTATAGATAAGAACGTGCCACAAGTGGCCATCGTCGGCAACGCGGCCGCCGGGCTTAGCACCGGACAGGAGTGCATCCGCGCTCAGGTCGTGTTGCGGGAGATGGGCATCGACAAGATCCCAATGGTAAACACCGAAAACGCCTGTGCCAGCTCCTCAACGGCGTTTCAGCTCGCCTGGCTCTACGTGGCGTCCGGCATGTATGACGTCGCCCTCGCCGTCGGCGTCGAGAAGATGTACTCGGCGGAGCGAGGCGCCAACATGGGGTTGTTTGGAGCCGGCGTCGATGTCGAACAACTCCGCGAAATCATGGAGCAGCTCAAACCGCCGTCGGAAAAGAAGGCCGGCGTCGAGAGCGGCGCGGGCAAGTCACGCAGTCTCTTCATGGACATCTATGCCTCCGGTGCGCGGGCGCACATGGAGAAATACGGAACGACGAAGGAGCAGTTCGCCAAGATTTCCGTTAAGAGCCACGTAAACGGCAGTCTCAATCCGCACGCGCAGTACCAGGACCGCTACACACTCGAGGAGGTTTTGGCCTCACCAATGATCTCGGAGCCGCTGACGCGCCTCATGTGCTCGCCCATCGGCGACGGGGCCGCGGCCGCCATCTTGATGAGCGAGGAGAAGGCGAAGCAGTTCACGACGAAGCCGGTCTGGGTGCGTGGCTCCGCCCTCGTCTCCGGATCTGACCACCGCGCGGAGGACGGCAGCACGAGCAGCCGGGCGGCCGCGCGAGCGTTTGAGATGGCAGGCATGACGCCGCGGGACATCAATGTCATGGAGGTGCATGACGCCACGGCACCCGCGGAGCTGCTGCTCTACGAGGACCTGGGCCTGTGCGCCGAAGGTGAGGGCGGGCGGCTCGTTGATGAAGGGGTGACCGAGATCGGTGGGCGGTTGCCGGTGAATACCAGCGGAGGGCTCCTGGCGAAGGGCCATCCCGTCGGCGCCACTGGCGTGGCCCAGATCTACGAAATCTGGCTACAACTACGTGGTGAAGCCGGCGCTCGCCAGGTTGCGGACCCCAAGGTAGGCATGACGGAGAATGGCGGCGGCATGGTGCGAGGCGAGGCCGCGGCGACAACCGTACACATCCTCGCGAGCTGAGTGTTGCGACGTAAGGCCAGGCACAGCAAGGCAATGACCAATCGTGCATGATCAGCCTGCCGTGGAATCGTCCACCAACGTGGGGAGGAACCGAAGCGGCCGGAAGCCGTGCCGGATGTTGGAGCCTGTGCGATGAATCGAGAGACGGTTCTCTCCGAGCGGCGGAACGGGGTGGCACTGCTCACCTTGAACCGGCCGGACAAGCGCAACGCCTTCAATGACCAGCAGTACGATGATCTCCGCGAGGCGCTCGCGGACGCCGAGACCGACGACACGATCAAGGTGGCAGTCATCACCGGCGCTCCGGGCGCCTTCTCCGCGGGGCAGGACCTCAGTGAGATGGGGACAGCTAGGACTTACGACGATGCTGGGCCGCACGGCTTCGGGCCATTCGTTGATCGATTGAGCGCGTTCCAGAAGCCCTTGCTGGCGGCCGTCAATGGCGTTGGCGTCGGCATTGGTCTGACGATGCTGCTGCATTGCGACATCGTCTATATGGCTCAGTCTGCGCGGATCAGGGCGCCGTTTGTCTCATTGGGTCTTGTACCGGAAGCAGGCAGCAGCCTCTTGCTGCAGGTGATCGTCGGGCCGCAAATTGCCGCGGAACTCTTGTACACAAGTGCATGGATCGATGCGGAACGGGCCGTGGACCTAGGACTGGCAGCAGGCGCGTTCGACGATGACGAACTGCTGAATCGCACGTTGGAACAGGCAGCGGAGATCGCGCGGCAGCCGCTCGCGGCACTGCGACGGACGAAGCAGTTGTTATTGGACGTTCGGTCGGAGGCGCTCGCGGCGGCTCGGAGGCGCGAGGAGCCCGCTATGGGGTCCTTGATCGGGTCGCCCGCGAACGCCGAAGCGATCAGGGCCTTTCGCGAGAAGCGCTCACCCGACTTCACCGGCATGTGAAGCGTCTGACGCCTCATCGCATGGCAAGGAGACTTCCCGGGTGGAACGAGAATTAGGATCGGTGTGACCACCGTTCGAACAGAAGACCGAGCAGGTGGCGTTCGCGTGCTGATGCTTGAGCGGCCGCCGGCGAACGCGATCACTGCGGAACTTCTCGACGAACTCTCAGCGTCTCTCAAGGCGGCGGAGGAGGAGGATCGCGTGCGAGCGGTCGTGGTCACGGGCGCTGGTAGATTCTTCTGTGGTGGGCTCGATCTCTCGCAGACCGGGAGCGAAGCCGAATTGGCGGACCTGTTGCTGGAAAAGTACAGGGACTCACACGTAAAGCTCCTTTCGTTCCCGAAGCCGACTATCGGGATGCTGAACGGGCATGCGATTGCGGGCGGCCTGATTATTCTGCTGGCCTGTGACTTCCGGTTGGGCGTCGAGGGAGAATACAAGATCGGGTTGAATGAGGTGGCAATCGGCGCATCGTTCCCCAGGGCGGCGTTCGAGATCGTCCGGCTGCGGCTGACACACCAGTGTGCGAACGAACTGCTCCTCGGCGCCGGCTTGTACCCCGTCAGCGAGGGGATTCGGCTTGGGGTGGTAGATGAGTTCATCCCGCCGGAGAAGTTCGAAGAGACGGTGATGCGCAGAGCCGCCCAGCTAGGCTCATATCCGAAGGACGCCTACGCGCACACGAAAGCGGCGTTGGTGAGTGAGGCCGCGGAGCGGGTGCGAGTCCAGACGCCCGAGGAGGCGGCCGGCGACATCGTGGCCTGGATGACACCTGAGAGCCTGGCCGCTCGGGCAGCGCAGGCCGAGAAGCTGGGTAAACGCAGCGGGCCAGGCGGCCCGGGCGCGGCTCCCTAAGTCGGTACACGCGGCACCCGGCGCGTCCGCCGCGATCTCTGTGCCAGGAGCAAGGGCTTGAGCGAGATGGCCACGGGCGACGGCTGCGTACGTGCTGGTCTGATGCTATGCTGGCGGGTATCAAGGAGTGCGGGGCATGGTCATCACGAGCAAGATTACGCTGCAGACACGCGGCAACGCCGATACGCACGACATCACGGACGCCGTTGCCAGAGCGCTCGACGAGTCCGGCATGATGGCCGGCACCGTCACCATCTTTTGCCCCGGTTCCACCAGCGGCATCACAACGATCGAGTTCGAGGAGGGTGCGGTGGCCGACCTGCAGCGGGTGTTCGACGAGATTGTGCCGCCCAGCCGCGAGTATCAGCACAACGAGCGCTGGGGGGACGGGAACGGCCACTCGCATGTGCGGGCGGCGCTCTTGGGTCCATCGCTCAGCGTTCCGTTCTTTGGGCGGCGCATGACGCTCGGGACGTGGCAGCAGGTGATCTTCGTGGACTTCGATAATCGTCCGCGCGACCGTGAAATCATCGTCCAGATCGTAGGAGATTAGGCCGCGCGGCAGCCGCACAGCCTGAGCCTAAGGGGGATTCGTCAATGAGAGAGGCAGTGATCTGCAGTCCGTTGCGCACGCCGGTGGGCCGTTACGGAGGCGCGTTGCGCGACGTTAGCGCCGAATTGCTGGCTGACGTCGTCGTCTGTGCGATCCTCGAGAGGACATCGCTCGACCCGGCGGCCGTCGACGACTGCATCTTCGGGCACTGCTATCCGAGCGGCGAGGCGCCGGCCATTGGCCGCACTATTGCGCTGACGGCTGGCCTGCCCGTAGAGGTGCCTGGCTTCCAACTCGACCGGCGCTGCGGCTCCGGCCTCCAGGCCATCTGCCTGGCTGCGATGCAGGTCCAGACAGGCGTCGCCGACCTGGTGCTTGCGGGCGGTGTCGAAAGCATGAGCAACGTCGAGTTTTATAGCACCACCATCCGTTGGGGTCCCAACCGCGGCAACGTGGAACTGCTGGACCGCCTGAGCCGCGCCCGCGTGACGGCGGGCGGCAGCCGCTATCCGGTGGAGGGCGGCATGTTGGAGACCGCCGAGAACCTTCGTCGCCAGTTCAACATCCCTCGCCAGGAGCAAGATGAACTGGCGCTCCTCTCGCATCAGCGCGCGGTGGCGGCGTGGGAGGCTGGCAAGTTCGACGGCGAAGTCGTGCCCGTGCGTGTACCTTCGAAGAAGGGCGAAGACACGCTGTTCAGTCGCGACGAGCATCCTCGTCCGGACTCCTCGCTCGAGAAGCTCTCCTCATTGCGCCCCGTGCTCGGCGCCAACGACCCAGAGGCAACCGTAACCGCCGGGAACTCCAGCGGCGAGAATGATGCCGCCGCGTGCTGCATCGTCACGACCAAAGAGAAGGCGGACGAACTGGGGCTGACGCCCATGGGCAAGCTGGTCTCGTGGGGGGTCGCCGGAGTTCATCCCGCCTACATGGGGCTGGGGCCGGTCGCCGCGACGAAGAAGGCGCTCGACCGTGCCGGCCTGACGCTGGAGCAAATGGATCTGATCGAGCTGAACGAGGCGTTCGCCGCGCAGGTGCTGGCCTGCACGCGAGAGTGGGCCTTTGCCGAACGCGACTTCGATCGGGTGAACGTCAACGGGTCCGGTATCTCTCTGGGCCACCCCGTGGGCGCCACCGGCGTCCGCATCATGGCGACCATGCTTCACGAGATGGAGCGCCGTGATGCCCAGTACGCCCTCGAGACGATGTGCATCGGCGGAGGGCAGGGGATCGCCGCCGTCATCGAGCGCTCCAGATAGGCCTGCGCGCTCGGTCTACTGCGCCACGCGCCTCCTCGTGTACCACGCCGCGCCACTCAGCGCAGCCGCGCCTGCGGCCGCCGCGCCCGCCCACGCGAGCGCACCGAAGCCATCGCTGGACGATTCGGGCGTCTCCAGCGGCCGCAAGCCAGCGTCCGCGTCCAGCGCGATGCCGCCGACAGCAGGGGGTGCGGGTGTGCAGCCGAACGTGAAGTTCGCCAGCCAGGTACCCCAGCGCCCGTCATCGCCGGCGCTGGTGGCGGCCACGCGGGCGTACTCGTGCGCGATCCAGAAGGACTGATCGGCAGGATCGATAACTGTAGCCGAGTAATCCCCCCAGCCTTCGTCGGGCCCACCGACGTTGTCGAAGAAAAACGCGCTCGCCTTCGCGACGGCCGGCTTCCGCATCGCGTTCAGCGGATCGGTGGCCAGCCGTCCCGTGTATCGCATCTCGGGGAATCGCGAACTCGAACTCTGCGTGTACGTCAAAGCGGCGTTGTTACACGCGTCTACCGAGATCGATGGCATGAAGGTGGACTCCCCTGCGCCTCCGTCGATCGTGCCGTGCTGGCGGAGCGTCGGGTTGAACGACGGGTAGCCGTTCGTCTCCACCTCGAACCACTCCACGACGGTGCGGTCGGCCGAGTCCAACCCGTTGGTCACCGTCCCCCAGAGCGACCCGTCGCGCCAGACGGCGTTCATCATCCACTGGCACAACGTATCGAGCAGCTTGGTCGTGCCCTGTTGCGGCGCACCGGTTGGGCAGGCCAACAGGCTGGACTTGCTGATGTCGGCGATGCTCGCCGTCGGGCTGCTTGGGACGCCGGTCAGCGCTATGACGCGTAGAGCTGTCGTGCCCCTCTGCAGGAGGTAGAAGGTCCCGGAGGGCGGGCTGCCGAAGTGCTGTGCCGGCTGGATGGTAAAATCGTCGCCGCTGGGGCTGCCCTGGTCGATGTCCACGAACGTGGCTGTGGTATCGCCGTCGTAGAGTTCGGCCTTGTCGAAGACGCGGATCTTCGTGCCACCCGAGCCCACGGCGTCCGGGAGGATGTTGCCGGTGACCACGACGGCGTCCGGGCTGACGCCCAGGCCGGGGTAGTCCAACCGGCCGTTACCGCCGTCGATGATGGCACCGGAGGCGTGGCGGAACCTATCCCAGTCGGTCGTCAGGTTCCCCGGCGTCGAGTCCGTCGAAACCATGACGTTCAGGAAGCTGTCGCTGAACCGGCCGCCCTCAAGTGCGACGGCGACGAAGCGCTCCGAGTACTGGTCGTAGATCACCTTCGGATCGTAGCAGGCGCCGGAGCCACAGAACGTCGAGAGAGCGACCGCGTCCGTGCCGCTGTCGCCGCCGGCGATCAGCACGCCCGTCTTGTCGTAGATGGCGACGTCGCCGTTCGTGATCTCCACGATGCGGTCGGGTCCGGCCGCGGCATGCGTATCAGGCTTGGCGGGGCACCCCGCGCCCTCGCCGATGCCCTTGAAGTCAATCGTCACCGGCGGCGCGTTCGCGCCGCCGAGCAGGCTGGGCGCGGCGCGCGCGAGAGGCGACGAGGCTTGGACATCCCGTGCTTTTTCATCGTGTCCCAGTGGCGCTCCGCTACTGATTAGTTCGCAAAGCGGAGGGGGCAACGTGGGCGTGGGCGTGGGCGTAATCGTCGTCGGCGGCGGTGTGGGTGTATTGGGCGGCGGAGGCGTGGGTGTGTTGGCACTGTCGACGGTGAACGTGCTGGCTCCGGCGGCGGTGTCAGGATGCAGTCCTGGCGGGCCGAACAATAGCAGTCCCACCACCACGAGAACGAGCAGCGCGCTGGCCTTTACGGATAGCGATCGGATCATGAAAAACTCGCCGCGTATCGCCAGGAGCCGGCGGGACAACACCTGAGCATGAAGTGCGGCTACCGCCGTCGGTAGCCACCAATTGACCCTAGTATGCTCAACATTGGGTAAAATGTCAACGTGACGGCGCTCACGCTGCGGCCGTTGGCGCTCGGTCGAGCGCCCCTACGTGAGGTCGCTGAGGTGCGACTCCAACTCGACCTCAAGCAAGCGGCGGTCTTCGCCGAGCCGCCACCACACTCATCGCTCCGTCTGCACCCAGAGCTTCTTGCCGTCCGTCGAGAGCCGAACCGCGCCGTGTTCCACCATGCGCGGCAGGAGCGTGGTGTCTGTGCATGCTTGCGGAGGACATGACGGGCTGCTATACATCTTCCGACTTAAGGTGGCGTGCGAAGAAAGGACTGTCGCATGAATGAAGAGTCCTGGGAAGCGGCCCGTCTCATTCCTGTTTCCGGCCTTGGGGGCCAACAAGAGAAGGAACGGAGGGCGGCCTCCGCTCTCCTTGCGGTGATTGGTGCAGTAAAGGAATTCGGCCAGGCAATCGTCCGCGGCCTGGGTGCCCCAGCAGGAAACGTCTCCGCGTATTGCGAGGTTCCCTTCGAGTCGGCCGACGGTCGACGGGTTCGTGTGGATGGCGTGCTTCGTGTAACGCGGGGCAAGCGAGTCTGGACACTGCTGGTGGAAGTCAAGACTGGTTCTGCCGAACTCGGTCAAGAGCAGGTGGAAGCGTACCTGGATGTTGTCCGTGATCAAGAGTTCGATGGCCTCCTCACGATTAGCAACGAAATCGTCGGAGTAGCCGGCCACCATCCCGTTAAGCTGTCAGGCCGTCGTCTAGCTCGAGTCCCCTTGTTCCATCTTTCGTGGACGAGGATTCTGTCACAGGCGCTTATGGTCCGGGAACATCAGGGTGTTAGCGATCCAGACCAGGCATGGATTCTAGGTGAGTTGATTCGCTACCTGGAGTACGAAGGGTCGGGTGCTTTGTCGTTCGATGACATGGGCCGGGACTGGCCTGCCGTGAGAAATTCTGTCAGAGAGGACACGCTACGGCGATCCGACGAGGGTCTGGGTGAAACCGTTGTTCGATGGGATCAGCTAGTCCAATTTCTGTGCTTGGGCCTAAGCGCTCGCCTCGGCGAGATTGTAAGCCCGGTGCTCTCGAGGAAGGAACGTGCCGACCCAGTCGTTAGGGTGGATACTCTGTCTGGCGAACTCGTCGATGCAGGCACGCTTTCATCCTCAATCCACGTTCCCAACGCGGTTGGCCCCATCCACATCAAGGCCAATCTACGAAGGATGATTGCGCAGGCTTCCGTTGAGCTAGGGGCGCCTGAGCTAAGCCGCCCTTCTGCAAGACTAAACTGGCTCCTGCGACAGCTGAAGAATGCGCCGGATGATCTGCGTATCGACGTGAGGTTTCCGCACACTCGCGCGACAGCATCTGACCTCCTCGCCAAGGTCAAAGAGAATCCTAAAGGCATCCTGGCTGAAGCGGATCATGCTCCCCGCTCGTTCATCCTGACACTGGCGGGCGATGTTGGCGGCAAGCGAAATGCGGGACATCGCGGCTTCATTACGGATGTCTCTGCGTTGCTCGACAAGTTCTATCGAGAGGTGGTTCATCACCTGACTGAGTGGACGCCACCGGCGCCGCGCCTAGCGCCATCGGCGGAAGAGCCTCGCGGTCTAGTAGACTCACGCAAGAGGGATGTTAGTCGGTTCGTCTGGCAGGAAGGCGACGTGGTCATCCTCACGGAAGAAGAGACACAGGAAACAGAGTCGGCGGAGGTTGTCACCGAGGATCCTTCAGACGCCGAAGTAGGTGACAGCACCGAAACTACCTAGATTACTCTTGGGCCGGGATTGCCTCTGGTAATTCCCTCGCACGCTCAGCGTTCCGTCTCCACCCATAGCGTTCGCCCGTCTGTAGACCCGCACCGCGCCGCGCCGTGCTGCGACACCTGCCCCTCCGCGCTCTCCCCGCGATCAGCTAGCCTAAACGGGCCGACGAAGCTCTTCTCTGGGCCGAATCGCTGTCTGGGAGCAGAACATAACGTCGATTCACGCGACATAAGATCGCTCATGCCAGACTCGAAACGGACATAACGATGTGAAAAGGGGTCCATTCTGCCGAACCAAATGACAGCCGGGGCTTGCGGATGCGTCGCCAGCTATCGCTCCGTCTGCACCCAGAGCTTCTCGCCGTCCGTCGACAGCCGCACCGCGCCGTGTTGGTCTGTGCGCAGCAGGAGCGCGTCGTCCAGGCGCTCGAGCACAGTAGGGGAGGGGTGGCCGTACGGGTTGCCTTCGCCGACCGAGACGATCGCCACGGCGGGCTGCACCGCACGCAAGAAGGCCGGCGTCGTCGACGTCCGCGAACCGTGGTGGGGCACCTTGAGCACCGTCGCGTTCAGGCTCGAGTCCGAACTCAGCAGGGCCTCCTCTCCCGGCGCCTCAACGTCGCCCGGGAGCAGAAAGCTGGCGTCGCCGTACTCCAGCCGGACCACCAGCGAGCTGTCGTTGGCGTTGGAGGCGCCCAGCGCCCGGTCGCCCGGCGCGAGCACCCGCAGCACAGCGCCGTCTCCCAGGTCGATGCGCTGGCCGGGCCGCGCGGTCGTGAGCGTAATGCCCTGACGCCGGATCTGCGTTTGCCACGCCTCATACGTGGGACTCTCCGAATCGCGCGCCGTCGCCAGCACCTGCGTGACCTCGTAGCGCCCCAACGTCTCGACGAGCCCGGCAAGATGATCCTCCTGCGGATGGGTGAGCACGACGAGGTCGAGCGAGCGCTCCCAGAACGGCAGACGTTCGCCCAGCTCCTCCATCAGGCGCTGCCCGTCCGCGCCGCCGTCGATCAGCAGATGCTGGCCCGCCGGCGTCTCCACGAGGATCGCGTCGCCTTGGCCGACATCGAGCATCGTGACGACGAGCCGTCCGTCCGGCTGGTCGAGCGCCGCCCACCATACGATGCCCGCGGCGATTGCCAGGCCCGCCATGATCGCGTAGGCCGGCCGTATGTGCAGCACGGGCGCCTCTTCGATCGTCGGGGACTGCGTATCAGGATCCACAGGGTTGGCAGTCAGCCACCAGGCGAGTGCGGCCAGCGCCGCGTACGCGACGCCCGCATGCCAGCGCCCGAACCCTTCGATGTCGATCGCGGCCAGCGGCACGCTCGCGAAGAAGCGGGCGACCTCGATCATGTAGGTCAGCGCCGCCCACGAGACCCAGCCTGTGACGTGGCCCAGCGGTTCCCAGACTGAGCCCGCGGCAGCGGTCAGGGCCGAGCTAGCGAGGATCAGCGGGAACGCCGGGACGAGGAGCAGATTTGCGGCGAACGTGACCACAGAGACGCGGTCGAAGTAGAGCGCGAGCAGCGGCATGGTGGCGAACACGGCGGCCGCCGTCAGCGAGGTGCTCTCGACGAGGAAGCCCGCCAACCCGCCTTCGCTCGCGTCGATACCGCGAGCGCTGAGCAGGCCGGCGGCGCGCTCCTGAAACACGGGCGATAGGTAGACGATGCCCAGGATCGCGGCGAAGCTGAGCTGGAACGAGATGTCCTCGATCACGAGCGGGTCCCATCCCGTCATGAGTGCCGCCGCGAACGCTATCGATGTCCCCGCGCTGCCCGGCCGGCCAGCCAGCGTCGCGGCAACGAAGAGCCCGCCCATGATCGCCGCGCGCACGACGGTCGGCGATGCGCCGGTGAGCACCGTGTACGCCGCGATCGCGATCAGTGCGGCGACGGCAGCCTGTCTGCGCCCGATCAGCCACGCCAGGCTCGTGATGATCAGCGCCGCGACGAGGCTGACGTTGTGGCCGGAGATCGCGATCAGGTGCGATGTGCCCGTGGCGTTCATTGCTTCCGTGAGGTCTTCCGGGATCGCCGAGCGCTGGCCCAGGAAGATGCCCTGAGCGAGTGCCGCCTGCGGCTCGGGGAGCGTTCGTGCAAGCGCATCGCCTAGCTGGCGGCGGACTCCATGCACGGCCGCCAGCAAGCGATTGCCTTCGCCGGTCTCGATCATGCGCGCCTCGTCCGGAAACGCGATCAGCGATACGATGCCCTGTCGCGCGAGGTAGTCGCGGTAGTCGAAGTCGGGGAATGATGGCGGCGTCTCAAGCTCGCCGGAAAGTTCCAGCACGTCGCCGTACTGGTACTGCGGATAGCGGCCCGCGCGGAGCAGCACGCCGCCCGTGGTCGGCGTCCACCTTCCGTCTTCGAGCACCTCGCGTACCGAGAGCTGGACGCGCTGCGTCCGGCCGCTGACGTCGGGCTCATCGCTGACGAGCGCTCGGAAGCGGACGTCGCCCGCTTCGTTGTGCAGGGCGATGCCGGACGGCTCATCAGGCGGCCGCTGGTCGACGTAGCGGAGACCGCCCGCGACGAACAGCCCGACGGCCAGCAACCCGATCATCGCCAGCCATGGCCGGCGCGCCAGGATCGCGTTGGCGAGCGCGGCCGCGCCAAGGCCCGCCACGGCGGGCCACCAGATCTCGCCCGTGATCGCGCCGGCCGTGACGCCGAGCAGCCAGGCGCTCGCTAGCCAGATGAGCGTCATGGACCGACCGTGATCAGCTCGCGGATACGCTCATACGTGCCGCGCGGTATCACCTGGCGCTCGACCAGCTCCTCGGTGCTCACGTACGGGCCGTTCGCCTCGCGATTGACGACGATCTGCTCGCTGTACACTTCGCCAATGCCCGGCAGCGCGTCCAATTCCGACGCTGTCGCCGTGTTGATGTTGATCTTGCCCGTGCCGGCGCTCGAGGCCGGCGCATTCGCCTCGCCAATGCGCGGCACCACGATCTGGTCTTCGTCGTTCACACGGAGTGCTAGGTTGATCGCCTCGAGATCCGCGTCGTCCGTGTGCCCGCCCGCCTCGAAGAGCACGTCGATCACGCGGTCGCCGGCCTCGACTTCGTAGACACCCGGCTCCGCCACCGCGCCAGTGATGTAGACCTCGATCGGGCCCTGGTCGGTGGCGCTTGGCAGGTCGATCTCGATCGCCTGCGGTCCGCTCTGGCGGTCGAAGGCGAACCACACGATGCCCGCAGCAACAGCGCCAACGAGCGCGATCGTGATGATCTGGCTAATGCGGTCTGACACCGCCAAAACGGTCCTCCGCCTGCATCCGGCCCCGCCGGGACTGGGTGTATCAAAAACACATAACGGAGCCTGAAGCGGCGTTATGTGTGCCGCAATGTGCGCGGCTACGTGCGCCTACTGTGGCGAATCTGGAGCAGAATGTCAAGGGCCTTGTTGGGTTGCAGGTAGAATGTCCTGTCTAGGTTGCGGGAAGAGTGTCCTCTTGTGGCAGGGTGCTTCTGAAAGGAGGCGCCTGTGCAGAG
>QIFC01000004.1 GCA_003228685.1 Chloroflexota bacterium
CCCCGTCGACTACGAACGGCTGTACACCACGACGGTGCATGCGGCATGATCATCAAGAAGCAAGCAGTCCGGAAAACCGGGGCAGGGTCAGAGTGGTCGTAGCTCCGGAGCCTCCTAACGAGTTCTGCTACGCAGCCAGCTCCCGATGTAGCCGCCGCCGTTGAAGGATGCGTGGACGATGATCGGAGCGATGATGCTTCCGGTGTGTCTGCGCAGCAACGAAAAGCCCAAGCCGGCGGCAAACGTAGCAGCAACCGTAGTGGCTACACCAGCGGCTTTTCTCCGTAGGCTACCATCATGCATCTCGGCGAGGGACTGATCGGCCTCCATGCGGTCGAGTGTCGGAAGCACATGCCAGACCCCGAACAGCATCGATGCGAGAAGCGCTGCCTGATTTGGCGAGCGGCGGAGGCGCAGCACGGCTTCCAGCCCGCCGCGAAAGATGATCTCCTCCGCGGCCGCAGTCGCGATCGGAATGCGAAGTCCGAACTGATAAAGAGCCTTGAACAGGCCGGTAGAGGCCATCCGTTCCCGATCATAGAAGCCCTTCAGCCGGTTGGAGAATGCACCCAGCATGATCACGGTGCCAATCGGCGCGCCTAGCGAAAGGCCAAGTCTTGCGCCGGCGGGAAGTGCGTCCGCGGCGAAGCCAACATCATCTCTGGTGGCACGAGACCGGAGCGCCATGAGCGCGACGACGCCTGCGGCCGTGAGGCCGGCGGGAACTTCGACGCCTCGCGGAATAGCGCGATTGAGAACGATGTTCGAGGTCGCAATGACCGCGACTGTGCTGAGTTCGGTAGCGTCCAGTCTGGGGCCAACCGGCAGCATACAACGTCACTCCGCGCGTGGTGCCACTTGGCCCTCGCCGCTGGCGGCGCGCTGTTCTCCGGACGATGCGATGCGCTTGGAGCGGCGCACCTCGTTCTCCTGCAAGGCCTGCTCGACGCGTTCCAGTTGCTCATCCGAGGCTTCGAGGTCGAACGCGGCGCGGACGAATCGGGCAAGGTTGGCGCGGTAGTCATGGCCGGTCGCGACGAACTCGCCCGGCACGATGTTGAGGGCGTTCTTCATGTCTACCAGTGTGTGCAAGAACGTGAGTGGCGGCACCCACCTCTGTCCACCGGGAACGCCGGGCGGCCTGGACTCAGGCTCACCCAGCCAAGTCGGCCTCTGGATCAACAGCTCCGGGCCGAAATATCCAACCGGGTCGTTCCCGTTGGTGAGTAAGAAGTAGCGCATCTGCTTTCGTGCGCTCGCCGATAGGGCGTCGAGGTCCTCCTGTCCATGGAACTCCCCTACCAAGCTTGGATCGACGTCGGGGCGATCCGTATCGTGAATCTGCCGCTTCCACTGGCTGAGATGAGGCGTGCCGATCCAGAGCGCGCCGTCGATCCCTCCATCGACTAGCCCTTGTGTACCCGTGTGCAGAAACGGATCCTGGCTTGTGTGAGCGCCGAGACTTTCGCCGAAGACCACGAGCCGCGGCCGTTCTCCCGGCGCCATCCCGTAGAGCTTTCGACGGATGGCTGACAGCAGCAGTCGGAACTGCTTGCGGCCAAGCCAGATGCGATCCAGCGACAACGGAGACGGGCGCTTCGAGTACTGCACCGCGACTGTCGCGCAATCACCACGCGAGAAGTACTCCGTGCTCCCGATCGCTCCGTAGTGCACCTGGCCCGTTCCCGTCGGCGAAGCAGCCATGATCAGCTTGCGCCTGAACGCTCCGGTCCTCTCCATTTCATCGATTGCTAAGCGCACACGCTCTTCGGGATTGGGCGCGGAATCCAGACCGACGTACACCCGAATCGGGTCCTTTGCTGATTCCTTCATCACTTCTTCAATCTGCGTACTGGAGAGAACGGTCGCGACGAACCGCCGGCCCTTGAAGCCCAGCGTTGACCAATCGACATGGCTTCCACGTCCTGCGGTGACAAGCTCGGAGGTCGGCGGCTTTTCGTAGGCCGGCTCGATCTTCTCGGACTTGGATTCGATGGCCGAGTACACCCATTGGGCAAGCGCCACGATGCCGCCGGCCAGGAGCCCAAGCGTAGTCACCCGGCCGATCGGGCTCCATAGACGGTCGCCACCCGGCAGGAATTGATCGAGCGTCGTTCCAATCCGGCGCGCCAAGAGCCTGTTCCCAATGCCAAACCCCGCGAGGATCAACCCAACACCAACGCCCAACGGCAAGGAGAGTACGGGCGAAAAGTGCCTCGGCCGGCCGGTGTCGAATTGCGCCTCACGTTGCCGGCGCTGGTAGTCTCGCGCCGTGGCGAACAACATCCCTCCAATGATCGAGAGCGGCAAGTCGCTGACGTTCAGACGTTCCTGTCGCTGATCGATCTCGGCTGCGGCAAGCTCCAATGCGCGCGCGGCGCCGCCGGCAAACGAGGCGCTTGCAAGGAAGAACCCGCTGGTTCTGCCAACGGCTGGCAGGAGCGACTCGTCGTCCCGCTGCGAGAACAGTTTCTGAAGGCCCAGGCCCGTCAACAAGCCAGCAGCGCTGAAGGCGAGGCTGACTGTTCGCAGCTCGGCGTCCGAGACGTTCGCTCCGGGGCGGCGGGAACGAACCGCCAGCACCACAGCCGCCAGAGCCTCGATGCCATCATTAACCAGGCTTGCGATCTGATACGAGAGCGCCATAGACAGGCCTGTGATCACTGCCTGGTCTGCATTGTTGCGCGGCATTAGCGTCCGCTGAAACGTTGCCGCCACGGTTCCTACCGCGATGAACATCCCGGCTTGGTCAGAGCGATTACTGAGCCAACCGATCGGCCGAATCATGTGCGCATACTCCTCAGACTCATTATCTCCATCTCATAACTCAGCATCAAATGTCAACGACTTGGCCGCCCGCGAACGCAATGACAAGTCCGCGGGCCAACCTCCCGGTGGCGATAGCGATAGCGAACCGCAATGGCCTCATTCGGTTGGCGCCGGCCGCCAGCACTGATGCTCCAGCAATCGGGTTCGGAATGAACGACACCGCCGCCAAGATCACGGCTCCCATCGTGCTATGCATGAGCCGTTGCAGCTTGTCCATGAGGTTACGGACCAACCCTCTGAACCGTCCCGGAAGAGGCGCTTGCTTCTCCAACGAAACCGAACCAACCGCGCCTGCCACGTAAATCCCCGCGTCCCCAAGCGACCAGCCCGCACATGCAACGATCGCCACGACGACAGGGTCATAGTATCCGCCCTGCTGGAACACGAGCCCGATTGCGGCGAACGATAGACCCGGAATGGGAAACAGCAGGAAGAAGGCTGACGCAAAACAGACGACAAAGAGACCGACGTAGGCGAACAGCCTGGACTCCGTAGTAGCATCGTCTGCCAAGAGCGGCTGGACGAACAAGACGACAACGAAGCCAATGACGACAGCTGCGAGCAGGACCACGCCCGCGGTGCGAACGCCCTTGCTCGCCGGCAAATGGCGCTCCAACCACAGATAGAGTCTTGCTCCCCAGAACTCTTCGTCTATACGCTGCAAGGCCTTTGCTCCTGTTGGCAGGCGAGATGAGAAGTACCGAATCGGCCCATCACGAGGTCAGTTTCTCGCTATCGTCGAAGATCGGCGGGAGGCCACCCGCCGGGACGCTGATCTTCAGCGCGCGGGCCGCGAGCGTGAACGTCATGGGAGTCTCCCCGATCACGTCGCCGTCTACCTGAACCGGCATGCCAGGCGTTTCAACGAAGATGTGGCTCCCCCGGCGATAGCTGGCTACGTCTCCATCTGACAGCCTGCGCCTGGCGAGTCCAACCATCAGTTGCACACCCTGGAGCAGGGTCCTGGGTTTCAGAGCACAGAGGTCGAACACTCCGTCGTTCGCGAGCGCATGCGGCGTAAGCTCCACTACTCCACCATAGTTGCGCGTGTTGCCGATAACGAGCATCGATCCTTCGCCAACCGCCTCGACATGATCGATAGTCCCTTTCACGACCCTTGGCGCGAGGATTTTTCGCACCCTCGTGGCGGCCGATAGGACATAGGCTGCTGCACCTACACGCTCTTTGAACGCCAGATTCACATTCGCTGCGACTTCGGCATCCCAGCCGATGCTTGCCATCAACAGGAATGGTTCGTCGCCCGCCCAGCCAACGTCCATCTCCTGTGCCTGGCCCTGCAGGTGTATGTCAATGGCCTCTTGCCAATCCCGTGGAATACCCAGCTCCTTAGCCAGAACGTTCGCCGTACCCAATGCTATGGGCGCTAAGACAACCTTGGTATCGACGAGTTCCATCGCCGCCTGCCGGAGGGTACCATCGCCACCGCCCATGAACACGACTTCGGCCACACCTTGGACCGCGTCTCGTAGCGCTGCTGTCGATGCCTCAATGCTCTCCGGTACGGCAACAGACACGGCAACGCCCGCCTCCGCAATCTGACGGCCGGCGGCCTCCACATCCATATTCGCCGCATTGTGCGCATAGGGATTCACCACTAGCGCCGCTGTCTTGAATCTCGGTATGGGACTTCGACCTCCTTCCGCTGAAGGTAAACGAAAAAGGGGCCTCCTATCCTCTCTGGCCTCACTCGATTGTCCACTGATCTAGACCAGCGTAGCATCGCAAGAAACCAGTAAAGTCCTAACGACTTCTTGTAGTCGGAGTGTACGGGGTGTCCAGCTATGGACTGTGGCTCTTTCTAGCCAGGACGATGGACCACGTCGGTACACTAGCCGTTTCCTCCTACGTATCCGTCGTGCTTGGGACATCAGCCGCGTAACGGAAACTACGTAGCAAAGGTGTTGGATTTAGCGATGCCGTCGATTCATCGCTGTGCGACCATGGTGCTGGATGCGCCCAAACGTGCGCCCTCAATGACATTGCGTCGTATGATGACAACAGGTTCCTGGACAACCAACGCAGCAATCAAACGGGCTGTCTTGATCGCCGCTGCATTTCTAGTGGGGTTGATCGCTAACCTGACTGCGCTGGAGTGGTCTGTGCAGCGAACAGAGGCCGGCGGAGTGCTCACCGTGTTGACCATGTCTCCCCTCACCAATACCGAGCCTGCCGGAAGCGACATTGAAGTCGACATTCTCATTGATGATATCACCGACTTTGGCGCCTACGAACTGGACATCGCGTACGACCCGAACGTCCTGCAGTTCAAGCGCTGGGAAGATGCCAGCTTCCTGGTTGCGACCGGGCGGGCCCAGGTCTGCCAGGGTCCATCATTCCCATCGCCGGGCATTGTGGTCTTGACGTGTTCCACCGCCGATCAGGGGGGACCTCAGGGAACAACCGGAAGCGGCAGCATCGGCGAATTGACGTTCAGTACGTCATGCTCTGGCCAGAGCATGATCACGTTCTCGGGCACAGCGATCTCGGACACAACAGGGGCGGAGATTCTTCACAGACAGACGGCGGGCTCGTTCGTCCTGTTGACACCGGTCGTCAGCAGCGCGCCTTGTTCAGGCGAAACGCCTACGCCGGAACAGCCTGACGAAGGATCGCTCACACCACCTCCTACGTCGCCCCCTCCACCGACACACACACCATCAGTACCTCCCACGCCGACGCCGCCAGACGACTGCGGCGACGCGAACGGTGACGGAGTTGTTGGCGCGGTTGATGCCGCGCTGCTTCTCTTCAAGATCGCTGGGCTACTTCCGAACGTCCCCAACCCAAGCAACGCCGACGTAGACGGCAATGGACAGCTGGACTCAATCGATGTGTTGCAGATCCTGCAGGTGAGCGCCGGGCTGATCGGTCGGAGGGCGCTGAACTGCCGGTAGCGGGATGCGGCAAGAGCCGCGGGCCAGGTTGACTCGATTACCGGCCTGGCTTGAGAAGAAGGACCGGCGCTTTCCCGTGGATCATGCGGTCGGCGACGCTACCCAGCGCGGCTCTTGCTACGCCACGGCGAGCGTGCGTCGTCATCACGACTAAGTCGACGTCCTGTCGCGTTACGAAGTCAAGCAATCGCGTGGCTGAGGAACCGCGCCGGACATATGGCTGCGCCTCGACTCCTGTGAGGGTCTGCAGCTGGCGCCCCAAGTACGTTGCCGCCCCTTGCTCTAGCACCTTGTCCAGCTTCGGATCATAAACCGCGGCCTGCGTCTGATACGAGTAGTCGGCCAGCCATGGCACCACCCTTACGACAGAGATGCGCGCCCCGAGGTCAGCGGCCAATTGCCTCGCTACTGGGAGTGCAGACTCCGAGGCCTTCTCTCCATCAAGCGGCACCAGCAGGTGCTTCAACCGAAACTTCCGAGGGGTAGCCTCTGGTACATTCGGCCCTATGGCAAGCAGAGGGATGGTCGCTTCACGCAGCAGCGTCCCCGCGACGCTTCCCTGGACCCAGCGAGATACGCCGGAACGCCCGTGAGTCGTCATGACGATCAGGCGTGCCTTGAGACTCCGAGCAGCCGCCAGCACTTCCCTGGCTGGATCTCCGATCCGGACCGCCGCCTCTACCTGCACGGTTCGCCGGAGCCTATTCCGGACTTTTCTCAAGTAGTCCTCCGCTTGCTGCACACCACTCTCCTCGAACTCCAACTTGATCGCGGGCGCGAGGCCGGCCAGCCCGCCTTGGTTTCGGGCTGTGGTTACGCCCAGAAGCACAATCTGTTCGTCCCAGACGCGGGCCAGCGCGACAGCATGGGACAGGGCCCGTTCCGACACCTTCGAGCCGTCCAACGGCACGACGACCGGCCCACGCCCAAGCGGGCCCGCAGGCGACCGGCTCGCGCGCGTCTTAGACATGTTCGCGAGAGGCATCTAGGTTCCGTCTAGCCGCCGCTCGAGGAACAAGAGCGGGACAAACACGAGCGCAGTCAGCAGGAAGAGCCAGAACCAGCCCATCAGGAAGCCCGCGAGGATGCTCGGGACGAGAATGGCGAGAATGCCCGCTACCGCCATGAGCTGTATAGCGCGATTCTTCTTGCTAAATTTCACTTGTGGCTCTCCCATCGCCATTGCTCATACGTTCCCTAACCCGTCCGCTGCGTGCAGCGACTCGTGCCAATCCCGCGCGTCCCTGCAGGTCCAATCGATGCGCTTTCTGAATCGAAGGCTTGGATCGCATTCGTTCTCCCTGGCTTATGGCTACCGGACGATTAACGTTCCCTCCATGCCAGCCTCTCGATGGCCTGCGACCGAGCAGTAGAAGATGTACTCACCCGGCACGTCGACTTTCATGTGTACGACACCGGTACCGGGCTCCGTAAGCGCGAAGTGAACGTCAGCTTCCAATCGAGATTCTGAGTGTTCGTGCTGGCCGGTGCCCCCGAGGTAGGAGACGTGCACATCGCCATCGATCTCATCGATCGTGAAGTCGTGGAGGACAGGCTCCACATTCTGGATCGCGATTTCGAGGACCTCTCCGGCACCGACCTCCAGAGCGTCCGGCGTGTACGCGAAGCTCGTCATTTCGACCAAGTACAGGACGTCTTTCGGTGCGGCTTCCAGGTAGTTCTGTGCCTTGGCATCACCGTCGTCCTTGTGTTCGTCTCCTTCACTGTGTGCGGCGTCATCGTCCGTGGTGGCATCGTCGCTTCCGTTGCAGGCAATGAACCCCACGCCCGCGATGACCAACAGCGCCACCGCGCCGAGGCTGGCCAGCGCCATGAACTGGACGGCGTGGCTCTTCTTGCTAACCTCGCTTCGGCCTGTCTCTCGCGATTGCTCATATGGTTCCGAACCTATCCGTTGCGTTCAGCGCATCCTGGTAGGCCCGGCGCATCCATGCAGCGGGCCCACCAGGTCCATCATGCCGTCCCGACGGCTGACTAGAATCGCAAAGGTTCGTTATCTTCGTACTTATTTATGGGAGCTACGTCCTAACGAAACGCGACTGAACACAACACTGTGGCTCCACAGACGGTCGCAGAACACTAGTGGATGGATTCACCGCTGGCCTCCCGCATTCCACGACTCCCGTTGCTGCTACTCCAAGCTGGCGGCTCTGAACGGTTCAAATCCAACGACTCGGCGCCGTGAATGGCGCCCCGAACGACCTCGGAAGCAGTCATGCTGAGCCGATCATTTCCTCGTGTCCAGAAGTCTGACTGAAGCCGCATCGTCGAGAGCGTAGGTCTTGATCGTGCCCGATCGTTGGATATACTTTGTGAGCCCTTCCACCCATTGCTCCGCGACGACTACCACGAAGGCAGAGCCCCCGCTGGGGATTTCTTCACCCATCTCTTTCAGAAGGTTGTTCTTGAACCCCTGGTCTGTGAAGTGACCCAATGCTGCGCCAGCGGCCGCGCCGGCCGCCCCCATAGCCAGCACCGCTGGCGGAAAGATGATTCCAATAATGCCGCCGGCGACTGCACCCTTAAGCGCCCCTCTCTTAGGCGTGAGTTCCGCCGTCTCCTTGATCTTCAGCTCGTCCGACGAATCCTTGACCAGCACGGCGGCGTCCTGAAGTTCGATCTCACTGCCTTTCTCCATTCGCTGGAGAGTCGCTAGGGCAATGGCAGCGTCTATTTCGTTGTCGTATATGGCGACAACAACGGTGATTGGGCCTTCCGGAGTGCTCATGGCGTTTCCTTTCTTGTGCGATCAGATCCCTCATCTGAAACGCTCACGACGTCAGGCCACCCAATCCATCGCCAACAAGCATCACGCCTATGACCAAGAACAGAACCGACATAACCGTGGCATTGTTTGCCGTGAGCCATGATTTCATTACATCGAGCGTTCGTTCGGCGGAATCACCGGCGACTACGTAGTAGGCACCGGGCAGTACGACAGTGAGGCTCGCGAGCGCCACGAACACAGCCAGCACGACCCACGGTTCGGCATCAGTCAAACCTGCCTGGGCGATGGTGGAGCCTGCCGCCAACGTTATTCCTAGGTTCTTTGGGTTGACACCTGCCAACAGCGCGGCAAACCCGAACGCTCGCAGTGCGGTGAACTCGTTGACGGCGCTCATCCAGCCCGGCATCTCGGGCTCCTCGCCCTCCTTTGGGCGGCTGCGCCATTGCCGGACGGCCAGCGCCAGGAGAAGCAGACCTAGAGCCAGTTTGATCGCGAACACCGCGTCCGATGGGCCTTGCTCCGACGAAACATCGCTCGCATCGGCCACTAGGAGCACGGCCGCGCCAACCACGGCGAGGGCGAGCACCCAGCCGAGTGCGAACGCCGGGCCGGTGCTGCGTGCCCTGGGGCCGAACAGCATCAGGATTACGGCGATGACCGGCACCGGGCTGATCGCAACGCCGATCGCCAGAGGTAGGATCTCTCCGATAGTGGGGCCCACCACACGTACACCAGCTCTAACGCTGAACTTCTACTCCGCTGGCGCGTGTAGCCCCTTCGCCATGAACGACCAAGCCGTAGATGACCAGAATGTCGATGGCGATAATTGCCAGAGACCACCACGGGAATACCGTAATGAACAAGAGTTGCGTGAACGCACTTGTCATTGCCAGGAGGATGCCGAGGATGACGGCCCAGAGCTGGCCGCTCAAGACGGCAAGGCCCGTAACAGCGGCAATCCCGCCGACAATAAGGTGCACCCATCCCCATGCCCTGATGTCGAGGAGGATGATCTGTTCGTCCGTTACGACGAGGACTTGCTCATGGATGATCGCCACCAATCCATCGATGGCGCCGAACATACCTGCCATGAACAGCATGATTCCCGAGAATACAACCCAGCTATTCGTTCTCATTTCGAAGACTCCTCTCTTACCATGCAAGCTACGCGTCTCGCGCGCAGCGAAAGCCCATGTTTCCGGTTGAACTGCCAGGATCGTTTGAGCTGCGAGCGGCGACCCGATACCGGTTGCAGTACGAGTCGTGGCAGAGGTACGACCCGCCTCGGATCACCTTCGCCTGGCCAGACGAAGGACCAACAGGATCGTCGTGAGGCCCACTGATGTGAAAGTCTGACGAGAACCAGTCGGCGCACCACTCCCACACATTGCCCGACATATTGTGCAGGCCAAATCCACTCGGCTGGTATCCGTCTACGGGTGCCGTGCCAAGATAGCCATCCTCGAGTGTGTTCTTCGACGGGAAGGCACCCTGCCAGACGTTCATCATGTGCTTGCCGCCGGGCTCTAGCTCGTCGCCCCAAGGAAACCGTTTCCGCTCTAACCCGCCTCGGGCCGCATACTCCCACTCAGCCTCCGTCGGAAGGCGTTTGCCGGCCCATGAACAGTAGGATTGCGCGTCGTTCCAGGAGACATGGACGACGGGATGATTCAGGATTGTATCCAACGACGACTGCGGTCCGAGTGGGTGCCGCCAGTCGGCCCGCTCGACCTGACGCCACCACGGTGAAGCTGCCACGGCTCTAGTGTCTGGAAAGTCGTCGGGCAGCAGCCCGCCGAACACAAACGACCAGCCGAACCCCTCCGCATCAGTCCTGTAGCCTGTAACGTCGACGAAGGCCGCGAACTGCTCGTTCGAGACCGCGAACTGATCGATATAGAAGGGCCGCACTGACACAGCACGTACGGGCCCTTCGCCGTCGGCGGGGAAGCCGTCTAGGTCGTCTGTGCCCATGAGGAACTCTCCGCCCGTTAGCAGCGCCATGGCATCGGTGGGGCCGTCCTTCCTGCTCTGCGTGGCTACGCCAGTGCCGAGCTTGCCTTCCTTGCCAGAAGGAGCGCAGCATGATGTGGAATGGTCGTCTTGCATCGGCCTTATCCAGAGAGTTCTTTGTTCACGCTACGAAGCTGGAACGCGAAGACAATCTCCATGAGACCACGAGCGAGCGCGGAGACGCCTACCCAGACGAGGAGCAGTACGGCCTGCCGCTCCGTCCAGCCAACAGCCCAAAACCCGACGAGGATCTGCGCTATGCCGGCAGAGAGTTGAAGCCACCAAAACGGTACGTTAGTGTCCATCAGCGCCGCGATGAGATCGAAGATTCCCCGGATCAGCAGTAGCCAGGCGATCAGCGCGGCGAGTACAACGAACGTCTTCTCTGGATTGGCGAACGCGAAGATCCCGCCCGCGGCGAGGATCACGCCGAGAGCGACTCTGACCCACCTCCAGCCGGGAATGATCGCCGCGGCGAATAGCTCGCTAAGCCCCGCAAGCAAAAAGACGATTCCCGTCAGCACAGAAATCAGGTTGATGGACGTGGTGTCGAACTGTAGGACGAATATCGAAACTCCCAGCCAGAAGCTGCCTGTTACGAGAAACACCCACCAAAGAGAACTCGCTTCATTGAGGTCGGTCCGTGTGACTGTGAATGCTGTCATCTGCTGTCCTCCCTCCGAGTATGTTTGTGCTCGATCTTCAAGCCACGACCTCCCTACTGGCGGGCCATGATCGCCCGCATGGTGGCCTCGTCGTCTTCGATCAGGTCGCCTGAGACGTCGATGGTCACGCTGTGCAGCGTCCCGGTAAACGGGAAGGGCCCCTGATAGTGCTCCAGCGTCACTGGTGCGCCCGGATCAGCGCCAATCGCGACGCCGCTGGCGAGGCCAAGCATGATCGGGTTCGTCACGGGCATGTCGACCTGTCCGACCAGCTCGCCGTCGATGTAGAGCTGGCCGCGACCCGCTGCGCCGATGCCTTTCAGAATGTCGGGTTCGCCCGTGACCTCGAATTCATAACGTAGCAGATGGCTGCCTTCGGGGACTTCGACGTTCGACTCAACGTGGTAGAAGTTTCGCGCTACATAGTTGTACAGGTACTGAAGCTTGCCATTCTTGACGAAGAAGGTATAGCCGCCATCGATGCCGCCCTGCGAGATCAGCACGCCCTCCGCGCCGCCCGACGGAACTTCTACGTCCGCGGTGATGCTATGTGGACGGTTGGTGATTCTAGGGGCGGCATTCATCGGCACTTCTTGCGTCCCCGGATAGTACGTGTAGCTGCTCCGCGCGGCGGCGATCTGCGGTCTCGGCATGCCCAAGCGTTGCTGACCGCGTCCGTCGACGGGCAGCACGTTGTACTTGCCCGCTTCGACGTACCACTGCGCGATCATCTCGATCAGGCGTGGGCGGTTGTCGGCAGCGATGTCGCGGTTCTCCGCGAAGTCCTCTGCGACGTGGTACAGTTCCCAGTCGTTCGCGTCCAGCTCGGTCAGCGTTTCGGCCGAAATGGGCGTTCCGAATCCCTCGCCGGCTTCCGCGAACGACGTGCCGGGCCAGGGGCAGACCGCTCGCCAGCCATCGCGATAGATGGAGCGGTGACCCATCATTTCGAAGTACTGGGTATTGTGCTTCGTGGGAGCGTTTGCATCGTCAAACGTATGAGCAAGGCTCGCACCTTGGATTGGAGATTGGGCGACGCCCTTTATCGACGTAGGCGGTTCCAGGCCGAGAGCCTCCAGCACCGTGGGCACCAGGTCGGTGGCGTGGGCGTACTGGGTGCGGACTTCGCCCTTCGCCTTGATCCGCTGGGGCCAGTGGACGATGAACGGGTCGCTGATGCCACCGCGGTAGGTCTCGCGCTTCCAGCGCCGGAATGGGGTGTTGCCGGCCCAAGTCCAGCCCCACGGATAGTGGTTGAAGTGCTTCGGTCCGCCGAGTTCATCGATCGCCGCGAGGTTCTCTTCGAGCGACTCCGGCACGAAGTTGAAGAAGAGGTTCTCGTTGACCGAACCCTCCGGGCCGCCCTCTGAACTCGCGCCGTTGTCGGAGAGCACCATGATCAGCGTGTTGTCCAGCTCGCCCATTGACCTGAGGAATTCCAGGATCCTGCCGAACTGGTGGTCTGTATGCTCCAGGAAACCGGCGTAGACCTCCATCATGCGCGCGTAGAGCTTCTTCTCTTCCGCCGAGCAGTCGTCCCACGGCTTCACGTCAGGATCGTGCCGGGACAACTTCGCATCCCGTGGGACGATGCCCAGCTCCTTCTGCCTAGCGAACGTCTGCTCGCGATAGGCTTCCCAACCGTCGTCGAACTTGCCGGCGTAGCGGTCGGCCCACTCCTTCGGTACGTGGTGCGGCGCATGCATCGCGCCCGTCGCGAAATAGAAGAAGAACGGCTTATTGGGCGCGACCTGCTTGGAGTCGGCGATGAACGAGATCGTTCTGTCGGCCAGGTCTTCGGTCAGGTGGTAACCTTCCTCCGGCGTCTTCGGCGGCTCGACGCGATGGTTGTCGTACGTCAGGTCGGGATAGTACTGGTGCGTGTCGCCGCCGAGAAAGCCGTAGTATCGTTCGAAGCCGCGGCCAAGCGGCCAGCGGTCGTAGGGCCCCGCCGCCGAGACTTGATCGGCCGGCGTCAGGTGCCATTTGCCAGCAGCATATGTGTTGTAGCCGTACTGATGCAGGATCTCTGACAGGAACCCGTTCTCGAACGGGATGTTGCCATTGGCCCCCGGGAATCCAGTAGACCCCTCAGTTATGCAGGCCATGCCGTTTGAGTGATGATTGCGGCCCGTCAGTACGCATGTCCGCGTAGGGGAGCAGAGTGCCGTGGTGTGCATGTTGTTGTAGAGCAGGCCGTTCGCCGCCAGTGCGTCCAAGTTCGGGGTGTTGATCGGGCTGCCGTAGCAGCCGAGCTGACCGAATCCCGTATCGTCCAGGATGAAGAACAAGACGTTGGGGGCGCCTTCCTTGGCGCGAAGTGGTTCCGGCCACGCCGGCTCGGACTGGTCAACCGTCCTCCCGATGACGCCCGAGAACGCTGTTCCTGGCTTGTATTCTGTTAGATCTGGCAAAGCAGCCTCCTGATAGTCAATAAATCCCTCCAGCATGAGAATCATCTCACGCGGGCGGGCTGCGGCGCATGGCAAGACCTAGCCGTGTTAGTGGCGATTTCTCGGTATGAGATGGGCATCTGGAAGCAATCGCCATGTCGCTGTCGGGAGCGCTGTACCCATGCCCTGTGATGCGTTTACAGGAAATCGTTACCAAACTACCGATGTCTGGCGACGCGCTGGTAGGCGCGGCAGCCCATACTTGGGAGCGTACGCACAAGAGTAGATGCGAGAGGTGCAAATGGCAGCCTTAACACCTCGGATGACAAGAAGCTTGCCGCGGAGCCGGCCGTGAGCGTTGACGCCTGGCTGACGTTGGCGATCCTGGCCGGTCTCTTTGCGCTCCTGATCTGGGGGCGCTTCCCAACGTGGGCGGTGTTTGTCGCAGCAATTACCCTGATCATTACCTTTGATCTCGCCGAGGAGGGAGAGGCCTTCAGCGGATTCTCTAACTCCGGGGTGCTGACTGTCGTTGTCCTCTACGCGGTCGCAGCTGGCATGTACGCCACAGGGGCGATCTCAATCGTCGCGGACAAGCTTATCGGCCAGCCGGCGACGGCGCGTGACGCTAACCAGCGGATTCTTCCTGCAACCGCGGCTGGAAGCGCGTTCCTGAACAACACACCTCTCGTGGCGATGATGATCCCAGTCGTTCAAGACTTGGGACGCACGATGCGAATTGCGACGTCGAAGATGCTGATGCAGCTATCGGGCGCATCGATCCTAGGCGGCTCTTCGACACTCCTCGGTACCTCAACCAATCTGATCATCGCCGGCCTCGTCCTCGACGCGCTGGGCGAAGACCTGAGCATCTTCTTTCCAACGCGCATCGGCCTGCCGGCGGCCGTCGCCGGCATCCTGTTCCTGATCTATTTCGCCGGGCGCCTCCTGCCAGACCGGGCCGACGAAGACGATACGGCGCGACGCCTGTATCGAGCCGAGTTTTACGTGCCGGAGGATTCGCCGCTGGTCGGGTCCACGCTCGTTCAAGCCGGGCTCGCGCAGCCGGCAGGAGCGCAGCTCGTCTCGATCAGGCGAGACGAGAACAATCTGGCGGACCTCGATACCAGCATGCGCCTGGAGGCAGGCGACGAGCTGACCTTCACCGCGAACATCGAGGCTGTAACAACGCTATGGACCACGATTGGCCTGTATCCGAGCACGCCGAGGGAGGTGACAGGAAAGGAGTACCAGCACCACCTGGTTGAGGTGGTCATCGGCAACGAGACGGTATACGAAGGGCGCCCGGTCGGCCGGCTCTTATTTCGCGAACACGATGGCGAACTGAAAGTCGTAGCGCTCTCCCGCGATGGGGTCCCTACGGATCATGACCTTCAGGAGGCAGCTGTTACGGCTGGAGACAACTTCCTGCTTGAGGTCGCGGACGAATTCTTCGAAACAACACCGTTGGAGGCTGGGTTCGCTCTGGTGAAGCGACTGCGCGGGTATCGCATTCAGCGAACCGATCGAGCGTGGGCCGCCGGGGTCATCGTCGTGGCCATGGTGCTGCTCTCCGCGTTCGGCGTGATGAGCCTGCTCAATGCCGCCTTGCTCGCTGTCGCGGCGCTCATTGCCACGGGAGGTCTCACACTTCGGCGAGCGTTCCGCAGCATCGACTGGCGGACCTATGTGGTGCTGGGGGCTGCGGTCGGCCTCGCCCCGGCCGTCACCAACAGCGGCCTGGCAGACGACATTTCGAGGCTACTCTCTGACCTAGCAGGCGGGAACCCATACGCCGCCCTGGTTGTCATCTTCATTGCTACTGTGATTCTCACCAACGTCATCTCTAATGCAGCGGCCGCTGCTCTGATGTTCCCAATTGTTATTGGCATGGCCACCGCGCTCGAGGTGAACTGGGAACCGTTCGTCGCCATCCTGATGATCAGCGCGTCGGCCGCGCTCATCAACCCCGCCGGATACCAGACGCAGCTCATGGTCCAGGAGCCGGGCGGTTACACGTTCATCGACTTCGCCAAGGTCGGCCTGCCTCTGACCATCATCGTCGGCATCGTTGCGGTCCCACTTGCTCCTCTTTTCTACGGTCTCTGACGCTGAACATCAGTCTGTCCCTTCGTCTTCGCCGCCGCCTACAAGGATTCGTTATCGAACTACCGAAAACTCGCGACGCGCTACGGAACCAGCGGCGGGATACTGAACCTGCAGCCACTCGGTCTGCGGTCGGCGCGCTTAGTGTGAACGCGAGCTGCCAACCTGAAACGTGGGGTCAGCAAAGGAGGCATTCGAATGTCAGTAGTAGAGTATTCGCAAGGCGCAAAGTTTCCCGGCAAGATTGGCCGGTCGGCAACGGAATCTTCGCCGGCCTGGCCGCAACCCGTTCGCGCGAAAGAGAGCGCTCCCAACGTGCTGTTCTTCATCCTCGACGACGTTGGCTACGGCCAGCTCTCCTGCTTCGGCGGCCTGATCGAGACGCCCAACATCGACCGCGTAGCGGCGATGGGCCTGCGCTACGCCAACATGCACACGACCGCCCTCTGCTCGCCGACACGGTCTTGCGTGCTCACGGGGCGGAATCACCACTCGAACGGCGTCGCCTCTATTATGGAGACCGCGACCGGGTATCCCGGATACGACGCCCGCATGCCCTTCGAGAACGGCATGCTCTCGGAGATGTTGACGCAGCACGGCTACAACACGTTCTGCATCGGCAAATGGCATCTGTCGCCCTCGGAGGACAACACCGCCGCCGGGCCGTTTCATCGATGGCCGCTGGGGCGCGGCTTCGAACGCTTCTACGGCTTCCTGGGCGGCGAGACCAACCAGTGGTACCCCGATCTGACGGAGGACAACCGGTCGGCGCCGCAGCCAACATCGCCCGAAGACGGCTACCACCTCAACATCGACTTGGCCGACAAGGCGATCAAGATGGTCCTGGATGCACACGTGAACGCGCCGGAGAAGCCCTTCTTCCTCTACTACGCCACGGGCGCCGCCCACGCTCCCCACCACGTTGAGCAGGAGTGGATCGAGAAGTACAAGGGCAAATTCGACGCAGGCTGGGACTCGTACCGCGAGCAGGTCTTCGCGAACCAGAAGGAGATCGGACTATTGCCCGCGGATGCCCAACTGCCAGAACGCGACGCCGACGTGCCCGTATGGGACACGTTATCGTCGGACGAGCAGGGTCTCTACGCGCGGTTCATGGAAGTCTACGCGGGCTTCCTGTCCCAGACCGACTACCACTTCGGACGCATTCTCGACGCGCTGGAGATGATCGACGAGCTGGACAATACGATCGTCATGGTGCTTTCCGACAATGGCGCCTCGGCTGAAGGCGGCCCGGTCGGCTCCGTCAACGAGATGCTCTTCTTCAACAACATCCCGGAGACGTTCGAGGACAATCTCGCACAGGCGGACCTGCTGGGCGGCACGAAGAGCTACAACCACTATCCATGGGGCTGGACGTGGGCGGGCAACACACCGTTCCGGCGCTGGAAGCGCGAGACCTATCGCGGTGGGTCGACGGACCCGTTCGTCGTTGCCTGGCCCAAGGGCATCAAGGCGCGTGGTGAGGTCCGCCACCAGTACGCGCACGCGATCGACATGACGCCCACGATCCTCGAGGCGCTTGGCGTCGAACCACCCGCGGCGATCCGGGGCGTGGCTCAGTCCGCGTTGGAGGGCGTGAGCTTCGCTCACACCTTCGATGCACCCGGAGCGCCCACGAACCACTCGACGCAGTACTTCGAGATGTTCGCGCACCGGGCGATCGATCACGACGGCTGGCGGGCGGTCTGCCCCTGGCCGGGAGTTAACTTCGTCGAAGCCGCGAAGAAAGGGCGCAAGTTTGGCAGCCCCACGCCGCCCGAGGTGATTGATGAACTCGAAACTGGAGCCTGGGAGCTGTATCACGTAGCGGAGGACCCGACCGAGTCGCGGAATCTGGCGGCGGAACATCCCGCGAAGCTGCGCGAGCTGGTATCTCTGTGGTGGGTTGAAGCCGGGAAGTACAAGGTGTTGCCGCTTGACGGTGATATCACGACTCGGCTGATGGTCGAGCGCCCGCAAACATCCAGGCCCCGCACCAGCTTCACGTACTACCCGGGACTCTCAGTGATTCCTGCACTTGCGACGCCCCAGGTGCAAAACCGGCCACATAGCATCGCTGCGGACGTGGAGATTCCTGCCGGCGGCGCGGAGGGCGTTCTCCTCGCCCAAGGCGGCGCCGCCGGAGGCTACGTGCTCTACGTCAAGGATGGCAAGCTGCACTATGCCCACAACTACTCGGGCAAAGCGATCTTCGCCGTCGAGTCGGCAGACGAACTGCCGACGGGACGCCACAGCCTACGCTTCGAGTTTGAGCCAACAGGCCCGCCTGATTTCCCAAGCGGGAAGGGTGCGCCTGGACGGTTTCAACTCTACGTCGACAGCGAACTCGTCGGCACTGTCGACGTTCCCCACACCGTCCCAGTGACCTACGAACTCGAGGGGCTCTCTTGTGGCTACGACTTCGCCGCGCCCGTGCTGGAAGACGTCTACAAGGCGCCGTTCACGTTCACCGGCACGCTGCATAGCGTGACCGTCGAAGTTGACGGTGAGTTGATTGAAGACGACGAGGCGACGTTGCGCCGGCTGATGGCCCAGCAGTAGGGAGTGATTTCGTGCCTGTCGACTCGCCGATGGTTGGAGACCAGCCTTTGGACTTAGTACCTGGCGAGACGCACGACGACCTTGCAGAGCCCGTCGCTGCGAGTCGTTCGCAACGACTGTTCCTTTCGTGGATGACGTCCATCCTGCTCAATATCGTCATTCTAGGCCTGTTCGTCGAGTACTCCGACAGCTTCATTATCGATTCGTTCACGATCGTGATCTTCACGGCGTTCGTGTTGAAAGCGTTGCTCAGTATCACCTTGGCGGTCGAACACCAGGTGAGGAACTTCTTCTGGCGGCGCGAAGGCCTAGCCTTTCGGGCGGCGGGCATCCTGGCCGCGTGGGCGATCTTGTTCGGCAGCAAGTTTGTCATTCTCGAAGCAGTGAACTTCATCTTCAGAGAACACGTCGAAATCGAGGGGTTCATCGCCCTCATCGTGTTGGTGATCACGATGATCGTGGTCGAATGGACCGCGGAGGCGATCTACAAGCGGCTCGCCGCCATTCGACTCGGCAACTCGTAGCGCAAGGGCTGGCTCAGGCGAGCCACCAGCGGGCTGCACCGCCGCTGGGCCTGATGGACTGCACCCTGGAGCTACGGCGACAGGCTACTCTGGTTCTGACTCCGCTTCCGGCCGTTCCAGCCCGAGGCGAGCCGCATAGACTGCCGCCTCTGTCCTGCTGGTGAACCCAAGTTTCCCGAGGATGCTCCCCACGTGATTGCGTGCCGTGTGCTCGCTGATCACGAGTCGTTCGGCAATCTGTCGATTCGTGATACCCTCGGCGATCAGGGCGAGCACGTCTTGCTCGCGAGCCGTCAGCCCGCCATCGTGGCGCACCTGTTCCTGTGAGACGCTTCGTAGCTGCTCCAGAATTGGAGCGACGACTCTCGGATCCAGCAACGACTCGCCGCGCGCCGCCGTGTGAAGCGCATCGACAAGTTCCGAGCGGCGAACGTTTTTCGTGAGGTAGCCAACTGCGCCGGACATGATCGCGGCCAGCACCGTTTCTCGTTCTCCGTATGACGAGAACATCAACACCTTGACCCCTGCGTCTCCGCTCATCAATTCACGACAGGCGTCGATACCACCCCGGTCACCTTCATCACCAAGCCGTACGTCCATCAAGACGACATCCGGGCGTAATTTGTTGGCTTCTGCCACGGCTTCCTGAGCGGTCGCCGCCTCGCCGACGATCTTCACGTCCTCAACGTCCTCCAACGCGGTCCGCAGGCCGATGCGCACCACTTCGTGATCGTCGACGACCAGTACCCTGACCTCACTCATGACGGTTCAGGGGCAGGACGGCTTGGATGCTCGTGCCGCATCCTCGTTCGCTTTCGATCCTGAGCGTTCCATGCAGCGCTGTTGCGCGCTCTTTCATATGGCCCAAACCGCGCCCAGCCCTGTGGTCTTCGGTCATGCCAGCGCCATTGTCTCGCACATTCAGGGTGACGTTGTCCTGATCGAAGGACAACCGGAGCCAGGCCTCTGACGCATCGGCGTGCTGGAACACATTGGCCAGAGCTTCCTGAGCGATTCGATAGAGTGCAGTGCTCTGCGACGCCGACAGTCGATCGGCGTCGCCTTCGATGCTCAGGTGGACGGGTAGCCCGGCTACTTTGGAGAACTCTCCGACTTGTTCGCTCAGCGCTGCCGCAAAGCCTCCGTCGCCCGCGAGCATTGGCCGCAGGTCAAACATATAGCCACGCACCTCCAGGAGCGTCGACCGCACCAGTACCAGCAGCTGACTCAGTTTCTCGGCAAGCGCGGTGTCCTGAGCGGCGTCGGCTGCCGCCTCCAGATTCAACGTCACCATGTAGAGGGACTGTGCGGTCCCATCATGGATTTCCCGGGCGAGCCGTGTGCGTTCCTGCTGCGCGACCGCCACGTCACGTTCTTCCCGAAGCCGGATGACTCGCCGGAGCGCTCTGCGAGACCGCTGTTCTTCAAGAATCAGCTCGCGGCTTCGCGACGCCAGCAGCTGAACGAAAATCGCCAGCGTGACGGGCATCGCCAGAAATGCGACAATATCGACAGGCTCTGCCCCTCGCAGGGGTGAATGAATCTCACCATCCGCAGTAGCGAGCAGAAGAACATAGCTTCCGACGAAGGCAAGGCCAACCAGCACAGTTCCACGAACACCGAGTACAGACGCGGGCGTTAGCAGTGTGCTAATAGCGAAGAGATAGTACGGACTCTCCCGGCCACCAGTGAAATAGACGGTGGCCAGCGCAAGCACCATATCCAACACGCTGAACACGAGAATATCGTCGATCCAGTTGCGGGTGACGCGTCCCAGGAAGCGGCGCGCGGCGGGGCGGAGCACCGGGACGTATATGGTCGCTAGCACGTTCTGCACAAATGTCACCAGCAGAAGGACGCTCGCGCCCTCTAGGTTCGCCCCCGGAACCAGGTCGTACAACTCAAACGCGAGAGCGATCAACCACGCGAGCCAGCGCCCAACGAGAATAAACAAAACGACGCGGTTCGGCTTGCGGGAGCGCTGCCCTGCCGGCGTCTGCGACGAGGCGGCGCTTTTTCGCACGTCGTCGATCGTTTCAGTGCGCATCCTAAGAGTCTGCCACTACTGAGCAATGACTGGCATCGACGATCTGAGCGGTCCCGCCATCTGAGGACCGGGCCGAACGGACTATGAATGTCAGGGCCGCTCTACCCAGGCAAAGATGAGCAACATGCATCTTACGGCGCCGGTGAGCGAGACGTACCCTGGTGATGACGAATGGTCTGGACGACCCTCGCCCAGACATCCTGTCAGGCAAGAGCGTCGGGTAATCACGGAGGAGACACATGCTGGTACTAAGCCGCCGAGAATCAGAAGGCATCTGGATCGACGGACGCATCTACATCAAGGTGCTGGACGTCAACAGGGCGCGAGCAAAGCTGGGCATTGAGGCGCCTGAAGAGGTTCCTATCATCCGGGAAGAACTCATGACCAACGCAAACCCTCAGATCGGGCCCACGGCGCCGCTCGCTCAACCGTGCGACGGGAATGAACGGCAAGCGCTTCAAGAGGCGCGCACCGCGCTGGAGCGAGCGCGCGTGGCACTAGAGGAGGCGGCTCCATTCCTGCCGCTCGACTCGACCGCCGACCGAGCAGCATCGAGAGCGGTCGCATCGATCCACAACGTGTTGCGCACCGCGAAGTCATAGGCACTAGGCCGATTCCCGACAGCAGCCCCTCGCGGCCGAACGCCGCGGCCATTGCGGGTTGCGAGCCTGCTTGATAACAGCCGTGGCGGTCGACTGACTAGCCATCATGTCCTCCTCCAGCGCTATTGCTTGAACAAACACCGTTGATAGGCGAACGGCCAGTAACGTCCCCCCGCTGGCTGACCCTCGCCAACCGTTCGCTGCCTTCATTGCAATCCGGGATTGCTGTCCGTCCCAGACTGCGGCGCGTCTAAGATACGTCGGCGCGCGCATCTTCACATGAGCGCAATTGCGCATTCTTGCCTAAGCAACTTGGAGCCATCTGAACTACGACGATCGGACTGCGGCATGGGTCCGCATTCCTCTCTCGCCAGCCTCGATCTAGGTCCGATTGCACGACATCACCTAGCGTGTCTTAGCCGGATCAGCGATCGACAGCCAAAACGGGATGGCCAGAAGCAGGCAGAACAAGAGCAAGATTAGAAAGAACCATGGATGGAGCCAGATTCCCAGGAGGATAGCAGGCAATCCTATGAGCAGAACAGCCAGGCCGAGCACCCCCAAGATGGCCCAGGAAGAGGCGACCGAGGTCGACACTGGCTCGTCTTGGGCGCCTCGACGTGAAGCATTGCCGCGCAGCAACAGTGCGGCAAGGGGCACGAGGAGAAACAGCAGCAGGAAGAGCCATGGAACGAGTACAAATCCGAGAATCACGGCGGAAATGACGACGAACAGCGCCAGTGCCAATACAACGTACTCCAACACCGCGGCTAGCTCCTACTCACAGGCTGGGCACCGGACACCGAGGCCTGGAGCGGCATGGCGAGAATGCCGACACGGGTTGGCTCAAGCAAGTTGTTCGCCGCGGTATCGGATCTTTTCAGCCGAGGGTCGCGAGAAGTAGTACACCAGGCCGCCGAGTAGCGGAATCAGGACGACAACGACGGCCCAGACCACCTTTGTCCATAAGGCCATGTCCGCTCGCCGGACCAGGTCGTAAACGACACCCGCCCAAATGGCGATCAGACCGATGACGAACATTCCAGATAGAAGCCCATACCACGGGAGCGCCCACACCAGGGCGATGGCAACTAAAAGTGAGACACCGCAGGCAACAACGGCGGTGGGAAGTATCACCCACCAGGAGCGCTCCATGACGCCGGACATTACGTATCGGCCTCCGAGTTGGCGAGTGATTCTTCGCCATCACTGTTGCTGGCCGTCCAATCGTCCAACGACAGATTCTCACGAGCGATCATGACGATGATGCCTAGAAACAAGAGCGCGAAACCTGTGCCCAGCACTTTCCGGATCATGTCGTACCTCCTCGAATCAGTACCCTGGGGTGCTGCCAGACGGCCGGACTGACTGCCGCCTAGCCTTCCCGGCCCACCAGCGTAGTCTGCTCCTCTGGCCGCACAAGCAGGTAGATGAGTGGTCCGAAGATTGGCAGGAAGATGATCAACACGAGCCAGGTGACCTTGAGCCAGCGGATGTCCCTCCGGCTGAACAAGTCCATTAGGGCAAAGATCCAGAGCATCGTCAGGGGAATGAAGATGAACAAGACGATGATCATCGCCCATAATACGTCCCAGAACGTCGACAGCATGTACACTTCTGGCATTGCGTTCACAGCTCCTAGCTTCGTACCGCCTCCCGAGAGACAGACTTCCTACAGTCAGTATGGATTCAAGTCTGTTGCCTTCGCGTCCTGAGACTTAGGTAGTTTCGTAACGATTTCTCGTATTGGCCGGAGTGCCCGGTCTAGCAGGCGCCCTGGCCATCCATGGCCAGTCCGCCATGTCTGCCGGCTACTCAGCTACGAACAGGCCCTTGATGAGCGCGAATATGGTGTCCCGCAGGCTGCGCCCATCCGCCTGCGACTCTTCGACTGTGGGGGTGGCCCGCATCACGTTGGCGTACTCGGATGCCACTTCCGCCCCAATCAAGAAGATATAGGAGGATAACCAGACAAAGAACATGAAGAGCAGGACTCCCGCGAGAGCGCCGTACGCGGCGCCATAGCTGCTGAAGTTCACAACGTACACCCCATATCCATACTTGAGCGTCTCGATCGCGAGCGAAGCCAGCATAGCGCCCAGCCAGACATCGCGGAAAGATGTAGAAGCGTTGGGCACGAAACGATAAGCCAACAACAGCAGCGTAAACGTCAGGAGCCAGGGCAGAAGATACCCGAGCGCAAACCAGAGTAAGCCACTAGCGATCAGGGGATTCTGGGCGCCATCGCCTTGCTCTCGGAGTATCTGTGTGATTGTAGTCGCGGCAACTGACCCGCCCAACAGTAAGATCAGTCCCGTGAGCATGGACAGCTCCATGATCCGTTGCTGCACGAACGGACGGTGGGGAACCTTCCAAACGAAGTTCAGTGAGCGGCGAATGGCCGTAAATGCAATCGAGGCGCTGAAGGCCATAAGCACAAAGCCGATGACACCAAGAGGCACCGCAGCGTCTGCTGCGCCTTTCATCGTTTCACTGATGAAGCTTTCGGATCGCACGTCCAGCTCGTCGGGTTGGATCTGGTATCCGGCGATCGTGACAGCTTCCTGGGCCTCAAGCGTGGCCGCCAGGGCCAGCCGCTCCTCCGCTCGCTCATCCGACTCGTTCATGGCCGCAAGCTCGCGCTCGATCTCCGCCAGAGCATCGGTGCCATATTGGGCCGCGATACTGTCCGCGGCGTCGTCGACGAGAGCGAGGCTGACTTCGTTCGGCGTGACGTTGAGAAAGTCCTCGATCCAAGCTGTGGCGTCTTCGCGCGATTCGTCGGGCAGCGCAACGTTGACCACGATGACAAGAAACATCGTGAAAGGAACCACCGCAAAGAGCACATAGTATGCGATCGCCGCCGACATCTGGGAGGCGTTGTCCTTACCGAACGCCTCCCATGCCTGAAGAGCCAGCTGCGGAAGCGCTCGTACGTTCATCTACGATCTGAGGGCCTGTGTGCGCCCAGTTCCTACGGTACGCTTGATGTTTCTTCGAGGACAGGGGCCCATCGCACCGTTACGTCGAGGGGAGCGCCAAGGCGCTCCGCGAGAGCGACCGCCAGGTTGTCCGTGTCAGGTGGTTCACCCGGTCCGCCCAAGAACACTTCCACGCTGTCTCCATCTAGTTTGATGCGAAAGATCTCCAGCCGTGTGTCTTCTCCGAGCCAATCCTGGACATTGCCCCGAGACCCACTTACGTCCCGCGCGTTGTTGTAGATCTGAAACGAGTTGTAGGCCAAAGGGCCGACGATTAGGAGGACGCTGCCTAACGCGACGGCGAGACCCAATCCGACGCTCCGTCGGGAGCGCTCGAGCAACGATCTGGGCGTGAAGCCCACGGCCAGGAAGACTAACGCCGCGGCGAAGACGATGCCGGCAAGGTTGGTCAGATACAGAATGAACGCTCCCCCGGCTTCGTCGTACGCTCCGAGGCCGATGAACATGCCGACGGCGGCCAGCGGTGGCACAAGAGCCACAGCGATAGCGACGCCGGGCAAGGAGGCCAGGGCCTTCCTTCGGGTCTGGACGTATGCGCCGGCCGCCCCCGCTGCGAGCGCGATTCCCAGATCCACAATAGTTGGGCTGGTACGGCCGAGGAGCACGGGCGTCAGGCTGGCCTCCGTTTGCTGAGCCAAGAGCTGTAACGACCATGCGAGCAGGATCGCTCCGCTGGTCGCTCCAACGATGAGCGCAGCCGACTTCACGAGGTTTCGCTCCATGCCCAGCACGATCGATGCCGCCACGCCAAGAACCGGCGTCATGAGCGGCGCGATTAGCATGGCGCCAATCACCACGGCCTCGGAGTTGTCGCGCATGCCATACGTGGCAATGATCACGGACAAGGTCATGAGCACCGCGAACCGCCGCAGGTACGACGGGAATTCGGCGCCCGAGACGAATAGCTCGTCGATTACGCCATACCTGATCTCGCTATCCAGCTGTCCTCTTGGCCGGATGGCGCCCAATAGCTGGGTGGCGAAGCTCATGGATGATCTGTCTTTCTCTTTCGCATCGCTCACGACTCCAGCACCGCTTGAGGCGGGTCCGCCTTCGACGCCGATACGTTTTCTCCGACGGCGACATCGTCACCATCCGGCTCGAGCTTTGTTCTCGATAGGAACGTCGCCACGAGCATCGCGAGCAGGATCGCCGCTGCTGTCGCCAGTAACGCGGCCTTTTGGGCGTCTGTGGCGGCCGTCTCGACGACAGCCCTCAGCGTCTCTTGTTCTTCTGGCGAGAACGCTGCAATCGCCTCGTTGCGGTCCTCTTCGCTCAAGCGCGCCATTCCGTCTTCCAATGCGACGGCAAGCTGCTGGCGCTCCTCGGCCGAGACGTCGATGCCTTGTTCCGTGAGAACTCCGTCGACGATCCCGCCAAAGACGCCGACGAGAAGGATCGTTCCGATGACGGCAGTGCCCAGCGACGTGCCCAGCGTTCTCATGGTGTTGGCCAGACCGGAGGCCTCATTGACCTCAGACGCCTTGACCGCGGAAAGCGGCAGGTTCGTAATCTGAGGAATGACCACGCCCCCACCGACGCCGAAGACGAGGCCGGGCAGGATCAAGTCGGCGATAGACACGTTGACGCTCATCGCATCGTAGTAGAGAAGCGTACCTACGAACATGACCGCGAACCCGCCTATGATGATGAACTTGGGCGCCACCACCCGCCCCAGACCGGCACTTGTGAGCGAGAGCACGAATACGGCGGCCGACAAGGGAACCAACGCCACGCCGCTCTCGATGGCGCTGAACCCCGCGGCCGACTGGATAAACACGGGAATGATAAAGAGCAGGCCAAAGAAGAACAGTGAGCGGAGCCCATCAGCCAGTGCACCCGCAAAGAAGTCACGGTTGGAGAACAGGTCGAGGCGCAGGAGGGGGGGTTCGCCATGACGCTCTCGTCGCGCCTGCCAATGGAAGAAAGCTAGGGAAACGGCGAGCCCGGTGGCGACGAGGATGGGCGTAATCGAAAGGCCAAACGGCGAAATCTCCACGTCGCCGATCATGAACGGACGCCGCGCATTCCAGAATCCGTACCGTCCGGCGAGGATCAGTCCAGACACGGCCAAGGTCAGTGAAACGACCGACAAGATTGTGCCGATCCAGTCCAAGCTGATCTGCTTGTCCTTCGCGGACTCCTTCAGAAACGGCATGAGTAGGAATACGATCGCCACGCCAATTGCCTCGATGCCGAAGCCAATTCGCCACGTCAGGTAGGTTGTCAGCGTTCCGCCAAGAATCGGGCCAACGGCGGCGCCGACCGCATTGATCGCGCCCAGCGCACCGAACGCGAGTGGGCGCTGGGCGGCGCTATAGTTCCCGAAGATGAGGCTGAATGCCAGCGGCAAGATCAGCGCGGCGCCGACTCCTTCGATCACAGACCAGCCAATGATCAAGACGCCTAGGTTCCAGCTAGAGGCGGCCAGGAGGGTCCCTGCCCCGTAGAGCCCCATGCCAACCATGAACATCCGCTTCACTCCGTAGATGTCGCCCAGTTTGCCACCAACCAGCATCAAGGACGCCATGACCATGGAATACAGGGCGATTGCAGCCTGAACGCCGCTGACAGTTGTCCCCAGATCCTTGGCGATAGCGGGGACCGCAACGTTCATCATCGTCGAATCCAGCACGACCACAAAGAACCCCGTGCATACGGCCATCAGAGGAGCCCACGTGCGAAGCATTGAGGTGTTCGTGTCCATGTCTGCGCTACTCATGGCGGCCTTCCTTCGCGCGCTGCGGCTGCTGACTTTCCTCGGATGTCCTGCCTGCCTCGCGTGTTCGTAGATCGTAGAACAGCAACGTCAGTGCAGTTGCGATGAACGGGATCAGCATGACGTAGATGACCGTGCTGATCAGGTTGACGAACGTCACCGAGGCCGAGAAGAACAAGAGGAAGAAGATGGCAATGGCAGGTCCGGTCAAAGCGCCGATCAGACCAAGCACGAGCGTGATGCCGAAGGCGCGCCACCAGCTACCGGAAACGACATCAGCGCTCGCCGACAACGAATCTTTCGCGCTCTTATCCTCGAGCATGATGACCTGAGGGAGGAAGTACCATCGGACCGTACGCTGGATTGCCCAAGGTATCCCGACAACCGTCAGGGCGAAGAGTACGATGTGGAACGAGGCACGAATATACGCACTTAGTAGCGTCGCGAGTTTTTGCCAGACTTGGCGATATGCGACTCTCGCGCTACCACGCGCTCCGGCGTCGATCTCGCCTAGCGCGAAAACTACGGCCGCGGTCACGATGATCGCAGCGGCTGCGGCCTGAGCACTACCGAGGAGCACGGTCATCAGGACTTCTGTTGCCGGATACTCATCCAGCACACGCCAAACCACCTCCATTGGCGGGTTGTTCGAAATCAATGAATGAAGACCGCTGGTCACCCAGCCCACCGGGATGTAGAACGCGCCGATTAACAGGAGCGCCGGCCAATTCCGGCGATAGATGGATGCCGAGGCGCGCAGCATGTGCCAGAGGTCACGCTGGCGTCGGAGTGGCCTAGTTTCACTCGCTCCGGCGGGAAGCGGCCGGATCCCGCGCAGGCCGGTCGTCCGGCCCAGGTAAACCACTCCTAACAGGAGAAGGAAGACGAGCCCGCCACTGCCTGCGACCGCGAAGGGCGACCTGGTGAATGCGTTGAGAAGTCTGGACCCGAACGAGATAACCGAACAGAAGCCTTGGATTGCGCCTGGGGCGATCGTCGTGCCGCCGGGAACCTTGACCGACGAATTGCGAAGTTCTTCCTCCCAGGTGAATGGCTCGTGCCACCGGCTCTTCGTCTTTGGCCCGCGGGGACCGTTCCAGAAGCTCTGGTCTTTCTCGCCCCACTGGCCTTCGTATTCGACCCAGGCGAATGGATCATCCGGCCCCGAGATATCATCAGGTATGAGGCGGGCTTCCAACGGCACACGTACGGAGGGGCTCGACGTGTCATCACAGCCGAAGCCTGCGCCGTCCTCGCCTAGACCGAAGTACACGGCGTCGTCGAACTGGCTAGGATGTCCACCCCTGGCCACGTATACGACAGGCCGCCCGTCTTCCTTCTGGAGCTTGCTGTCATCCCAATCCGCGCGCTCTCCTGATTCGTGCTGGGCGTACCCGACACGCACCGGATCCTGCTGCAGGGCTTCCTCGACGGTCTCAGCCTCGAAGACGAGCTGAATCATCTCCCAGTCGGCCTCGTGTGTGTTGTTCCAGTCGTTGAAATAGAAGAAGAGCCAGTATTGCAGGACGAAGCCGGGGAAGCCGGGTTCCCGCTGGATGTTCGCGTAGGCTACATCGGCGTAGTCAGGCTTGAGCGCCTTGTAGTCCTCTTCGTACTCACAGCGGGGCCGTCGGGGGTCGCCCGGGTAGTCGAGGTAGTAGCCGTCCCCCTTGTCGAACAGATCGCTGCCAGAAGGGGCCATCATAACGACTTCATCTGTCAGAACGCCACTCAGCATGAGGGCCACGTCTGGGTTGTCGAGGACGATCTCAATCTGCGTTGGGGCGTACGCTTCGCCGTTGCGGTCGCAGTCTTCGTCCTGCTCCTTTAGGTACACTATCGGCGCATACTTCTCCGCCAGCTGCTGCTCCGCCTCGCTCTCCTGCGTGCTCTGGAGCGGTGCGCCGCAGCCGTTGGCTTGTGGTGCGAGGGAACAAGCATCGGTGGCAGGCGATACCATGTTCGACGGATCCTCGCCGGCGATGGCGGCGTGAGGCGCGTCCAGCGATGAAGCGATCAGCACGAATGCGAGCGTGGCCGCGACCAGCGCGGCGATTCGTAGCCGACCGCTAAGTGCCCGGATGGCGAATGCTGGCTCGGTGGACTGTTTCATGACTGTCTGCTTCCTTCCCTTTCCGAGGCTCTTACTGGTACGGCAACGTGGCAATCTGCCAAGCGGCGAAACCGAGGCCTGCGGACGCCAGAACTAGCACTACGGCCCTGACATAGATGGCGCGGAATTTCGGAGCAATGCCCCCGAAGAACAGGACTGACGCGAAGAACACGACCGCGAGAATGAAATCGTCGCTGTTCTGGTTGGCCTGCTTGCCCTCATCAAGGTTCGCCTCAGCGAGTTGGCTGAGCCTCTCACCTTCATCGAGGTTGGCGTTGCGATACTCCTCGAGATCGAACGGAGTCCTTGGAGCGTCCGGGTTGTTTAGTGGGTCGAGTTCCGTCCATGCCTCAAGAGCCGGACGGAACTCGTCCCGCACAAGCAACTCGCTAAGTGTTGTCGCTTCAGGCGGCAGCCCCCCGCTCAGAGCGTCCTGCGTGAACGCGATCGCGAATTGGGCGAAAATGATGGCGTCGTAAGATATCTGCTGGCCGGCGGCTGTTGTGGCCCTATTGGATTGGGCTCGAAGGGATGACGCCTCAGCGAAGAGGGTCGACTGCTCACCACCCCAGCGAGTCGCCTGCCAGGCGCTAAAGGCAGAACCGACCACAGCGAGTGCCATCAGGGCTGCCGCAAGGATCTCCAGCCAATGGGTGAGTTCTGGGTGTTCTTCGTTCATGTGTCTAGACCTCCATGACGTCACATGCTCACATTGGCGAGGTTGAAGCGCGGCCGCCCGGGAAGAAGCCTCCATGTGACCGGCGGTTGCTGCTATCCGGCGGCAGTTGCGAGTGGTTAAGGAGCTTTGCCTCCGGCTCGCGCCGTGAGCGGCTGTGCTGGCCGCGCTCGTCGACAGTGGCACACAGTGTTTGATCTCTTGGGCGTTCGTCGCTATCGTCCGCTACCAACAACCGACAGGGCTTTCGTCTTGCAGGAGGTAGGTTATGTTTGCTGGCATCTTTGGCCTCATCGTGTTCACCCGAATTCTCCGCAATGCTCTGCAGGATGCGGCGTTTCGCGCCCTGACCACGAGCGTGGTGTTGGTCCTCGCTGTGGGAACCGCTGTCTTTCGGGTCCTGGAGGACTGGAGCGTACTGGACTCGCTCTACTTCTGCGTGATCACGCTGACCACAATTGGCTTCGGAGACTTTAGCCCGGAGACGGCGGCAGGCAAGATCTTCACGATGTTCTATGTCTTCATTGGGCTGGGCTTCATGATGGCTTTCGTGACCACGCTCGTCCAGCGCTCCAAGTATTGGGCGGAACCTGACAGTGCTCGCGCCAAAGAAGCGCTGGATGCCGACTAGCGAGGCGTACCGGGCGTCCACTAGAACTTTGGGGCCTGCGACGTACCGCGCGAATCTCGGGTAGGCTTGCATTGGCTTAGCCATTGGTTCGGAACCTAGGCCAGACTCGGGATTTACCTGCAAGCCATGCGCCTGTTACCAGAGCGAGACCCCCGAAGATCGTGATGAGCGATTGAACTCTCAGATCTTGGACCAAGAGCACGTCTATCGTGGCGCGCGCAGCTGTGTCGTTCTCAGGGTCTACGATCAGGACGAGCAGTTCCTCTAACGGCCGGAGGGCGAGGAACAGAACGGCCGCAGCGATCGCTATGACCAGCCCCGCAGCGATGACTCCGCGCCTTCTATCAGGAGATAGGGCGACCGCGGCCGAGAGGCAGACGATGGGAATCGCCAGCAGCAAGAGGAGGAGGTCATCGGCGAATCTAATGGCGCGACCGAGCCAGTCATAATCGGATTCGTCGCCAATGACGACCTGACCCGCCGTCTCGGGGATGTCCAGACTCAACAGAAGCTCATCGCCAGCACGGACGTCAGCTCGTCTGACGGCGTCGGTTAGAAGCGGGCGCAGGTTGATCACTAGCTTTCCAGACTGCCGCTGAAGTACTGCCTCGTCGTCTTCATTGATGAGAGCAAGCGCCTGCGTGTGCAACGCACGTACGGCGAATTGTCGTTCCGTCTTGAGCGCCTCGCTCTCAAGAACGAGCAGTGCGGACTCGAACACAAGCCGGTCGAACGCCGTTGTAAGTGGTGCCGTCAGAACCGTCAAACTTCGATCTTGTTCGCCTCGCGGGCGAGATTCGTTCGCCAGGTCCTCCAGCCGGCTGAGAGCCCCGCCAAGGCGCTCTTCGATGTCTGTCACTTCTGAGACCTCGTCAGCAAAACGTGTAGCCAACAGAACTTGTACGGACTCACGATCGATCACTTCATCGACTCGCGACGAAAAGCCGTCCTCGTCAATGATGGCCCGCTGGGTCCAAACTCCGACGCTGGCAGAGATGCTGGATACGCCTCCGATAAAGAGGAGCAGTGCAACAGCAAACCCTCTGACCGTAGGAACCCGCCGTCGGCTCTGGGCCGGCGCTGTCTCGGATGCCGAGGCCGGATCACTCATTGCCCACGTCGACTGCTAGTTCGATCACCGGCGCCCATCTAACGCGAAGCTCCAAAGGCTCTCCTAGCTGTTCCACCAATAGAGCCGCCAGGGGCTCGGCCGACGGTGGTTCTTCTGGGCCTGCAAGAACGATCTCGACCGTGCGCCCGCTGACATCGAGACGAAAGATCTCTAGAGGTGATTCCTCGCCCAACCACTCTTCGATGGCGGATTGGGCGTTGATCTCTTCTCGTGCTTTGCTAAGGATCGTGTAGCCGTTGAACGCTAGCGGCGCTATGACCAAGAGGACTCCTAGGAATGCGGCACCCAACCCCAGCTGGATGCGCCTGCGCGAATGAGCAAGAGCAGTAAAGGGGCTGAACCCGGAAAACAGATAGAGGACCGCGGCTGCGAAGATCATTGCCGTCAGGTTGGTCAGGTAAAGGAGAGAAGCGCCGAACGCATCTGAGTATCTGCCGAGTTCCAAAAACATGCCGATCGCGGCCAATGGCGGAACGAGGGCCACGGCCACCGCCACGCCAGGCAGCGCGGAAAGCGCTTCTCGACGCATCTGCACGTAGGCTCCAGCAGCGCCGGCCGCCAGGGCGATTCCAAGATCGACGAGGCGTGGGTCAGTCCTGGCAGTGAGCGCATCAGGCTGGACAGTCACCGCAGTACCTGGCGACATGATGAACTGGATCAAGAACGCGAGTGCCACCGCACCGATGCTGGCGCCGGCGATCAACAAAGCGGAACGCCAGAGGCGCTCCGGCCATGCCATAACGATCGCGGCCGCGACCGCAAGCACGGGGGTCATCAGCGGCGCGATGAGCATGGCACCAATAACGACAGCTTCGGAGTCGTCACGCATGCCAAGGGTGCCGATGATGACGGAAAGCGACATCAGCACCGCGAAGCGCCGAACTGAAACCTGCGGGTCGTTCCAGATCGAGAACAGTTCGCTGATGATCTCACGGCGGCGCTGAGGGTCGAACTGTTGTCCAGCACGCGAGAGCAGGGCGTTCAGGCCTTCGCGCAACCGATCAGAGATCCGGTGGCTGGGCGAAACTGACTGGTCGTCGGTGGACATGGCTGACCTCGTTAATGACGGCGAAAACGTTTGGCGTCGTTTCAGGGCCTAGACCGCTGCCTTGAACCCCGAGAGACTTTCGTCGAACTCGGCAAGGCGTCGTCGGACGAGTGCCGCGGCCGCTGCCCGCCTGTCCGCAGGTTGGTCGTCGCTGGGCATACTTAGATTCGCTTGGACCGCAGATCGCAACGTCGTTAACGTGCCAAGTACCTCCTGCAGTGCGTCAGCCGCCGTGGCATTCGGAGGATCAATCTCCAACGCGTGGAGGCTTACCGTTAGCTCGCTCATGCGGTGCTCAAGGTCTTGTTGACCAGAACCTGGCTGGGACGGAGTTCCTGCCAGATGCACCGCGAGGGCATCGTGAACGGCTGCCCCGATTGCATAGGCTGAAAAAGCGTTGGTGCGCCAGCTTGAGCGTTCTTCCGAAGAGGCGCTCGCACGGCCTCTCCACCAGCCGGCCAGCAACAGAAGAAGCAGCACCAGAGCTGCGCCGAGGACAATCAAGGCAGTGGGCACACCGTCTCCGCCGTCATCGACTGCCGCTATTGGGGGATCCTCTGCAGGTGGCTCCTGCTCCGCAGGCGGCTCCTGCTCCGCAGGCGGTTCCTGCTCGGCAGGCGGTTCCTGCTCGGCAGGCGGCTCCTGCTCACTGATAGCGGTCCTGATTGCCCCAGGAGAACCCTCTCCCGAGCAGGCGGCAAGCAACAGCGCCGCGGCGAGAAGAAGAACAGCGCTGAGTCTATGCATGCGTCGCACCCTTTCTGCTATCGGATAAGGAACATGAAGCCCAGATAAGTAGGAAACACATGCAGATGGAGGCCAACGAAGCAACGAGAGAAGGCCTGGCTGCGCTCCAGAATCCTCGGTCTAGCAGGTCGCGCCGAAATTCGGTCTACCGTTGCGACTCTGCCTTCTGGCGCTCCAGCAGTTCCGTATCGCCAAACATGTAGCGCAGCGTCCACACAATGCTCCTCGAAGCCGCGCCGCCAAATATTATTGGCTAGAGGCCCAAGATCTGCTTCTTCTTCGCTGCGAATTCCTCATCTGTAAGGATTCCCTGGCTCTTCAACTGAGCTAGCTTTTCGAGTTCAGCTGTGTAATCAGGCTCGGCCGGTGCGCTGCTCTGTGCGGCAGGTGGCGTCTGTGCCGCGGGCTGGTCCGGCGCGGCCGCACTGCTGCGCCTCTCCTGCCGGCGTACGGTCCTTCGTGCCGCACGACGCCCCCCGCGCCTGCCCGCTCTTCGTCCTCGTCCCATCATGGCCTGTGCCTCCTTGATGATTGGTCAACGTGCATGTACGGATTCGATGCGGTCAGGCGGTCGGAGGGTTGGCTAGCACGGCGGCTTCGTCTGCGGCTATCAATCCAACGGCGACCAGATCTTCGGGATGCAGGAAGCCGTCCGAGATACCGAAGCCGCCGGCAGCGCGGATCGCGTCACGCAGGGGGATAGCCCAGCGGTGCTCAAGCAGAATAATCGCTGCCGCCGAGTCGTTCGGGATTTCGTCAATGACGTCCCAAACCTCCTCTTCTTCAAGGACGTCAATGCCGCCATCACTCGCTTCCTCTGCCCCCGCGATGGCCCCCACTATGGCGCCCTCGGCGCCCGCCGCGCCCAGGCCGATCAGCCCGCCGACGATGGCCCCAAACTCCGCGGCCTCCTCTTTGCTCAGGTCACTTCGCTTGATGACCGACACGTCGCCGCCGCGGTCCTTGCGAACGGCAATCCCGTCGATGATGCGTACGACGTCGCTCTCCTTGAGGCGGTCGAACTCGGCGAGAATCTCTCCTTTGAAGTCGGGATGCTCGAATCCGAGCACTAACAGTTGCACTGGTCCTATCGTCATGGTGTCCTCCTAACGGACCGTCGGTCGAAATCAGCGGGGAGACGGGCTGACGTAGCTGGCGCCACGTGCACCCGTCCCCGCCGGCGTCTCCCCTCAGAGACGTGATGCCTACTAGCAGTCCACGCCGGCGAATGCTGCCACGTACGCGTCTCCTATCGCCATCACCGAGGATTCGATAGCTGCGAGACCCTCCGAAATCGTCGCGTCGCTCGCAAGCCCGGCAACCGTTTGATTCAAGTCGCTGTAGGCCGCGTTGATGCCTTCTATTCGAACGTCCCCGACGTCGCTGGCAGAGCTGACCACGTCATCAAGGACCGAGGCATATGCAGAGTTCACGGACTTGAGATCGTCGAGCGTGCTATCGGCGCCCAGCGTGTCGTACGCTGCGTCGGCAGCTTCCAGATCATCGAGGTCGCTGCAGAGCTGTGCGGTAAGCTCTTCCTCCGACTTGTCAGCGTCACAGGCGATGGCGGCGATGCCGAGCACTGCCACGAGTATTCCGAATAGTACTAGCCACTTTGTGTTCAATTTGTGCTTTTCCTTGATTCGCGTGTTCTGCTATAGGTCGTGCTACTCGACAACCGTGAATGTGACTGAGACCAATGCGTCATCGGTCAGCACGTCATCGTTGTCTGCCAGGTTCACCGAGACGGTATGCTCGCCCGGCTCCAACTCAAGCTCGGTGCTTCCGGCCGCATACTGGTAGATGCCTTCGCCCTCCTGACCACGTCCTACGACTTCGCCTACTATCAACGAGCCGTTTGCCCCGTCCACGCCTACGACGTAATGCGCCGCGCCCGTTTGCCCTTCGGAGGCTGGTGCGATTGCGATTCCTTCAGCGATGATCGTCACCGTGACCGGACTGGTAACCTCAGCGCCATTCTCAGGGCTCGTGATCCGGACGACCAGGGCGCCAGCGCCATCGCCGTTGGCGTCGTCATCGTCATCGCAGGCGACGGCGCCCATGGCAAAAACCGCAATCAGCATCGCGATACCGATGATTAGCCAGTTCTTGCGCATGTTGCCCTCCTTCATCAACTTGCGTCCTCTTCTTCCGCGATCTCCTCTACTTCGTCCCTACCGTTACGGCCCTTCGCCAGGGCCAGAACTGCAAGCACGACAAGTAATGCGGCTATGGTCACGATCACCCTATTCTTTGACACGGTCTTCTCCCTTCAATTGGTTGGTCCGGGGTACGTTTCCACTTCTACTTGCGACCTAGGCTGACGAGCCTCGCGCCGGCATCAGCGTCCAATGTGAAACGAGATAGGTCGGCGTAGCCTTCAATGGCCGCGCTCAGCCGTTCCAGCCACGTTTCTTCAATCACCGCCACAAGCGCGGACCCTCCTGCAGGGAGGTTTTCGCCGATCTCTTGCAGCAGGTTGTTGTCGAAGCCCTGGTCTGTAAAGTGACCAATCGCCGCTCCAGTGGCCGCGCCCACGGCACCCAAGGCAAGGATCGATGGCGGGAATATAATTGCGAGGAGCCCGCCGGCCACGGCGCCGCGGATTGCCCCCTTCTTCGTCGTGAGCTCCGCGCGCTCACGGATCGAGAGCTTACCGCCGTCATCGGCCTTGCTCATCACAGCGGCATCCAACAGATGGATGGCGCCATCCTTCTCCATCTTTTCAAGTGCTGCGAGCATCTCCGCTGCCTTTTCTTCGTCAGCGTAAAACGCCGCTACGACACTGATTGGTGGTTTGTCAGTTGTCATGGCTACCTCTTCTGCATACAGCGTTTACATACAGCCAATCTGCCATCCGGCCTGGATGCTTAAGTATGATCCGCAGGCCGCTGGCTGCGCGTCGCTAGACATCGGTACTTTGGTAACGATTCCTTGTAGGCGCATGGGGCTGGCTGAACGCGGCTGATGGATGTGAACAGAACGCAGTCCGTGGATAATGGCGGCTTGTCGGAGCGTTTTGACGGACTTGACAAAGAGGGCCGCGGTACGAAATCATATGGCCTATAAAGTACGGGCTCACTGTGCACATTCGGACAGGCTTACTGGAGTGCAATCAGCGGACGGAAGGACTGCAAGGGAGCGGTATGGGGAAGAAGAAGACCCTGCGAACATCCGAAGTCAGTGTCCAGGACAACCAGGCGGACAAGGCGCTGCAACGCGCTCTTGACGACCTGAAACAACAGGTAGCGTCGTATCGCAGCGTCTTCGAAGCCGGGTCGGAAGGATACATCATCCATGACGGCGGAATCATCGTCGATGTTAACCTCCAATTCGAAGAATTGACTGGCTACAAAGACTCGGACCTTGTTGGCGAGTCGTTCTTAAGCCTCGTAGCTGAAGAATCGAGAGCACTCGTGGTCGAGCGAATGACGACGCGTCCCGGGAGACCATTTGAGATCGTGGGGCTAAGGAAAGATAACAGCCGGGTCCACCTTGAGGTCGTCGGCAAGGACCACGTGCATCAGGGCCGCAATTGTAGGCTGATAAGCGTCCGCGACATCACTGAGCGGAAACAGGCCGAGGAGGCGCTGCGCGGTAGTGAAGAACGATATCGAGACTACTACGAGCAGGCGCCTGACGCCTACCTGTCCGTGGACCCCGAAAGCGGCCTGGTCATCGAGTGCAACCGCACGACGGCCGAAATGCTTGGCCGGTCGGAGGGCGAGATTGTCGGACAAAAGATTTTCGACTTCTACACGCCGGCGTCGTTCGAGCGGGTCAAGGCGGCGTTGCTAGAACTCCAAGCTCAAGGCGTGCTACACAGCATCGAACTCCAACTGAGGCGCAAGGATGGCGGCATCATCGACGTGAGCCTGGACGAAACGGCTGTGAGGGACGAGTTAGGCCGGGTGCTGCGGAGCCGCTCCGTGTGGCGCGACATCACGCAGCGGAAGCAGGCCGAGGCGGCGCTGCGCGAAAGCGAGCAGATGTTCCGCCTGGTGGCGCAAGGCGTCGCTGAGGTCTTGTGGATCGTCGACCCGCATGAAGACTATAAGATCATCTACGTCAGTCCGGCGTATGAAGAAGTGTGGGGTCGCACCTGCGAGAGCCTCTACGAAGACCCTCTGTCTTGGCTTGCCGCCATCCATCCGGAGGATATCGATCGCGTGTCCGACGCGCTTGACGAACAAACGGCAACAGGACGGTTTGACGAAGAGTTTAGGGTCACCCGGCCTGACGGATCGATTCGCTGGGTCGTGGATCGTGGATTTGGAGTCAGTGACGAGTCAGGGCGTCTGAAATATATCGTAGGCGTGGCCGACGATATCACGGAGCAAAAAGAAGCAGAAGAGGCGGCACAGCAAGCGCGGGAGGAGCTGGAGACCAAAGTAGAGGAGGAGTTGCTGCGGGGCAACCCATACGGGATAACGTTCCGCGAACTCACGGTGCTCCACCTGGTGGCGGAAGGGCGGGCGGACAAGGAGATCGCGAACGAGCTTGGCATCAGGCCACACACCGCCAGCAGACACGTCAAGAATATCATGGGCAAGATGAGCGCGACCTCGCGCACCGATGCCGGGGTTCGGGCCGTTCGGGAAGAGCTGATCGACTAATCCCACTCCAAACAACGCACTCCTCTGGCTATGGTTGATTCCTGGTAAGGGAGAGGTTCTTTGGCGCGCGGCTCGAGCGCACACCCAAAATTGGGAATGTTGGTGCCCTGTCTATTACTGATAGCCTCTACTAATAACCTTGTTAAACTGGCAGGCGGCGAAAAGACACGAAGCCACGTCGCCTGTGCCTGCATCCGCAAAAGCGGGCTGAGGAGATGGAGCAACATGGGCAAGCAACCGGTGGACACACGCACTCGCGCCGCATCCGCAGGCCGGAACGGCATGAGCAAACCCGCTGACGAAGCGTTGGCCAGCCGAAACGGAGCGGCCACCAAGTCCGCGAAGCGCAACGGCGCGCAGTCCGCGAAGCGGAACGGCACTGCCAGCGCCAGCAAGTCCCCGAGGCGTAACGGGGCGAAGTCCGCGCCCCGGAACGGCACCGGCAATGGCGCTCTTTTTGCTCTCATGGAAGGCCTTTCGGCCCCGCCAGACGAGCATTTCTATAACAACCTCTCGCGCAACTTGGCGGTGGCGCTTGACGCGCGCTTTGGCTTCGTCTCGGAAGTTGGAGAGGAACCCGGCACGTTGCAACTTCTCGCGTTGTGGACTGGTGCGGAGTTCGGAGAGAGTATCGCCTACGCGACCGAGGGGACGCCATGCGAGCGCGTCCTTATGAAAAACCTAGTGGCAATTCGAAAGGGAGTGTGCAAGTCCTATCCAAAGGACGAATGGCTCCGCGAGGTCCAGGCTGAGGGCTACATGGCGGCTCCGCTTCTTGGTGCGGACGGGAGCGCGATAGGGCACATCGGTGTGATAGGCACGAGTCCGGTGGAGTCTTCAAACGAGAACATTACCGTCCTGCGGGCGTTCGCCGTCCGAGCGGCCGGCGAGATGCAACGGAACATTGAACAGCGCTTGGCTTCGCAGAGAGTTAGTAGGGTCGAGGCGATCGTTAACAAGGCAGCGGTCGGCGTCATCCAGATTGACTCGGAAGGCAAGATCGTATTCGCGAATCCTCGTGTAGAGACGTTGTTCGGATATGAGCGAGGCGAACTCTTAACACAGCCAATTGAAGTGCTCGTACCGGGCAAATCGCGAACGCGTCACAAGGAGGACCGCGATCACTACTTGCGAAACCCACATGACCGGCCGATGGGCGCGGATCTCGAGATCCTAGGGAGACGGAAGGATGGCTCAACAATTCCTGTGACAGTGGCGCTCTCGGCTGACGGACGGGCCGCCGTTGCAATCATCTCGGACGCAACTAAGGCTCGGAAGGCGTCTCAGGAAGCTGAAGAGTCACAGGCCCGCCTTGAGGCTGTGGTTGAGGCATTCCCCGAGATGATATTCGTCATGGATAGGGAGGGCTACCTTCTCGACCATGTCTCGGACGGGTTGGTTTCTCACATTCCGCCTCAAGAGTTCCTCGGGAAGTGCATCACGGATGTTGTGCCTGAAGAGGCCGCCGGCCGGATACTACGCGGAGTCAAGCGGGCGCTCAAGACCCGCATTGTCCAACGCGTCAAGTATCACATGACCCGGGATGATGGCAAGCACTCGTACGAATCTCGCCTTGTTCGCCTCGACAACGAACGTGTTGCCGTGTTCGTCAGGGACTTCACCGTCGAAGAGTGGCAGAGCGACGAGACGATTCGTGTGGGAACGGCGGCCAGTCCAGCGGACGAGATAGAGCGCCGGATGGAGTGGCGCAACCCCTATGGTCTCAGCTATCGAGAGTTCGGTGTCCTGCATTTGCTCAAGGGCGGCACGACGGATAAGGAGATCGCCGAAGATCTTGGCATCAGCGTGTTTACCGTCAACAAGCATGTCTCCAACATCCTGACAAAGATGAACGCCGCATCGCGTACTGAGGCAACGATCCGCGCGCTCCAAGAAGGCTTGATCGACTAGGCGCAAGAGATGCAGCGTTGTTTGCTGGCGCTCTCCGCGCTACAAGAAATCCCTACGAATATACCGATGTCTAGCCATGCGAGATGAGCCGCTGCGCCGGATAATGTAACAACAACGTCCGGCTCCAGCGCACGGACAAGAAAGCGGTTGGAGACCCTCGCCTCCAGCGCAGAACTACAACAGTCCCATGCGGCAGTGCGCGGTCGGGCACTCGGGTTCTGTATGGGAGATGAGGCGCATATCGTGTTATCAAGAGACGCAATCGCCCCCGCGTACGCAGCCGAACGGACCACGAGTGCCATCATGCGGCCGACGCTTGCCGGGGAGGTTGGCGCGCTGGCGAATTTGGGCTGGAGCATCAGGTCCCAAGGCACGGCGACCGCCGAACTTGAGACACGTGAGCCGTTCAATTGGTGGCTGGCATACGCCGGCTCGCTCATGCTGCTCGGCATTGGCGGTTTCATTTACGCGGCCTCGTGGCTGATCTCCTCTCGGGTGCGGCTGTTCCTCCATGAAGAGGATGATGGGTCTGTCACCAGGTGGGGCGACACACAATATGCGTCCCGGCAGCAGCTCGACAGGGCAGACCGAGATGCCATAGCTTCATCACGGGCCACAGAGAGCCAGCGCTGGAGAAACGATCGAGTACTCCTCGCACTAGGCGCCTTCGCAGGCGTGACCATGGTATACGCTGCCATTTGGTTCTTTCTTGTGCTGGGCGTGATGGCCGCCCTCGGCTAGGATCCGCCAGACCGAAGTCCCGTCAGCTCCGACTACTTAGCAGCTGCCAAGCCTGCGTCTCCACGGCCAGTCTCACAGGAAGTAGTTAGCAAAATAACGAGGCCTCGTGATGCCGCGAGCGGCCTGCTGCCGCAGAATGGCAGTGTGGCCGGGCATGATTGTGCTTGGCTATCAAACCAAAAAGGAGGCAGCAAATGAGCGATCTCGTTGTAGTTTCGTTCGACGACGAGCAGAAAGGGTTCCTCGTCCGTGACGCGATGGCGAAGATGCAGAAGGACCATCTGGTCTCGCTGCAGGACGCGGCCGTCGCTGTTCGAGGGGCGGACGGCAAAGTCAAGATCCACCAAGCTACGAGTTTGGTCGCCGGCGGGGCGTTTGGTGGGGCATTCTGGGGGTTTCTGATCGGCCTGATTTTCCTCGTCCCATTCTTCGGAGCGGCCATCGGGGCCGCAGCAGGCGCCCTGACAGGCAAGTTCACCGACATTGGTGTCGATGACAAGTTCATCAAGGAAGTTGGAGATTCACTCCAGCCAGGAAACTCCGCCATCTTCCTCCTCTTCTCCGATGCGAAGTACGATCGCATTCTTGAGGAGCTGGAGCCCTTCAAGGGCACGGTAGTGAAGACATCTCTCTCCCGAGAACAGGAAGCACAGCTCGAGGAGACCTTCGCCGAAGCGAAAGCGTAGGTCCTGCGCCATCCAGACGATCTCCCTCCCCCACCCCCCAGCAGGCTGCCTAATTCAGGCAGCCTGCTGGGGCCCCGCCTTAAAACTTCGAATGCAGCCACATCGGTACGCAGCGTCAATCGTTGTGGCGCTGCGTGACGGCAGCGGGAACGCGGATTCAAGCTAGAGATAAGCGATGCAGGTTTGGTAACCGGATGCGCGAGAGCGAAGACGAGCACACCATCAGCCGGAAGGATCAGGCCAAGCAATGCTGCTGATCTTAGCGATCGTATTCGCTATTTTGGCCTTCGCCTCAGGCCTGATTGGCGTGGTTGGCTTGTTCTTCGCTATTGGTGTGTTCGCAGTCGTCTCCCGAATATCTCGGCTACTATTCCCGCTCCTGGCGGCGGTGTTCATCGTGCTCCTCCTGCTGCTGGTGCTCTGACATGAAGAGACTGCGTGCCCAATACTCGGACTGTTCGTCGTGATGATCGTCGGGCCGCAGCCGTTGATTGGCGTGTTGGCGCACCCGTTGTTGCATAGCTGAGGGCGGCCATGGCAGGAATCTTCCAGAGCTTGCGAGCCAGCAACCTTGTTCCGATAGCACGCTGGCTCCCGGCTTACGATCGCTCCTGGCTGCGACCTGACATCATCGCCGGGGTGACGGTCTGGGCGTTGCTCGTGCCGGAAGCCATGGCCTACGCCTCCATGGCCGGCCTGCCTCCGGAAGCAGGGCTTTACGCTGCGCTGCCACCGCTCGTCCTCTACGCGATCTTCGGCACGTCACGACACGTAAGTGTCGGACCAAGTTCCGCTGTCGCCGTGATGGTTGCGGCTACCGTAGCGCCGCTCGCCACCGGGGACGGCGAGCGGTTCATCGCCCTGGCCGCCGGACTTGCGCTGCTCGTGGGCGGCATTCTCCTTGCGGCAGGGATCGCAAGACTCGGGTTCGTGTCTGAATTCATGGCAAGGCCCGTATTGGCCGGTTTCATCATGGGCCTCGCTCTCATTATCGGGCTCGGCCAAGCCGACAAGCTGTTCGGAGTCGACGCGGAAGGTGACAACTTTTTTCTTGAACTCGTGGACCTAGTCTCCAAGCTCCCGGATGCTCATTTCGAGACCGTTCTCGTAGGCATCGGCAGCGTCTTGTTGTTGTTGGGGCTCAGGCGGTATGCGCCCAAGGCGCCGGCGGCACTGATTACGGTCGCGCTTAGTATCGTCGCCGTTGCCCTGTTCGATCTCGATGCGCGAGGTGTTCACATTATTGGCGACATTCCCGCGGGCTTGCCGCCAGTCGAGATTCCGGATGTCAGCATCGCCGATCTCAAGGACCTCCTGCCGGGAGCCTTCGGGATCGCGCTGGTTGGATATGCGGAGTCGATCGCAGGCATGCGTTCCTTTGCAACGAAGCATCACTACGACGTGGACCCCAACCAGGAGCTGATCGCGTTAGGAACTGCCAACATCGGAGCTGGGTTCAGCCAAGGCTTTGCCGTTGACGTGAGCCTGTCCCGTTCCTCGGTCGCAGACGAAGCAGGCGGGAGGACGCAGGTGGCCGGACTGGTCAACGCTGCGCTCATCTTCATTACGGTTCTCGCACTCACCCCGCTCTTCCACGACCTGCCGGAGGCGGCCCTGGGCGCCGTCGTTATCTTTGCTGTCGCACACCTGATCGATATAGGGGAATTCAAGCGCCTGTATCGTGTGCGTAAGACCGATTTCTTGCTCGCTATGCTGTGCATGGCTGGCGTGCTGGTCGTAGACGTGCTGCCCGGCCTCATCATAGCGGTGGTAGTCTCTCTCCTGGTGCTTGTGTACCGGGCGAGCCGTCCGCACACGGCCCAGCTAGGAAGAATCGCCCTAGACACGTATCGAGACATCGAACGATATCCGGAGGCCGAGACCATCGCTGGACTCGTGATCTTCCGCTTCGACGCTGAGTTGTTCTTTGCGAACGCAAACGTATTCAAGGACCGGGCGCGACAGCTCGTTGCCGCATCGGAACCTCCGGCAACGGCGTTGCTGGTCGATGCGGAAGCAATCTACGATCTGGACACGAGTGCTGCGGATACCTTGGCCGACCTACGGTCCGAGCTGGTCTCGACCGGCGTCGAGCTACTCATGGCGCGGGTCCATGGCCCTGTAAGAGACATGCTGCATCGCTCCGGCCTTGAGGAATCGATAGGGCCAGACCGGATCTACGCCACGGTTCGAGCCGGTGTTGAGGACTACCTGAAGCGGCATGGCGGCGATGTCTTATGACCGAACGCGCGTCTGAAATGTCGAAGACCGCTGGCGCCCAGAACGCCGGGTCGCCGTTCTGGGCGGAGACCGTCTATGAATGGGCCTACGCGCACCTACCAAAAAGCCGCGGCGGCCGCATCGCGATGGCGGTTGGTTCCATCTGCTTCATCGGCGCGATCGTGCTGTCGCTCATCTTCGGCCCGCTGCTAGTCGATGCCAACGATGCGCGGTTTGAGGCCTTTGGCTACGTTGGTGTCTTCATCGCGAGCCTTGCCGGCACCTCGTTCATCGTCTTTCCGCTCCCCGGCATGTCCGCCGTTGCCCAAGGGCTGATCATCCAACAAGGAGCTGTCTTGAATCCGCTCATCGTGGGCCTGGTCGGTGGCACAGGCATGGCGATCGGTGAGGCCGGGACGTACATCGCCGGCGCAGTCGGTGCGGAAGCCTCGCGGCGGACCGGCCTGCGAGTCCCTGGCCGGCTGCGACCGCTCTTCGACCGAGTTTCAAGATGGGTGACCTGGCTGATGACGCACTACGGAATGCTCACTCTCTTCACACTGTCGGCGATTCCCAACCCGATTATCGATGTGGCAGGTGCGATTGCGGGCGCGACCCGGATGCACTTCTGGCGATTCTTCGTAGCCCAATGGGCAGGCAAGGTGGTCCGCTCTCTGCTGCTCGCGTACTTGGGAGCCTACTTGTTCTAGAACTGTGAACGCGGACCACATAGCTTGGCAGTGAGGTTGCCTGGATGACGGCAACAGACAGCGGCGAACTACAGCCCGACGGGCGAAGGGAAGACCATCCGCCGCTGCCTGCGTTTCGCCTCTTCTTCGTCTTCCTACCGGAGACCTCTCTACTAAGGCGGTTTCCGTTCCAGCTCGTCGTCATATCACGTTTCCTGTCTGGGATTGGGCAGGAAGGCGTCTTCTACGGAGCGCTTGTCGCTGTTGCGATAGACGGTACGCCTTTCCAGGCCACACTAATTGGCGCTGCGAAAGTTCTGCCTGGCGCCGTGTTGGGCTTGTTCGGGGGAGCGGTGGCAGACGCCCTGCCAAGGCGGATCGCGCTCGTCCTCGGCTACATTGGCCAGGCTGCGTTATGCATTACTGTGCCTCTAGTGTTCGGCACTGATTACGTCCCACTCCTCCTGCTGGTCTTCAGTATTAGTACGCTCAATCAGTTGATTGGGCCAAGTGAAAAGGCTGTCATCCCTCTGGTCGCGTCCCGAGAGCAGATCAGCACGGCGGCGGCCACCATATCTCTTGCATCGTCCATCGCCACCGGTGTCGGCACAGCAGCCGTGGCGCCAGTCATCATGAAGCTCTTTGGCCTGACGCCCATGCTCTTCGTCAGCGCCTTCTTCCTTCTCTTCGCCGCGGTCCGCGCGTTTGCCTTACCCATCAGGAAGCACATCGGCGTACGGACGGCGCTGCAGCGCCTGGACCTCTCTGAACTCGACATCGGGTTTCGCAGGGCTGTGAGCTGGCTGGCGGGTTGGCCCGCGATTACGACGATGGTCATGGTGGGTCTCATCGTCTCCATCCTGAACAAGATCATGGAAACGCTGGGCCCAAGCTACGTCGGCGATGTCCTGGGGGCAGATCCTACCAACGCGGTATATGTGTTCGCTCCAGCCGGAGTTGGCGCTGTTGTAGCGCTGTTGATTGCGCCCGGGCTCATCGACAGGCTTGGAGAGCGTCCGACTGCGTTGACCGCGGTGCTGCTCATGACTGGTGCTCTCTTCACCATGGCGTTCATCGATTCTTTGGCACCCGTACTCGCGCCGTTCAGCCCGCTGAGAATCGTCGAGTTGTTCGGCGTTGAGCTAAGCGACGAGCTGTTAGCGGCCGCGTTTGTCTCGATGTTCACGGGCTTCGCGGTCAGCGCAAGTTCCGTTGCGGTGCAGACGTATATCAACCGCCGAGTGCCCATGCTCCAGCAGGGACGGGTCTTCGGTCTCCAGAGTGTCTTTGCGAACGGCGCTGCTCTCATCCCGATGCTGCTTCTCGGGATGATCGCCAACCTGACATCGATAGAGGCGATTCTCTTTTTCACCCCCGTGGTAGCGTTGGTTGCGGTCGTTGTCCTGCTCACGATCGTTGCTAGGGTTTCTGGCAAGGAGACACCGCGGGGGCGAGAAGTGCTCGCTTCGTTCTGGGAAGAGCCTGACGCTGCCCGTGGACCGACAGAAGCCAAACCTCAATAAGACTCCTGCTCGCTCAGCCCGTTCTTGTTCGTGAGCCAAGACTTGAAACCATAACCCACGGGCGACAAACAGCTCAGCCAGGCCCTTAGGACCCAAGTCGTCGAGGACCTCCTGTGCCTTCTCTGGGCCAACACGCCGCAGCTCCCGAAGAAGCCAGTACAGCTGGAGGAGCTTAGCCGCGGATGGTGTGGCCAGATAGGGGCCCGCTCTGCGTCGGCATGAACGGGTTCTGGTCCCAGCGCTCCTCTTTGTCCAGGAGGTGCAGCACGAACTCGCGCACCCGGTGACTGGTGAATCCGCCGAGGTCCGCGGGATAGCCGTTCTATTGGAGCCACCTGAGGAAGCCGCGCAGCTTATCCTCGTACCACCTGATCGTCGAGGCGGCCCTGCCCTCGTCTCATCATGATCGTAGGCCTCCTTACCTAGCCTGCGAAATTGACGAGCGGTCAACACGCCGATCATCGGACAACTTTCAGGGCGCATTTCAGAACGCGCCGAATCCGATGGTGAGATAGGACCCCCTGAGACGGCGAAACCGCCGGGGGGGCGGAATTCGTATCTGAAATAGGCGGTTGGGGGGCCCGGCGGGGATCGAACCCGCGACCATCGGATTAAAAGTCCGTTGCTCTACCGCTGAGCTACGGGCCCATCGCCTGACCTGTAGTGTAACAATCTCATGCGAAAGCGACTAGACCCGCGCCTCAGCGAGCAGATGCGGGACGGCGGGCGCTCAAGAGTCACGCGAACACAGTGCGGACAGCGTTCACGGAACAGCGAAAGCCCTCGTTAGCCGGGCGGCAGTCGCTCGCCGCGGGCGATGGGGAAGAAGTGATGGTGATGGGCGCCGGTGATCTCGTAGACGCCGTTCCCCGAGCGCCCGTCGTCCGTTTTCACAGCCATGGAGTTCTGTCCACCGCCGAACCTTCCGTATCGCGCGCACCACGTCCCTTCCCCGTCGACGCGAACGGTCCGACCGCCCTCCAGCACGATCTCCACGCTGCCTGAGAGTCCCTTCACGTCCTCACCATCTCGCTCGTAGCTGACGGGCCCGCCGTCTTCGCCCGTCCAGTTGAGGTCGTGGCGAAAGCCGATGACGGGCACGATGTCGCTGCCGTCGGCCGGGGCGAAACAGCCGTCCAAGAACACGCGGGCGCCGTTGGCGTACTCCCAGTTCCAGACGCTCAGCATGCCATCCGGCAGCTGGATGGCGAGCCACATCCAGAGCGGGCATCGCGCGTGGTCGCGGATGCCCCAAGAGTGGTCGCGCTGGCCCCACCAGTCATCGACCTGGTAGGTCGTTCCCTCATGGCTATAGGTTCCTGAATAGGTCCCAGATTGGATCATGTGGCTTTGGTCCCAGATGGTCTCGTGACCAGCCTTCATTGTGCCGCGCCGCAGGCCGCATGCTTGCGTACGCGCGGTAAACGTGAGGTCGAGACCGACGGGCGCCGACGTCTCGTCGACCGTGAGCTTCACCGTGCGATAGGGCTCGACGACATCGATCGTTACTGGTCCCACCACCGTCGTGTGGGGGTCGCCGTCGTACGGCCTCGCGTGGCGAGCCATGATCAGCTGGCCACCGACGCGCCCTAGCTGCAGTGAGTCCATCTCCTCGCTCTTGGGGAAGTGCGCCATCGTTAGGATCACGACGTCTCCGTCCCCGTTGCGAGGATGAGCGACGAAGAAGTAGCTCTCGCGCCAGTGGTCGTGGTGCGTGACGACGTTGGGCAGCGGTTCGGGAATCTGGTGTACAAACAGCTCATCGGCGGCGGTGAGCTTGACCATGGCGACCCTCCTTGTGGATCTGAGCGGAAAGCAGACCCGCACCATGCTAGCGCATCGGCCTCGCGATGTTACTAGGCCAAACGGCCCTTTCGGGACGCCGTCGAGCGTCTATACACTTGCCCGCAGGGTAGGTGGAATCGATCAAGCCCGCCGACTCGCTCAAGCGAGACCAGCAAACAGTATAGGAGTGTAACTAATGGTGGACGACCTTCTCACAAACGGATACAACGCAGTCTACGGCGCCACGCCGAAGAGTCCCACCCTGCGCCGCATTTGGCATGAACACGCGGAGGGACCGGACTTCCCGGAGGAGTTCGGCCACGTCAGCTTCGTCACGCTGTCGGAGCTGCGACGGATGGCCACCGAACTGCGTCTGAAGCCAGGAGACACGTTTGTCGATCTGGGGTGCGGCATGGCCGGACCGGCGCTCTGGATGGCAAGCGAGACCCAGGCGAACCTGGTAGGCATGGACGCATCTCACGTTGCGACCGAACTGGCCGGCGCCCGCGCGAACGAGCTGGGCCTGGGCGGCCAGGCGCGCTTCGTCGTGGGCAGCTTCTCCACCACAGGGCTGGAAGCCGCCTCGCTCGATGCGGCGATGAGCGAAGACGCGCTCCAGTACGGGCCAGATAAGGAGGCCGCCATGGCGGAGGCCGCGCGTATTCTGAAGCCCGGCGGACGGTTCGTCTTCACGGTCTTCGAGCTGGACTCAGCGACAGCCGAACATCTGCCGATCCTAGGCGTCGACATGGTTGATGACTATCGCCCCCTGCTGGAGAAGGCGGGGTTCAGCGTGGAGATCTACGAAGAGGTACCCGGTTGGCCAGAGCCGATGACGGCAGCATACTCCGCTGTCGTCGAGGCCAAGGAGACGCTCACAAAGGAGATGGGCGAAGCTCCTGTTGGCGCGCTGGTCTTGGAGATGTCGATGACACTCGGAGCCAAGCCGTACAAGCGCCGGGTGCTGGTGGCAGCGACGAAGAAGTAACGCGTTAGCCAGGGACCAGCTGGCGCTGAGATTCGCAGCCAGCCTGTACAATGCCGATTGTGTCCGCATTAGTTCCGCTTCCCGCGCAGCCGGACGGCGTGCCTTGGCCGACGTCTGAGTGGCCGGTGGCCGCTCCGCCCGCCGGTGTCGACAAAGAGCGGCTCGACCGCCTGCTGGATACGACGTTCAGCGATCCGCAGCCGCCTACCACGGTCCAGACGAACGAGATGCTCGTTGTGCATCGCGGCCAGATCGTCGCGGAGCGGTACGCCGGCGACATCGGGCCGGACGACCGCCAGCTCTCCTGGTCGATGGCGAAGAGCATGTTGCATGCCGCCGTGGGCGTGCTAGTCCGGGACGGACGTCTTGACGTCTCGCAGCCGGCCAGCGTGCCGGAGTGGCAGGAGCCGGGAGACCCCAGGGCGGAGATCACGCTCGACTCGCTCCTGCACATGACGCCGGGTCTGCGCTTCAACGAGGACTACGTCGACCAACAGGTCTCGGACGTGATCAAGATGCTCTTCGTTCCCGGCGCCGATGACACGGCCGCGTTCGCCGCGTCGTTCCCGCTCGATCATCCGCCGGACACGGTGTCGAACTACTCCAGCGGCACCTCGAACATCGTCTCCGCGATCGTCAAGCGCATCGCCGGCGCGGGCGACGAGTACGTCGCGTTCCTGCGCAGTGAGCTGTTCGACCCGATCGGCATGACGACCGCCGAGCCGAAGCTTGACGCCTCCGGCACGTGGATCGGGTCGTCGTACTGCAACGCGACGCCGCGGGACTTCGCCCGCTTCGGCCTCCTCTACCTGCGCGATGGCGTGTGGGACGGCACGCGCATCCTTCCCGAAGGCTGGGTCGATTACGCTCGCACGCCGGCCCCGGCGCAGCCGCGGGACGTGCCTGACCGAGGCTACGGCGCGCATTGGTGGCTGCTCCGCGACGACGGCCACGGCTCGTTCTTCGCGAGTGGTTACGTTGGCCAGATGATCATGGTCGTGCCCGCGCTGGACCTGATTGTCGTGCGCAACGGCAACACGCCCGCCGAGCGCCGCCAGCACGTGATGAAGCTGGTCCGAGATATTATCGGGCTCTTCGGGTGACCTTCGGTCACCTTGCGGTTGCTGCGCAACTGCTGGCACGCGGCTGAACCGCAGGTTCAGCTTGGAGAAGGGCTAGCCCTTCTCCCAAGCTGACCTGGCTCGGCTTGTTGGCGGTCGCCCTCCTTCGCCGTGGTCGCAGAACGACTGGGCGACTCTGTACTCGTTCAGTACAGACTCTTGACAAACCGCTCGCCTGGTGCTAGTGTGGGGGCCTGGTGGAATGGCATGGGAGAGTACGGGCTCCGGCGGAGCCACAGCTATAGCAATAGTAACAACCAGAGGACTCACAGAGTCCGCTCGGTAGGGCGGCTCTGTGCTGTCATTCGCAAGGAGGTGGCTGGCTAACGTAACCAGTTAACGCCACACGGCCCCGGAGTTAGCGGAGCCGTGTGGAAATGAAGCGGACACCGGGTCAATCGGCATCCACGACACAATGCCAGAATAGCAGCCAAGGGCCCGGCGTCATAGAGACGTTGGGCCCTTTTTCGCGATAAACGATTCGCGCGCACGGCCCGGCGGGGAATGAGAACGTTTCGATCAATTGGTCAACTCGAACCGGCTCCGGGGGAGCCGCAACTACATTGGGCGCCATGGCGCTTGCCGGCGTTGCCTGGTACGGCAGGAGACGCAGGCTGAATAGAGGGCTTACAGAGTTCGCCGTGGGGTGGTCTCTGTGAGTCCTCTTTTAGAGTCCTCTGTGCGTGTGAGGATTGTGGCTGGTCTGAAAGGAGGGGGAGTCAGGCTTTAGAGAATGCGGACTCAAGGGCTCCGGGAACTAGTTGGTTCCTGAGTGACACACGAACATCCCCCGCAATAGAAGATAGACCCCGCAGTACAGGAGGAACAACGCACATGCATATTGGAAACATGAAACTCTGGCTGGGCTTGGGCATAGCGGTCGCGGTGGCGTTCGTCGTACTGCTCGCCTCCGCTCCTTCCAGTCCGACGTTCGCAGGTGGTGACCCGGCGCAACCGGGATGCGGCGGCGGTACCCCACCCCAACCGGACGAGGCAGATCTCACGAAGATCACGAACCTCGTCCCCGATGACAAGAAACTGGACCTCGCGATCGTTGGTGCCTGGCCTGACAACGGGTATCACGCCATAGCAAACAAGATCGTGACGAAGCTCATAGGAAAGGGCGACCTGAACGGCCCGGTAGCCAAGGTGCTGACTCTGCAAGATGCGATCGCAGCAATCAACGCCGCGTATACCGGCAACGGAAGTAACCCGCTGAACGTGCTGATCGCCGATCACGCTGCCCCTGGGAAACAGAATATCGGCCAGGACATCATCAGCAACCAGATAATTGACGAGCCGGTTCCCCCCGATATCGCGACAACGCAGATCGATAACAAGGCCAAGTTCGTGGCCGCGGTAGCGGGGAAGATCAAGACCCTGAAGTTCGTCAGCTGCAGCGTCGCGGATGAAGCGAAGGGGCAGACGTTCATTGAGAAGCTCCAAGACGAACTGGGAGCGGATAAGGTCTCAGGCTTCACGGGCACCGTCTGGGCCTATCCGAACAACTGCAACCTCCAGACGCTGAAGTGCAACAACTTCTACGTGGAGAACGGCTTCAAGAAGAACGTCGATAACACCGGCAGCACGGCCGGCGTCTCAGACCTGATCGTCACCCTTCCTGGGTTCGACCCCATCAACACCAACATCGGTCTGTTCTACTGCATCTCCAAGACAGACCACGCGCCTGACGACGCACTCACCGTGTATCTCCAGTGCAACATCGACGTCGCGGACGGCGGCGTAGCGCCGAACCCGGACGTGCCGCCGACCTGGAACGACACGTGTGAAGAGCTTGCCGACCGGGACCCGCCGCAGTGCATCGTCGGCGAGGGCTCGTCGAACGGCCAGCTCAATAACCCATCGGAGACGGGCGCGGACGCCATAGCCGGCCCGCCGCCGCCGCCGCCGTACACGAGCCTGGCGCCGAGCGTCGGCGGACGCATCCCCGGCGGACGTCTGCGGCTCGGTTGACTGCACGATCGTCACGTCCTGCTTCGAGGACACCGGTCCCGCGACCTCGGGCACGGGCCCGAACATCATCTCGACAGCCACCATTCTGGACCCGAATAGTACCGCGACAGTCATGGCGGACACGACGGGCGACACGAACAAGGACACCCAGGTGGACAGGGTCTCCAACGGCACCGTGAGCATCTGGTACAACCAGAACAACGAGAACTGCACGAACCTGACGCCCAAGGGCGACGCGAACTTCGAGGACTATGTCATTCAGTCCATCCAGGTAAACGACAAGGGCGGGACCAACGTCAACCCGAACCCGGTGCCGTGGCGCCCAGGCCCGAAGCCCGGCGCTACGACCATCGACTTCGACGGTGACGGCTGCACGGACGAACAGGAGCTGGACCCGAAGGCTATCGGGAAGTGCGGGGACGACCCGCAGAACCCGTCCGACTCGTTCGCCAACGCGAACGATGTCGACCTGAGCGGCGTCTACGACCTCCTCGTAACGGCCAGACGCGGCGACTGCCTGACTGACCAGTGCGTGGAGAACGACCCCGGCGCCTACTTCTTCTGCCGCGCCGACATCCAGCACGACCCGAGCGACAACAGCATTGTCGTCCGCCCGTTCTGCTACACGGACAGTGCGCTCTTAGACATCAACGTAGAGGCGTACCCCG
>QIFC01000014.1 GCA_003228685.1 Chloroflexota bacterium
GCCCAACGCTCTATATCGCCGTCGCCATCTCCGGCGCCAGCCAGCACATGGCCGGCTGCTCCGGCTCCAAGAACATCGTCGCGATCAACAAAGACGCTGACGCCAACATCTTCAAGTCCGCGCGCTTCGGCATCGCCGAGGACTTTGCGAAGGTCATGACGCCGCTAATCGAGGCGATCAAACAAGAGAAGGGCGGCTAGCCGGGCCGAGAAGGCCCCCACCATGGCGAAGCTGGCAGACCTCATCCAGCGCGCAACGCGGCCTAAGTCCGCGCCCCTGGGCTTCGCGTCCGCGCGCTCTAAGGCCGCGCCCAGCATGATCATCGTGGCGCGGATCGGCGAAGGCTGGAAGGCCGCGGCGGGCGACGCAATCGCCGCGGGCGCCAGCGTAATCTTGCTCTCCGGGAGCCCCGATGATGCTGACATCAAAGCAGCGGCCGAGGTCGCGGCCGGCAACCCGTGCGGCCTCATCGCGAACGACGCGGCCAAACTCGACGCTCTCAGCGAACACGGGATCGACTTCGTCGTCTTGGACAGCGCGGCGCCAGCCAGCGCCCTGCAGACCGAAGACCTCACTTTCCTCCTCAAAGTCGATGAAGACATCTCGGACATCCAGCTCCGGACCGTCGAACCACTGCCCGTCGACGCGCTCGTTCTCGACACACCACCCGGCGCCTTTACCATCGGGCGGCAGATGGAACTACAGCGCATCACCGGACTCGGTCGCAAGCCACTGCTCATGTCACCTGGCGCCAATGCTAGCCGCGAGGACCTCCTGTCGCTCCGCGACTCGGGCGTTATGCTCCTCGCCGTCGACATGAGCGCCTCTGGCGCAGCTAAGACGCTTGCTCAGCTAAAAGAACTTGTGGAAGCGCTGCCGCCGCGCCGCTCGGGCCCGCGTGGCGAGAAGGGCGAAGTGACCCTGCCTACTCCATCCCAATCGCACGAGGAGCACGACCACGACGACGAGGAATAAAGCCAGGCAGAGTCCAGGCGCTCCATGCTAAACCCGTTCCGGCTCATCGCCACGCTGTTGGGGTTTCTCGTACTCGCCACGCCCATCGCAGCCGTGACCTTCTTATTCGTCGCCATCGCCGGCAGCCCAGGCACCTGCGAGGATGAGAACCGGCCCATCACCACGTCGGACCAACTCGCCAGCCAGTACCGGGAGAAATGGGACGCCCTTAATGCCACGCTCGAAGCAGGTCAGCCTGCGTCCGCCACCTTCACCGAGAGTGAAGTCACCTCGCGTGCCAACAGCTGGCTGGAGGAGCAAGATGCCCCAATCGAAGACATCCTGATCTGCTTCGAAGACGGCACCGCGTCCGCCTCAGCCAAGATCGACATCCCCTTCGTGCCCGGCGACATCGACGTCCTCACCTCAGGGACGCTGATACTCACCGGAGACGTCGCCGATGCCGACGTCGACAAGATCGAGGTTGGTGGCCTGCCTGACCTGCTCACGGACCTCGTCGAGGACTTCATAGATAACGTCTTTGAGGACCAGACGGAAGAACTCGAACTGAACCACACGTACACGCTGCTCTTCAGCGAGGGACAGGTCACAGTCAGCGGCCTGCCCTAGCGAGCCGGCCAAGCAGTTTCAAAGAAACTGCAAGCTACTGAGCTTCCAGCTCAGTAGCCGTCTTCGCCGAACATCCGCCTCTTCATCGACTCGTTGACCTCAATATCCGGCCCGCCGAGGTTGGCGTCCGGTATCCGGTCTCCGTCCTGAGCGATGAGTGGCAGCGCCTTTGCGCGGCGCGCGTCCGCCTCCGGGCCGACCGTATAAAACAACTCAGACATCCAGTTGGAAACCTGGTGGATCACGCCGAAATGCCTGTCGTGCTCCTTCGCGTATGCGTACCCGGCGGCATCCCAGTCGTCCGTCGCCTTCAGTTCGTCCGTCAGAACGCGGACGTCCCGCGTCGTCAACGCCAACCCCTGGCCCCAGCTGGGGTCGCTGCTCGCCGCCGCATCCCCAATGAGCGCCACCCCGTCCTTGTACGGATGGTCGACCCAGGCGTCCGCACCGTCGAACGTGGCCAGCGGTCCTTCGGCCTTGGCGCCTTTGAAGAGTTCGGCGGGCATCCCGGAGCCTACAGCGTCCTCAATAAAGCGGGGTACGTCCTTCGCTCCCTGGAACCGGTTGCTCGCAGCGGATTGCAAGACCGTGTACGCTCGCACACGTCCGCCACCCTGCGGAAACAGCAGCGCCCCGTGGCCGATCTCGAAGTTGAACACGATACGGTTCGCATCTTCATCCGCCGGCATGCCGGCGAAGAGCAGACCGGCGACGAGCAAGTGATCTTTGTCGTGCTTGACCGCGAAGCCTCCCCAGCCACGCACCGGCGATCCGCGGCCGTTGGCGCCGACGGCCAGCCTGCACGTCAGCTTTTCCTTCTCGCCGTTACGCTCCACCACGACGCTAGGAGTCTCGCCTGGAGTCACAAGAGAAGCCTTCGCTCCACGCCGCACCTCGGCTCCCGCCTTCGCAGCGGCGGCGATGAGCGATTCCTGAGCGCGCGGATGGTAGTACGCAAGCATCGGCATGCCATCCGGCGTCGTCGCCACCAGGTCGCGCTCCTGGATCTGCATCTGGCCGGCGTACGCGGTCGCTCTTGGCAACTCGTGCCCTCCCGCTTCCATGAGCGTGTCCAGAATGCCGATCCGTCGCGCATCTGCCACGCCCCAGGGCGACATCGCCTCGCCACGCACGCGGTCCTTGAACTCCGTCTCACGCTCGATGACGAGCACGCGAGAACCGTGCTCGGCCATCACCTTGGCCAGTGACGCTCCTCCCAGTCCACCACCCACCGTGATGATGTCGTAGTCCGTCGATGTCATGGCAGCCTTCTTTCCAGCGATGTTCTATCCAGGCTTTGCAAGCAATGCTGATCCTGGCTCCCTATGAGCCGTCGAGCGTCACTCCCCTATTCGCGCCTTTCGCACGTCTGACATCTTAGCGCCCGTTCCGCCGCGCCGCACCGCGATGATCTCCGCGACGATGCTCACGGCGATCTCCTCCGGCGTCTCAGCCCCGATATCGAGGCCAATCGGCGTATGCACCCGCTCCAGCGCATCGCGAGCGATCCCTTCGCGGGCCATGTGCGTCAGCACGGTACTGACACGCCGCTTGCTCCCGATCATGCCCACGAACGCCGCATCCGACTCCACCACGATGCGCAGCCCCTCTTCGTCCTGCTTGTGTCCGCGAGACACCAGCACGATATAGGTCGATCTGTCGATTGGATAGCGCTTTAGCTCCTCAGTAATATCGCCGCAGATCACCCGGTCCGCCGATGGAAAACGCTCGCTGTTTGCAAAGGCCTCGCGATCGTCCAACACCGCGACCAAGAAGCCAGCCTCAGCGCCAATCGCGGCCAGCGACTGGCCGATGTGCCCGCCGCCGACGATCAGCAGCGACACCGGGCTCTCCGTCACCTCGATCATGACTTCGATGTCGGCGCCCTGCTTCGCGCGCGAGCCATCCGCCCCGTACCGGAGCGCCTCCACCTGGATGCGCGGCCGGCGATCGAGCGCTGCCCGGGCATCTTCCGCCACCGCCTCTTCCAACGCGCTGCCGCCGAGCGAGCCCAGCCTCTCGCCCTCGGCCTTCACCAGCAGCTTGGTACCCACCGCCGGACCGCCTTCGGGCGCGCGGATCACCGTCGCCACGGCCACGGGTGTGCCCCCCCTCGCCGCACGCAGGACCTCCTGAGCGATGCTGTCCGCGGCGCTCATACGTTGAACAGCATCAGCATCGTGTCTCCGTCCTGCACGATGTACTGCTTTCCCTCGGTGCGCAACAAGCCACGCTTGCGCGCCTCAGGCAGCGAGCCACACTCCAGCAGCTCATCCCAGCCGATCACTTCAGCGCGGATAAAGCCGCGTGAGATGTCCGTGTGAATCTGACCTGCGGCATCTAGCGCCGTCGAGCCCTTGGCAAGCGCCCACGCGCGACCCTCCGGCTCGCCGACCGTGAAGAACGTCAGCAGCCCCATCGCCCGCTGCGCCGCGGCTACCATTCGCGCAACGCCATCTTCGCCGACGCCCAGTTCGCGTCGAAACTCAGCGGCGTCCTCCTCGGATAGCTCCCCCAACTCTTGCTCGAGCTTCGCGCACAGTGCTGCCACTTCGACGCCTGGCGCATCCGCATATCGCTCGGCAAATTCCGCTTCGGTCTCGGCGGCGCGCACTGCGTCTGACTCGTCCACGTTAATCACCAGAAGCAGCGGCCGGTTTGTCAAGAGGACGTATCCGCTGATGATCTTCTTCTCGTCCGCGGACAGCTCCTGGCTCCGCAGCGGCTCCTCGCGGTCGAGACCCTCCTTCAGACGCGTGACCAACGCCAGTTCTCGCTCCTCAGCGGCGCGGTCGTCCGCCTTGCCTGCCTGCAGATTCGCCTTCAACTTCGCCTGCCTGCGCTCTAGCGTCGCGGCGTCGGCGAAAGCCAGCTCTAGGTCCACGTTGGCGATGTCTCGATGCGGGTCGACGCGATCCCCTGACGCTAGCACGGCCTCGTTGTCGAACGCGTGGACCACGTGCACCAGCGCGTCACATTGGGAGAGCGCGGCCAGATGCGCCGCCGTTGGCCCTTCGTCGCGCACCGTCAGGCCTCCGGGAAAGTCCAGGAAACGCGTCTCAATGTACGTGGTCTTCTTTGGATGGTAGAGCGCAGAAAGCTTGTCCAGGCGCTCATCTGGCAGCTTCACCACACCGATGCTCGGCTCCAGGCCGCCGAACGAACCTGCGTGAGCGCTTCCACGCGTGACGGCATTGAAGACCGTCGTCTTCCCCGCAAGCTCCAGCCCAATGATGCCAAGGTCCATCGCAGACTCAGCTTAGGCAGGCGTCAGGAGCGTGTCAATCTGGCTTACTATTGATGAGCAAAGTCACTGCCCAACAGCGCGGCAAGGAACAGGATGGTTAGCGCTACCGCCGCGTTTAAGGCGGAGACGATAATCGACCACCGACGCACGGGGGCGATCTCCTCGTCGTCCGCGACCGATTCCTGCATCTGGAGTACTCGGGGACCGAGCACGAAGCTGTGTAGGGCAGTTAGAACGACCGCAATGATTACGAACGTCATCTTGAACTGGAAGATGACGCCGAAGTTCTCGTCGAATAGTTCGCTTACGGGAGCATCGTGTTCGTACAGGTTCGCGATGCCGGTGATAACCAACACCGTTAGCGCCCCCCAAGCCAGGTAGTTGAAGCGAGTAGTGATCACCCGCATCACCCCAGCGCGGATCTGCATGTCTTCGATTGTCCGCACCGCCGGCACGGCGGCAACGAACATGAAGACCTGCGGTCCCACCCAAATCGTAGCGGCCAGGATGTGTATCCAAGGATTGACTGCTTCGCCCATCGCCCGGACTCCTTCCTACCTGATGATGATCTGCTCGCGCTCCGGCCCGACCGAAACCATCTCGATTGGGCAGCCCAGAAGCTCTTCGATCCGCTTAACGTACGACTGGGCCTGCTTGGGAAGGTCGTCAAACTTGCGCACGTCCGCGGTGGCCGCCTGCCAGCCTTCGTGCTCTTCGAACACCGGCCTCACGCGGCTCAGTTGTGTCATCGTGGGTGGGAACGAATCGATCTGGTTGCCATCCAGCTCATACGCGGAACACACTTCGATGGCTGGGAAGTTGTCGAGCACGTCCAGCCGCGTGAGTGCCGCACCGGTCACGCCGTTCACGCGCACACTGTACCGCGAGGCGACTCCGTCGAACCAACCGCAGCGTCGCGGACGGCCCGTCGTCGCGCCGAACTCCGGCGCGGGGCCCTCCCGGCGCAGGATATCGCCGGTCTCGTCGTCTAGCTCTGTCGGCATCGGGCCCGCCCCGACCCGCGTCATGTACGCCTTATACACGCCCACGACCCGCTCTATCTGCGTCGGGCCAATACCGATGCCCACCGGCGCGCCCGCCGCGAGCGGAGAGGGGGCTGAGGACGTCACAAACGGATACGTGCCCGCGTCCACGTCCAACAGACTGCCCTGTGCTCCCTCAAGCAGGACCTGCTCGCCATTGTCGATGGCATCCCGGACGATCGACGAAGTGTCGCGCACGTATGGCTTCAGCTCGCAGCCGAACTCCACGAACGCGTCGAACAGCTCCTCGAATTCGAGCGGCTCTGCGTCATATAGCTTCACGAGCACCGCGTTCTTTTCCGGCAGCACCTGCTCCAGCCGCGCACGCAGCGCGTCAGGCTCAAGCAGATCGGCCATCCGTATGCCCCGGCGCGCGATCTTGTCTACGAACGCCGGGCCCACGCCGCGCTTCGTCGTCCCTATTGCCGCATCGCCCCGCGCTCGCTCCTCCAACTCATCCAGCACCTGATGGTACGGCAGTAACACCTGCGCCCTATCGCTCACGAACAAGTTCTTGGTGCTCACGCCGCGCTCTTCCAACTGGTGGATCTCGTCCAGCAGTACCGCCGGGTTAATCACCACTCCATTGCCGATCAGGCAGAGTTTTTCCGGGTAGAAGATGCCCGCGGGCACCAGGTGGAGGGCGAATTTGCCCATGTGGTTGATGATCGTGTGGCCCGCATTGTCGCCCGCCGAATAGCGCGCGATAATCGAGGCATCCTGAGCTAGCAGGTCCACCATCCTGCCCTTGCCCTCATCGCCCCACTGGCCACCAATGACTACGAATGCTGGCATAGTTCGCGCCCCGAGAACACGGGGCGCACGTTCCTTTCCCTTGGAGCGGCATTGGGGGGCCGCTAGCCCAGCGGGAGTATACCAGACACGCCACCCACGGCAAGGAATCTCACCTCTCGCGGAATCGGCCGAACACTAGAGATAGACGGCCTGGCAGTGTATGTTTGGTGGGAACTGCAAGCGGCTCCACCATGAGAGGTAGCATGCCCAACCAACGGCGCCCACGCCTAGGGTTCCGCCCGCTGTTCCTATTGAGCCTCCTGGCCGCTCTCGTGTTCGTTAGCGTCTGGCAGAGCACCGGCGCGGACACTAGAGTGGTCGCTGCCAAGAGCCCAGGCTACATCCCGAATCGGTACATCGTCACCTTGCGCGATGGTGTCAGTCCGGAGCTCTTTGGCTCCCTCCTCAACACTCGGAAGGACGCGACCGTTGTCCACACCTATGACAGCGCCGTGCGAGGCTTTGCGGGCGCATTCTCAGACGAAATCGCGGAGGGCCTCGACGACCACCCATTCGTCACCTCCATCGAGCCCGACCGGCTCGTCACCGTGGCTGACCAAGCCCTCCCGTCAGGCATCACGCGCGTCGGCGCGGATGAGAACGCCAACGCCGCGATCGACGGCGCTGACAACGCGGCAGACATCGACATCGCCGTCATCGACACCGGCGCCGACTCAGATCACGCCGACCTCAATGTCGTGGGCGGGTTTGCCTCCTATCTCGGACAGATCGAGTCGTGGATTCTCTGCGGCGCCAACACCAGCAGTTGGGAGGACGGCCACGGCCATGGCACCCACGTCGCGGGCACGATCGCGGCGCGCGACAACAACATCGGCGTCGTCGGACTAGTACCCGGGGCCCGCATCTGGGCCGTCAGAGTCCTCAGCCCTGACGGCAGGGGCTGCATGTCCGACGTCATCGCCGGCGTCGATTGGGTCACCGCGAATGCGGAGACCATCGAGGTCGCGAACATGAGCATCGGTGGCGGCAATAGCGATGCGCTCTGCAGCGCCATCGCCAACTCAGTAGCCGCGGGCGTGTTCTATGCGGTAGCGGCCGGCAACTCCGGCACCGACGCGGGCGGCACCAGCCCCGCCAACTGTTCGGGCGCAACGACCGTCTCGGCAATCGTCGATACGGACGGCCTGCCGGGCGGCCTCGGGCCATCACATGGCTACGGAGCCGACGACACGTTCGCCAGCTTTACCAACTACGGCTCCGTCGTCGACATCGCCGCGCCCGGCGTCAGCATCCGCTCGACATATTTCACTGGTGGGTACGCCTATATGAGCGGTACCAGCATGGCTTCCCCACATGTGGCAGGCGCCGCCGCCCTCCACATCCTGAAGTCCGGTACCCCTACCGACGCAGCGGGCGTTCAGGCTGTCGAGAACTCCCTCATTGAGGCAAGCGCACCGCAGGGTAGCGCGGGCGGCGCCAGCGGCGACCCGGATGGCATCGCTGAACCCATCCTTTGTGTGGGGGTGACGTGCGCGGACGTGACGCCGGCGCCATCGGACACGCCAACACCATCCGACACGCCAGCCCCATCTGACACGCCGCCCATGGCAACTCCAACACTTGTACCGCCGACGGACACACCCACTCCGCCGAACACCGCGACACCAACGCCGCCCACGGCAACTCCAACAGCGGTACCGCCCACGGACACACCCACTCCGCCGAACACCGCGACACCTGTGCCGCCAACGGCTACGCGAACGCCATCTCCCACGCCTGACAATTCGTCGGAGAGTACTGACTCCGACCAGGATGGCCTGACCGACCAAGACGAGATCGCTACATACGGCACCGATCCATTCGATGCGGACACTGACGGCGATGGCTGCGGAGATGGCAGAGAGCTCTTTGCGCTGCCAAGCGAAGGAGGCGGCCGCGACCCGCTCAATCCTTGGGACTTTTACGATGTAAGTGGGCCAAGTGGAGAAGTCCCAGACGGAACCATCGACCTCGCGAATGACATCCTAGGCGTGATTCAGCACTTCTCGCCGACGGGAGTGGCGCCTTACGACGCCTCCTTCGATAGAGGTCCGTCTATAGGTCCTCATCCCTGGAACATGACGTCGCCGGACGGCGCGATAGACCTCCAGAACGACATCCTGGGCGTGCTCCTCCAGTTCCGCCATAGCTGCCGTTGACGGCGCCGCTCCTATCAGTTGCGCCGCCAGCCATCCGCGGCCTAGAATCGGCGCATGGCTAAACCACCTACGCCCCTGATTCGCGTCTCCTCCATCCCGTTCCCGAACGCCTACGCGCTTCCCGATAAGCCCACCGCGTCCGGCCCCGCTCTGGACGCCCACCGCCAGACCGGGTTCGTCCTCGGCGGCGACATCGGGCTGTTCGAGGAAGGCATGAACCTCCAGCTCAAGATCGTTCGCGATGCTTCGTCCTCACGTTTTCGAAAGCATCCCTACGCCGCGTTGATGGGCCTCTGGTCACGCACCTTCTCCGCCTTGGCGGATGGCTGCGCGCTCGCGACGCGCGGGTCGTATGGGTCGTGTGCGCCGCTCGTTCGCTCCGCCTGCGAGTTCATCGCCGCGCAACACCAACTTCACGCATCGGAGATGGATCTCTTCATCGAATGGCTGGCCACCAATTTCACGCCCAACGTTGAACACAAAGCCTTCGAGTTCGGCCTCGGCCGCTACTTCGCCGGCGGCACGCTCGCCGGCGACGCAAAGCTGCGCCGCGTCTATCGGCCAGCCAGCGAACTCGCCCGGCCCAGCTTCGGGGCCACTACCCTCTTCATCGGCCCCGAGTCCAACAACCGGCGGCTCGCACTCACCTTCGCGGACAGCAGCTTTCACGTGGGCTGGACAGAGCTAACGCTCGGCTGGCTGCTCGCGCTATGCGAGCGACAGCTAGCCGTCGCTGTCCACGCGAAGGGCACGTTCGCCATCCACGACGACACCCACGATGCGTACCGCGCCTTCGCTGAGCGGGTCGAGCGAGCGCTATCGCGCGCTGACCGCTGCTCTGTTGAAGAGATCGAAGAAGGCCGGTACAAGCGCTACCTCGCCCATAACGTCCGCCGGGCCGCTGGCTCGGCTCCCAAGAGACTTCTGCTCTAGACGGCGAGAGGCCCGCTCCGGGAGACGAGAAGCGGACTTCTCAGGGTACGCGGCCCAAGCCGCGCGTAAGCCTAGGGATACAGGAGGTCGTATTTCTGGTTCCCGTGCTCTTTGCTTAAGTTACCATCTGTGTTTGATCGTCTATATGACCTGGCTCACATTGCCTCAGCATCTCCTGGGAAATTCTGGGAAAGTGCAAGCCCGCACCGGACAACTGGTGGTGGGGTAGGAAGGATAGTCCGATGCGGGCAACTGCTCTGCAGGGAGGGTCCGTACCCTCGGAGGAGGTAACATGTGTGAACTCCGATGCCTGCACCCCTACGTTACCAGCCAGGCAGCCACCTCCTCTATGAACTACATCACACAATAGGTTCAATGGAGACCGTGTTGCCCGCAGTCTCAGCCGTGGGTAAGATGCGGAAACGCACATCGCATACGCAGCAGACTGACGGAGGAGAGCATGGCTGAAGGAAGCCTTTCAGACCTTCGCATCGTTGACCTCACCCAGGGCATCGCCGGGCCCTACTGCACCAAGCTCTTCTCCAGCCTCGGAGCGGAAGTCATCAAGGTCGAACCGCCCGACGGTGACGTCTCGCGGAAGTTCGGCCCCTTCCCCGACGACGAGCCCGATCCTGAGAAGAGTGGCCTCTTCCTTCATCTCAACACCGGTAAGAAGAGCGTGACACTCGACCTCAAGGCGGACGCCGGTCGTTCGCTGCTTGAGAAGCTGCTCGCCGAGGCGGATGTCCTCGTCGAGGGCGACGGCCAGACGAGCATGGCCGAACTCGGCCTCGCCCACGACGATCTCAAGGGCGACCTGCCCAACCTCGTTTACGTATCTGTCACTGCGTTCGGCTGCACAGGCCCGTACAAGGACTACCGTGGCAACAGCCTCACCGCCATGGCCATGAGCACCATCATGTACAACACGGGCGACCCCGACCGCGAGCCTCTCACGACAGGCGGTACGCCGGCCGATTACATCGCGGGCATACACGCCTGGATCGGCGCCCTTGCCGCGCTCGCCTATCGGGCCGAGCACGGCAACGGTCAGCACGTCGACGTGTCGCTCGCCGAAGCCGCCGCCTGCGCCGACGAATACAACGCCGGCATGTACGCCTTCCAAGGCGCCATCCGGCGGCGCTACTACTCGCGGCACGTCTTCGGCTACCCCATGGACATCATGTCCTGCAAGGACGGTTACGTCGTCGTCGTACCGGGCGCCGCCGGTTTTCCCCAGCGCGGCCTCACCCAGGATGGCGCCGTCTCTTCCATGGCGCTGCTCATGGAGGACCCGGAACTCGACCAGCACCCGCTCTTCCAGAGCGGTCAGGAGCGCATGATCCGCTGGAAGGAAGTGAACGAACTGATCCAGCCCTTCTTGGACACGAAGGAAGCCAAGGACATCGTAGAGTTCGCCCAGGCGTTGCGCATGCCGTTCGCGCCCGTGCCCACCGTCAAGGACCTTGTCGAGGACGAGCACCTCCAGGCGCGCGGCTACTTCCAGGAGATCGATCATCCGGAGGCCGGAGAGCTGACCTACGCGGGCCCGCCCTTCCGCATGACCGAGACGCCGCCTTCCATCAGTCGAGCGCCCACCCTCGGCGAGCACAACGGAGAGTTCGATGCCTAAGCCGCTCGAAGGCGTCCGCGTCATGGACCTCACGCAGGTCTTCGCCGGCCCCGCCTGCACCCGCATCCTCGCCGACCTCGGCGCCGACGTCATCCGCATGGAGTCGCCCAACCGCCTCGACATCACCCGCAACCTCATCCACACCGACAACGATGGCCAGGACGTCCCCTGGGAGCGCGCGCTCTACTTCACCATCCGCAACGCTGGCAAGCGGGAGATCGTCGTCGACCTCGCGCAGGAACGCGGTCGCGAGATTCTGCGCGACATCGTCGCGCAGTCCGACGTCGTCGCGGAGAGCTTCACGCCCCGCGTCATGCGCGCCTTCGAACTCGACTACGGCCACCTGAAACAGGTCAAACCGGACATCATCATGATCTCGCTCTCCGGCTACGGCCAGGACGGCCCCTACTCGGACTGGTCGGCCTACGGCATGGGCCTGGAGCCCTCCTCCGGCGTCTCGCAACTCACCGGCTACAAGGACGGCCCGCCGATGCGCAGCGGGCTCTCGTTCACGGACCCCTACAGCGGCTTCCTCGGCGCGGGCGCCGTGCTTGCGGCGCTTCACTACAAGCGCCGCACCGGCAAGGGTCAATACATCGACCTATCGGAGCAGGAAGCCGCCGTCCCCATGACGGGCGCCGCGCTCATGGACTACGCCATGAACCAACGCCTGCCAACGCGCATCGGCGACCGCAGCCCGTGGGCCGCCCCACAGGGCTGCTACCGCTGCGCCGGCGACGACAACTGGATCGTCATCTCGATCGAGTCCGACGAAGACTGGGCCGCCTTCTGCGACGCCACCGGCCACAGCGACTGGGCCGCTGACGACCGCTTCTCCAGCCTTGAGGGACGCCAGCAACACCACGATCGGCTGGACGAGCTGATCTCCGGATGGATCAAGACCCAGGACCATTATCAGGCGTTCCACCACCTTCAGAAGGCGGGCGTCATTGCCGCGCCGGTCCTCAGCGGCAAGGGTGCGCTGCTCGACCCGCACTTCAAGGAGCGCGGCCAGTACGACATCGTCGATCAGCCCCACAATGGCAAGCGTCTCGTCGGCCGCCACCTCGCCGCCAAGTTCGACGAGTTCGAGGCGTCGGCGGCCGGTCCCGCGCCGACACTCGGTCAGCACAATCAGGAGGTGCTGGGCGGCCTGCTCGGCATCTCGGACGAAGAGCTGAAGGAATTGGAGGAGCAGCGCGTCATCACCACGGAACCCGCCCTACCCGTCCCGGGCCCCATCGTCAGCGCCGCCCTCAAGCTCCCCTACGACGCCTTCCTCGAGAACGGCACCCTCCAGGCCATCGACGACGACTACCTCCAGCAGCTCGGCCTAGAGTAGGCCAAAACCACTCCCCCATGGCGAGCGACAAGACGAAAATCCGTTGCGACTGGGGCGGCTCCAGCGATCTCATGCAGGCCTACCACGACGAGGAATGGGGCGTCCCCCTGCACGACGACCGCGCCCTCTTCGAGTTCCTGATCCTCGAAGGCGCCCAGGCGGGCCTTAGCTGGCAGACCGTGCTCAACAAACGCGACAGCTATCGCAAGGCGTTCGATAATTTCGATCCGAAGAAGGTCGCGCACTATACCGCCAAACGCGTCGAGAAGCTGCTGGCCAACCCCGGCATCATCCGCAACCGCCTCAAGGTCGCGTCGTCGATCTCCAACGCAAAAGCGCTCCTCGCGGTCCAGCGAGAGTTCGGCAGCTTCGATGCTTACGTCTGGCAGTTCGTTGGCGGCAAGCCTAAGAAGAACAGCTTCAAGTCGATGTCGCGGGTCCCTGCCACCACGGCCGAGTCAGACGCGTTCACCAAGGACCTCAAGAAGCGAGGCTTCCGTTTCGTCGGGTCCACCATCTGCTACGCCTTCATGCAGGCTGTCGGTATGGTCAACGACCACACGACCAATTGCTTCCGCTACGATCAGGTGTAGACTGCACCATGGATCTCGGTCTCACGGACAAAGTAGCCATCGTCACCGGCGGCAGCCGTGGAATCGGACGTTCGATCGCCCTCGCGCTCGCCGCCGAGGGCTGCCGCGTCGCCATCTGCGCGCGCACCGAAGAAGCGCTGCGGGCGACCGAAGCGGAGCTAGCCGAATCTACCGAAGCGCTCGGCATCGTTGCCGACGTCACACAGGCCGCCGACATCGAGCGCCTGATCCAGGACACGGTCGACCGCTTTGGTCGGCTCGATATTCTTGTGAACAATGCCGGGGTGCGCGGAAGCGATGACACCGACGAGATCTGGAACGCCATCTACGAATCGAACTTGCTCGCGGCCGCTCGCGCCACTCGTGCGGCGGTGCCGCACATGCGCGCCTCCGGCGGCGGCAGCGTCGTCCACATCACGTCGATCTACGGGCGTGAGTCCGGCGGCCCTATCGCATACAACGCGATCAAATCGGCCATGAACGGCCACGCCAAGGCTATGGCCCTCGAGCTGGCGCCTGACATCCGCGTCAACGCCGTTGCGCCGGGCTCGATCGCCTTCTCCGGTGGCTCGTGGGGGCGACGGCTGGAGGAGGATCCGGAGGGCATGGCCAAGTTCATCGAGGAGAACATCCCCTTAGGGCGCTTCGGCTCGCCAGAGGAGATCGCCAACGTGGTAGTCTTTCTCTGTTCGGACCAGGCTAGTTGGGTGACCGGTGCCTGCATCAACGTCGATGGCGGCCAGTCACGCTCCAACATCTAGCCGCCAACGCGCAAGGAGGCCGCCATGCCCAAGTACGACAAGCCCAGTTTTCTCTCGAAATCGATCGGCAACGTGATGATCATGTTGCTGACGCGACTCGGCATCAGCGCAGGCGGGGCGAACACTCTCACTGTAAAGGGCAGGAAGAGCGGTGAGCCCCGCTCCGTGCCCGTGAACCCGCTCGACCACGAGGGCGCGCGTTACCTCGTTGCGCCACGCGGCAATACGGAGTGGGTGCGCAACTTGCGTGCCGCCGGCGAAGGCGAGCTTCGCCTCGGCTCGAAGCGCGAAACGATCAAGGCGACGGAGGTCCTCGACAACGCCGCGAAGCCAGCCATCATAGGGGCGTATCTGCAGAACTGGTCCAACGTAACGAAGGAGTGGTTCGGAGTCGATGAGAACGCCACGCCAGTAGAGTTGGCGAAGATCGCGCCTGACCACCCGGTCTTCCGTATTACGAGTTAGGCCGCTGCAACAGCTCCTCGGCGCCCTCGCAGATGTCGGTCAGCACCTCAACCGCCGGCCGTATCGAGTCGACGTCACCGGCCGACTCGCCCATATAGACCGCCGCAACCTCCGGGTCCTTCCGATACGCCGCGGACGTCTTCTCACGCAGCGCCTCGCGCTGGTCGACGATCTCTCGATCGCGGCCGTCCCACTCGCGCACGAACTGGTTCGCATACACGCGAGATCCGATCTCTTCCGGCCACGGCAGCCCATCGATCAGGTCGTACACCTTCGTGAAGACCGTATCTTCGCCGTCGCTCTGAACGACGCGCTCTTTGTAGACCTCCGGCACCTCGATCGCCTCGGGTGTCGCCAGGAACGCCGTCCCCAAGCTCGCGCCATCCGCGCCCGCCGCCAGCACGGCTGCCAGCGCCCGGCCCGTCGCGATACCTCCGGCCGCCAGCACTGGTAGTTCGAGATAACGCCCGGCGATCCGTACCAAGAGCGGCAGCATCGCTGCCGTGCCGCAGTGGCCGCCCGCCTCGTTCCCCTGCGCGATCAGCACGTCCGCGCCGCCGGCCACCGCCAGCTCCGCGCCTTCCATCGACTGCACCTGGCAGATGACAAGCGCGCCGGCGTCCTTCGCCATTCGAAGCCACGGCTGCGGATCGGAGAACGACAGGACTATTGCTGGCGCCTTCTCCTCAAGCGCAGCAGTGAAGTTCGCCTCCAGCAGCGACATCAGTGGCGTGATGAAGCCCACAGCGAACGGCCTGTCGGTCCGCCCTCGGATGATCTCGATTTGCTCGCGCACCCAGTCGGGCCCTCGTTCGTCCGTCCCGCCGAAACTGCCAAGCCCTCCCGCCTCCGAGACGGCCGCCGCCAGCGTGCCGCCGCTGTGGCCGCTCATGGGCGCGGACATGATCGGGTACTTCAGGTCGAACAGCTCAGTGAACCGCGTCGTTAGCAAGATAGTCGCTCCCTTTGGCCCCTCCACCATTTTAGACGACCCGTTCGCGAAGGGTCGGCCTTTGCTACCATTTACTTGATGTCGACAGAGCTAGCTTCCGTCTCCAGCGCCCGCCTGCTGATCAACTTCCTGAACCAGCGCTTCGAGGCCGGGTTCTCCCCTCCTCAGGCATCTGGCGGCGCCTTCATCTCGTCGGACGGCGACCACACGCTCGGCATCTACGTCGCCCCGCTCTGGGAAGAGGACGGCGCGTGGGACGCCCACCTAACCAAGATGGAGAGCCGGCTCAGCAGCGGCGGCGGCTCCTTCCTGCTTTGGGTGCCGCCGCGCGCAATGGTTCCCGGTGAGGAGCCAGACGCCAGCTTCTTCGTCCAGCGCGTCCAGGCCGGCGTTTCTTCCCTGCCCGAGGACGCGCGCACGGAGGTGACGTTCCCCGTCACGCTCAAGCTCGCCAAACTGCGTGAGGAGGGCGGCTACGCGTCCGTCATCGGCGGGCTCAATCGCTGGTGGACCCGCATCACGGAGAACGTCAACGGCACCTTCCACGTCGATAGCACCGCCATCCACCGCCTCACCCAAGACGGCGAAGCGCGAGAGCGGCTCTGGAGCGACATCGGCAGCCTTTCGCACAGCATCGATGTCGGCCAAGCAGCCAACTTCGATGTCGACGACTCCTGGACCCTCCAGCGTCTGCACGATTCGGACTCACGCTCTGGCGTCGCCATTGTCGCCGCCCCTCCTAACATCGATCCCACCGACGGCATCCTCGTGCGCCGCAGCGTGCGCAAGCGCCTAGCCGCTGCCAACGAGGCATTAGGCGCGCTCGATGTCGACCTGCGCGTCGTCGGCCTCATCGGCAGCTACGAGTACGGCGAACTGGAAACCGCCGGCGCGACGGTCAAAGCCGTCAATTCGGATCTCTTTAGTCGCATGGAGGTCGTCTCCATCCTCGCCGACGGCGAAGTCCGCCCCACATTCCTGCCCAAAGCTCTTCCCTGGTCGTAGCGTGCCCGCTTCGCGTGGCTGTGCCAGCTCGCGCCGATACTAACTGCAGGAGCGCACGGCTGGGCGCCCAATACGTGAGGCACACATGAGACCACAAGTCGGCAGACCACAAGTCGGCATCATCGGGGCCGGCCTCATCGGCCGTTTTCACTCCCGCGGCGTCCACGGCCTGACCAAGCTGGGCCTGGTCGACGCCACGTATGTCGCCGTCTGCGACCGGGAGCTTGAGCGCGCCCAGACCTTCGCCCGTATCGCGGACCTCGACCTCGCTACGACCGATCCCGAAGAGCTGATCGCCTCACCCAGCGTCAACACCATCTACGTCTGCACCCCAACGGCCGAGCACAAAGACCTCGTCCTGCGCGCCGCTGCCGCCGGCAAGCACGTCTTCTGCGAGAAGCCACTCGCGCCCACGCTGGCGGACGCGCAAGAGATGTACAGCGCGGTCCAGGACGCGGGCGTCCGCCACCAGGTTGGGCTGATCCTCCGCCACTCGCCGGTCTGCACCGTCCTCAAGGAACTATTTTCCGATCCCACTCTCGGGCGACTCATGACCATCGTCTTCCGTGACGACCAGGCCTTCCCGGTCCAGGGCCATTACGCCAGCGATTGGCGCGGCGACGTCGCCATCGCCGGAGGGGGGACGCTCATTGAGCACAGCATCCACGACCTCGATCTCCTCACCTGGCTGGCCGGCGACGTTGAGAGCATCCAAGCCCAGACGCGCAACTACGCCGGCCATGAGGGCGTCGAGGACCTCGCGTCCGTCACGCTCAACTTCACAAGGGGCGCAACCGCCCAGCTCACGTCCGTGTGGCACGACATCAAGGAACGCGCCTCGGGACGCCTCCTCGAGGTCTTCTTCGAACGCGGCTACTTCGCGGTCGATCAGGACTTCTTCGGTTCGATCAGCTATGAGACGAACGGCACGCAGGGACCAGCAACGATCTCCGATCAGGAGGTCAGACAGCGCTACCTCGACATCGCCGGCCTCGACAAGGACGTCTTCGACCAGCCTCTCGGCAAGTATTCGCTCGAGGACTACTTCTTCCTCCAGGCGCTAGTGGAAGACCGTGACCCCTTCCCGGGCTTCGATGTCGCCCTGCGCGCCCACAAGCTCGTCGACGCGGCCTACCGCTCGGCGGCGGAGGACGGGCGGAAGATCGAGCTAGCCTCGTAGGGACAGACCTTCAGGTCTGTCCGCCTAATGCCCTCAACTCGTCGACGCCGCCTACCGCTCAGCGGCAGACGCTGGGCGGAAGACCGAGCTAGCCTCGTAGGGACGGACCTTCAGGTCGGTCCGCCGTCTCAGTTCTGTCGCGCGATATCCACTAACCGTATCCTGATTGTCGTCAGCGTTTCGTCCTGATCCGCGTCCGCCGACAGCTCGATCACTTCTCGCCCAGCCAACGCCTCGCTCGCGATGTCGCCTGCCGCGACCACCAGGTCGATCGCGCCCAGTTCGCGTTCAGCTTGCTCGACGGCCTTTCGCACTTGCTCGCCGTCCGACGCGTCGAGCGGCAGAGCGATCCCCTTGCGTCCGAGGGCCCACAGCTCGTTCAGCGCCGAATTGATCGCGAACTCCGCCTTCGTGTCTGCCGTCAAGCTCCCAATCGCGATGTCTGCGCCCATCTCGGCCAGCCCGATCAGCACGGCCCTGCCCAGCGTCGTCTCGCCGCCCACGACCAGGATGTTCTTGCCTATCAGATCGCCTTCGCTCACGGATTGCGCTTCAGGAAGTCCTGGATCAGTTCGACGATCTGCTCCGGCTCGTCTTCCTGCAGGAAGTGGCTCGCCGTCTCGATGCGGTGCTCCTCCGCATGCGGGTAGACGCCCTTCCAGGCCTCGATCACCGGCGGCGGGATCGCCGGGTCCTGCATCGCCCAGATGATCGTCGTCGGCACATTGATGTTACCTAGAGCGTCCTGGATCTTGCCCATTGTGGGCGTCGACGGATGCTCATCGCCCACGGGGATGTCGCGCGGGAACTTCAGCGTGCCGATGCGCGAGTTCCAGTCGGGGAACGGCGCGCGATAGGCCGGCATGTACTCTTCCAGCCTCTCCTTGTGGTAGATGCCCGCTGGCAGGAAGCCTTCGACGAACAGGTTCAGGCCTTGCACCATCGCTTCGCCGACGTGCGGCTGCCGGAACATGTCCAGCAGCGGCGCCAGTTGCGAACCCTCCGGGATGCGGAACGCCCACGTGTTCAGGATCACCAGCCGCTTGATGCGGCCGGCATGCTCGACGCCGAAGCCCAACCCGATCGGCCCGCCCCAGTCCTGCATCACCAGCGTGATGTCGCTCAGATCCAGCTCGTCCATCAGCGCCGTGAAGTTCTCGATGTGCCTCGCCAGCGTATACGGCTTGTCCAGCGGCTTATCCGACTTTCCGAACCCCATGTGGTCCGGCACCACACAGCGATTCGTCTGCGAGAGTGCTGGAATGAAGTTGCGATAGAGGTACCCCCACGTCGGGTTGCCGTGCAGCATCACGATCGGGTCGCCCTCGCCCTCGTCGACGTAGTGCAGCTTGACGCCGTCGTGCTCGTGGAACTGCGGCTTGTACGGCCATGTGCCGCCGAACGTCTCGTTCGTTAGGTCAGCCATTGTGCCCTCCTTGGCGCTCGTGTGTGTCTCTAGATCAGCTCTCTCAATTGCCGCGCGAACGCTTCGCCGTCCAGCTTTGGCGCCAAGTCGAGGTCGCCGAGCTGATGGTGCCAGAACGCGGGCTTCGGAGGCTCTTGCTGCCACGTTGGCCCGGCCGGATATGCCAAATAGACGTCCCACGCCGGCCAGTCCTGCGGCAGGCCCAGCACGCCAGCAAACGGCGGCGGCAGCGCCTTCTCCGCGTCCCAGAAGTGGACACCTCTCTCATCGGAAATGAGAGAGGCACTCTCGCGAGCCGCGGCTCCGCTATCGTCGGGCAGGATCGGCACCCACGCGACGTATACGCGCAGCGACGCGTCGGCCACTTGATCGAGTACTTGTGCCTGGATGACAGAGGCCCCCTGCCGGCACATGTCTCACGTCGGCGATGTCAGCAGCAGTATGCGCACCTTCTCCGCGTCCGCGTTGAACGCGGCCCGCAGCGCCTCCACTCCACCCGAGAGCACGACCACGTCACCCATTCACCCCGACCCCTGACCCTCGACCCAAAACCCTCGTCATAGATGCACCGTCAGCCCGCCATCGACGAACAGCACCTGCCCCGTCACGTAGCCTGAAGCGTCCGACGCCAGGTACACCGCCAGCGGCGCGACTTCATCGGACTTGCCCGCGCGCTTCATCGGTACGAAGCGCACCGTCTGGTTCGCTTCCGGCGACAGGTCGCCCAGCGCCTGTGAGTCCTCCATCCAGCCCTGCGCGATCGCGTTCACCGTGATGCCGTCGGCTGCCCATTCCTGCGCCAGCGCGCGCGTCAGGTTCAGGATGCCGCCCTGCGCCGCGCAGTACGCCGACGCGTTTGCCAGCCCTCGCTCGCCCAGCACGGACGCCACGTTGATGATGCGGCCCCGGCTGCGGTTCGTCGCTTCGTTCTTCAGCATCTCCTTGCCCGCCGCGCGGCAAACGAAGAACGTCGCGCTTAGGTTCTGTCCCAGCACCCGGCTCCACTCGGCGTCACTCACCTTCGTCACCGCCTTGCCTAGAAACAGGTCGGGCGCGTTCACGACGATATCGAGGCCGCCCATCTCCTTCGCGACCTGGCGCACCATCACCTGCGCGCCCTGCCCCGACGACACGTCGGTCGACTGCTCGATCACGTTGCGGCCCATCTCGCGCACGTCTCGCGCCGTCTTGCGTACTGCGAGCGCCTCCTCGGCCATCGTCGTCTCGCTGCAGAGCGCCAGGTCGGCGCCTGCCTCAGCCAGCGCCAGCGCGATCGCCCTACCCGCCCCAGCCGCCGCGCCGACGACCAGCGCTCGTTGCCCGGACAGATCGTACGCGTCCAGGCTCAGCTTTGCGTTCTCCCACTTCGGCACCGTCATGAGCCAAGCCTCCAGAATGTCACTCTGAGCGAAGCGAAGAGTCTGGCCCCCGTTGTGTCCAGGCCTCTCTCGCTGGCTCGAGCCAGCGGACCATCTAACCCGTCTGCCCTATCTGTCCATCTGTGTTCATCTGTGCTCATCTGTGGCTGTCGCTTTTCGTCATCGCCTATATTCCCACTTCCGGCGCGAACCCGATCGGCGCCAGTCCGCCCGCCAGACCGCCGCCATCGATGATGAAGCTCTGACCCGTCACGTAGCTCGACGCATCGGACGCTAGATAGACGGCCAGCGGCCCCAGCTCCCACGCCTCCCCGATGCGCTGCACCGGGAAGTAGCGGGCTCGCGCGCCCATGAACGCGGCCACCTCCTCGTTATCGGCCGGGCGCTGCGCGACGAAGCCCGGCACGATGCAGTTCGATCGGATGTTGTACTGCTTGAGCATCACCGCCAGCGACTTCGTGAACGCGATCACGCCGGCCTTGGCCGCGCCGTACGCGAATCCCGTCGGGTTCCCGCGCAGGCCCGTGCCGGACGCGACGTTAATGATCACGCCGCCCTTGCCCGCGTCGACCATCGCTTTCGAGGCCGCGCGCGCGCAGTAGAACGCGCTCGACAGGTTCACGTCGACCGTGTCGCGCCAGTCCTCGTCCGTCACGTCCCAGAACTCGCTGCGCTGTCCGCGCGCGTCGCCGATGCCCGCGTTCGAGAGCATCACGTCGATGCGGCCGAACTCGCGGACGGTCGCCTCGATCAGGTCGTTGCACTTCGCGGAGTCGCGCACGTCGGTCGGCACCGCGATCGCCTTGCGCCCCGTTTTCTTGATCTCCTCTGCCGTCGCCTCGATCTGCGTGCTTGTGCGTGACGCGCAGACCACATCGGCGCCGGCCTCGGCCAGCGCCAGCGCCATCTGTTGCCCGAGCCCGCGGCCCGCGCCCGTCACCACGGCCACCTTGCCATCCAGGCCTAGTCGCTCCAGGACCATACGTTTGCTCCAATCGATATGGGTAACTACCAGCGCGGCTATTCTAGCGAAGGCAACGGTGGCGGGGCTAGGCGTCTGCAGTACTCAGGCCGAATGTTGCACGCTCGAGTTCGCCAACCGAGAAGCTAAGTTCGAGCGCCACGTCAGCCAGACTGATGCCGTTCTCTCGAAGGCCTAACTCCATTTTCTCTAGCACTTGAGACGTCTCACGAGGTTCTGAGGCAGGCTCCATCTGTCGATAGCCCAGTCTGCTCATTTCGATGTACAGACTTCGGTACTGCCATTCCGACAACAACCCTAGCTTGTTCATCCTGTAGACCAGTGCAGCAACAGATACTCCCCAGTAGCGTTTGGCGCGGACTACATCGCGAAGACTGGGGTTTCGCGGAGCAAGGCGCAAAACGCTCTCTCGCGGCATCAGAAAGGCCGAGCCAAAGGCATGCGCCTCGTCTTCCGACCGACGATCGCCTGATCTCATGTTTCTGTGTAGTACAAGATGGCCGAGCTCATGCGCTACGTCCATCCGTGCATGTTCGCTCGACTTCTGCGTATTCAGAAACACATACGCGAGACCGCGCAACCAGAACGAAAAGGCATCGAGATCCCGACATTCTTCAACAAGCGAAAAGACACGTACACCGTGAAGCTCAAGGAGGTGGATCAAGTTTGGTGCGCGATCTTCGGCCAATCCCCACTCCAGCCGTGTCTTGATAGCGGCATTCTCAGAGCTGACCTCGTCAAAGAGCGGGACATCAACCTGCGGAAGCTCAAACATTGAGTCGATCCATCTCGCGAACTCAAGAGCCAGGGCCGCGGACCCAAGCGCCTGATCGCGCCGCCGGGCGGTGAGGCTACTAAGTGCTCTGAAGCTAACGTCCGCGAGAGAGGGTTCGCTTAGGTCAGCACCCGAGAAGAATGCCGATGGGAACTGAAGGACATCAGCTAGTTTCGATAAGCTGCCCGAGCCCGGAGCCTTCTTTCCACCTTCGTAGGCTGTCATCATTCGGCTCGAAACGCCCACTTGGTCTGCAAGTGCGGCTTTCGTAAGTCCTCGTCTCCGCCTCGCGATTGCAAGTCGTTTCGCATTGAATGCCATGTCCACCTAGGAACCTCTGAACTGTACAGGTACTACTAGAGGCTTGCTCCTGACGGGAGTGTGGTTGCTGGGAACCGGACCTAAATCGAACTCTACGGGTTCGACGAGGATCCGCTCTAACCATTGAGTTACTTGACCTGTCACGTCCATCCCGCACGGCAACGAAAGTTCTACGTGAAGCTTCTTGGTGCTGGCGTTCACGTGATGTAAAACTAGCCAGGTCTGCGTCCTCGAAGTGGGCATTGGTGCCTGAAAGGATTTGTTAACATCCGCGAAAGCCATCTGATAGGCGTTGCGCTTCACAGCAGCTTCCGTTTCCGGCCCTTTCTTGCTGGTGGTAGGTTCGCCTTCCGGGTTGCCGGTGTTAAAGTCTCCAGTTGACACCGCGATCGCGTGCGTATCGGTGGGATGTACTGTTATTGAGTAGTTTCGATTGTTTTCGGCGATCCAACCTAGCGGAACAAGTAGATCTCTGATTCTCCTCGTTCCTTTGGCCCACACCAAAATACCCTTTGCGCTAGGCGGGTCATTGTTCGTGCAGTCTGCAAGGAAACCTAGACCATATAGAACCGAACCTGTCAAAATCTCACCCGTAAGGCCGAGTTCCCTTAGCCGATCAACCGCAGCGGGGCCTATATGGACTTTTGCATCGTTCATGTGAGACTCCCAGCGCTGACTACATCCTTATAGTTCCTCATACTACGCGCCAAATGGGGAACTGTCAAGCCCTGAGTCATCAGGTCGGGGCTTAGGAGTACCTCACCTTAGCCCCTAGCCTCGCCGCTGTTCCCGGCTCTTGCGGCGCTCTTCCTCGATGCGGGCGATGCCGTCCAGCGACTCCTCGATCGCCTTGCGCTTCGAGTAGTCCGTCACGTGCGTGTAGATCTGCGTCGTGTCGACGTTCGCGTGGCCCAGCAGCGTCTGCACCACCCGCAACTCCGCCCCGCCTTCCAGCAGGTGCGTCGCGAACGTGTGCCGCAGCAAGTGCGGGTGCACCGTCTTCTCGAGCCCCGCCGCAACCGCGCACTTGCGCACCATGATCTGCACCGCGCGCTGCGACAGCCTGTCGCCATCCCGGTTGAGGAACAGCGCGGTTGCCGGCCCCTTGGCCAGCATCGGCCGCCCTTCGTCTAGGTAGCGCTCCACGGCCCGCACCGCCGGCCTCCCCATCATCACGAGCCGCTCCCTCGCGCCCTTGCCGAACACGCGCGCCGTCTGGTCGTCCAGGTCCACGTTCGCCACCTCCACGCCCACCACCTCGCTCACGCGCAAGCCCGCCGCGTAGAGCAGCTCCAGGATCGCCCGGTCACGCAGCCCCTGCGGCGTTACCTTGTCCGCGGCGCCGATCAACGTCTCGATTTCGCCCTGCGTCAGGAACCTCGGCAACCGCTGCTCCTTCTTCGGACCGCGCACGCCCAGCATCGGATCGACGTCCAGAATGTCTTCGTTCCGCAGGTAGCGATAGAACACCCGCAGCGTGCTCACCTTCCGCGAGACGCTCGCGTTCGCCAGCCCGGACGCCACGAGCGACGACAGGTACCCGCGCACCAGCAGCCGGTCGACCGTCCGCAGTCCTTGGCCTTCTTCGTCCAGATAGTCGAAGAACTGGCGCAGGTCGTTCGCGTAGTTCCGCAGTGTGTAATCGGAGAGGTTCTTGCGCGCCTTCTGCGCGGTCAGATAGCTGTCTAGGAGGTCCTCGGCCTCGACGCGCTCTGCGCGGCGTTCGGTCGGCGCAAGCGTCATGCCCGTCGCTTGCCTTAGGCGGAAGCCTCCGCCAACTCGGGAAACGCATCCGCGCTCTTGATCGTCCCTTTGAACTCGCACTGCGTGCACTTGGCGGGCGCCTCGCCTTCCACCCGCGCTTTCCCGGCGCTGACCAACAGGCCCTCGCATTGGGGGCAGGGCAGTTGCAGGGGCCGCGACCAGCTCGTGAATTCGCAGTCCGGGTAGGTCGCGCAGCCATAGAACGTCCGCTTCTTTTTCGTGCGCTTTTCGACGATATCGCTGCCGCAGTCTGGGCACGGTACGCCGATCTTAATAAGGAAGGGCTTCGTACCCTTGCACTCCGGATAGCGGGTGCAGGCCAGGAACTTGCCGAACCGGCCCCGCTTCACGGTCATGGGGGAGTCGCACTCGCCGCACTTCTCGTCAGTCTGCTGCTCCTCTTCCTCGCCCTCGATCGGGCGCGTGCTCTTGCACTCCGGATAGCCCGTGCAGGCCAGGAACTGCCCGAACCGGCCCCACTTCTTCATCATTGGCTTGCCGCACTTCTCGCAGACCTCTTCCGTGAGCTGTTCGACCTTCGGCGCCGCGGCGGCGGCCTTCAGGTCCGCCTGCAACGGATCGTAAAACTGTTTGACCACCGGCGCCCATGGCCGTTCGCCGCGCGCCACCTCATCCAGCTCCTCCTCCATCTCCGCCGTGAAGCCGAGATTGAAGACGTCCGGAAAGTGTTCGACGAGCAGGTCGTTCACGACGAATCCCAGCTCCTGCGGCACGAGCGCGCGCTCTTCGCGCGTGATATAGCCGCGGTCCTGGATCGTCGACAGCGTCGGCGCGTATGTGCTCGGCCGGCCGATGCCGTTCGCCTCCATCGCCTTCACAAGCGAAGCCTCGGTATAGCGCGGCGGCGGCTCCGTGAAGTGCTGTTCCGGCTTCACGTCTTTCGCTCGTAACGCGTCACCCTTCTCGATCGGAGGCAGGCCGCGCGCCTCCGGGTCCTCCTCGGGAGCGTCCTCGTCTCTCTGCTCCTCGTAGATCCGCTGGAAGCCGGCGAACTTGAGCACGCTCTCGGTCGCGCGCAGCAGCAGCGCTTCAGACTCGTCCGCGGGCTGGGTCTGCACCTCCACCGTCGTCCGGTCGTACTCAGCGTCCGCCATCTGGCACGCGACGAAACGCTGCCAGATCAGCGTGTACAGGCGCAACTGGTCTCGCGTGAGCGCGCCCTCCAGGGATTCCGGCTCGCGCATCGCGGACGTTGCCCGGATCGCCTCATGCGCTTCCTGGGCCCGCTTGCCTTTCGTCTTGTATGCTCTGGCCTTCTCCGGCACGTACTCGTTTCCGAACTTGCCGGCAATGTACTCGCGTGCCTCGCCGGTCGCCGACTCGGCGATGTTCGTCGAATCGGTCCGCATGTACGTGATCAGGCCAACCTGACCCTCTCCCGGCAGCTTCAGCCCTTCATAGAGCTGCTGGGCGACAGCCATCGTCCTCTTAGCGGTAAAGCTAAAGCGGCGCGAGGCGTCTTGCTGCAGCGTGCTCGTCGTGAACGGCGCCGCTGGCTTGCGCGCCTGCGGCCGCTTCTTGATGTTGGCCACGGTGAGCGGCGAACCCTTGATCGACGCTACCAGCCTGTCAGACTCCTGCTGGTTCGGGATCTCGATCTTCTTCTTCGCGCCCACGGGCCCGGCCAGTCTGGCTGTGAACGACTCGCTGTCGTCGCCCGCGGCGGCGACAAGGTCGGCATCGATCGTCCAGTATTCGATTGGCTTGAACGCCTGTATCTCTCGCTCTCGCTCCACCACCATGCGAACCGCCACGGACTGCACGCGCCCCGCTGAGAGCCCGTACCGGATCTTCTGCCAGAGGATGGGGCTCACCTGATAGCCGACCAAGCGGTCAAGCACGCGGCGGGCCTGCTGCGCGTCTACGAGCCCGTAATCGATCTCACGCGGATGCTCGAACGCCTCCTTGACCGCCTCCGGCGTGATCTCATGAAAGACCACTCGCTGTACCGGAAACTTCTCCAGGTTTGATGCCTCCAGCAGGTGCCAGGAAATTGCCTCGCCCTCGCGGTCAGGGTCAGTGGCAAGAAAGACTTCCGAAGCTCTGCTGGCGGCCTCTCTGATCTCGTCTACGATCTTTTGCTTGTCCTCCGGCACCTCATACTGAGGCGCGAAGTCACGCTCCGTATCGACACCGAGCTTGCTCTTCGGCAAGTCACGCACATGGCCGACCGACGGCAGGATCTTGTACTCCTTGCCTAGTATCCCGGTCAGCGTCCGCGCCTTCGCCGGTGACTCTACGATAACCAACCGCTTGTTCTTACTTCCCTTTGTTGCCAAGTTCCACCTCGTGTGCGGCCCGCGGCTAGCGGACTCTTACGTAGTTCATGCTCCCCACTTCGCGCACCATGCCCTTCAGTTCCAGCATGGAGAGCGTACTGCTCACCGTATTGATCGCGAGGCCGCTCCCTCGGCGCACCTCGTCGATATGTATCGGCTCGCTTGACAGGAGCCTCAATAGGCCCGACTCAGTATCGTCGGCGGGCAGCAGCTCCTGCATTTCGAGCTGGTGCTCCGCCATTGTCAGATTCAACTCCTCCAGTACGTCTTCCATCTTGGTCACCAGCTTCGCTTGCCCGTGCTGGATTAACCAATTGGTGCCTCTGAACGTCGGACTGTAGATGCTGCCCGGAACAGCGAACACCTCGCGATTCTCATCAATGGCCTGTCGGGCCGTAATCAGTGCCCCGCTCTTGACGTCTCCTTCCACAACCAACACGCCCAAGCTCAAGCCAACCATGATTCGGTTCCGCCTCGGGAAAAACTGGCTCTGCGGCTGTGTGCCGAGCGAGTAGTCGCTCATGAGTGCGCCCTGCTCCACGATCTGCTGCGCCAGCTTCAGATTCTCGGGCGGGTACACGGTGTCAAGTCCGCAGGCCAAGACGGCCAGCGTCCTGCCGCCGGCCGCAAGCACGGCGCGATGTCCAATCGTGTCGATCCCGCGAGCAAGGCCACTCACAACTGTGATGCCGTTGCTCGCGAGTCCCGTCGCCAACTCCTCCGCAGCTTGCCTGCCGTAGGCGGTGGCCCTCCTGGTACCGACTAGCGCGATGCTCCATTCGTCGTTGGACTTAAGCTCGCCCCGAACATAGAGGAGCGGCGGTTTGTCGTAGATCTCCTTGAGCCGGGCTGGGTACCCATCATCGTGCCACGTTACTGCTCTCACACCCACACGGTCCAGCTTGTCAATCTCCTCTTCGGGTGTGATCCCATCTCTTGCCGCAAGTAACGCTGACAGGGCCGCTCCCTTTAACCCCGCCTGCTGTAGCGAGGCCGGGCCCGCCTTCCAGGCAGTTTCGATGGAAGGAAAGTGCGCCTCCAATAGCGAGAAGCGCGCCCGCCCTATCTGCGGTACGCGCCCGAAGGCAACCCAATACTGAAGCTCGCTTCTGTCCACTAGATGATCACTCTAGCACATGTGTCCGCTTATCTTGCAACTTCCCACAGAGTAACAGCTAACGCGCACTAGCGTCTATTCAGGTGGCTCCTCCTCAGCGGCCCCAGCCTCCACGGAGGCTTTCGTCACTCTAATCTTCTTTATTCGTCTACCTAAGACTGAGATCACACGCAAGTCGAGCCCATCGGCTCGCACCTCATCGCCCGGTGCCGGCATCCGTCCCAGTTGATGGTAGACAAACCCGCCTACGGTATCATAGTCCTCGCCTTCGATCTGAAGGTCGAACATCTCATTTAGCTCGTCCAGGCCAACGCGAGCGTCCATGATCGCCTCAGCGTCGTTCAACCGCTCGATCGTGGCCTCCTCGCGGTCGTACTCGTCTTGTATCTCGCCAACGATCTCCTCCAGAACGTCCTCGATGGTGACAAGGCCGGCGGTACCACCGTATTCATCAACCACAATCGCGAGTTGGATCCGTTGCTCGCGGAGTTCGGCCAGCAACTCATCAATGTGCTTGACCTCGGGAACGAAATACGGCGGCCGTGCGATCTCTCCCAGCGAGTTAGGGCGCTGACCATCCGCCAGGAACTGCAGTAGGTCCTTCGCGTGGACCACTCCGACGATGTCATCGATCGTCTCCTCGTAGATTGGTATGCGGCTGAACCCTCGCTCCATCACGGCGCGCAAGACGTCGTCGACCGAGGCATCGGCCTCCTCGGCCACGATGTCGATGCGCGGCACCATAATCTCCCGCACCGCCGTGTCGACCATCCCCGCGATGCGCCGGATCATCTCCAGCTCACCGTTCTCGATTCCGCCCTGTTCCTCACGCAGCTCCACGAGCCGTAGCAATTCCTCCTCGTCCTCATCCGTTCCGGACACACCTTCGCGACGCGCGGGTCCAGCTGGCAGAAGGCCGATCAGCGCATCCAGTACGCGCACCGGCAGGCCAAAGATAAGCTGGCAGGCTCGCATCACGGGAACGAGCCTGAGGCCCCATCGCTCTGGGCTCTTGCTCACGATTACTCGTGGCACAGCTTCAAGCAGCACGAGCGCTGCCAGCGCGACGGCCATCGTCACCGCGAGCGTCGCCCACGTATTGTCTCGTTCGCGCATCATCAGGAACGTGCCGCTCGCGATGCCGAGGACCACAGCGACGCCACGGCCGGCCGCCAGCACACCCACGAACGTCTGCCGCTCCTGCACGTACGTATCCAGCGTGGCGGCGTTCGGTATGCCCTTGCTGGCGAACCCTCGCACGCGCAGGCGGCTCGCGAAGAGCACGGCAACCTGTGCCGCCGTCACGGCGACAAGCACAGCGAGCGCCGCGGCCACGAGCAGCAGGCCGATAAAGGTATCGCTCGTCATCGATCTCCGCCCAAGCGCCGGATTCGCGCCGGCGCGCCGGCCGCGAGCGCCCCGTCTGGCACGTCTCGATTGACGACGGAGCCCGCCGCCGTGCGAGCGCCATCTCCTACAGTCACCGGCGCGATAAGCATCGTATCACTGCCGATAAAGGCCTCGCGTCCAATCCGCGTGCGGTGCTTCTGCTCGCCATCAAAGTTGCAGGTGATAGTGCCGGCGCCGATGTTCGCACCATCGCCAACCTCGGCATCGCCAATGTAACTGAAGTGGCCCATCTTCACTCCACGGCCCAGCCGGGCGTTCTTCACTTCCGCATGGTTGCCAACGTGTACCCCTGCGCACAGATACGTGCCCGTACGCATATGGCTGTACGGGCCCACGTCAACGTCATCCTCCAGGGTCGCTTCCTCCAGAATCGACGAAACAATTGTGCAGTTGTCGCCCAAAGTCGAGTCTCGGATGGTCGTGTCAGGGCCAAGCCGGCACTGCTCACCAACCGACGTCTCACCTCGCAGATGCGTGTTCGGCTCGATCACGGTGTCGCGCCCGATTGAGACAGCAGCGTCGATGTACGTCCGATCGGCATCGGCGAGCGAGACTCCCGCTCGCATGTGCTCGCGGTTGATCCTCTGCCGCAGGCCCGCCTCGGCCTCCGCTAGTTCAACTCGGTCGTTGATCCCACGGACCTCGCTGCTCTCCTCTGCCCGCGTCGCGCAAAGCACTGCGCTTTCCTGCACGGCGAGATCGATCAGCGATGTGATGTACTGCTCGCCGTTCGTGGCCGTCGGCATCAAGCCTGTGTGGTTCCAGAGCCATGCGGCCCGGAAGCAGTATTGGCCTGAGTTGATCTCCGCGGGGCCTTCCACCGCGCTATCACGCTCTGGCGCCTCAACGATAGCCGTCACCGACCCTTGGGCGTCTCGCTGAACGCAACCGTACTCGCCCGCCTCCTCGACCTGCGCGGTCAGAAACGACACGTCGGCACCATTCGCTTCGTGTGCTCGCATCAGCAAACGCAACGTGTCTGGCGTAATCAGCGGCACATCGCCGTTCAGGACGAGGACCTGCTCGCAGTCACCAATGGCGTCTCTCGCCTGGACCAACGCGTGTCCCGTTCCGAGTCGCTCGGCCTGAAGGGCGAACTCCACGCCATCTCCGGCCGCTTCCCGTACATCGTCTGCCTCAGGACCGACGACCGCGACGATACGTTCGATCCCCGCGTCACGGGCGGCATCCACGACGAATCGAACCATCGGCCTGCCGGCCAGGCCGTGTAGCACCTTCGGCAGCGAAGATCGCATGCGCGTCCCTTCGCCTGCGGCGAGGATGATGGCTGTCCAGCTATTGTGGCGTGCTGTCATGAGTGAGAGAGCGTACCCCGCCTCGACGCGGTACCCACAAGTAAATCAAACGCCAATCGCAGGGCGCACGCCTAGCAGGGTGTGCAGGTCGCGGGCCATTGTTCCAGCTAGTGCAGCGGATGGGGGTCTATCAGGAGGTTCGTCGTCTGTTCGTTCCACGTATGCGGGTCTCACTAACACCCAGGATCCACTTCAGAAATTCGCGGATCTCAAGCTGACGCCATGGTATCTGCGCTTCGCTAACCTGTCAAGTTGGATTTCTCTGTCACATCATCAGTATCGGCCGCTCTTGCCCGATCAACGAGCCATCGTGCGTCTCGATCCTCAGTCCGCCACAAGCCTATAATGATCGTTACCGTAGCCGATGCGGATAGGAGCGATACAGGAGTGGAGCGTATTCTGGGGTTAGATGTAGGTGAGCGGCGCATCGGCGTCGCGATCTCTACTCCAGAAGGTGGCCTCGCCATTCCTTTTCGCATCATCGAGACTCAAGATGAACAGGCGGACGCGCAGGCGATCATCCATCTGGCCACCAGCGAAAACGTATCCCTTGTCATCATTGGCCATCCAATCTCGATGGACGGCACGGCCGGGCCTCAAGCTCGCAAGATTGAGGCGTTTGCGAAGACCCTCCAAGAGACGAGCGGCCTGCATGTCGAACTATGTGACGAGCGCCTCTCGACCGCGCAGGCGCGCCGCTCGTCATCTCCGGCCGGCAAGCGGCAAGTACCCGTCGACGACGTGGCGGCGAGCATCATCCTGCAAAGTTACCTCGACCGGCAACGCGCCGGACAGACCGGGGGAGCGTGATCGGCACCCGTTCAGTTCCGTTCCTGACTGCGTTCGGGATCATCGTCATGCTCGGGATTGGCGTCTGGCTCCTATCCGGCACCCCCGGCACGCTTGTCGACGACGAACCCGAACGCTTCGGCGTCACGCCGCAGAGCGACGGACCTACGGTTGCGATCAGCGTCGAGGAAGGTGACAGCGCCAGCGACATCGGCGAGAAGCTTGAACAGGCCGGCGTGATCCAGAGCGCACGCCTGTTCACTGTACTCGCCGCACTAATGGGTGTCGGAAGCAATCTAGAAGCCGGAAACTACGTGTTCAGCCTCGGGGAGACGGCGCTCATCGCGGTTCAGCGGATCAGCCAGGGCCGCACCTCGGCCTTCGGCGTTACCATTCGCGAAGGTCTCCGCCTCGAAGAGATCGCCGAGCTGCTAGAGACGGAGAATATCGTGCCCGCCCAGGAGTTCGTCGGTGCACTAAGCGAGCCCTACCAGGCATCATTCCTCGGCGCGCTGCCGGAAGGCGTCACGCTGGAGGGCTTCCTCTTCCCCGCGACATACGATTTCCCCTTCGAGATCAGCGCCGTTGAAATCGTTGATCGCATGCTAGCCGCGTTTGACCAACGCTATCAGGAAAGCATCTCAGTGCCGCTGGCATCCAGCGGCCTCACTCTCCTAGACGCCGTAACATTGGCCTCCATCGTGGAGCGTGAAGCGGTGTTGCCAGAGGAACGCGCGCTGATTGCGGCCGTGTTCCTGAACCGCCTCGAACTGGGTATCGCGCTGCAGGCGGATCCCACCGTGCAGTACGCTGTTGCCAACGATCCGGCGAACGTCCAAGCGCATGGCTACTGGAAGGTTGATCTGACGGAAGCTGATCTCGCCATCGAGTCTCCGTATAATACCTACGTGCTTCCAGGATTGCCGCCCGCGCCCATCGCGAACCCTGGTCTGGCTTCCATCATGGCCGTGTTGCGGCCCGCGACTACCGGCTACTTGTACTTCGTAGCCTGTCAGGACGGCAGCGGTAGGCAGATCTTCGCCGAGACCTTGGACCAGCACATCGAAAACATCGCGAGAGCCGACCGGGGGGAGTGTCCAGCATCATGAAACGTGCAGGCGTAATTGGATATCCGTTGGGGCATTCGCTCAGCCCCACCGTCTTCCAGGCGGCCTTCGACAGCGCGGGAATCGAAGCCACGTACGAAGCCTGGCCTACGGAGGAAGCCCAGCTAGAGGGGCGAGTCAACGCGCTGCGTGGGGACGATATCTACGGGGCCAACGTCACGATCCCGTACAAGGAGTCCGTCATCCCCCTCCTCGACCGGCTCGATGAAGGAGCTGAGGCGATCGGCGCGGTCAATACGATCGTGCATGATGGTGGAGATCTGATCGGCTACAACACAGACCTCGCGGGCTTTCACCGGGCGCTTCGGGACGACGCCGGCTTCGATCCCAGCCGAAAGCGCACAGCCATCCTCGGCGCGGGCGGCGCGGCCAGAGCCGTCGCCCATGCCCTCGTGCGCGGAGGCGCGACCACAGTGGTGGTCGCCGGGCGTAGGCCTGCCAAGCTCGAGTCAATCGTGGCGAGCCTGCGTCCGGCCACCGCGCCAGGCGTCACGATTAGCTGGTGCTACTGGCACGACGGCGCCTACCTCAAGACCATCCCGAACGCGGAGTTGCTCGTGAACTGCACTCCCGTTGGCACGTTCGGTAGCGATTCAGAAAGCGAGAGCCCCATCGACGCCGAGGACATGCCAACAGGTGGAGTCGCGTTCGACCTCGTCTACAACCCGCAAGAAACCCCCTTCCTGAAACTCGCGGCCGCGCGCGGCTCCAAGACCACGTCTGGACTCGGCATGCTCATCTACCAAGCCGCAGAGTCGTTCAAGCTCTGGACAGGCAGCGACGCCGACGTTTCCGCCATGCTGGACGCGGGACGCAAAGCGCTGTCGGGCGGTTAACCCATGGTCTGGGGCCTCGGCGTCGGGATCCTGTTCATCAGTCTGCTGTTTGCTTTCATTGGTTTCATCTTGTTCAAGGAGACCCGGACCCATCGCTTCTGGCAAGCCAAGGTTGATGAAGGTGACATCGAAATGATCGCCCAACTCATCCAAGTCGAGGTCGAACACTGGCGCACGGAGCGTCCTCCCAAAGGGACGCCGGCCGCCGTCTGGCAGGGCATCCAGGGCGTCGAACTCGTCGCCATTAGCCGCGACCAGATCCACGCCTCTACGAGCGCAGAGGCACAGTTCGCGATGGTTGGTGGGCAGCGCAGGCAGGTCAGCAGCGCGCTCGACGAGGCCAAGCGCATCACAGCGCGGCTCGCGGAGCGCTTCTTCTACGACATTCCCCACATTCGGCCCGCGCGCGTCCAGATCGACTGCTACACAACGTTTCAGCAGCCGGGCGGCGAGGCCTCGCAGAGTTGCATCATCAGCACCGATGCCTCTCGCGAGGACGCGGCGGAGATCGACTGGGAGGACGACCCGCCGGAGGTGATCGCGGAGCGCCTTGGCGCGCGCTACGACCTGGACGGCCGCGGCGCCGCTAGGCCCATCGAGCCATATAAGCAGCCGGCCCCCACAAACGATAGCGCTTAGGCGGCCGTCCTCGTCCATCCTCCGTGCGAACCGGTAGGTTACAATACCCCGAGACATCCACGAATCGAATGCATCTCCAGAGGTAGTCGGGCCATGTTCCGCTTTCTAACCGCCGGCGAATCCCACGGTAAGGGCCTCAGTGTGATTATCGATGGCGTCCCCGCCGGCCTGCCGCTCACTGAGGACTACATTGCGTCCGACCTGCGCCGCCGCCAGGGCGGTTACGGTCGCGGGCGCCGCCAGAAGATCGAGAAGGATCACGCCGAGATCCGCTCCGGCGTGCGCCACGGCAAGACCCTCGGCAGCCCCATCACGCTCCTCCTGGAGAACAAAGACTGGGTGAACTGGCAGGACGTCATGGCCGTCGGCGAACCCAGCGAGGAGAGCGTCCAGGTCACGCGCCTGCGGCCGGGCCATGCCGATCTGCCGGGGGTGCTCAAGTACGCCTTCGATGATGTTCGGCCCATCCTGGAGCGCGCCAGCGCCCGCGAGACCGCCGCCCGCGTCGCCGTTGGCGCCGTCGCGCGACGCCTGCTTGAGGAGTTCGGCGTCGCCCTCCACAGCCACACAATCGCGATTGACGGCGTCGAGGCGAACGTCGAAGGCGAGCCGGACTGGGAAGCTGTCGAAGCTTCCCAAGTCCGCTGTGCCGATAAGGATGCCGAGCCGCGCATGATCGCAGCGATCGACGCCGCCCGCGAAGACGGCGACAGCCTCGGCGGAATCGTCGAGGTGCGCGCGTCGAACGTGCCAATTGGGCTTGGGAGTCATGTCCACTGGGACCGCAAGATCGATGGCCGCATCGCCCAAGCGATCATGAGCATTAACGCCGTCAAGGGCGTCGAAATCGGCATCGGCTTCGCTGGAGCCGTCCTGCGCGGCTCGCAGGTCCACGACGTCATTCTGCCTATCGACAAGTGGGATGAGCGCCCCTGGCGCCGGGCGACGAACCGGCTCGGCGGCACCGAAGGTGGTATGACCAACGGCGAGAACCTCGTCGTGCGGGTCGCGCTCAAGCCCATCGCCACGCTGCCCCGCTCTCTTCCGTCCGCGGACCTCCACACCGGCGAAGAGATCCCGGCCCATTACGAGCGCAGCGACGTCGCCGTCGTGCCTGCCGCCGGCGTCATCGGGGAAGCGATGCTCGCTATCGTACTCGCCGAGGCCTGCCTCGAGAAGTTCGGCGGCGACCACATCAGCGAAACGCTCCGTAACTACCAGGCCTACCTAGAGACCATCGGGCCCCGCGGCGGCGCTGGCTCACCCCCGCCGGATGAGGAGACGACCGAGGTCTAGGCATGGCGACTATGCGGCTTCTCTGGAGTCCCTGGAAGGACGATCTGTTTCAGTTCGTTTCGGGTGCAACGGCATCGGTTGATCTTGCAGTAGCCTACATTAGCAAGGCGACCGCTAGCGAACTCGTTGGCGCTCTGCCGGATGGGGTGCATCTGCGCGTTCTGACACGATGCAGCGACCGGGATTTTCGTTCCGGCATTGCCGATGTCGACATGTTCAGGTGTCTAGCCAGCCATCCCCGATCGGAACTTCGGGCCATGCGCAACTTGCACGCGAAGTTGTACATAGTTGACGGACAGACGGCAATCTTAGGCTCAGGAAACCTAACACGTGCGGGCCTAGGCGGGGACGGAAACCACAACGAGGAAGCAGGCTTGCTCGTTGACGACCCCTCGCTAATCCGCGAGATGTACGGCCACTGGAACGAGTGGTGGCAGCAGGCCACTCCCGTTGACCACCAGTTCGTTGACGACCTCGCAAAGTTAGTAGCTCAGCTCCCACCACGAGACGCCAGCAGGATTGAGCACGCTATTACGGATCTACTGGCGCCAGCCCAAATGGAACCTGGCATGCGCCTGCTTTTCGACTTCGTGTTCGAGGTAAACCAATCATTCCTGCACTGCGGTTATACCCACGTCATGCATATTCGAGATGAGTACTTTCACCGTGTGCATACGGAGCGCGCCGAACTCCATGATCTAGAAGTTCTGTGCCCTGACCGCTCGATAAGGATGGGCACCATCCGCTCATCAGCGAGCAGGGGCATTCCCTACTACCGATTCCGTGTCCGCTGCGGTCATCCTTGTGCTCTGCGCAGCCTAAGAGAGGGACAGAAGCTGCGCGTCGAAGTGTGGAGAGGTAGCGGCACAGCTCGTGTGAACCTCCTCCCTGACGGGGGAGGTTAGATCAATGTCCGGGTCAACCAAAGGAATCCGCCGCATCTTCCTCACAGGCTTCTCCGGCACCGGCAAATCGACAATCGCCAAACTCGTCGCGAAGGAGCTGGGCTGGGATGCGCTCGACACCGACGCCTTGATCGCGGAGCGGGCCGGCAAGTCCCCCGCCGAGATCATCACATCGGATGGTGAGGAGCGCTTCCGGGAACTGGAACGGGAAGCCATCAAGGAAGCCGCGGCCCGCGAGAACGTCGTCGTCGCCACGGGCGGCGGTGCAGTCATCTCCGAAGAGAACCGTCGCGCGATGGCGAACGGGCTTGTCGTCCGCTTGGACGCTACCACGGTGCTCCTCCATCTGCGGCTTGGTGAAGAACCGGCAGGCGAGCGTCCCCTCCTCGCAGCAGAAGAAGCCGTGGATCGCTGGTCCAACATCGCTGGACTGAAGGCGCAACGCGAGCGCTACTACGCTCTTGCTGACATCGTCGTCGACACCTCGAAGCGCTCCCCGAAAGAGGTCTCGGGCCTTGTGATAGAAGCCATTCAGGACTCGGATAGCGCTGTGAGAGCGCCCGAGCGCCTGCTCCTGCCTGAAGAAAGCGACCATCCACCGTCGACCGAACCCATCACAGTCACGCCTGAGTCCGGCAGTTACGACATCATCGTTGGCTGGGGCCTCCTCGACCAGCTAGGAGAACTCTTGAGCGATGCCGGGTTCTCCGGCAAGGCGTTTGTCGTCAGCGACAAGAACATCCGCAACAGCTACGGTGCTCGCGGCCTGCGTTCACTTCGAAGCGCCGGCTTCAAAGCAGAGTCGTTCGCCATCCCGGCCGGCGAGGAGAATAAGACGCTCGACGTTGCTGCGACCGTCTACGACTGGCTGGTCGAGAACCGCGCCGAGCGCGGCAGCGCGCTGATCGCGCTTGGTGGCGGCGTGGTCGGCGACCTCGCAGGGTTCGTCGCCGCCACCTACCTGCGCGGCATGCCGCTCGTGCACGTCCCAACGTCGCTGCTCGCCATGGTCGACGCCTCGATCGGCGGCAAGACGGCCGTCGATCACAAAGAAGGCAAGAACCTCATCGGTGCCTTCTACCAGCCCCGGCTCGTAATTGAGGACGTCTCCGTGCTCAAGACGCTCCCAAAACGGATCCTGGCGGAAGGCTGCGCCGAAATCATCAAGCACGCCCTCATCCTTGACGAACAACTGCTCACCGGCCTGGAGGAACGCGTGGACGATCTGCTCCATCTGGATCCCGCCTTCGCGGTCGACGTCGTCCGCCGCAACGTCGCCATCAAGGGTGGCGTCATCTCCGAAGACGAACGCGAGACGGGCCGCCGCGCGCTGCTCAACTACGGCCACACCGTCGGTCACGCAATCGAGGCCGCCTCCGGCTACTCCCAAGTCCTCCACGGCGAGGCCATTTCCGCCGGCATGATGGCCGCCGCTGAGATCGGCAGGCGCATCGGCGTCACGCCGCCGGATCTGGTCGAACGTCAGCGCGCGCTCATCGAGCGCTTCGGCCTGCCCCTGCGCGGCCCCAAGCTCAGCGTAGACAGCGTGCTGGAGGCCATGACGCTGGACAAGAAGGTCAAGGACGGCGTCGTAACTTGGGTGCTCTTGGAGGGCGCTGGACAGGCTGTGCTACGATCTGACGTACCAGAGGACGTCGTCCGCGAGGTAGTGACGAAGCTTCTGGCCTAGCCGCCCCGCGGGTCAGGCTTGCCCGTCTGGGCTGAAGCCTGACGGAGGTGCTGTCACGAACATGCTCGAACGCGAGACGCTGCGGATCGCGGCGCAACGTGGCAGACCCGGTCCGCGCCTCGTTCGCGGAGTCATCTGGGTGATAATCGCCATCTTCATCATCTCTCTTCTCGCATTCTGGGCCGGCATCGAGTTACGGATGTGGCGATAGATTAGACGTACAGAAGACATCGCCCGTGAGTATTGACGGATGTTCTGGTCTAGCCGCCCTGCGGGTCAGGCTTGCCCGTCTGGGCTGAAGCCTGACGGAGGTGCTGTCACGAACAGATACGACAACGAAACGCTAAAGCTTCTCGCGGAGAGGGGGCCCATCGGCGAGCGCCTGATTCGCGGACTAATCTGGGCAGTGATTGCGATCTTCATTATTTCCGTGCTCGCGTTTCTGATCCGGGTATTCGGTCCTCCACCACTAGTCAAGACTGTATTCTGACCGCCCCCATCACAATGAATCTCGTCCGCGCAAACTCGTGACCGGACACCTGCGCGCCACCATTCATGGTCGCGTCCAGATGGTGGGCTTCCGTTATTACGTCCTTGGGCATGCCCAACGCCTGGGCCTCGCCGGCTGGGTGCGCAACGGCGCCGGCGGCCGGACCGTAGAGGTCGTCGCGGAAGGCGACGAAGCGGCGCTAGATGACCTGGAGGCCGCACTCAGCCTGGGCCCGCCGGGCTCCGTCGTAGACTCAGTCGAATCTAAGCGGACTCAAGAGACCCAAGGCTACTCAGACTTCACTGTTCGGACGTAGGCACACTCACTCAGCCACCTTCTACAGCCGATACTGACTAGGAGGGTAGCTACATAGTCTCTCTTGCGTTCACACGCCCAAGACACCTCAGCCTGCGCCTGCCTGCGCTCGATGGCGTGGGGCTGCTCACAGGCGTGCTCTATCTCGTCTTCTTCGGCTTCGGCTTCGCGTCGTTCACGGACCCCGACTACTGGTGGCACCTTCGCACCGGCGAGATGATCGTCGACACGCTCTCGGTCCCGCGCCAGGACACCTATTCGTTCACCGCGGCTGGCGCGGGCCTGCTAAACCATCAGTGGCTCTCCGAAGCGCTGATCTACCTCAGCGTCAACTCGTTCGGCTACGCCGTGACGCTCGGCCTCTTTATCGCGCTCACGTTGGCCTCGTTCGGAATCATGCAGCGCTTGCTACTGCGGCTCGGCACGCCCCCGATGATCGCCCTCGCCCTCGTCGGGCTCGGCATGCTGATCAGCGCGCCGTTCTGGACCGTGCGGCCGCAGCTACTCAGTTGGTTCCTGCTCGCCGTCTTCGTCAACGTCCTCATCGATCGCGATCGGCCGGCCTGGCTTCTGGTGCCTGTGCTCGTGCTCTGGGCGAATCTCCACCTGGGCTTCTTGCTCGGACTGGGCGTCGTCGGCCTCTGGTTCCTGTCGAGAGCTTGGGAAGCGCGAGACGGACAGATCAAGTTCGCGCTCTGGCCTGCCGCGGCGTTCGTTGGCGCCGGCATTGCCGCGACTCTGCTCAATGCGAACGGACCGCGTCCCCTCCTGCAGATCCTGGAGTATCTGCCGCTCACCAGCAGCGATGTGAGCATACAAGGGATCTCAGAGCTCGATTCGCCTGACTTTGGGCAGGGGATCCACCTGCCGTTGCTGGCCGGCATTCTCGTGCTCATCGGCGTCACGCTGGCCGGCCGCGTCCGCGATCGGTTCGCGGTCTTGCTGGCCATCGCGTTCACGGCGATGGCTTTGCAGACGATCCGCTTCCAGCCGCTCTTCGCTCTCGCCTTCCTGCCCGCGGCCGGCTTGGCGGCCACGCACCTCCTGAGCCAGCGCAAGCGCGAGGGCCAGGCCCCGCGCTCCTTCGTCAACTGGAGTCTCGTAGCCATCACGGCCGTCGCCGTCCTCATCGCGATCCCTCAACTGCCGGGCGCCCAGGTCGGACGCCAAGCGAACACCGACGGCCGCACGTTCTATCCAGCGCAATCGCTTGCCTGGGTCCAGGACAACATCCCTGACGCGAACGTCTTCACCACTCACATGTGGGGCGGCTACTTCATCTACGGACTGGATCCGGAGGGACACGTCTACATCGACGGGCGCAGCACCATGTATGGCCCTGAGCGATTCGAGAGCTATCGCCTCATCCTGAACGCCAACGAAGGCTGGCAAGCCGAACTGGAGGGCTCCGGCGCTAACGTCGTCGTCGTTGGTCAGACCGAGGAGGTCGCTTCCGCGTTGGTAGATGCCGCAGGGTGGCGATTGATCCTCGAGGAGCCCGGCGAAGCGCTGTTCGTCCGCGACCCCTAGTCTGCCACGTTCGACAGGAACTCGTCCCGCGCAACCTGGCGCTGTTCACCGTCAGCCATGCTGCGCAGCGTGACGTCGCCGGCCTCGAGTTCCTTGTCACCGATGATGGCCGCGTATCGCGCTTCGAGCCCGCCCGCGTGACGGAGCTGCGCCTTCAGACTGCGGCCGCTTCCTCCGACCACCGCGGCGATGCCGGCCTGCCGCAGCTCCCGCGCGAGCTGCAGCGCGGCTTCACGCGCTGGCTCCGAGGCGTGGGCCACGTACACGCGCGGCCCGTCCGCTTCCGGCACCGGCACGTTCTGGCGTTTCATGTTGATGATGATCCGCTCGAACCCAGCACCGAACCCCGTCGCCGGCGTCGGCTTGCCCCCCAGCAGCTCAATCAGCCCATCGTAACGTCCGCCGCCGCCGATCACAGACTGCGACCCCTCCTCAGGCGGCTGGAACTCGAACACGGTGCGCGTGTAGTAGTCCAGACCGCGCACGAGACGAGGGTTCACCTCGAACCCGATGTCGAGCGCGGTCAGGTACCCCTGCAGCGATGAGAAGTGCTCTTCGCAGGCCTCGCAGAGGTGTTCTCCAATCGAGGGCGCTTTCACCGCCAGCGCCTGACAACGCTCCACTTTGCAGTCGAGCAGACGCAGCGGACTCGCTTCGTAACGACTCCGGCAGTCGGCGCAGACCTCGCCCAAGTAATCGCCGTAATACGCTCGCAGCGCCTCAATGTATCCCGGCCGGCATTCGGCATCGCCAATGCTGTTGATCCGCAACGAAATACCGCTCAGCCCTAGCGCGTCGTAGAAACTCGCAAGCAGATCGATCACCTCAGCGTCGATCAAAGAGCTATCGTCGCCGATCGCCTCCACCCCCAACTGCGTGTGCTGCCGGTAGCGGCCCGCCTGGGGCCGGTCATAGCGAAACACCGGAGAGACGTAGTAGAGCCGCACCGGCTGTGGCAGCGCCTGCATACCATGCTCCAGGTACGCTCGGCACACGTTCGCCGTGCCTTCCGGCCGCAGTGCCAGGCGGTCGTTGCCACGGTCGTCGAAGATGTAGATCTCCTTCTCGACAATGTCCGTCCCCTCCCCCACGCCACGAAGAAACAGCCGTGCGTCCTCGAACATCGGCGTCTCGATCCGCCCGTAGCCGAACAGCTTCGCGATCCGCTCGCCCGTCCGGCGCACGAAGCTCCAGTGCGCCTCGTCCTCGGGTAGGACGTCGTTCGTGCCGCGTGGGGCTTGAAATCGCATGGGGCGGGAGTCGTTGGGCATGCTGTCGCCAGCATAGCGAAGGCGTCTACCCCCTGCCACCCCTATGCTAAAGTGGTTACACGATGGTACTGACTCAGGTTGACGAGATGAAGGAGTACCAGCGCCTGCTTGAGCGCGTCCGCTCCTACCTGCCGGACGATCGCGTCAGCTTAGTGGAGCAGGCCTTTCAGTTCGCGGCAGAGAGCCATCGTGACCAACTCCGCAAGTCCGGCGACCCCTACATCGTTCACCCGCTCGACGCTGCCCTCACCGTCGCCGACCTCCAACTCGATGGCGTAGCCGTAGCGGCAGCGCTCCTACACGATGTCCAAGAGGACTGCGGTGTCCCCAACCAAGAACTCCAGCGCCGCTTCGGTGAGGATGTCGCCAAGCTCGTCGATGGCGCCACCAAACTGGAACACATCACCAAGCACTCCTCCGAACCTGCTGCGTTCGACAGCGCTATGCAGGCCGAGAACCTGCGCAAGATGTTCCTCGCCATGGCTGAGGACGTGCGCGTCGTCATCGTTAAGCTGGCCGACCGCCTCCACAACATGCGTACGCTGGAGTACGTCGAGCCGGCACACCAGATACGAACAGCGCAGGAGACAATGGAGATCTTTGCACCGCTCGCCAGCCGCCTGGGCATCTGGCAAATCAAGTGGGAACTAGAAGACCTCTCATTCCAGTACTTGGAGCCTAAAACGTATGACGAGATCGCCCAGCTCATCGCGTCCCGCCGCACCACGCGCGAGCGGTACGTGGCTCGCGTCGAAAAGATCCTACAGGACGAACTGGGGCAGCAGAACATCGAAGCGACAGTCCAGGGCCGCGCAAAACACATCTACAGCGTCCATCAGAAGATGCGGAAGTACGCCGCGCAGGGAAAGACGTTCAACGAAATCTACGACCTGCTCGCGCTCCGCGTCCTCGTCGACAGCGTCGCCGACTGCTATGCGGTGCTGGGAACGGTGCACGGCCTTTGGCGTCCGATCCCTGGCGAGTTCGACGACTACATCGCCAGCCCGCGCGAGGACGTGTATCAGTCGCTTCACACGACCGTCATGTGCATCGAGGCGCGGCCACTCGAGATCCAGATCCGCACGCACGAGATGCACCAACTCGCCGAGTTCGGCGTCGCCGCCCACTGGCGATACAAGGAGGGCGGCAAGCAGGACGTGCGCTTTGAAGAGCGCCTCTCCTGGCTCCGCCAGCTGCTCGAATGGCAGCGCGACATATCACATGCCGAAGACTTCGTCGAAACACTCAAGACGGACATCTTCCAAGACCAAGTCTTCGTCTACACACCAAAGGGCGAAATCAAGGATCTTCCGGCGGGGGCAACAGCTATCGACCTCGCCTACCGCATCCACACGGACCTCGGTCACCACTGCGTAGGAGCAAAGGTCAACGGCCGGCTCGTCGCCCTCAACCAGCCGCTGGAGAACGGCGACGTCATAGAAGTCGTTGTTGGGCGCAACTCCCGCGGCCCTTCACGGGACTGGCTCAACCGCAACCTGGGCTACGTCAAGACCGGCCATGCCCGGCAGAAAATCCGCCAGTGGTTCCGAAAGCAAGAACGCGCCGAAAACATCGAGAAGGGCCACGAGATGCTCGAAAAGGAGCTGCGCAGGCTCGGTGTCACCGTCGCCGAATGTAGAGACGAGCTGCTGCGTGTCTTCCACTTCGAGGCGATCGACGACCTCCATGCCGCCCTCGGCTTCGGCGGAATCAGCCTCCATCAGATCGCCCAGCGCGTCGAGCGCTTCATGGCGCCGGACGAGATCGAGACGAAGCCGGCAAAGGCGAAGTTTGCCGACTCCGTAGCCTCGACGGACATCCAGGTACTCGGTACCGGCGACTTGCTCACTCAGATCGCGCGTTGCTGTGGCCCAGTCCCGGGCGATGAGATCATCGGTTACGTTACACGCAGCCGCGGCGTCACCGTCCACCGGCGCGATTGCCACAACGTCCTTCACGAGGACGAGCAAGCGCGTCTCGTAGAAGTCGAGTGGGGCCGTACGGGCGAATTCTACCCTGTCGCCGTGCTCATTGAGGCGTGGGACCGCGTCGGCCTCTTGCGTGACATCAGCACGATGATCGCCGAGGAAAAGGTGAACATGGTCGCCGTCCGGACGCAGGAACACGGCGACCGCATGACCGCGATCTATCTCACGTTAGAGACGCAGGGCGTCGATCAGCTAAGCCGGCTGCTCGTCAGGCTAGAGACCGTGCGAGGCGTGCTAAGCGCCACACGTGCAACGGAAATCGCGGCCCAAGAAGCGCAGTGAGAGCCTTCCCTTGCGGCGGCGCGCTCGGGGTCGCCGTTCTAGCCGCGGCCATCTTTGCGGTCGGCTGTGGCGATGAAGCGATCCCGCGGGTGAGTGACGACAACCCGTCCCAGCCACCCTTCCTCCAAACGCCACGAGGCGAACGCCAACTGCCGCCGGGTGTCTTCGCCATCGCGTGGGAAGGGCAGGGAGAGACGCAGCTCATTGTGGAGGAACCGTTGCCAGCCGGCTACAGAGTGGAGACTGTGGCCTCTGGGCTGGACAACCCCGTAGACATGGCCTTCCTTCCCGATGGGCGCATCCTCGTCACCGAGCAATACAGCGGCCTGATACGGATCATCGATCAAGGCCTGGTCCTCGGTGAGCCGTTCGCTGAAATCGAGAACGTCGTCCAGGATCAGCTTGAACAGGGCCTGCTCGGTATCGCGATCGACCCGGACTTCGAGCAAAATCGCTGGGTCTATGTCTTCTACGTTGAGGCGGCCGCTGATGCACCCGATTTCCCATCACGCTCAGTGCTCCTGCGCCTGACAGAAAGTGAAGGCATCGCCAGTGATCCTCAGGAGCTAGCCGAGCTGCCATTCGGGGCGGCAGGACAGCACAACGGCGGCGGCGTGCGCTTCGGGCCGGACGGAAAGCTGTACGTCACCCTTGGAGACACCAACCGTGCCGATCTGGCTTCAGATCCGAGCGAGACCGTTGGCAAGATCCTGAGGCTGGAACCGAACGGCGAGCCAGCAGCCGGCAACCCGTTCTTGGATACGCCAAATGCTGACCCGCGCGTCTATGCGACCGGCTTTCGTAACGTGTTCGGGATCGCCTTCCACCCTAGCTTGCCGGACGGCCTGCTCGCCCTAGACAACGCGGAGTTCGAGGGAGACGAGATCGATATTGTCAGACCTGGCCTGCACTACGGCTGGCCGGACGGTGACGGCCAGCCACCCATCTGGAGCTACCTGAACAACGTTGGACCTGCCGGGGCTGTCGTGTACACGGGGAGCGAGCTGGCAGCGTTCGAGGGCGACCTCTTCTTCTGCCAGTTCCACTTCGGAGGCGTGCTCCACCGCGTCCAACTCTCGGCCGGCCTCGATCGGGTCCTGTCTGACTCGATCGCGGCTCGCGGTTGCACCTCCTCAGTCGCACAGGGCTCGGACGGTCTCCTCTACTTTCTGGACCGCGTGTCAGGCGATCTCAACCGCATCGGGCTTGCTGATTGAGACCTGAGGAGACCTTGCACGCCTGCTCCTGCATTCGCGCAACGACGAGCGCCGTCACTAGTGCAATCAGCCCGATCGCTACGAGAGCGCGGCGGAGCTGTTCTGCAGCGGCGCGCCATGGAGTACGTAGATACGCTCGAGCACGAGAACGCCGCCTATGCGGCCGCGAGCTCTGCGGGCGCATCCCGCGAACCTGGTTCAGCGAACACGGCGACGAGCGCCTGCACACAGCGTGCATCCAGCGTCACGCCGCTCGCTTGCAATATCTCGCCCATCGCCTCCAGGTGGCTCGCAGCGTCGCGATAGGGACGCTGCGACGTCATCGCGTCATACGTGTCGGCCACCGCGACGATCCGCGACAGCATCGGAATGTCCTCGCCAGTCAGACCATCCGGATAACCGCTGCCGTCTAGTCGTTCGTGATGCCAGCGGATGATCTCCGCAATGTCCTTGAGCGGCTCTACCTTCGACGCAATCTCATGCCCGCGGGTCGTGTGCTCCTTGACGATCGCGAACTCCTCCTCAGTGAGCGGGCCGTGCTTCGTCAGGATCGATGCCGGAACGCTGATCTTGCCAACATCATGCATCTGAGCTGCAACGACAAGCGCTCGCAGGTCGCTGGCCGGTAGGTTCATGCGTTGCCCGATCGCCAGAGCATGCGCCGACACCCGGTGTACGTGGCCGAACGTCTCCTCGTCTTTGATCTCAATGGCGTCGACGAGATTGACGATCGGCTCGTCCAGGCCTCTATTGAGCTGCGCCAGCGCGTCGCGCATGGAGAGCGCATCCGCAATCGCTCGCAGCGTGCCTGCGCGCCGCACTTCGATCGCCCATCCGGCGAACAAGACGGCGAACGCTCCCACGTAGAGCGCGTGGTAGAGCCACCAGGACACATGCCAGGTGCGGCCCCAGATCAGCATCACCTGAACCTCTAGCAAGAGAGCTAGCGCGCCAACCATCGCAAGCTGCGATGGAAGCCGGGCGAACTGGTATGCCTGGTAGTATCGCCAGACCGCGAACGCGACCAACGCGAGGCCGCTAAGTCCCATGCTGAGCTGGAACGCGCGGTTGCCGACGGGTACCCAGTCCAGCCAGGTTTCCGTCGCGGGCGTCACGCTCAACAGAATGTAGCCGAAGATGAACGCGGCAACCCCGCTGAAGACCATTCCTCCGCGCGTCGCGACGAAGCCGTCGATCGTGCGCGGCAGGTTGATCACGCTCACGGCGGCCAGCCCACAACCGAGAGCGACACTGAGCCACGCCGAGACACTCAGCGACTTGTAGTACCCATCCGCAACGATCCCCGGCGTCGTCAGGCCGTGTACGGCGAAGATCCCTGCGATCACGAAGAAGGCCAGCCCCAAGAACAAAAGGCGCGTCTCGTGTAGCGTCCGCGCCGACGCGATGATGATCCCGCAGGCGATGGCCGCCGCGATCGCGGTGAAGCTCACGACGTAGAAGTGCACGGACATTGACATGAGCATCGGGTCCCAGGATGGCTTCGCGAGAAGCACGAGGAACGCGATGAGCGGGGCGGCCAGAACCACCAGCCCGATGCCCTTGATAACGTTGCTGTTCGTCATGATCAACCGATGAAGTATCGGCTGTATAGAGCTTGTGAATTAGCGTCTGCTAACTACGGCCGCGTTCTGCTTCTACACATTCCACGCCATCGGCACCGGCGACAGCCGAGTGCGGCGTGCCGGCGGGCAACTCCAGCCGGTCGCCGGGCGCAAGCTCGTACTCGCCCGCCGGCGTCGCGAACGTGATCGAGCCTTTGGCACAATACAGCACCTTGTGATAGCCATGCTCGTATGCGGCGTACACATCGCCGGGGCCGTTCGACCACCAGCGCGGAGCGAGCCCTTCGTCCCGCATGGCCCCATCCAACAACTTCGATGTCGGCGGCGCTTCCTCGGACCAGCGAGCGACCGTTGGCTCGGTCACAACGCGCAGCTTGCCGCCAAGCTGGAAATCGCCGTCGCGCGCCGGCCCAGCGACTGCAAGTCGACGAACCCGTTGGTTACGTATCCCAGCGAGATGCCTGAAGCTGGATCGCCCCACGCCAACTGGCCTCCCGCCCCACCGTGTCCGAACGCGCGCGGAGATGCCACACGCCCGAAGCCTCGCAGGTTGGCCTTGCCATCGTCTCCAGCGATCACGATGCTGAGACCTCTCAGGACGGGGGCGCCCATGAGATCGACGTGATGGGCCGTTCGCACCTTCGTCGCGAACTCAATCGTTTCCTGTTTCAGGATTCGCGTGCCGTCCGGCACAACGCCATCGTTGACGAGCGGCTGGTAGAACATCGCCAGCTCCGCCGCGCTCGCGATACCACCGGCGCCCGGCACGCCAACAGCGCGATTGGCCGGCTCGTTAAAGTGCAACGTGGTTTGCGGCGTCACCTCTCCATACCCGCCGGGCGGCGCCACCGGCTCGCCCATGTATACGATGTCTGCAACCCGGTCGTTCAGCTCCTGCGGCAGCCCCACGAACAGCTCGGGCAGCCCTATCGGCCCAGTCACCCTATCTCGAATGACGTCACGATAATCGGAGCCCGTTCGACGCTGGATGATCTCCACCAGCACCCAGTGCGCGGACGTCGCGTGGTATTCGAACTTGCTGTCAGGCTCCCACATCAATCGCCATGAAGCGAACGCCTTGAGCCGCTTCGCTCTGTCCGACCAAATCTTGGGCCCCAACGGCGCACGCGGAAATCCCGCCGTATGCAACAGCACCTGCTCGACCGTGACCACTTCTTTGCCGTTCGTGCCGAATTCTGGGATGATGTCGGCCACGCGCTGGTCCAGGTTGAGCTGCCCCTCCTCAAGGAGCTGCCAGATCGCCACGGCGACGATCGCCTTCGTCGCCGAATAGATCGTGTACAACGTTTCGTCCGTGGCCGGCCGTTCGGTTCCGCCCTGCACGGCCCGCCCGAAGGTCCTCAGCCCCGCCAGCCTGCCACGCCGCGCGACCGCTACCTGCGCGCTCGGTAGGACGCCATCGTCGACGTCCCGCTGTGCCCGGGCGAACAGAGCGTCGAGCGCTTCGCTGTCGACACCGACGTCCTCAGGCTTCTCCGCGATCAACTCTGGGTTCAGCATTCGCTCTCCTTGCCGCGGCGCAACGCTACCAGCCCAACGGCGTGGATGTCAACATCGCTTGGGCCTCCTCCTTATGTGCTCGAGGCTCGCATGCCCTAGAATGCCTGCGATGACAGCCTTAACCGATCGCCTCGACGCACTCTGGGAGAAGGTTCGCCCGTTCCCAGTACCGGAATACAGGCCGGACACGCCGAAGATTGGCGGCACCGGCCCCCTCGACCCGCACCTGCCGCCCACCGCGCCGACGCTGGGCGCCGCCGCCCTGTCATCAGAAGCGTCCAGCGCCGTCCAGGAAACGCTGGCCAGTCTCACGCAGAACGACGACGCCAAGAGAGGCCAGTACTGGCACGCGATGGGTCGCGCCAAGTACGGCGAGCACTGGCGCTTCGCCGACCAGCTCACCACCCTCTGGGCGGCTTCCACGCTGCTCCAGCCTTCCGCGTACCTGGAGATTGGCGTCTGCCGCGCGCGCAGCGCCGCAATCGTCGCTTCGGTGCGCCCGCAATGCGCCATCTACGGCTTCGACCTATGGGTGCCGGACTACGCGGGCGGCCCGAACCCCGGCCCTGAGTTCGTTCGCGAGGAGTTGTCGCGGGTGGGCCACCAGGGCACGCTCGTGCTCGAATCCGGCGATAGCCGGGAAACACTGCCCGCCTTCCTCCTCGGCCACCCGGACCTCTTCTTCGACGTCATTACGGTCGATGGCGTGAAGTCTGTGGCCGGCGTCGCCTCTGACTACGCCAACGCGCTGCCGCGGCTGAAGATCGGCGGCATCGTCGTCACGGACGACCTGATGCTGTTCCCCATCCTGCGGCGCATCTGGAACCGGGTCATCGAACGCGATGACCGATACGTGAACTGGGAGTTTCGCGACGCCGGGTTCGGCGTCGCGGCAGCGGTTCGAGTCGCCTAGCGGCCCTGGAACTGCGGCGGCCGCTTCTCCAGGAAGGACTTCACGCCTTCTTTGAAGTCCTCGGTGCCGAACAAGGGCAGTAACTGCAGGTAGACGTGGTGGACGTTCGCCTCGAACGTCTCCTCCAGGCCTAGCCGCATCATGCGTTTCGTCGCCTGGACCGCCAACGGCGCGTTGGCCGCGATCTCGGCGGCCCATTCGTGGGCCGTCGACATCAGTTGGTCCGGTTCGACGACCGCATTCACCAGCCCCAGTTCAAGCGACTCCTCTGCCGAGAGCGTCTGGCCTCTGAACGCCACCTCGGCGGCCTTGGCCCAGCCGAGCAGGCGCGGCAGCAGCCAGCTTCCGCCGCTCTCGGGCAGGACACCGCGCTTCGCGAACACGGCCGCAAGCTTTGATTTCGTGGACGCCACGCGCATGTCGCAGCCAAGCGCAATGTCCATGCCATAGCCGGCAGCCGGCCCGTTCAGCGCGCAGATCACGGGTTTGTCGGTCGTGTGCAGAACAATCGGCGGACTCGCCTGCAGGTCGAACTTGGCCGGAAGACCAGCACCGTTCCCGCTGCCGATACCGCCTGAGCTGAGATCCTTCAGGTCCAGGCCGGCGCAGAACCCCCGGCCCGCCCCCGTGAGAATGATCACGCGTACGTCTCGATCGGCGTCCGCATCGCGGAACGCCTGGCTGAACGACTCCAGCATCGGCCCGCTGATCGCGTTCAGGCGGTCGGGCCGGTTCAGCGTAATCGTGGCAACGTGCTCGCTGACGTCGTAGAGCAGATCGTTGTACTCGGACATATCGATTCCCTCCAGTGTGCGGACCTTGCGGCGCGGTGAGTGTATCACGCGCAGATTGAGCCCGCTAGTTAGGTAGGAATGCAGGGAAGCTCGCAGATAGCATATACTGGGCTTCTATGAATCCGAAGCTGCACACCTTGGAAGGAGGTACTCATGACTGCTGTTAGCGACATGCTCGAGAAGAAGAAGGTGGCGGTGGCAGCCCTTTATCTTGACCCGAACAACTACCGTCTATTCGATTTCGAAACCATGGGTCAGGCCCGGAAGACCGATGAAGAAGCGCTGGATCAAGAACTGCAGGCCACGCTCTACGAGAAGATAATGGACGGCCCAAAGATGCCCGAACTCTGCGAGTCGATTAGAGGGTCCGGAGGTCCGGTTGAGCGGCCCATCGTCGCAACTATCGAAGCTGAAGATGAGGCGTTTCTTGTAGTAGAAGGCAACAGAAGAACTGCGTGCCTGAAGAGCCTAGCACAACTTTCCGACAGCCATGATCCCAACTTCGATGAGGTGACCGTTGAGGTCATCAAGCCGGAGCACGACTCACGAGAACTTCGCAGACTCATCGTCTCAGTTCGCCACATATCTGGAATTCAAGAGTGGTCTCCGTACCAGCAAGCGCAAGTCATCAAGGAATTCCGCCAACAGGGAAAGCAGCCAAACGAGATCAAACAGCTTGTAGGTGAGACAGTTCATCTGATCAACCGGCGGTATCGTGCGGTACTTGCGTTCGAGCAATTCAGGGATGAGTACGACACTGGGGAAACCGACTCCTACAGCTACTTCGAGGAAATGGTCGCCAAACCCAAGGTAGGGGAGTTTGTTGGGTGGGATGACACAGAACTTAGGATGAAAAGCGAAGGTAGATGGGACTTCTACGGCTGGATAACGCCCCCTGGTCCTGGACGCCGGCCGAAGCTTAGGATGGCGATAGACGTTCGGAGTCTCCCAAGACTCCTTGAAAACGAAGATGCGATCGAGGCACTCCAGGACACATCGCTGGAAGCTGCGATGGATGTTCTTCGCGACACCTCTGATGAGATGCCATGGACGCAGCGCCTTGGCAGCGTAATCAAGATGCTCCAGAAGCTTCCACGCAACGTGGGTGAGGAGATTCGCGACGATCCAAAGCTACTGGGATTGTTCGAGCGAATCGAACAAGAGGTTCAGAAGCTCCGCGAGGAAATTGGCTCTGCCTCCAGCTAGAGCGATCCGACGAGGACGCCTGGCAGCCCGCCGACATAACGCGGCCAGGCTTCTCCTGGAGAAGATTACCCAGGACTTAGATCCGTTCGCATTCCAGCGGTTCTGTGCACTTTGGCTCGAACGTTCGGGATACTGACCTGCCCCCCGAAAACTGTACCACGTAAAATGACAGTCCTCCGGGTAGGTGAAGGAGGACAGGATGCGGAGAAGCAGGTTTGCGGA
>QIFC01000015.1 GCA_003228685.1 Chloroflexota bacterium
CTCTCCTGGGTACCGTTTGCCCATCCTGGACTCCTTTCTGAGCGAGCATCTCGCTACAGTCTAGGTGTCCGGAATACCGGGTCAGGGTCATCAGGACGACTCGGTACGTCTTTGAGGCGGACCGCTACATCAAAGGCAAAGCACCACCAGGTGATTTGATCATCCAGGTAACGGAGGATCTTGTACTACCTATAGGCAGGAAGATGGTCCTTTCTCTCGTGCCCTGGCTCAAAGACTCTTACCAGCCAAGCGCCTGGACCGCGGTATCTGAAGACGGTGGAACGCTGCGATACGCAAATGGCTTACCTGCGGAAGTAGGCTCCGTCAAGACACTGGACCAATACGCTGAACTGCTGGCAGCCGTGGTCGCGGAGCAGGCTAGCGGCGGACCGCCGGTGCCTCTAGCGATTCCGCTCATACAACCGGGCGATCTGATTTCGCCTGCTCGATTCCTGGGATTGGGAGATTCGGCTGAAGTTAGTATCAGCAAGGCCGACAGCTCAGACAGTACGGAATTAGAACCCGGAATGAGGTCTGTGCTGATGTCTTCCTTGGAGGAAGACATCCTCGTCGAGGCGGCCACACTTGGCGGCCGAGAGGGCAACCTTACAATCACATTCAAGCTCACAGATGGCCATGTTTGGGAGTTTGAGTACGATCCTACCACGGGTTCGATCATCTATCCACCGGGTGGCTTGCAGGCGAAGCTGACCAAAGCTTCAAAAGACGCTCTCCGGCCTGCACTCAGTAGAGTGCAGTAGTCGGCTTCGGTCGCACGCTGGAAGGCTGTCCTAGGCTGTCGCTATTCAGGTATTACAGGATCGAGTTACTTCGGCTCAGCCGCGTTGCGGCTCCATGGCGGTGGCCTACCCGCACGGGCAGGCCGCTAGACTTGCGGCTCGAACTGCGCTCCCGCCTCCAACATCAAACAAGCCAAGAATAGAGGGGCGATGTGATCCACCAGCGCGAGTATCCGCGGACGTGCCCGCACGGCCGGCCGACGATGATGCACATGAGCGCGGACGCACTCGCGAAGCAGTTCCGGCGGCGCCAGGGTTGCCGCCCTCGCCCTCGAACTCGGGCAAGTTGGGCGTGCCGCCGGCCACGAGCGCGAGGTGGGCGCCGACCGAGTTACCCTCGACCGCGATCCGCTCCGGATCGATACCGAGGTGTTCGTTGTTCGCGCGCATCCAGCGCAGCGCCGCCTTCACGTCGTGAATCTGTGCCGGCCACTTCGCCTCGCCGCTGAGCCGGTACTCGCTGGCGACGCAGAGGTAGCCCTCGCGGCCGAGCAGGATGCCGTAGCCGCGGAGCTGCGTGCGGTCGCCGTTGCGCCAGCCGCCGCCGTGCACCAGCAGCACGGCCGGCGCCGACGCCGGGCCGCCGGGTGGCGTGTAGACGTCGCACTTCAGGTCGCGGCCGCCGCCTGTTCCAAAGACAACGTCCTCTTCGATCGTTACGCGTCGGGCTGTGTCTATCGCCATCTCGTCCCTCCTATCCGGGAGTTACCGCTCGATACGCCTCTATCCTACACGACCGGGCGGACGAACCGGGCGCTCTCGCTGCCTGGGAAGCAAATGCTCGGCCGCTGAGCTACGCCCGCTCGCGCCTTGCGCGATGCGATGTTTCAGAGGCGCTAGGCAGCCGTGAAGTGAGGCGTTAGGACTCGCGCGAGTAGTCCCAGGAGATGTACTTCTTCGGCGTGACGCGGATGTAGGCGATACCGGGCCGCACTTCGGCCGGCAGTTCGTCTTCGGGCGTACCGCGATGCTTGGCGGAAGCGCGCATGAGCTTCAGCGCCTCGGTGGGGTCGGTCACGATGTCGGCAAGCCCTTGGATCATGAGGCCCTTGATGTCCTGCATGGAGCTGCCGCTCTCGATCAGGGCGCTGACCTGCGGATTGCGTCTGATGTTCACAATGCGCTGGGTACCGTCGCGGCCGCCGGTGTAGATCTCGTCTTCGAAGCGAAAGTAGCCGATCGGAACCGAGTGCGGATAGCCGCCGGCGCCGATGGTCGTCAGGATCAGCCAGCCCGGGCGGCTGTCGAGAAAGGCGTGCGCTTCGTCCTTGGTGAGTTGTGCCGGCATGGCTACGGCTCCTCTCGTTGGGCCTGCCAATCGAGGCGCCTCCGGAGCGCCAGAGCCGCGTTGCGGACCGAACCGAACACGGCGAGGCCGAGCGTGGCGGCCTCCTGACGGAAGGCGATGGTCGCTTCCATGACTTCGGTTGTGATTGGCGGACGGACGAGCATGATGACCGGCTTGCCAAACGACTCGATCGCATCGGCGGTGGATGCCGCGATTTGTTTGGCGTGCTCCACGTGATCGGCGCTGCCCCGGCCCGGCCCCCATCCGATAGCGGCCTGTAGCATGATGACATCGATGTTCGGCGATTCCGCGATGAGACGGAGCGTCTGCCGCATGAGCTTCGGCCCCTCAGGCCCGAAGCCGACGTTAGTGTCGACGGGGTTGCGCACGCTGGTCCCGGCGACAGGCGTGAACTCACCGAGTGCGGCCTGCGTGTCTGCGGGCAGGTGCGGCACCTCAAGACCGACGGCGGCCACGTCGTCGGTGGCGAGCACGCTGTTGCCACCGCCGACGCCGACGATGCCGACGCGCGGGCCAGCGAGGTCGTCGAGGTACCTGAAGGCGACGGCGCAGTCGTTCAGCTCTTCGATGCTGTCGACACGGATGCCACCGCCCTGCCGGACGGCAGCATCAAAGACGGTGATCTGGCCCGCGAGGCTGCCCGTGTGCGATACGGTGGCGCGGCCGCCCGCTTCGGTGCGGCCGCCCTTGAGGATGATGACGGGCTTGACGGCGGAGGCGGCGCGCAGGGCAGACAGGAACTTGCCGCCGTCGCGAACGCCCTCGATGTAGGCGGTGATGATCTCGGTGTCGGCGTCTTGAGCGAGGAGATCGAGGAAGTCGCTCTCGTCGAGGTCGGCGGCGTTGCCGTAGCTGATCACTTTGCTGTAGCGAAGGCCGCGAATGCCCCCCGTGCGGCAACAGTCGCCCGCGTTGGCGCCGCTCTGGGAGATCATGCCGACGTTACCGGGCTCGGCCGGCAGGCCGGGCATCATCGAGAGGCCCGGCGCGGGGCTGTAGAGGCCCATGCAGTTGGGACCGATCACGCGCATGCCCAGCTCTTTGACGCGGGCCAGCACCTGCGTTTCTTGATCGGCGCGATCGGCGTCGCCGGTCTCACTGAAGCCCGCGGTGAAGAAATGAATCGCTTTGACGTGCTTCTCTTGGCAGTCCTCGACCATCTCTGGAACGACCGAGACCGGCACGCATGAGATGACATAATCGATGTCGCCGGGGACGTCGCGCAGGCGCGGATAGCACTTGAGGCCCTGAATCTCATCCGCCTTCGGATTAACAGGGTAGAGATCGCCTTTGTAGCCCATCTCCAGAATTGACGTAACGAACGCGCTACCCGGTCCCATCGTCGTGCTGGCGCCAGCAACGGCGATGCTGCGGGGGTGGAAGAGATGGTCGAGGGCGTGTTCCTGGCTCACTCGTGAATCCTAGCGCAATCGCGAGACTAGTACACGATCTCCATGCGCAGGCCGGCGCTGTCGAAGTCTGGTGCCGGCGGGAGCCGTTCTGCCGTGCCGTAGGCGATGCGCCCCGCCGTCCACGCCGCCGCGCAGGCGTCGTAGAGATCGTCCAGTGCGGCTCCTTTGGGAGATCGAAGCGCTGAGATTGTGTCCTCGAAGGCGGGCGCCAGGATGCGCAATCGTTCTTGGGCGCCTCGAGGCTTTCGCTTCCAGAACTCGAGCGTGCGCCGTCCGTTGAGCGCCCAGAAACTCACCTCAGGGTGGACCTCAACGACGCGGTCTTGGAGCGCTGGTGTCACCAGCATGTCGGCCTCGCGGATCTTCGGCAGGATGGCAAACGTCTGCTTTGACAGTTTGCGGCCGGAGGCTGCCTCCGAGAGCGCACATGCTTCCTCGTACGTGTTCGCATCGAGCGTGGCTCGCATGGGCGCAGGAAAGACGCTGCTCCGTCTTGGACCAATCGCTCGCCTGGCAAGGACGTCCGCCTGACGGGGTGTGTTGTCCGGAAGGCCGATCGGCACGTCGACCGCGACCGCGGCGCAGTCCGACGTGCTGTCCAGCAGCTCCTGAAACGTCGTCGAAACGGAGATGCCGCGGATGCGCAGGCGACCGGTCGCGTCGACACGAGCGGTAAGCCAGCCAGCCTTACAGCCATCGACGCCGGCCACATCCATGTGAGCGCGCCTATTCGATGCCCAGTTCGGCGCGGACCTTGTGGACGCCTTCCATGATGACGCGCAGCTTGGCAGCCGACTCGTCCCAGGTGCGCGTCTTGAAACCGCAATCAGGGTCGATGTAGAGGCGCTCAGGCGGCAACACGTCCAGGCCACGTTTGATCTCGGACACGACGTCATCGACGGATTCGATGACGTGGCTGTGGACGTCGACGACGCCCCAGGCGATCTCCTTGTCTTCGGGGAAGCCCTTGGTCTTCAGCAGCTCTACGAGTTCGTGGCTGCTGTTGGCCATCTCCAGGTCGAACTGCTTGACGGGCATGTCGAAAAAGCGGGGGTAGGCTGAGACGAAGTCGCCGTAGCAGATGTGCGTGCCGGTCTTGGCGTTCACGCCCTCTGTGGCGATCGCCATCGCTTCAATAGCCAGCTCGATGTCCTCGAGGCGCGTAGAGAGCGCGGGTTCGTCGATCTGGATGAACGGGGCGCCGGCGCGGTCGAGTTCCAGCGCCTCGTAGTTGATCGCCTTCGCCATTTCGAGCACGGCCTGCCGGAAGGTGTCGTAGCCTTCAAGGAACGACCACTCGACCATTGTGTAGGGGCCGGTGAGCATGCCCTTGACCGGCTTCTCGGTGAGGCTCTGCGCGTAGCGCCAGAGGTCTACCGTGATGGGCTCGGTCCAACGCAGGACATCCTTAACGATGGGCTTGTGATAGTAGCGGTTGCCATAGGAGCGCACGAGACCGCCGACCTCCATGCCCTCTAGGTGCTCGGCGAAGTAGACGACCATATCGCCGCGGGCCATCTCGCCGTCGACGAGGATATCGAGGCCGATCTCCTCCTGTAGGGCGATCACCTCGCGCGTCGCCTGCTTCTCGAGTTCGTCCAGCTCCTCGCGTGGCAGTTTGCCTGCGGCGAACTGATTGCGCGCCTTCTGAAGATACGGCGGCTTGGGGAAGCTGCCGACCGTTGTAGTCACGAGTCCTGTGGTCATGCTGGTACTCCTTCCGCCTGGCGGACGCCGCTCGCGAGCCGGCGCAGCTTCTCCTGCGCTACTTCTCGCGGCAAGAACTCCAGGCCGGCGCTGGGGCTGACGTGGATGCGGTCGGGGTCGATGCCGTCTCCGAGCGTGCGGATCTTGCCGGCGATGTCGTCCGGCGACTCTAACCGCGTGTTTCTGGCATCGATGATGCCGAGGCCGAGCTTCTTCGTGAACGGCGTGCGCTTCAACAGGGCCTCGTTCTGAGGGCCCATCACGAAGTCCAGACCGATCAGGTCGAATGGCAGGTCGAGGATCTGCGGATAGATGCCCTCAGCGTCGCCAAAGTAGAGATAGAGCGCCGTCTCAGCCGAGAGGCCGTCCGTGACTCGCCCGCAGGCGGCGGCAAACGCCGTGTAGTCGTCCTTGAACCGCAGGATGGCCGGCTCGTTGAATTGGATCAGGGATGCTCCCGCGTCCTGGAGTGCCCGTGCCTCTTGGTTGAGCGCTTCGGCGAAGGCCAACGCCAGCGCGTCGACCGCATGATAGTGATGGTCCACGGACAGGCGGGCCAACGTATACGGGCCAGTGAGGACCGCTTTGACCGGTTTCGCGCTGTGCTCCACAGCGAACGAGTAATCGCGTACGGTGATCGGCTCGCGCCAGGTGACGGCGGCTTCGACGGCAGGTTGGCGGTAGTACATATTGGTGTCGAACCAGCGGATCAGGCCGCCGATCGAGACGCCCTCTAGCCCACGGGCCAGATACGTCTGCTCGTCATCCCAGCGGATTTGACCGTCGGTGACGAGGTCGAGTCCGGCATCAGCATGCTCCTGGAGCACCTCGATGGTGACTTCGCCGGCTACTTGGTCCAGTTCCTCCTGCGTAATCTGGCCACGATCGAGCTTGTTGATGGCGTTTCTCAGGCGAGCCGGCCGGGGCTTGTTCGGGATCTTTGGGTAGCTGCCTACCACGGTTGCAATCATGCGATGTCTTCCTTCGCTAAGTGATCACCAGGATGAAACCGAGGCCGCATTGCGGGGGCTCGGCATGCTTCGCGGTTCTAGGATGAGTCTAGCATCGGGCCGAGGAGACGATCAACGGAGCGCACGCGGCGTGTCTCCCGACATTGGCCGACAGGAGCCCCGATCTTCGCTCAGCAGCGAAGGGCTAGAACGGGAAGCATTCCATATCCGGGCGCGACTGCCCGAGCATGGCCTGTGGGACGAGCCGCCGCCGCCGGGGATGCCCGGCCAGGCTCCATCTAAGCCAGGCTGACGTTATGACGAGGCCGCCAGACGCCGTGCTTTGCCTAACTGCAACGTTATGTTATATTATGCAGGCGCGTTAGCAACTAACACAGAATTGGGGGAACCATGGCTGCTAATCCCTTCGATAACTATCTCGATCTTGTGGAGGCGGCGCGTATCCTGCGGATTCACCCGCAGAGCTTGCGCCGGCTGATTAAGCAAAAGAAAGTGCCTGCGATTCTCTTCGCTGGCAAGTACCTTATCGAGCGTGACAAGCTGGAGATGTTCCAGGCGAACTATGACCCGCGGCCCGGCCGCAAGCCGATCAGGCGTCTTCTGTAACCAGGCACACACAGCGTAAGAGACAAGAGGCCGGGCACACTGCCCGGCCTCTCTTGATTGGAATCTGCGCCAGCGTCTACGGGGCGTCTGGAATGCCATCTAGCCCCGGAATGTCATCTAGGTCGAAGTCGTCGAGGCCGAAGTCGCCGAGGTCTAGAACGTCGTAGATCGGTTCGAAATCGCTGTCCGACACGGAGTCGCTAACGCTGGTCGCTTCCAGGGAGAACTCAGCTTCGCCGTCCTCGGGCCCTCGCATGAGAAGCAGTACGCCATCGTCACGAAAGCAGAACTCGCCTGCGCCGGATACTGAGAAACAGGTTGCGTCTTGGCCGGCGATCTCGCGGCTGGACTGGTCCACGTCCACGCCAGGCGATCTGTCGATTAGGTCATCGAATCCGTCAGGGTCCGTGAAGATGCTGAAGAAGGGGAGGCCGAGGGCGTCGCTGATAGGGGACTCAAAGCACTGGCCTTCTCCGCCTTCGGATGCGCACATGTAGGTGACTTCGCCGTTGTTGATCATCACGATGTCACCATCAGGACTCCCGATGTCCATGCGCCAGGCGTCGGGGGGCTTCGAGTAGAGCGTCATCGTACCGACGAAATCGTCGCCCACGCCGGAGGAGGCGAAGTCGTACTCGACCTTTACCTCTGAGATGCCGAATCGGTCGGCAAACGAGTTCAGATCTCCAGAAGCATCGCCGTCGTCATCGTCGCCGTCGACGGGCTGTTCGGCGGCCGGGTCGCCGGAGTCTGCATCTCCGTTGTCGTCGCTGTCGCTGCCGCAGGCGACGAAGAGCGCCCCGGCGAGCAGGGCCACAGCGATAAGAAAGTACCGTAGGGAACTACGCATAGGCTTACTCCTTTTACTCGTAATCCTTATATTAGATGGAGCGTAGCAGCGGCTGCCGTCAGAGGCAAGAAGAAGTGAGGTCAGCCTTCTTCGAGGTGGCGGTGGGCGTCCAGGAAGTCCATTGTACTGCGGTATTGCTCGCCCGTGATCTTGCTGCTGTAGTGCAGATAGTTCATGAGGACTTCAAGCGTAAGAACAGAGACGAGGTTGATGCCCTGACGCCGCAACCGTTCGCGGCCGCCTTGCTGACGGTCGAGCAGAACGACGGCGTCCCGGACCATGAGACCGGCTTCGCCAAGCTGCAGGGCCGTCTCCAGAATGCTGCCGCCGCCAGCGAGGAGGTCGTCCATGATCAGCGCTTGCTGGTTCGGCCGGTAGACGCCTTCGATGTCCTTACCGAGGTCGTCGAGGCGGGGGTGGAGGTAGATGAGCGGGATCTTGGCGGTCAACGAAAATGCTGTCGCGATGTGGAGGCCGCCGAACGGAACGCCTGCCACGAGGTCGAACGGCTCCACCTGCGGGTGGCGCATACGCTGGAGCGCTTGCAATTCGTCCCAGATGATGTGCGCCGCGCGCCAGAGGGCGGTCGGATGGCCGATGAGGAGCCGCAGATTGACGTATATGGGGGAGTCGACCGTGGTGCGGCCAAGCGTGAATTTGCCGAACTGGATGGCGCCCAGTTCCCAGAGCGTCTCAGCCAACCAGAGGTTGGTGCCACGGCTGTGCGGTGTGGGCTGCATGCGGCGTCCTGCCTTACGGAATGATGAAGGGCTCTCCCATCCATGGGAAAGCCCTTTGATTAACCTGGCGTTACTGTCTGACCGGCCCCACGATTGGGTAACCCCCAGAGGCTTCGGTTCGCGTCAACGGCGACCGATGCTCTCGCTAGTGTGGAGCCTGGCCGCTGTCAGAGGCCCTGCCGTGCTACAGCAGGGCGCTATCTGTCAACCTGCCAGACACCCCAGAGCACCCGATTACATTTCTTCATGCGCGCCTCCTTTCGGGCTGCGTCACGTGAGCGGGTCGCTCAATCGAGACGATACTCCTGCTTGTAACAATTGTCAAGCGGTGGAGCCATCGCTACTCATCGGCCGGGCGGCCCAGACCTGTGGATTTACGCAGTTGGGTGGCTGTCTGCCGTCGAGCGCCGCGAGGAGGTTGTCGACCGCCATGTCCGCCATGCGGGCGCGCGTGGCCACGCTGGCGGAGCCGATGTGGGGCGTGACCAGCAGGTTGGACAGGCGGAGCAGCGGGTCGTCTTTGGCTACCGGCTCGGTCTCAGCGACGTCGATCGCGGCTGCGGCGATGCTCTCCGACGCCAGCGCGCGCTGGAGGTCGGCCTCGACGACGACAGCGCCACGCGACGTGTTGACGAAGATGGCCGTTTGCTTCATGCGGTCGAACGCCTTCGCGTCGAACATGTGGCGCGTCTGGGGCGTGAGGGGGACGTGGACGGTGACGAAGTCCGATTGCGCCAGCAGTTCGTCGAACGTGACGGGCGAACAGCCCAACTTCCGCTCCACCTCCGGCTTCGGCGTGCGACTGGTGTAGAGGATGCGCATCCCGAAGCCGCGAGCGCGGCGGGCGACCGCTTGGCCGATCTCGCCGAGGCCGACGATGCCCAGCGTGGCGCCATGGATGTCGCGGCCGAGCAGGAAGGCGGGGCTCCACGTCGTCCAGCGGCCGTCGCGGATGGCGCGCTCGCTCTCAGGGAGGCGGCGGGCTGCGGCGAGCAGGAGCGCGAACGTCAGATCGGCCGTCGTCTCGGTGAGGACGCCCGGCGTGTTCGTGACGAGTACGTTGTGGGCTGTCGCGGCGCCGACATCGATGTTGTCGTAGCCGGCGGCCATCGTGCTGACGACTCTGAGCCGCTGCGCGTGGTCCAGGAGTGCGGCGTCGACGGTATCCGTCAGGAGGCAGAGCAGGCCGTCCGCGTCGCGCACGCCTTCCAGCAGCGCCGCTCGGGGGGGCGGCATGCCTCCGGGCCAGAGGTCCACACCGGCCTCGTCCCGCAATCGACGCAGGCCGTCCCCCGGCAGATCGCGCGTGACGAAGACCTTGTGTAGACGCGAGCGGCGTCCAGTAGGCACTAGTGATCCTTACTGAAGGCGGACCTGACGTTGGTCGGGCTCGCTGCCGGTCACGAAGTTCGGCTTGAAGTCGCTCTCGCGGCCGGCGAGCTGCGCTTGATGCATGCGGTCATGGCGGTAGTAGGAGCGCAGCCACTGAAGGACGGTGAGAGTGCCGAACATGGGCTGCGAGGCCGTGCGGTCGTAGTCGCCGGGCTCGAGCGCTTCGATCATGCTAAGCGTCTTCTCCCGTTGCGCGCGGAGCTGGCCGGCGAGGTCTTCGACCTTGTACTCATGAGCGTGCTCGAGCGGGATGTCGACCTGCTCGCCGCGGACGGTGGTCACGTCCGGATTGTCCTCGACGAGCGCCTTTTTGACCCAGGCACGGTAGGCGGTCTCCATCTCGGCGAGATGGCAGGCTTGCTGCTTGGGGGACCATTGGGCCTCTCCCTCGGCGTCGGACGGAGCGCTCATGGCTTCGGTCTCGCTGAGCGCCTCGAGCTGAGTGAGGAGCTTGTCGCGCTCCTCGGTCATCTTCTCGACGAGGGCTGTGATGTCTTGCTCAGTAGCCATCTAACGGTCTCCTTTGTCGCCGAGGGCGGTCAGTTGACCGCCCCTACACGGCTGCGCCCTTCGACAAGCTCAGGACGATGCTCGGGACAGGCGACACGCTCAGCACGGAGCGGGAGAGAACTGGGCGGTCAGTTGACCGCCCTTACATGGCCTGTGAAACCCTTCGCTGCGCTCAGGATATGCTTCGACAGGCCCAGCATGGCGTATGAGATCCTTCCCTCCGGCTGCGCTCAGGACAGGCGCTTCGCTCAGGATGCCGCAGGCCGAAGGCCTGCGACGCAGACCCTTCACTGCGCTCAGGGTGAAAACCGTCAACGGCGGCTTTCACTTCCAGAATTCCCACCAGCGCTTGGCGGCGGGCTCGTCGCCCATCGACTCCGGCACGTGGTCGGCGCTGAGGTACTTCTGCGGGTCGGCGTCGAAATCGGTCTTGCAGCCTGGTGCGCAGAAGTAGTAGGTCTTCCCTTCGTAATCGGACTGTGCCGCCGCGCTATCGGGATCGACGTCCATGTCGCAGACGAGGTCCTTCACCATCTCAGCCATGTTACACCTCCGTGGTCTCCTCAGGTCTGGTTTCTAGGAACAGTATACGACAGCGGGGCGGCTATGTGCGCGTCTGGCTGGCAAGTTCGTCGCAGCGGAGGAGTTCGGCGTCGCCGGAGTGGCGGATGTAGGCGATGAGGCGGTCGAGCATGGCGAGGCGTCCGGGCCTGCCGATGATCTGCGGGTGCATGGTGAGGATCAGCGCCGCGTCCTCACGCTCGCGGAGGGCGTCGAACTCGTCGCGCCAGATCTCCTCGACCTCGCTGGCGGAACGCTCCGGCCGCGCCATGAAGAACGGGAAGTCGTCGAGGGTCCAGGAGACGGGCAGTTCGACGAGGCTTGTGCCCCCGTCCAGTTGGTGCACGTAGGGGCCATCGGCGTCCATCAGGTTGGACGAGTACGCGAAGTCCAAGCCGCTGAGCAGGCCGAGCGTGTGCGACGACAGGTCCCAGGCAGGAGAGCGATAGCCCACAGGGCGCGCGCCGGTGGCCTTCTGGATCGCCTCGATGCCGCGCTCCAGTTCCTCGCGCTCACCCTCGGCGTTCGGGAAGCTGGCCGGTGGGACGTGATGGTAGCCGTGGTGCGCGACCTCGTGGCCGCGCTTCGCGCACTCGGCGATGATGCCGCTGTGGTTGTCGGCGGTCCAGCCGGGGACGAAGAAGGTGGCCTTGGCTTCGTGCTTGTCGAGCAGGTCGAGGACCAGCGGCAGGGCCGTTTTGGGGCCGTAGCGGCCCATGGAGAGCGCGACGGGATGTTCGGCGTTGGACGGGTCGCGGCCGATCACGCCGGCCTCGGCGTCGACGTCAAAGGTGAGGCAGACGGGGAAGGGATCGTTGATCATCGCCCGACTAGTATACGAGACGCGGGCTAGTCGGCGGAGTCGGGCTGCGATTCTGGTTCTTCCTCGTCGGACGGCGGCTTCGGTTCGCCGACCAACTCCTGGAATCGCGGGTCGTCGCGGATGTTGTCGAAGTCAGCATCCGTGCGGGCTTCCTCGCGGTTTTCGGGGCTGCCTTCGATCGCGCGGCGCAGGTCGTTTAGCGCCTCAGCGGGCTTTCCCCAGAGCGAGTACATGCAGGCGCGGTTGTAGAAGGTGCCTGCATGGTCGGGGCGTAGGGTGAGCGCGTGGTTGAAGCTCTCAAGGGAGTCTTCGAAAAGCTTTAAGTGGCGGAGGGTGACACCGCGGTTCTGAAGAGTGTCGGCGTGGTCGGGGCGCAGTTCGAGGACTTGTTTGTAGGCGAGGAGCGCTTGACGATATTGGCCTGATTTGTAGTAAGCGTTACCGCGGAGGAAGTAGTCTTCAGCTGATAACGCAGCGGGCGACAACGGTTGCGAGTCGGTGAGAAGCTGTCTCAGTTGGTCCAGCTCATCCGGGGTCCAGTAAGGCTGTTCTTTCGGTCCAAATATCTCCCTGGGAGCTATCTTCTCGAGACTCTGCTGGGCCTGCCAGGCCTCCAATTGGGCTTCGTACTCGCGGCGCACAGCGTCGGCGTCTTCCTTGCTCCCGCGAGCCTCGGCAAGCTCGATTCGCTTTTCGAACGATTCCCACAGGGCTTTTCGCTCGTCGCGCCCTTCCTGCCGCCGGGAGCGCCAGATGCCTAGAATGCCGTCCTTGCCAATGATGCCGACTGCTGTCCCGATGGCGCCCACGGCCAAACCGATAACGGTGATGATGATGAGAGTGGTCGCCATGATGCCTAGAATGCCTCCCATGCGTACGCTCTCTGTTCGCGCGCAGTATACAACGAACCGCAGCTTTCACTGCGGTCCGCGAAACGTCTTATAGCTGTCGCGCAGCGACTACTCGATGCCGCCGAACTCCTGGGCCATGGCGACTATTTCGTCCTGGGTGTAGAAATCGCGGCGATAGTTGGAGTAGCTGTTCGTGCTCTCGTCGAACGTGCCGTCGTACTCCGCCTGGAGGCGGTCGTAGATCTTCTTGACGACGCGGCTGGTGCTCTTGAAACGCTGTTCGCTGCCGCGCTCCTCCATGGCGCGGTTGAGGAGCGAGACGAGGCCCTCGGCGCCGGAGAGCCCGCCCACGCGGCTGAGTTCGTTCGTGTCGCGGCCGAACATCGAGGCCTCGAACGGCAGGTAGATGAGGCCGCCGGGCGCGCCGGCCTGGGCGGCGACGCCGGCCTGGTGGATGCCGGCCGCCGTGGTGAAGACTTCGCCGATGATGGGCGCGCGGTCGGGCAGGGGAGTGACGTCGTTGTGGATCAGGGTCTTCATGTCCTCGAGCGCCGTGAGGTCGAGGCCGGGGTCGCCGTAGAGGCGTATGAGGGCGGCGATCATCTGCTCGGTCGCCGTGTTGCCCGTGCGCTCGCCGAGTCCGCCGAACGCGACGTTGACCTTGGCGCCGCCGTAGCGCCAGGCGGCGATCGAGTTGGCCGTCGCGAGGCCGAAGTCGTTGTGGCCGTGGAACTCCAGCTCGGCGCCGGTCTCTTCCTTGATCGTCGTAAACAGTCGCGGGATGCCCCAGGGGAGGGCGGCGTAGGGGTCGGGCACGCCCCAACCTATCGTGTCGCAGAGGCGGAACTTCGCGATGCCTTTGCTCAGCTCCAGCGCGCGCTGCATGAACGGGATCACCCAGCCGAAGATGTCGGCGCGCGTGCAGTCCTCCAGGTGGATGCGCGGGATGATGTCGTTCTCCAGCGCGGTCTCGATCGGCTGGAGGTACTTCTCGATGGCGTCCTCTTTGCTCTTGTGGCCGAGCTTGTCGAAGATGTGGTGGTCGGACGCGGAGGCGAGCATGCCCGTCTCCTTGATCCGGCCCTGCGAGAGTTCGACGAGCAGCTTGATGTCCTTCGGCGTGGCGCGCGTCCAGGTCGTGACCTTGGGGAAGTCGTAGCCGCGCTCCAGCAGCTGCTCGATCGTCCAAGCGTCGCGCTTCTGATAGATGAAGGCCTCGACGGCGTAGATGGTGCCGGTGCCGTTGTCGAGTCGATGAAGAAGGTCGTAGTACTTGATGCGCGCTTCGTGCGGGAAGAGCGCCATGCGGCTGTCCTGCGCGCCGTCCCTGAGGGTGGTGTCGGTGATCAGCTTGGGTCCGTCATCGCCCTGGGGTGGGAGAACCGGTTCGTCCTCCATCGGGATGGGCGGGAGCTTGCCGTCGAAGTTGTAGTAGACGCGCTCCGAGTTGACCTGCGTGGCGGTTACCATGGGACCTCCTGGGGGTGCTTCCGGGTTGTGTGGTATTGATGATGTCTTTAGCGCCTATCGACAGGCTGCATACCTACTGATCATACCATATTGTGCCAAGGCCGTTGTGAACAGAGGCTAGTCGAGGACGCGCAGCTCCCAGAGTTCGTTGAGGTCGTCGTTGCCATCGTTGCCGCCGAAGACGAGCATTGTTGACGAGTCTTCAAGAAAGATCGCATCGTGGCCGAATCGCGCCGCCGGCCGCAATCCATCGGGCTCCTCGCGCGTCCAGAATTCGTCCTGGATGTGGAGGACCCAGGTGTCGTTCTCCGCTCCGGCGGCCGTGTTCCCTCCAAACAGCAGCACTTCGTCGTGCGTACTGTCGAGCACGAACGAATAGAAGGTGCGTGGGGAGGGCCTGGGTGCGCGAAGCACAGTCGTCCAGCCGCGCCCGCTGGAAAGCGTCCAGAGGTCGTCCAGAAACGGTTCATCGGTCGTCTGGCCGCCGAACATGACCAGACGGTTCCGGACCGTGTCCCACGTTGCGCGCATGAGACCGCGTTCGACCGGCCGTTCTCCCTCGGGCGAGACCTCTGACCACGTGTCGGTGGTGACGTCCAGCGCCCAGGCGTCGTCGAACCGGCCGCTGGAGGCGAATCCGTGCGTCACGATGAAGCTCTCGGGCAGGAACGGACGAGTCTCGTCGTCTGGAACGCTGGGGCTGAACGCGCCGCCCGCACCGTAACGGGCATCGGGAATCGGCCCCGCGGGCGAAAGCTCTGCCCATTGGCCGTCGGCAGGGTCGTACTGCCAAGTGTCGTTGTAGAAGTTGGATCCCTGCTGTCCGCCGAAGACGAGCATGCGCCCGTTTACGGAGTCCCAGACGGCGTTGTGGCCGTGCCGCGGCCCAGGGCCAGGCGTCGCCAGTTCGATCCATTCGTCCGCGCCTGGGTCGTACTGCCAGAGGTCGGCGAGGCCGCCGGAGTCGTTCTCTCCGCCGAAGAGGTAGAGGCGCGGTCCTTCCGCGGGCTGGCCAAGCACCAACGAGTGGTGCTTGCGCGGCGGCGGCAGCAGGCCCGGCGTCAGCCGCTGCTCCCAGATGTACGAGCCGGGTCCGGAACCAATCGGGGGCTGTAGTGTCGGCCCCGCCGTCAGCGTGGGCAGGGCGTCGGGGCCGGCGCCGTCTCCGTCGCTACAACCAATCAGGTAGGCCCCCGTGAGCCCCACGCCGCCCAGCAGTGTCGAACGCAGGAGCGATCGACGGGAGATGAGGCGCGATGTTAGGTCCATAGGTGATGCCGCGCTAGTCCTCTTCCAGCGTGCTCGTATCGCCTTCTTCCAGGCCCAGCTCGCGTGCTTTGAGCAGCCGCCGCATGATCTTGCCGGACCGCGTCTTCGGCAGCGAGTCGATGAAGTCGATCTCGCGCGGGGCAAGGGCGGGGCCGAGCTTTTCGCGGCTGAAGCGCCTGAGTTCTCTCTTTAGTTCATCGGTAGGCTCGTAGCCCTCCTTGAGCGAGACGAAGGCCTTCACGATCTCCATCGCGACCTTGTCCGGCTTGCCGATGACGCCGGCTTCGGCGACGGCTGGGTGTTCGATCAAGGCCGATTCGACCTCAAAGGGGCCGACGAGGTGGCCAGCCGTGTTGATCACATCGTCCGCCCGGCCGACGAACCAGAAGTAGCCGTCTTCGTCCTTGCTCGCGCGGTCACCGGTGATGTACCAGCCGTTTTTGAATCGCGAATCGTACATTTCCTGGCGATTCCAGTAGGCCTTGAACATCGATGGCCAGCCCGGCCGCACAGCCAGATCACCCTCCTCGCCCGGTGGCAACTCGTTGCCCTTTTCGTCGATGATTCCGGTAGTGATGCCGGGCATGGGGCGGCCCATGGAGCCGGGCCTGATCGGCATTGCCGGGTAGTTGGCGATCATGATCGATCCGGTCTCGGTCTGCCACCAGTTGTCGTGGAAGGGGAGGCCGATGGCCTTCTCGCTCCAGACGACGGCCTCAGGATTGAGCGGCTCGCCGACAGACATGATGTATCGCAAGCTTGACAGGTCGAACTTCTTGGGCACTTCATCGCCGGCTTTCATCAGCATGCGAATGGCGGTCGGCGCCGTGTACCAGACTGTCACGTTGTATTTCTGGATCGTCTCGTACCACTTGCTGGCCGAGAAGCCGCCTTCGTAGATCACCGATGTAATGCCGTTCGTGCAGGGCGCGAACATGCCATAGGAGGTGCCGGTGACCCAGCCGGGGTCGGCGGTGCACCAGTAGATATCGTCTTCGTGGAGGTCGAGGACGTACTTGCCGGTTGCGTAGTGGCCCAGCACCGCCTTGTGCACGTGCAGGGCTCCCTTGGGCTTGCCGGTCGTCCCGGACGTGTAGTGCATGATGGCCGGATCGTCAGGGCTCGTCTGGACGATATCGAATGTCTGGCTCGCATCGGCCATGAGTTCGCTCCAAGAGAGCTCGCCATCCTCGACCGCGGGCGGTCCGTCGTGGCTGGCGATGATTAGGTGCTGGAGGGCGGGCAGGCCGCCGCGGATCTCGTGCACTTTGGCCTTCAGTTCGGGCGTCGTCACGAGCACGGCGGCGCCGCTGTCCTCAAGGCGGTCCTTGATAGCGTCAGGCCCGAACGCAGAGAAGAGCGGTCCGATAATGCAGCCGGCCTTGAGCGTGCCGAAGGCTGCCGCGTACAGCTCCGGTATGCGGTCCATGAAGACGAAGACTCGCGAGCCCTTCTCCACGCCGAGATTCTGGAGGACGTTGGCGAACTGGTTAGAGAGTTTTGCCATGTCCGCGTAGGTGTAGGTCTCTCGGCGGCCGTCCTTGCCGTCCCAGAGGATGCACGCCTTGTCACCGCGCCCTGCGGCTACATGCCGGTCGAGCGACTCGAACGCGATGTTCAGCCCGCCGCCGGGCAGGCCACTCAGCTCGTCGATGACGCGTTCGTAGTCGAACGCAGCACGGATGCCGTCGTAGTCGTCGAGGTTCGGCCTGACGGCGAACGTATCAACACCTGGCTTGGCGATCGTCTCGTACCCCATGTAGCGCTCCTTCGTGGTGAAGATGTGCGGTACGGAGCTTAGCCTAGGTAGGGGGAAGGCGTCAACAGTTGGAGTTTCTGCTACACTGGCTTCGTAAATATTCGGCAACAGGGGGAACTCAGAAGCATGCCAACGAAGAACCCGCAAGAGCCGTATCATCGCGTTACTGTCGATGAGGCTAGGGAGATGATCGATAGCGGCGCCCACATCATCGATGTACGGGACCCGCACGAGTTCCAAGGCGGCCACGTCCCGGCCGCGACGCTGATCCCGGTCAACAGCGTGTTCGACCGCCGAGATGAGTTGCCGCAGGACGGCGAAATCGTCTTCGTTTGCCAGGTCGGCCAACGCAGCGCGCTCGCCTGCGAGATGGCAGCGGCAGCAGGGTTGCCGCCGGAACGTCTGTATAACCTTGACGGCGGAACGGACGCTTGGATCGCATCCGGACAGTCTGTAGAGACCTAACCCGGAAATCTAGCCCCTGGCTCCATACGCTACACTCGCTCCGTCATGAGGAACGGAACGGTGCTGGGCGCGCATCTCAGCGACGCTGAACACATTCAGTTTTACGTCTGGGCGCCACAGGCGGTCAAGGTTGAGGTTGAGACCTATCCAGCCCGCGGTAGCCTCCTTCGATACGAGATGGCGAAGGACGAGCAGGGCGTGTGGAGCGCCGACCTCGAGGGCGCGCCGGGCCTCCTCTATCGCTTTCGCCTGAACGAGGAGTGGGGCTACCCCGACCCATACTCTCGGAGCCAGCCGGAAGGGGTCCACGGCCCATCGCAGGTTGTCGACCCGTCAGCGTTCGCCTGGTCCGACGAAGGCTGGCAAGGGCTGAATCGCGACTCTCTCGTCATCTACGAACTGCACATTGGCGCCTACACGGGAACGGGCACGTTCGACGCCCTGATTCTCGAGCTAGCATCGCTGAAAGACCTTGGTGTATCGGCCATCGAGTTGATGCCGGTCAACGAGTTCCCCGGCCGGCGCAACTGGGGTTACGACGGCGTTTCACTCTTGGCCCCGAGCAGCGTCTACGGCGGCCCGGAAGGGCTGCGCCGGCTCGTCGATGCGGCGCACCAGCAGGGCCTCGGCGTGATGCTGGACGTGGTCTACAATCACCTTGGGCCGGACGGCAACTACCTGGCACAGTACTCAGACAGCTACTTCACGAGTCGCTACCAGACGCCGTGGGGCGACGCGCTGAACTTTGACGGGGAGGGTTCTGAGTGGACGCGACGCCTGGTGATCGATAGCGCGCTGATGTGGTTCGACGAGTACCACATCGATGGCCTGCGGCTCGACGCGACGCAGGAGATTTACGACAGTAGCGAGACGCACATTCTGGCGGAACTTGCCGTAGCGACCGAGAGACGCCGCCCGCGCCCCATCTTGATCGCGGAACACGAGCGCAACCAACTCCGCATCGTTACGCCGCGCGAGTCCGAAGGCTACGGTCTGGACGGCCTCTGGCTGGACGACTTCCATCATTCAGCCCACGTCCTCCTCACCGGCGAGCGCACGGGTTATCTCGATCGTTTTCGGGGCGTGACCGGCGAGCTGGCCAGCATTCTTCGGGCTGGGGCGCTCTACGAGCAGGACCAGGCGCTGGCGTTGCCACCGGACCGGTTCCTCTTCTGTTTGCAGAACCACGACCAGGTGGGAAACCGTCCGCAGGGAGAGAGGTTGGGCCACCTGATCGACCTGGAACGTTACAAGGCTGCCTACGCGCTGCTGCTGCTCTCGCCATATACTCCGCTGATCTTCATGGGCGACGAGTTCGCGGCTTCGTCGCCGTTCCTGTTCTTCACCGACCACAAGGAGGAGCTGGCGGATCAAATCATGGCAGGGAGGCGCGAAGAATTCGCAAAGACGTGGTTGGGAGTAGAGATCGTAGACCCGCAGGCTGAAGAGACATTCGTTCGCTCGCAGATCGATCCCTCGGAACGCGAACGGCCGCCGCACGATGGCGTGTGGCGGCTGTTTCGCGAGCTGCTGCGAATTCGCGGTGAGATCGGACCGGCGGCCGGGCGGGAGGTGGTGTCGCTTGGGGATCAGGTGATTGGCATGTCGCGAGGTGAAGGAGCCGCAAAGGTCGCAGTCGTCGCGAACTTTGGTGACGAAACGCGGGTGAAGATCGGCGATTTGGGCGGCTCGGTCTCCTCTCTGCAGCCGAGTCTCTGCACAGCGGATGCGCAGTTCTCTGGGCCAGGAGTCGACCACAAGCCGTTGAGTGCGGACTCGGATGGGTCCGTGCGCTTGCCTCCGTGTGCGGCCGTGGCCTGGAAGGCGGTCTCATGATCGGCGACGTGCCGTCCTACGACTTCGACGTCGTGGTCGCCGGCGGTGGCATCGCGGGGCTGTGCGCCGCGCTGACGGCCCGCGAGGCGGGCGCCAAGGTGATGCTCGCCGAGAAGGCGCCGCTGGCCGAGCGTGGCGGCAACACGCGCTTCGCGGACGCGCAAATGCGCTTCCCGCACGAGGCCGACGAATACGGCGCCCGGACGTACACCGAAGAAGAGATGATCGCGGACCTGATGCGCATCTCACGCGACAGGGCAAACCGCGAACTGATCGAGACGCTCGTCAGGAACGCGAGCGACACGGTCGACTGGCTCACGGAGCTTGGCATCGAGTGGGAGCCGGGCTACCCGCACACGGCGGGCTACCGGCGCTCGCCGAAGGCGGGAGGCCAGGGGCTGGTCGACACGCTGTTCAGGCGGCTGGATGGGCGCGGAGGCGTGAGCGCGTACGAGACGGCGGCAGCCGAATTGCTGACCGATGCGTCGAGTGTGGTGACTGGAGTTCGCTGTTCCTCGCCGGACGGTGTTGTCGATCTGCATGCGCGCGGGGGTGTCGTCCTGGCGTGCGGAGGTTTTCAGGCGAACGTGCAGATGCGGGTGGCGCATTTAGGGCGCTTCGCCGATTCGCTGATCCTGCGGGGGAGCAGGTTCAACACGGGCGAAGGCATCCAGATGGCGCTGGCTATCGGCGCGCAGCCGGCTGGCCAGTGGGGAGACTACCATTCGGCGGTGATCGATGCCAGGTCGCCAGCCGTCGAGTGCGGCGTGACGGCGCTCTACAACTTCCAGATGGGCATCATTGTGGACGGGGAGGGGAAGCGCTTCCTGGACGAAGGCGAGGACTTTCGCGACCATACGTACGTCAAATTCGGCAAGGCGATCATCGAGCAGGCCGACGGCGCCGCGTTCTGCATCTTCGACCAGCAGATGGTACAGCGCGAGGAGTTCGCGCGTGCGTGGCGGCCGGTTGGGCCGCCGATCGAAGCGACATCGATACGTGAACTCGCGACGGCGCTTTCGATCGCTCCCGAACAACTGGCGCGGACGGTGGACGATTACAACCGGGCCGTGCAGCCGGGAGCACTCGATCTCGACCGGCTGGATGGCAAGCACACGGAGGGCCTCACTCCCGCTAAGTCGAACTGGGCGATGCGGTTGGAGGAGCCGCCGTTCGTCGCTATCCCAGTGACAGGTGGCATCACGTTCACGTTCGGCGGGCTCAAGGTGGACTCAGCCGCACGCGTGATCGACGTTGCGGAGAGGCCGATCACGGGACTCTATGCGGCGGGCGAGCCGATGGGGGAGATCTTCTACCACAACTACCCTGGAGCGTCGTCCGTAATCAGGGGCGCGGTATTCGGCCGCATCGCGGGCCGGAACGCGGCGGAGCGTGTGACAGGCGGCTAGGTCTTGTCCGAGTCTGGTTCGTTTGCTAACGTTCCCGGGATAGTACCTCGGTGACTTTAGCGAGATGGAACCACCCGTTCCCATCCCGAACACGGAAGTGAAACGTCTCAGCGCTGACGATACTGGAGGGGCAACTCTCGGGGAAAATAGGTCGTCGCCGGGGTGCTTATCTTTTCCTTTGCCATTGCTTTACGGCTCCGCGGCTGCCTCTTGCCGCGCACCCCGATCTACATCCCTGGGGACTGTCTCTTTGGCGAAGAGCGCGAACGCCATTACGCCGGCCACCATCAATGCTGCGTTGAACAGCAGAGGCAAGCGGAAGCTGTCGGTCGTGTCGGCGATCCAGCCCAGCAGGAGCGGCCCGACTACGAACCCAATGTCACTGTAGGTGCGAAAGAGCCCCATGCCGAGCCCGCGCGCGTCTTCCGGAATGACGTCGGCCGCGTAGGCCGCAGGCGCAGGGCCGCTGATGCCGGTGCCTAGCGCCAGCAGCACGGCGGCAACGAGAAAGATGCCTAGGCTATCGGTGAACGCGAAGAGACAGAGCGCACCCGCCGCCAGCAGCGCGCTGGGCACGATGGTGCGTTTCCGTCCGAATCGGTCCGCCCATACACCGGCAGGCACGATCGTCAGAAGGTTGATGAACGCCATCATGGCGAAGATGGCCCCGAGCGCGCCCGCAGTGAGGCCGAACTCGTCGTTTCCCAACAGCGGCAGCATGGTCTGTCGAGCGCCCGTCCGAGTGAAGAAGATGCTGAACGTCACCATGCTCACGAGCAGTAATCCCTTGTTGGCCAACAGCGGCCGAAGTGCGACAGAGGCCGCGTGCGATGCATGCTCTTTGGCCGAGGCCGCCAGCTTAGCTCTACCGCCGGTTTCCGGGATCACGCGGAGCGCCCACAAGGCACTGATGGCGGAGAGCGCTCCTACTAGATAGAACGGCGCTCGCAAACCGAACAGCTCCGCTGTTAGGCCTCCCACGGCCGGACCGATGCTCACGCCGACGAGGAGGCTGCCGAGATGCAGACTGATGTTGCGCCCACGATTCTCTGGCGTGGAGATGTCGGCGATCACGGTGAGGCCGGCGGTCATGAACATGGCCGATCCGACGCCCGCGATGAACCGATAGGCGAGCAGCGCCCAGATGTCGCCGGCGATGGCCGACAGGAACGTCCCCAGGGCGGTAACGGTAGCCCCGCCCACCAGGAACAGCCGCCTCCCAAAGCGGTCAGACAGGAATCCAGAAGGCAGGTTGAAAAGGATACGAGCGAGCCCGAACACGCTGATGGTAGCGCCGATCATCGCGGTGGTTACCCCAAAGTCCTTGGCGTAAAGCGGCAGCACGGGGGCGATCACTCCCTGGCCGAGCATGGTGATACCCGTCGCGACGCAGATCATGAGGAGCGCTGAGTTCTCGCGGAGCGGGTCGACGACCTGCCTGCGGATGACGGAGTACAGAGCCATACCAGGCGCCACTATAGTACTAGGACGTCTAGGCGGGCGGTGAGGCGGGCGCTCCGCTATCCGACGGGAGGTAGAGGCCCCCAGGGGGCCTCATCGTTATGGTCTGCCTCCACGCCCGTTTGAAAGGTGGAGGAGTCTTAATGATCCGATCCATCTTCGCTGTCCTCAGCGGCATCCTGATCATGGCGGCATTGTCCGCCTGTGGAGGCGCCGTGGCAGACCTGGAGGACGCAGCGATTTCATCGCGCGATGTTCCCGAGGCGTGGTTGCCTGCGGACCTCGATGATACGAAGGGACAGGCGTTGTGGGACGCGCTACCGGCGTTGCTTACTGAGAACGCGGAGGCTCGCCTGATCCTGCACGCGTTCAAGGCCGAGTCCGGCCTTCATGGCGCCGCTACGCTGCTGATTGAGACAGACAACGCTGCCGCGATCCCGGAAGCGGCTCAGAATAATACTACCCTGGGGCCGCTTAGCCTGCTCCTGGAACGCGAGGACGCCTTGCTGTTGCCCGACCCGAGAGGCGGCGACCCGAACGCCTACTTCGCGGCGAGCGAGACGCCCCTGCCAGGGTCGATTCGTTCACGCCTCATCCGGCTGATGGATGAGGAACTGGTGCACTCTGACAGCCTGACGTTCAGCGTCGGCAACGTGCTCGCGGTGGTGACGGTCTGGTATCCGGAGAAAGAAGGGCCGATTGAGGATGTGAACGAGATCGCCGCCAGCGTCGAAACACGACTCCAGTCTCTGGTGACCGGCAGCTAGACGAAGCCCCTCATTGTTATCGCCTCGGCCACACGTTTGACCGCGAGGAGATAGGCGCCGCGCCGCATCGGGATTCTGCGCTCCCGGGATAGGTCGCTGACCGAGCGGTACGCTTGTGTGATCCTGGTTGCCAGCTCCCCGTTCACTTGCTTCTCTTCCCATCTGAACTGCTGGATGTTCTGCGTCCACTCGAAGTAGGAAACGATCACGCCGCCCGCGTTGGCGAGAATATCGGGCACGATCAGGGTGCCACGCTGGGTCAATGCATCGTCAGCCTCGGTCGTAAGCGGGTGGTTGGCGGCTTCGATGATGATGTCGGCACGCACGTTGTCGCAGTTGGCGGTTGTAATCGCGTCACCATTGGCCGCCGGGATGAGGACGTCGCAGGGGAGCGAGAGAAGCTCTTCATTGGTTATCGCGCTGGCCCCAGGGAATTCCGAGACGAGGCCTCCGTCGTTGACGTGGTTCATGACCGCGGTGATGTCGAGGCCGGTCTCATCATAGGTCGCACCGGTGATGTCGCTGACAGCAACAACTGGGAAGCCTGCTTCGTCCGCGATTCTGGCGGCCCAAGAGCCGACGTTGCCAAAGCCCTGGACCGCGACTGACTGCGTCTTGGGATCGCGGCCAAGATCACGACAGAGCTGCTGCAGTACGAGCACCACGCCGCGTCCTGTAGCTGCCTCCCGCCCCAGCGAGCCGCCGAGGGCGACCGGCTTCCCTGTGACAATGCCAGGCGTGTAGCCCTCCAGTTGTCCGTACGCGTCCATCATCCAGGCCATGGTCTGAGCGTTGGTCCCCATGTCGGGCGCGGGGATGTCGCGATTGATGCCGATCAGGTGAGCGATATTCTGCGTGTAGCGCCGAGTCACGCGATTCAGCTCTGAGACGCTCAACTGGGCCGGGTCGCACTGGACGCCGCCCTTTGCGCCGCCGAACGGTACGTCCACGAGGGCGCACTTCCATGTCATCAACGAGGCGAGTGTTCGCACTTCGTCGAGATCAGCCTCTGGGTGGAAGCGCACGCCGCCTTTGTATGGCCCTCGCGCGCCGTTGTGCTGGACGCGGATCCCGGAGAAAACGGAGACTGAACCGTCGTCCATTCGGACTGGCACCTGAACGTGCAGTTCTCGGTGCGGCCGGCGGAGCAGAAGCAGCACGTCGTCGCGCAGATTCAGCTCCTCGGCCGTCGATTCAAGGAGTTCGACGGCGTCGTCGTACCCCGTCGTCTCCGTGGCTGGGACCGTCACCATGTGCGGAATGCCTCTCCTTCCGTCTAGGTTCATTGTCGGTAGGCGCGCCTCACCATGAGAGGGTAGGGCGGGAACATGGACAGATTGGGGCAAGCCCTACTGACACGATGGGGGTGTTGACAGCGACAATGTCAGAAGCGTATGCCGGGCCTTCAGGCCGTTCCTTTAGGAAGGAGCCTCAATTGTGACTGCTCTCGCACCGAGCGCGTTCGCGCGCTGGCGACCGGCCTTTGGGCGTCCTACAGCCCTCGGCGCTCTCGCTTCAGTTTCGCTCTTCATCTTCATTGGGATTGAGCTGGCGGTGCTTGTGACCGTACTGCCGACGACGGTCGAGCAGTGGTGGACCGCTAGTAGCACCGGCGACTTTGGCAACTTCTACGAAGATGCGAAGAACTTGGACGTGAACGGACTGTACAGTCCAGGGCTTTCGCTCTTGATGTACCCGCTCACGTGGCTGAGCGTGAACAACGCGTATCGTGTGTACGTCGCCCTGGGAGGTGTGGCGCTGCTGGCCGTCGCCTACCTGGCCCAGAGGGGTATCGCGCTGCCGGAAGGGCGCATTGCGATGGCGCTGGGCGTCGTCAGCATCCCGCAGCTGCACTGGGCGCTCCGCCTGGGCCACTTCACGACGATCATTGCACTGGTGGCGCTCAGTGGCTTCCTCTTGCTCCGTAAGCATCCGATACTGGCCGGGCTCTGCTTCGCGCTACTGGTGTTGAAGCCGCAGTATGCCGTGATCCCCGCCCTCTATCTACTGTGGACGCGAAACGGTAGGGCGCTGGCAGCGATGGCGGCCGGGGCGCTCGTGATTGAAGTGGCGGGATTCGCGGCCGTGGGCTTCAGCGCCATCGGTCCGTATCTGGGTGCTTTCTTCGATCTGAGCGCGGATGCTCGCGACAACTTGCTGCCATATCAGCAGTCTTGGCAATACGCATGGCAGGGCTTCCTGATTAGCGCTGGCATTGAGCCGCACCCGCTGGTTGTTATCGACCTCTCGCTGCTGAGTCTCGGTGTGGTGGTGGTCGCCTGGGCGCGGGGCACGCGAACGGCGGCGATCACGGCGGCGGCCCTTGGGATGCTGATCGTGACGCCGTACGCAAACTTCTATGACTGGGGGCTGTTAGTGGTTGCGGCGGTGCTGTTGCTGCGGACGGACGTGCGCTGGCAGGCGGCCATCCCCGTAGTCCTGGCCGGCGTCTACGTTGGTCTGCTGGCGACCCAGGCCGCGACGCCGTTCCCGGCGGTGGATGTGGTGTTGGGCGTCATTTCGCCGGATGGCTCCGTCGATGTCCTACCGGCCAACTACGTGGCGACCACGAATGGCATCTACTGGATCACGCCGCTGGTGCTGGGCATTGTGGCGCTGCTGGCGTTCGCCGGCCGCAAGCCATCTCCAAGCGAAGAAACGGCTGCCGTGGCGGAAGAAGCCTCGGACGAGCTACCGCCAGGGCGTGAAAGGCTGGGAGCGCTGGCTTGGATCGGGCTCGCTGTGGTGATCGTGCCTGCCGCTTACTTCACGTCGGCGTTTTACGGGGAGGCTCCTCCCTTCAAGACAGCGTATGACCCGTTCGCACCTTCGGAGATTAGGAAGCAAGTACCGGCGGACTTCCCGCTGCCAGAAGACGCGGAACTCCTGGACGCGAGACCGGGCGAGGAGTTGCCGTTTCACGTGGAGTGGACGAGCGCTGACGCGGTAAGCGAGATATCCGTGCTTTACGAGGAGCTGATCGCCGGCGGTGACGTTTGGGAACTCATGCTGGCCGACGGGCCAGAAGCCTCCTATGACATCCGCCTCGCCAAGTTCACGTCGTTCGATTTCATGACCCACTGGGGCATGCTGTCCGTTACTGAGGCCGAAGAAGGGTCCCTCATCACACTTGACCTCTTCGTCACGCAGCTCATCACGGTCACGTCCGCCGCGGACGCGGGTACTGGAGAATCCCCGTAGAGGACTCTGCCTAAGGGCGCCGCTCACGCAGGTTAGTGGTTCGCTCGACTCTCCAATCTCCATCCCTGAGGCGATGCTGCTACAGAACCCTAAACGTCGGGCAGGACGCCTGCGGAGAGGGACAACCGCGCGGTAGACGCTCTTGCAGGCACCACGCCGATGAGGGCAAGAAGGTAGCAACGGCCAATGAAGGCAGCGAGTCCAGAGCAGGAAATCCGGACCAACGCCAACTGCGGCCAGCAGAAGGAGGATTGCAGTGGAGAAGGTTAGGGGGCTGTTAGGCCGCTCGGCTCGCAATGAGCAGGGCATCACAGGCCTGGAGACAGCCATCATCCTGATCGCCTTCGTGGTCGTAGCGACCATCTTCGCCTTCGTTGTGCTGACAACTGGTGTTTTCAGCGCTGAGCGAGGGAAAGAGACGGTGTTCGCCGGCCTGGAGAAGGCACGGGGTAGCATGGAGATTCGCGGCGGCATTGTGGTGACAGCCACGGGTACGACCCTGGCGGTCAATAATATCCAGTTCGCGGTCGCCACGAGTGCCGGCGGCGAGCCGGTGCCGCTCAACCCGAGTGGTACGACCAACCGAACGGTTCTGGCATATCGCGATGACAACATCGTAGACAACGATGTGGCGTTCACGGTGACCAACATCGTTGGTGATAGTGACACGCTGTTGGAGCCCGGCGAGCTGAAGCTCGTCACGATCGACGCCTCCTCAGGAGGGGACATTTCGCCTGACCCAAGCCTGGACCCGAATGAGAGGTTCACGATCGAGGTGCAGACGCCGGTTGGCGCGACCTTGGACATCACGCGTACGCTCCCGGCTGAGCTACGCACCGTGATGCAGCTGCACTAGACAAGCGCAGCTAAAGAACCATGAAGGGAGCGGGCGAGCGTCAGTGGCGCTGCCCGCTCCCATAGCACTCTGAGAAGGCACGGATGTCATGGAACTGACAAACCAGGTGGCCACTCTCCAGGACGAGGTCAAGCTCTTGAAGGGCGAGATCAAGTCGATCCTAAAGGAGATCCGGACCGCTGTCTTGTCACAGGACAATCCGTTTTCCGTGGGCGTGGAGGCTGTACAGATGCCAAGCGACAACGGCGGCGCCTCACCGCCGGCGCAGGAATCAGCTATGCCAGCAAACGAGCCCGTCCTTCAGATACCACCTACACCTCAGGTCGCGGCTACACCTATTGCGCCCGCACCCATTGTGCCGGCACCCCAGCCGGCGCCCACATTTCAGGTACCGGCCACACCTCAGCCCGCGCCCGCAATTCAGGCTCCCTCCCCCATGCTGAATCCGGGAGGGGCGCCGGTGGCTCCAGCCTGGGCCGGGCCTGTGCCAGCGTCCCAGCCAGCACCGGCACCGTTCACACCGTCGGCTGCGCCGGCATCTTTGGCTCCACCTCCAAGACAGGCAGAGCCTGCGGGACCGGCATCGGATCCTGTGACGCCCCCGAAAAGCAAGCAGCGTGCCGAAGCGGCTGAACCGCTGGAGGATGACGAAACAGAGGCGCTGGAGGACGAGGAGATGCCCGCCAACGAGCCAATACCGATCCGGCCTGCTGAAGAGCAGGTCCGGCCTGCCAAACAGAGGGATGAGCAATCGCTAGACGATGCGGCGCCCGATGCGGCGCCCGTCAGGGAGCGGCCTTCTTGGAGCTTGCCCACGATCGCAGGGCTGGCGGTCTGGGCGGAAGATGCGCTGGTAGCGCTAGGGCCGCGCCGGTTCCAGTTCGTGCTGGAGCTGGCGACGTTCGCGGAACTGCTCTCGAGCGATGCGCGAGAGGTGCTCGCGAGCCTGATCGACGCGGACACGCTGAGCCACGAAGCCGAGCGTCCGCTCAACGTCAACGAGTGTCTTGTGGTGCTGCGCCAGCTTGAGGCGATTGTGCATGGTGAGAAGGTGATCAAGCTGCCGCGACGCCGGGGAATCCGGCATCGCCGCATGCGGTAGAGAGGCGCCGGGTTAAGGAGGACCAGCCATAGAGAAGTCTATCTCCACGCTATTGCTCACGATAGCCGCCATCGTCGCGATCGGTGCGGTTATTGCCGCGTTGATGCCGGCGATTAGCCGAGCGGGTAATGCGCTTGTGACGTCCGCCAACGTAGCGGACGACAGGCTGAGCAGCCGCGTGGAGATCATCCATGCAACAGGACAGGACGCTGCGACGGTGTCCGAGGCATGGGTGAAGAACACGGGCGCGATCCGCATCGACGCGATCACGAAGTCGGACGTCTTCTTCGGTCCGGAAACCGACTTCCAGCGCATCACGTACGGAGGGTCCGGCTGTTCGGCTCCGTGCTGGGAGTACGAGCTGGAGAACGATACTGAATGGAATCCGACGGCGACGTTGCGTATCACAATCAATCTCTCGGCTGCGCTGGCGGCCGGCAACACCTACTACGTGAAGGTGGTCGCGGCGAATGGGGTAGAGGACTCCAGGTTCTTCACGTTGTGATAGAGCGTTCGCATGGATAGCATCCTGCCATCTCTCATCGGCGTGACGATTCTTGTCGTCGCTTCGTTGGTCATCGGCCGCAGCAGCTTCAACTCGTTCCAGGTCCTTGGCGATTCTTGGCAGGACGCGGAGGAGCGGAGTGTTGAACGGGTGCGCAGCGACATCTCGATGACTTCGATCGTCGCGAATGGTTCGTTTTCGGGCACGAGCGATATTCCTGTCCTGTTCTCGGCGACGAGCGATCCCGGCGACTATGTACAGACGTCTGATGGTCAGCTCACGGTGTTCATGGTTAACCAGGACGTTTCCGACTGGATCCGCGTAGATGACATCTCGGTCACCATCACAACCTCGTCGGGCAGCACGGTCTATGACTTCAGCGGCATTACGAACCCGTCCGCGACCCACACGGCAGAGGACGGCGAGATCGACGTCTCCGACGCAGTCATCAAGGACGGCACGTTTGGCGCTCGGCGAAACACGATTGGTGGGTGGAACAACTGGGGAGAGGCTTCGACGGGCGAGTATGGCAACCTGATAGGCTCGGACGACTCGTACTACCAGACAGCGGACCCAGGCAATGGCGACAACGCAGCGATGATCTTCGAGTTCGTCATTGCCGAAGCGCCGGCCACGATCACGCAGATAGACGTGACCACTGAGGTGGCGCAGGGTAACAATCAGGACGCGATGTTCTTGTACCTGTGGAACTATACGACGAGTTCGTACGCCGTCTGCTGCACGGACATTGATTTTACGATCCAAAACGACGGGGCGACCGCCGTTGTCGACTTCTCACAGATGGACGTTGTCGTGCAGTACACGCTGGCGAGCAATACGTACGCAGATTACGGAGTGTTTACGCTGTCGTCTTCGCCGCAGCCTTCAGACACATGGCGCGCTATTTCGATCTCGAATGACGTGATCGATCCGCGTGTGTTGAACACGGGCGAAAGTCTGAACGGCACACTGCGCGTGTTTCCGGCGGTAGGTACGGGAACGAGCAACTGGCTCCAAGTGACGACCGAGCTTGGCATCTCAGCTTCGTCGTTTTTCACGAACTAGGAGGTCATGATGGTCGCGAATCCGGCAGCAGGCGGTCGAACCAAGCGTGCGGTCAGCACGGGCAACATCGAACTGGACAAGAAGATGGGTGGCGGGATCCCTGAAGGGTCGCTCACGCTCATCGAGGGTCAGTCCGATTCGGGTAAGAGCGTGCTCGTGCAGCAGCTGACGTGGGGTGCCTTGCGGGACGGCATGCGGGTGTTGTTCTACACGACTGAGAACACGACGCGCAGCCTGCTGAATCAGATGCAGGACCTGGGCCTGGATGTGGAGGACCAGTTCCTGCTGGGCAAGCTCAGCATCTTTCCGGTACCGCAGGCGTTCGATGAGGAGCAGTCGCGGCAGGTTCTCCAGATGTTGCGCAGGCACATCGCTCAGCAGCAAGAGAACATCGACATTGTGATCATCGATTCGCTCACCACGTTCGTCTCGCATGTGGAGGACAAGGAGACATTGATCTTCTTCACCCTCTGTAAGGAGTTCTGCGACCTGAACAAGACCATCATGTTCACGCTCCACTCCTTCGCGTTTAACGAGCAGATGTTCACGCGCCTCCGTTCCATTTGCGACGCTCACTTGAAATTGCGAGTGGAAGAGATCGGCGATCAACTTGTGAAGGCGCTGGAGGTTGCGAAGATCCGTGGCGCGGAAAAGAGCACCGGCAATGTGATCAGCTTTGATGTGGAACCCAACCTTGGCATGCGGATCGTGCCGATTACTAAGGCGCAGGCGTAAGAGGAATATCGATGGCGCTGCCTTTTCCTGTCGAAACCGAGTCCGAGGACTGTAGCTCGGCGTGCTCGGTACGCAGCCTGCTTCCTGATGATCTGCAGAAGATCTCGGCGGACGTTCCGCACTTGATGCACTACCTGCACCAGGTGCCGATCAAGGACATGGGCGTGCCGGAGTACTATGAGACGTGCGAGCGCAAGCTGGCGGACATTGAACAGAAGAACCTGATCTACCGTGTGGACGATAGCCTCTTCGTGCACATCTTCGCGGACCCTGAGGACGCGCGCGATTTCTACATCTCGATCGAGCCGGCGATGCTCGAAAACATCAGGTTCATCCTTGAGGACATGGAACAGCGCCTGCTCGATTACGTTGAGGAGCTGTCCGCTGCTGAGACAGAAGAGGACAAGGCGGTGGTCCTCCTGCGCGCCGTGGACGAGAACACGGTGGTGGTTGATGGAGACGGCAGCGAAGGCAAGGCCGGCTCGTCGAAGAAGGGCAAGGGCCTGCTGGGCTTCTTCTCGAAGTCATCGTCCGCTCCCAGCGGCCCTATCAACGTCACACAGGCCCAGCAGGCTGCCTTGAAGTACATTCTTGTCCGCGACAAGCTGCGCATGGGCGCGCTAGAGCCGCTCCTGCAGGACGTGAACATTGAGGACATCAGTTGCAGCGGCCTGGGCTCGCTTTTCATTGAGCACAAGGTGTTCGATGGCCTGAAGAGCAATATCTCGTTCGAAGAGCACGAAGTCCTCGACGACTTTGTGCTTCGCCTAGCGGAGCGGATCGGAAAGCCGGTGACGTATCGCTCGCCGATCGTCGACGCGACGCTGCTCGATGGCTCGCGTATCAACATCGTCTTCGGGTCGGACGTCTCGAGGTCGGGCAGCAACTTCACCATACGAAAGTTTCAATCGACACCGATCAGCTTGGTTGACCTGATCAACTTCGGTGCGGTCGACTTTACGCTCGCGGCGTACCTCTCGATGATGGCCGCGGAGGGCATGAACATTTTCGTCTCTGGCGAGACAGCGTCTGGAAAGACGACGCTGCTGAACGCGCTTGCGGCGTTCGTTCCGCCCGATTCGAAGATCGTCAGTATTGAGGACACGCCCGAGTTCCAAGTCCCTCACCCGAACTGGATCCGTGAGGTGGTGCGAGGCTCGCTGTCGGCGGACGACGGCGGCGTGACAATGTTTAGCCTCCTCAAGGCCGCCCTGCGTCAACGCCCGAACCTGATCGTGATCGGTGAGATTCGTGGTGAGGAGGGGCTGATCGCGTTCCAAGCGATGCAGACGGGCCACCCCGTGATGGCGACGTTCCACGCGTCGACGGTGGAGAAGCTGATCCAGCGTCTCACGGGTAGCCCGATCAACGTGCCGAAGGTGTACGTCGATAACCTCAACGTTGCTGTCATCGCGAGCGCGGTGCGGCTGCCGAACGGCAAGCCCGGCCGCCGGATCGTTAGCGTCAACGAGCTTGTGGGCTACGACAAGGCGAGCGATTCGTTCGCGTTTGTCGAATCGTTTCGCTGGAACTCGGCTACCGACGTGCATGAGTTCACGGGCAACTTGAACAGCTATCTGTTAGAGAACCAATTGGCGCCCAAGCGCGGATACTCCCCGGAAAACAAGCGCGCCATCTACCAGGACCTGCAACGAAGGGCTTCGCTCTTCGAACGGCTACGGGATCAAGGAGTCACGGACTTCAATGAGCTCTATCGAGTCTTCGCCAAAGCTCAACGAGAAGGACTCGTCTGAGGTCAAGGTCCCGAAGGATGCCGGCAAGGCCGGCATCCTTCAAGGGATCGATTTCGACGGGTTGATGAGTCGTGACTCCATTGATTACGACTTACTGTCTCAACTCACCCACATGTCGGCCGTCGCAACGTCGGGGATGTCGCGCGTCGATCTGTTCGCCGGCACGGCCGGCCTCTCCTACAGCACTGCGAAATTCTTCCGGCAGGTGCACCTCGTCGCTCAGCGGCTGAACTATGACTACTCGCGCGCTTGTGAGGTAGTGGCGGACCGAGTGAAGGAGAACAGCGTGCGCGACTTGCTCTTGCACTTCGCCACCTCACTCTCGTCGGGCGAGACTGAGGAGCACTTCCTGCTGCGTGAATCCGAGCTGCAGCGCGAGACGTACGGCAAGGAATACGAGCGGAAAGTCGAGTCGCTCCAGAAGTGGTCCGATGCCTACGTTGCGCTGATGGTTTCTGCGACGCTGGTTGTTGTCATCTCGATGGTTTCGATGATGATCTATCCGTTCAGTCCGATGACGATTATCGGGCTGACCGGGCTGATGGTCTGTGTGACGTTCGTTGGGGGATGGCTCATCTTCACAGTGGCGCCGATTGAAGTAAAGACGCACACGCTCAAACATAGATCGGCCGCTCAAGATCGCCTCGGGCAGTTGGCGAAAGTGTTGATCCCGATGGCGATGATCGCTGGGTTCGCGGTTGCGTACCTGTTCAGCCTGGGGTTCGGGCTTATCCTCGCCGCCATACTGATCGCGCCGGTGGGATTTCTAGCAATGAAGGATGACTGGAAGCTGGACTCGTACGACCGAGACATCGCGACGTTTATACGCGCCCTCGGTGGTGTGATGAATTCGGCGGGCATCACTGCGACGGATGCGTTGAGCCGGCTCAACCGGCGTTCACTGGCATCCTTGGAGCCTGCTGTGGGCAGGCTCCACACACGATTACAGAACGGCATTGCTCCTGACCTCTGCTGGCTGCGACTGGCCGCCGAAACGGGCAGCGACCTTGTTTCGCGATGTGTCCGCGTGTTTTGGGACGGCGTTCGCGCGGGCGGCGATACGGAGAAAGTCTCCACGCTTGCGTCTGACTTTGCCCTGAAGATCTGGCTGCTGCGCGCCGACAGGAAGCTCGTGGCGACGACGTTCAGTTTCGTGGCCGTGCCGATGCACGCCGTGTTGATAGGAATCCTGCTGTTCATCACGGAGGTCGTCCAGGTCTTCGGAGGACAGATTAGCGAGGTACAGGACGCGAGCCTGCAAGGCGGAGTTGCCGCGGAAGCGGGAGTGAGCGACGCGCTCGTGTTCCAGTTCGGCTCGTTGGAATTCGTTCCCGTCTTCGTCGCGACAGTCGCAATGATGCTGACGGCCTCGAACTCGTTCGCGCCCTACGCCGCGACGGGCGGCCATCGCTACAAGCTCTGCTTCTACGCGGCGATCATGATGGCGATCTCCGGCGTAGCGTTCCTGGTCGTGCCGTACATGGTCCAGGCCGTGTTCGAGAATATCTCTTCCAACCCGGGGGCGTTGGGTTCGGTCGATGGTACTGGGGTAGGAGGATAGTTCAGATGCCACTATTTGGGTCCAAGAAGAAGAAGGAGCAAGGCGCCGATATCGAAGCACCAGAAGAGGATGGACTCTTCATGGCCCGGGGTTCTGATCAGCCGGACCCGGAGGCAGCCACTGAATCCTCTTTGGACGACGAGGACAGCGAGTCCGATCCGGCCGTATTGACCGAAGACGATGCGCCGGACTTGTCCGTGCTGGATGGCGACTCGGAAGAGACGCAGGAGTCGGGAGAGACGCCTGCTGAGACACCTACCGCTGCGGCTGAAAAAGAGGACGAATCAAGCGCAGCCGATCTGATGTCAGCATTCCAAGATGACGAAACGCATGGTGATCTTGCGGACATCACGAAGGACCTCGAAGAAGTCCCGATGGCCGATTTGCTGGCGGAGTTGCGCGAGATTAGGACAACGTTGCCTCCAGAGGCGCTCGGGACTGGTGAGGACGTGGCCTAGCAGGTAACGATGACACTCCTGACCCGCTCCGCTGCCGTTCTGACCGTACTGCTGTCGCTCGCGCTGATGGCGGTCTCCGCGTACGCCGCGAAGACCGAGCCACAGCGCGACGTTGAGCGCATAGAGGCGGAGCTGGGGAACGAAGCAGAGGCGTCGCTTGGAGATGAGGTATCCGGAGTCCAAGCGTCCGCTCCCAATGATGAAGAGTTTGACCGTGTGTCTGTGGCCCCGATACGGGTTTATCCGCCCACGCCCACCGTCGTGATCCGATACGCTGCGCCAGAAGACGGAACGTCCAGCGCTCCGTCCGCCGGCGGGCGCAGCAATCTATCGATAGGCGCGCGAACGTGGCCGATCTTGAGCCTCAAGCCTGGCACTATCGACCCGGCGGCGCTGGCGCGAGGAGGCATCGATATTCCTCCCGACCAGCTAGGCGTGATGTTGCAGGTTGGCTACGACACGGACATTCCGTGGCAGATCTTCGGCGCGATCGCGAAGGTCGAGAGCGATCTCGGCCGCAACATGGCGACGAGCACGGCCGGGGCGATCGGATATGGACAGTTCCTGCCTTCAACGTGGGATATCTATGGTGAGAACGGCGACCCATACGATTTCTACGATGTCATTCCGGCGATGAGCCGCTTCCTGCTCGACTCGGGCGCACCCGATGACATCCCGATTGCATTGTTTGCCTACAACCACTCTTGGCCGTATGTGGCTCAGGTGCTCTCGTATGCGGCGTCGTTTGGGTATCCAGGATTGGACGACGTAGCGCAGGGAGTACGGGAAGGCCTGATCTGGCCGGTCGTTGGGCCGATCTCCTCGTATTTCAGCCCGGAGCACCCATTAGGCATCGACGTTGACCAGACAATGGCACTGGGCACGGCGATCATCGCATCGCACAGCGGGGTCGTGCTTTACGCTGGTGGCGATCCTTGTTGTTCGTACGGCCGGTACGTCATTCTGGCATCCGCAAGCGGAATGACAACGCTCTATGCGCATCTGGAGTTGGTGACGGTCGAGACGGGCGAGAGCGTCAGGCAGGGCGAGCCGCTGGGCATTGTCGGCAATACCGGCTACAGCACCGGCACACACCTCCATTTTGAGGTGATCGATGGAGGTGTGCGGAAGGACCCTCTCCTCTACTTACCATAACGCTACATGTGACGTAATGCATAGGCGTCCTCCTGCCGAGTATGTAGGGGAAACCCGTAGGAGAATACGCTGTGCAGAAGCTCATCATCCTGACGCTCTCGGTTCTCTTGGCCGCCGGCCTCGGAATCTCATATCTGATGTATCGCCAGCTTGGCACGGACAGCGAAACGCTTAGCGGTACGCCGGAATTAGTCGCGAACGGCAGTGGCGCCGAGTGCGGAGAGATCGCTTTCTCAGTGAGGGCTCGATCCGTCGCCAAGTGGTTCTTCGACGTCCCGAAAGCGAAGACGATTACGGGAACCGTGACCGTCGGAGGCGACGCGAGCAAAGATGTGGGCTTGAGCATCTGGTCGCCAACCAATCGCGTGGTGCTGTTCGTGCCAGAACGTAGTCATGAACTGGACTTTGAGGTCGTCGGGACGATCCGAGGTGAGTACCGGTTCGATTTCGACAATCGCCACTCAAGCTTCACGGATAAGAAGGTTACGATTGCTCTCTGCCTCACCTAGGGCTTGATGACGAAGTTCACAAGGCGATCTGGGACGAAGATCGTTTTCACCACCGGGCGTTCGCCGAGATAGCGCTGGACGCGCTCTGACTGCTTCGCCAACTCCACCACCACGTCCTCGTCGCTGCCGGCTGCCGCGTTGATGACGTCCCGGGTTTTGCCGTTGATCTGAACGGCGACCTCGACCTCCAGCAACATGGCGAGTTCGTCATCGTAGGCCGGCCAGGCCTGCTGATGGATGGAGTACTCGCCGCCGATCTGCTCCCAAAGATCTTCCGTGACGTATGGCGCGAAGGGCGCGAGGAGGAGGAGCAGCGTTCGGACCTCGGTTGCGTGGAGCGCGGGGCGGCGTTGGAGTTCGTTGCTGAACTCCATGAGAGCTGCGATCGCAGTGTTGAACTTCAGTCCAGCCACGTCCAGCGTGACCTTTCTGATGACGCGATGACGCAGCCGCTCGGCCTCTTCTGGGAGTTCAGGTTCGCCATCCTGCCTGCGGTAGCGATCGACGAGGTCCCACGCGCGATGGAGGAAGCGATAGACGCCCTCGATGCCTTTGTCGGAGAAGTCGCCGCCTTCGTCATACCGGCCCGAGAACATTAGATACGTGCGCAGGGTATCGGCACCGTGCGATGCGACGTAGTCATCGGGGTTGACGACGTTACCGCGCGACTTGCTGATCTTGGCGCCCTCAAGGATGAGGACACCATGCGCTCGGAATCGCTCGTATGGCTCCTCGAAGGGCAGATGCCCCATGTCGTGCAATGCCATGGTGATGAAGCGCGAATAGAGGAGGTGCAAGACCGAGTGTTCCTTGCCGCCGATGTAGTTGCTGACGGGCAGCCACTTCTTCGTCAGCTCGGCATCGAACGGACGATCGTCAAAGCTGGTGGACGGGTATCTGAGGAAATACCAGGATGAGTCGAGGAACGTATCAGACACGTCTGTCTCGCGCTTGGCGTTCTTGCCGCACTCGGGGCAGGTCGTGTTGACGAAGGACTCGACGAGCGCGAGCGGTGACTCGGCGGTACCCGTCGGCCTGAACTCCTCCACATACGGCAGTTCGACCGGAAGTTGATCTTCCGGAACGGCAACGGGTCCGCAGTCAGGACAGTGGATGATGGGGATCGGTGGTCCCCAGTAGCGTTGGCGGGAGATGAGCCAATCGCGGAGCCGGTACGTGACCTTGTGCTCGCCGGTTCCGTCGCGCTCAAGCTTCTTGACGATCGCCTCGCTTGCCTCATCGCTTGCCATGCCATTGAATTCGCCGGAGTTCACTATTGTGCCCTGTTCCGTGTACGCCTCCTCGAAGTCGTCGCCAGACCAGTCAGGCGGCGCGACGACGACCTTGATCGGCAACCCGAACTTGCGGGCGAAGTCGAAGTCGCGTGTGTCGTGTGCGGGCACGGCCATGATCGCGCCCGTGCCGACGGTCGACAGGACGTAGTCGCCGATCCAGATGGGGATGCGCTCGGCGTTGAGCGGGTTGGTGGCGTAGGCGCCGGTGAAGACGCCGGTCCGTTCCATCTGTTGGCGGTCGATGGCCGTCTTCGCCATCGCGCTGGAGACATAGCTGTCGACCGCGTCTTTCTGCTCAAGAGCCGTGATCTGGCTGACGAGGGTGTGCTCCGGGGCGAGCACCATGAACGTCACGCCGAAGATCGTGTCCGGCCGGGTTGTGAAGAAGGTGAGGGTCTCCGACGTCCCCTCGACGGCAAAGCTGGTCTCCAGCCCTTCGCTCCGGCCGATCCAGTTGCGTTGGGCCGTCTTCACGATGGGGGACCAGTCGATCGAGTCAAGGTTCTCGAGGAGGCGCTCGGTGTAGTCGGTGATCTTCAGGAACCACTGCTCGAGGTCGCGATGGGTGATCTCCGTCGAGCAGCGTTCGCAGCGCCCGTCGATGACTTGCTCGTCGGCCAGCACGGTTTTGCAAGACGGGCACCAATTCACGGGTGCAGAACGCTTCTCCGCAAGGCCCTGCTTGAACAACTGCAGGAACAGCCACTGCGTCCAGCGATAGTAGGCCGGGTCGGTCGTGTCGACCTCATGGCCCCAGTCGATGCGCATGCCAAGCTGTTTCATCTGGCCGCGGAAGTTGCTGATATTGCTGGGAATCAACGTCATGGGGTGGGTGTTCTGTTTGAGCGCGAAGTTCTCGCTGTGAATGCCGAAGGCGTCGTATCCGAACGGTTCGAATACGTCGTGACCTTGCATGGCGGTGAAGCGCCCGAAGATGTCGACGCCGGTAAACGCGAAGACGTTCCCAATGTGCAGACCCTCGGCAGAGGGATACGGGAACATCATCAGGTTGAAGAACGGCCGCTCGACCGCTCTCACGTCGATTTCGTAGATGCCTGTCTCGGCCCAGTGGTCGCGCCACTTCGCTTCGACAGCCTGCGGGTCGTAGCGCGTCATGCGAAGCTGTTGCCTCCGCTGAATCTAACTCGCTCCAGTATGGTGAGCGTGTCGCGCCGGTGTCAACCAAGTCGCTTGCAGGGGCAGGCTTGCTGGCGATACTATGGCCGAGGTAGCCCCCGTAGCTCAGTGGATAGAGCACCGGTTTCCGGAACCGGGTGCACAGGTTCGAGTCCTGTCGGGGGTACCATTTTCAGATACCCAAGCGGCTGAACCCAGTGCCAGGCGGCGCAGATCTGAGGGACGGGACGATGAAACAGTGCCCTGACTGTGGTGCGCAGAACACAACGGGCGCCCGCGACTGTGTCGCCTGCGGCAGTCAGCGCCTGGTCACCGACCCGGGAGCGGTGTATGAGCCGCCGAGTGAACCAACACGAACCAGGTGGGCAGCGTATCAGCCGCTGAGTGATCCAGCATCACCCAAGTGGATGGAGTCGTGGCACCAGTTTGCTGCTCAAGTCGGCGGGGACTTCGTGTCCGAGCGTCGTATGTTGCTTGGCGTCATGCCTTGGGGAAAGCGGCACTTGGTAAGAACAGAAGTCGACCAATGGTTGGTTACCCTCGAACCCAGCGGTGGCGGGGCTGACGACCCCAGACAGACACGTATGAGCGCGCCATACGCACCACTTCAACCGCTTAGCTTCGCGGTCTTCCGACGCAACATGGCTCATGATCTTGCAAGCCGCCTCCTTCCGATGCAAGACATCGAAGTGGGACATCCTGAGTTCGACGATGAGTTTGTCGTCAAGGCCAACGACCAAGCCAGGGTGTGCGACCTCCTTGCAGACTCAGATCTCCGTTCGCTGCTCATGTCACGCGAGGGTCTCCACCTCGGGAGCGATGGCAAGATGCTTGGGTATGTGACGGATGGCTGGGTTACCGACATCGCGTCATTGACAGCGGTACACGACCTATTTGTTCTGGCCCTGCGCGCACTCCAACGACTGGGGTTCATTCGGTAGGGGAAGGGTGGGCTAGCCGTTCAACAAGGCGTCGAGCGCCTCGACGGCCTCGTGCTGCATGGCCGGCGTGACGTGGCCGGACCTGTTGAGCGAGTGGAGGTGGTCGGTCTGGATGTGCTCACACGCTGCTCGAGCGGGTTCGTCGCCTCGATCGAACGTCGTACCATTCTCTATCGAGCCATCTTGGAAACTGTAGAGCCGGAAAGGCTGGGCGAGAGGCCGAATGGCCCTCGACAGCGCACCCCAGCCATGGCGTACGATTGAGTGCCATCGGGAGACTCAGGCTGGTACAACTCAGTTGCCAGCCGAAAACAGGCCCTCCAGAAAGGAGCACCACTTTTGTATCTGGACCTTGACCGAACTCTGACGCCCGAACAGGCTGCTCTCCGCAAGGAAGTGCATCGATTCTCGGAAGAGGTGCTCCGGCCGGCCGCGAGCGAACTCGACAAGCTCCACGACCCTGAAGACGTCGTCAAGCCAGGCTCGGTCTTCTGGGACGTGATGCGCACGTACTACGAACTCGGCTATCACATCAGCTCGTTGCCGGAGGCCGCGGGTGGCGCCGGTCTGGGCGTGATGGAGCAGAACATCGTCGCCGAGGAGTTCGGCTGGGGCAGCGCCGACTTCGCCATTGCGTTCGGCGTTGCGTCGTTCCCGTTCAGCTACGCCGCCGGCAGCGGGAAGGAGCAGCTCATCAACGAAGTTGCACGGCCATTCTTCGAGGACCGCAAGGCAGAGTTTATCGGCTGCTGGGCGATCACCGAGCCGGGGCACGGCTCCGACACGCTGACGGTCGGCATGGACCACTTCCGCGACCCCAACGTATTCTATGGTGTCACGGCGAAAGCCGACGGTGATGAGTGGGTGATCAGCGGCCAGAAGTCCGCTTGGGTCTCAAATGGTACGATCGCCACGCACGCGCTCGCGTTTCTGGGGATTGAGGAGAGTAGAGGCTCAGGGATGGCGGGCGGCGGCGTCGCGCTGATCCCACTCGACCTTCCAGGCATCTCTCGCGGGCGGGCGCTGGACAAGCTCGGCCAGCGGGCCCTCAACCAGGGCGAGATCTTTTTCGATGAGGCCCGTATCCCGCGTGACTACATGCTGGCGGGCCCGGACGCGTATCCGTTCATTATTGAGGCCGTCCTAACAGGCGCCAACTCCTTCATGGGCGTCACGTTTGCTGGGCTTGCCCGCGCGGCGTTTGAAGAGGCGCTCTCCTATTCGAGAGAGCGCGTTCAGGGCGGCAAGCCCATCTCTGAGCATCAGCTCGTGCAGAAGAAGCTGACCGACATGTTCGGCAAGGTGCAGGCCGCCCGCAACCTATCGCGGGCCACTCAGATCTACAACAGCGCCGGCCCGGGCGCGGTCCAGTTGTCGATCGCCTCCAAGGTGTTCTGCACGACGACGGCCCACGAAGTGGCCAGCGAGGCCGTGCAGATCCACGGGGGACTCGGCCTGAGCAAAGGCGTTCTTGTGGAGAAGCTCCTGCGCGACGCTCGCGCGTCCATGATCGAGGATGGCTCCAACGATGTGCTGTCGCTGGTCGCCGGCCGCAAGCTGGTTGATGCCGTGTAGGTTGCGGGCCCGGGCCGGCCGATGAACACCGCTTCCTGTTCGCCGGTACCGAGTTCGGGCCGATCGGAGACGTCGTCTAGAAGACGACGTCTCCTCTGAGGAGCTGGCGGGCGATGGTGCGCCGCTGGATCTCGGCGGTGCCGTCCGGGATGCGCAACGTTCTGGCGATGCGGAACCCTTCCTGGAACTTCATCTCCGTGGAGAGGCCCATGCCGCCGTGGATCTGAATCGCGCGGTCCAGCACGCGCTCGCAGCCCTCAACGGAGAAGGCCTTGGCGATACTGATCTCCTTCACGGGGATCCGGCCGGTCGTCGGGGCCTCGTCGACGAGTTCCGCTGTGCGGAGCGTTGTCTGCTTGGCCGAGAAGATGTCCATCGCGGACTCGGCGAGCATGAACTGGATCGCCTGATGTTCTGACAGCGTCTTGCCGAACGTCTTGCGCTCCTTGACGTACTCCAGGCTGCGGTCGAGCGCCCACTCCGCCATGCCGGTGCAACCGCCGGCGATCATGAGGCGTCCTTCCGAGATGCCTAGCATGCCGATCTGGAAGCCCTGGCCTTCCTCCCCTAGCATCCGGTCGTGGGACACGCGAACGTCATCGAGCGTGATCATGCCGCAGTCGCTGGCGACGTGGCCCATGATCGGCAGGACCGTATCGGCCGCGTAGCCGGGCGCGACCGCGTCGACCAGGAAGGCGCTGATGCCTCCCTTGTGCTGAGCGGCCAGCTCTTGGTCCGTCACGGCGAAGATGGCGGCATGGTCCGCGTACGGCGCATTCGTGATCCACTGCTTGGTGCCGTTGATGACCCATTCGTCTCCATCGCGGACGGCCTTCGTTTGCAGGCCCCAGACGTCTGAGCCGGCGTTGGGCTCAGTCAGGCCGAAGCAGACCGTCTTCTCGCCTGCGAGCACGGCCGGCAGCAGTTCGCTGCGGACGGCATCGGTGATGCTCGTGAGCATGTGTGACGGACCGTCGATGAAGCTGGCTATCACGGCCGACCCAAGAAACGCGTTCGACCAACCGATGAAGAGACGCCCTGGACCATACTTGCGGTAGAGCGCCTCCAGAATGAGGACGTTCGCCAGCGAAGGTAGGCCGCCTCCTCCAATCGACTCCGGAGCGAACATCGCATAGAAGCCCGCTTCGGCCGACATCTTTCGGACGCTCAGCCGCGCCTCGGCGACCTCATCGATCAGCAGGCCGTCATCGCGGAAGAGCTTGCGTTCGTCGGCGAGTACATCGCGAAACTTCTCTTCAAGCGGGACCACCTCGTTGTCGATGAACTGAAAGAGCCCATCCAGCGTGGCCTTGGCTAAGTCGTGAATCTCCTCGCGAGTTGCTGTCATCGCGTCCTCCTTAGTGCGCTGTGTTGTTACCTCAACCGTAAGACGATAGCAAGGCTTAACAGCAGTGCCAAACGCCTTGTGAGTTCATGACCAAATGGCCTGTCTGGGTTGAAGACGGCGATGTGGCTGAGCGGCACTCAACGCTGCCCACGTCCGTCTCGGGCCAGCGGGTGGGCGATAGGCCGACCGGCCCTTCTGTTTGAGGCCGAACGCCACTAGTGCTTGTGCGCACAATCACGATAATGGGCATTGAGGCAGAGAGGAGCGCCATGAACGGCAATGTGGCTCCTTCTTGCCGGACTGGCGGCGCCCGACAAAACGGGGAGCGCGAACAGGCACCAGTGGCGGCCGCAATCGTTCTGTGGCTTCGCTCATCCCTAAATCCCTTCCCCTCTTGTAGAACGCACATTGGCGGTGACAGCCGTATCGATCCATCAAACTCATGGCCTTGCGGCGATGCCGAATCGCCGAAGGTTGCGCGAAAGGAGGCCTCTCCATGAGAGTGTCACGTCGAACTGTATTGAAGGGAGGCGGCGTGCTCGGCGCCGGGCTGTTCGTCACTCGCTTCCTGCCTGGAATGCCAGGCGGCGGGTCCGGCGGGCCGGCAGAAGAGCTTGCCGAGCTAGCCCAGTTGAACGAGGAGTTCGTGCCTACGACCTGTTGGATCGGCAAGCAGGACTGCGGCATCATCGCCCGCAAGGTCAACGGCAGGCTGGTCAAGCTGGAGGGCAATCCCGAACACCCCCGCAACCGCGGCAGGCTGTGCCCCAAGGGGCAGGGCCAGATCCAGGCGATCTACGACCCGAATCGCGTGAAGACGCCGCTGGTACGCACCAATGAGAAGGGCGTGACCGGCACGTGGCGTCAGGCCACGTGGGACGAGGCCCTCACGATGGTGGCGGACAAGATCAAGGAGATCCCCGAGGACGACCGCAAGAAGTACTTGCTCTGGCAGAAAGGCCGCAGCAAGGCGGGAGACTTCTATGACGACGCCTTCGTCAAGGCCTCTGGCGCCACAAAGATGGGCCACGGCGCCTACTGCTCGGACGCCGGCTATCGAGCGATGGAGTTGACCACCGGACTGCATGGCGTGCTCCACCCCGACTTCCGCCACACGCGTTACCTGCTCTCCTATGGCTGGGACGGGATGAATGGCGGCGGCAACAAGACGTGCCAGATCACGTGGCACCAGCAGCTCATTGAGGCGCGGGAGCGGGGCCTGAAGATGGTCCACATTGACCCCTCCCGCCGCTCGGCTGGGCCGTTCGCCGACGAGTGGCTGCCCATCAAGCCGGGCACGGACATGGCGTTCTTCCTGGCTCTGGCCAATGTGCTCATCGAGAACGAGTACGTCGATACCGAGTATCTGACCAAGCACAGCAACGCGGTGTCTCTTGTGAAGGCCGACGGCACCTTCTTGACCGAGACGCGCACGGTGACCATCGAGAACGACGACGGAGAGGAAGAAGAGGAAGAGGTCCAGATCGAGCAGGTCTGGGACGCTGCCTCGGGAGGCGCTGTGGCTATTGACGCCGATCGCGTCCAGCCTGCGCTGGAAGGCAGCTACACGGCCGGCGGAGTGAGCGTCAAGACCGCGTTTGAGGTGTTCAAGGAGCACGTCGCAAGCGCAACGCCGGAATGGGCCGCTGATATCTGCGACCTCAAAGCCGAGGATATCCGCACGGTGGCGATGGAGATGGGCGAGGCCGCAATGATCGGCAGCACCATTGTAATGGACGGCATCACGCTCCCATACCGGCCGGTCGGGATCATGGGCTACCACGTGACGCAGCAGGAGCTGGGTTTCCAGGCATGCCGCGCCGCGGCGCTTGTAATGATGCTGCTCGGTACGATCGAAGCAGTGGGCGGCCAGCGCACCGACTACACCTGGAAGGTCTATAAGAACTGGGAGCCTTTCGGCGACATCTCGGTCAAAGACGGGCCGTACAACATGTATCTGAAGGGAAGCAAGTTCTTCCCCATCAACAGCGCCAACCCCTCCATCGCGGCTCACGCGATGCTCGACCCGGACAAGTACGAACTGGAAGCAGTGCCGAAGGTGATGATCATCCACATGGCTAACCCGGTCATCTCCTTCCCCAACCAGAAGACGATCATGGACTCATACGAACTGTTCGAGTTCATTGCCGTGATCGACCCCTGGCTGAGCGAGACGGCCGACCTCTTCGCCGATGTCGTGCTCCCGGCGGCCACGATCGAGAAGTACGAAGGTCCGATGAGCGCCAATACCCAGTACGTCGACGCCAAAACGCTCCGCGTACCTCCGATGGATCCCTTGTTCGACTCACGGGGCGACATCGACATCTACCTTGACCTGTGCGAGAAGGCAGGCATTCTAGATAAATACCTCGATGTCGTTAACAGCGAGTTGAAGTTGGAGGACAACCCGCTGCCTCTAACCGAACGGCCGGAGGTCCGAGACATCTTCGATCGCTGGGCCAAGCAGCAGGGCCTTGAGGGGGTCGAGTTTTTCGAGCAGCAGGGCGTCTGGCAGAAGGGCGACGTGCCCGCGAGCAAGTTCTACGGTTACGCTCAGGACCCGCCGTTCGATGGGAACCGGCACCGGTTCTACGGCGAGTCCTTGCTGCGCGCGCAAAACGATATGAAGGAGCTGGGGGCCGGCGAGATCTTCTGGCGGCTGTACACGCCGTACCCCACCTGGATGACAGCGACGCTGGAGGGTTCGCCTCCGGAGTACGACCTCTACCTGATCAGCCGCAAGCTAATCGAATTCAAGCAGGCAAGGAGTACGTTCATCCCTGTGCTCAACGAGCTGGCCCCGAAACAGTTCATGGAGATGAACCCCCAGGCCGCCAAGGATAGGGGGCTTGACGACGGGGACGAGGCGTGGGTGGAGTCTCAGAACGCCCTGACCGGCGAGACGCGAACGGTGAAGACCAACGTCAGCTACCTGGAGACAATCAGGCCGGACACGGTTTGCCTACCGCACCACTACGGCTTCTTCACCAACCCGATCACGAAAGACCAAGGACCTACATCGAACACCCTCTTCTTCAGCGGAGAAGGGTATGTGACGAACACGGCCGACCAGTCCTTCCACGTGAAGGTCAAGGTCTACCGGGCGTAAGAAGGAGGGATTGAGTCATGCCCAAGTACGGAATGGTCATCGACCTGGACAAATGCTACGGTTGCCGGGCGTGCATGGTTGCGTGCAAGATTGAAAACAACACGCCCGAAGGCCACTTCTGGATGTACACTTTCCGCTTGGAGGAGGGTGAGTACCCCAACGCCAAGACGACGTTCTTGCCGCGCCCCTGCATGCACTGCGAAGACGCGCCCTGCGTGAGGGTCTGTCCTGTCGAAGCCCGTTACAAGGAAGACACCGGCCAGACCAGCATGGACTGGGACAAGTGCATCGGCTGCCGCTACTGCGAGATTGCCTGTCCTTACGGCGTGAACTACTTCAACTGGGAAGACCCCAAGAAGATTCAGTACGTGGATGGGGGCGACCCAGACCTGCAGGCGGTTACGGAAGGAGCGCGTCCTCCGTATGCCAACCCCGACCTGGATGGGCGCTACGGAGAGAAGAATGCTCATGTTGCCGGTGGCAACCACCTAAAGAGCGTTGTTGGGAAGTGCACATTCTGCATTCACCGGACAGAGAAGGGCCTGGACCCGGCCTGTGTCGCCAACTGCCCCGCATTCGCTATGCACTTTGGCGACCTCGACGATCCCGAGAGCAATGTCTCTCAGCTTCTCCAGGAGCAGGTAGGGTTCCGGCTGCTTGAGGAAACGAACACCAACCCTAGGGTGCATTACATTGGCGGGTCGCCGCCAAGCACTGATGCCCATCAGATTGAAGCCGTCAAGGGGAAGGAGTAGACCAATGGCTACCATAACAGCACAAGGACGCCGCATAGATGTGAGCGCCGGCCTAGTCGCCTGGTTAGGAGTCCTAGCCGCACTAATCGTGCTCGGCTTCGTCAACTTCATTCGCCAGACGGTAGATGGACACCACCTCACCGGTCTCACTGACGCGAACCCCTGGGGCCTGTATTTGTCCGGCTACGTGTTCTTTGTCGGCATCAGCGCCGGGGCAACGATTATTGGACTCCTAATCCATGGGTTCGGGCGCAAGGACTACGCCCCCCTTGGGACGCGAGCATTATTGGTAGGACTCTTGTCTCTCGTTGGCGCTGTCCTCTTCATCGCGGTGGATGTGGGAAGTATCCCCAGGATGCTCCGGCTTCCGTTCCTGTGGAGAAACGAGACGTCCATGTTTACCTACACGTCGGCGACGTACTATCTGTTCGGCTTGCTGCTTGCGGTGGAACTGTTCCTCGCGCTCAAGATCACGCGAGGACAAGCATCGAGTACTGAGAAGAGTCTGACCAAGTGGCTGGCCATCGCCATCGTGCCGTTCGCACTCATTATCGTGGAGGCGCCCCACGGAGGTATATTTGCCGTGGTCAAGGCGCGGGAATTCTGGAACAGCCCGCTGCTGCCGCCGCACTTTGTCAGCGCAGCGCTTCTTTCCGCGACAGCCGTGATGGTGCTCGTGGGCGCCGCCACTTCCGCCGCAACAGGGAGAAGGATCGTGGGCCGCGAAACGCTATCCCACATGGGCATCCTGCTCGCCTTCTTCATCGCGCTGTCCGCCTTCTTTGACTTCTTTGACTTCATCGTCTTCAGCTACAGCGACACGATTACAGGCAACACTGCTTGGCACTTCCTGAGTTCGGATCATCTCCCCGTGTCGATAGTCCATGTGGGGGGGTACATCCTGGCCCTCTCGATTCTGCTGTTCAAGCGGGGCAGGGAGACGCCCTGGCTGACGGTTGCCGCGGCGGTCGCGCTGATCGCTGTGGCCGCCTACCGGTACAACCTAACGATCGTCGGGCAGGCGCCACCACTGCTGCCGTTCCTGGACGAGGCGAAGTATGCTCCCACGTGGGTGGAACTCTCCATCACGGCGGGGATCGTGGCGTTCATGCTGCTTGGCTATTCTGTCCTGACGAGGGTCCTCCCCATGGAGGAGCCCGATAGGACCTTGAGCGAAAACGAAACAGCGCCATGAAGGCGTTCGTCCGCATCGGGGAGAGGTTAGGGGGCTGACATGGCTTCGTCTCGCAACGGCCAACTGATTCAACGGCCGCGCCGGAAACGGACGCGGCGTGGCCGCTCTATGCCCACGCTTGAGCTGGCGAGTTTCCGCGAAGGTGCGTACCGGCTGTTCAGCCAGGCGCTCCTATACCCCGCAGAGGAACGCCTGGCTGGACTGGCCATAGCCACGGAAGAGATGAGCCAGGACGACAGCTCGCTGGCCCAGTTCGCCTTCTTCGCGGATTGGCGCCGCGTCCTGGCACGCGTGCGGGATGTGGGCAGCGCACCGAGGCTAGACCTGGAGGAACAGTACGTTGCGCTGTTTGGCGCAACCAAGGCAGGCACCTTGTGTCCGCCATACGAATCGGCATTCTTGTCGCCCATCGGCCAGCCGGACGGATTGCAGCTGGCACGGATCGAAGCGGCCTACTCCGAGATCGGCCTCCTACCCTCCCCCGATTTGGGCGAGCTTCCTGACCACATCGCGATTGAGCTGGAGTTCATGGCCATGTTGTGTGGTCTGGAGGCCGCCGCCTGGGAGGATGACGATGTGGCGGGTGCGGTTAAGGCAATGCGCAAGGCCAGGCGTTTTCTCGATGGCCACCTGTCGGTCTGGTTGCCGGGATTCTCCCGGCAACTCGCGGTGGCAGACAAGGACGGATTCTATCGCACTGTCTGCAAGGGAGCCACGGCATTTGTCTTGTATGACCGTGACTTGCTGGCGGCCTTTATGGAAGGTCTTTCAAAGATTAATGGGGCGGGTCCGGAGGATGGCTCGAATGAAGGGCAGGTGACGTCATGAACACGAACACTGCGGAACAGGCCGTGTCAGAGACGGTCGCGCCAGATGCTCAGACGCTCGTCCTTCTGTGCGGAACGTTATCAACATTCGCGAACGGCCTCGACCTAGCAAAAATCGAGGAGTCGCTAACGAACACGCCTGGGTTGCGCGTGGAGATCGTGCCAGACCTCTGCGGCAGTCCGAAGGCGCTTCTAGAGACAGCGACCGAGGGCGATGATCGCGCGGTTCTGGGACTCTGCGCAGGAGGTCGTTCGGGGCGCGAAATCGACTACCATGCAAGGAAGGCGGGGTTCGATCCATTTGGCGTCGTGACGGTGAACTTGGGTGGACTTTGCGCTCGTGCCCACCCCAGAGACCTTGCTACCAACAAGGCAATCGTGTTGCTGGCGGCGGCCGTGGCCAAAGCTCGGATGTTCACCGGCAGTGGTCCCGAGCACGTGAAGCCACTCCTTGGTTGGTCAGATCAGAAGGTGAGCCGCCGAGCTTTGTTTACGCTCCCGCCAATCACATACCAGCCGGTCGCATCAGTTCGCACCGATCGCTGTATGAGCGAAGTAGGGTGCGATCTCTGCACGACCGTCTGCCCACGAGGCGCGCTGTCAGTCGTAGGTGGGAGGCTCAGTGTCGACAAGACCGCGTGCGATGCCTGCGGGCTATGCGTAAGCGAGTGCCCTCGCGGCGCTGTGGAGCTGCCGGCCGCATCGCCGCGCGAGTTCGAAGTGGAGTTGGAGGCGCTGCTAACGGCGCCTGGCCTGCCGCCAAGCCAACCAAGAGCGATCTTGTATGTCTGCGACCGCAACGTTCAGGTGGTGGAAGACCTAGCGAAAAAGGGCCAACCTTATCCCGCCGCCTGGCTTCCGCTTCAGGTGCCTTGCACCGGCATGATCTCCCCGGGGTGGGTTCTGCAGAGTCTCGTCTTGGGGGCCGCCGCTGTGGGGATCGTGACGTGCGGCGCCGAATGCAAGTTCGAACAGCAGCAACGAACCCTCGACGTGGCCGGTTACTGTCACGAACTCCTGGCGCTGCTGGGCATCTCCCCAGATGCGCTCCGTGTCTTGAGCCCAACATCGGTCGCTGACCTGGCGGAGGCGCTGGACCTACCGCTTGGCAATGGCGTTGGGCTAGACGACAAGGCCGGCCGCCACGCGAACCTCCGCGAGCCTTTGGCCACGGCAGAGGCGCTGGCACAGCTGGCAGAGGCAAGCAACGAGACGGCGGCGGTCGTCCTCCGTCACGAGCGCTCTCCGCTGGGCGACGTGCGGATCGACGTTTCGGGCTGCACCGGGTGCGAGTCCTGCGTCAGAGCCTGCCCAACGGATGCGCTCGCATGCGAAAAAGAGGACGACGGCCTCGCGATCACCTTCGATCCGAATCTGTGCACGGGCTGCGGCTTGTGCGCCAGGTGGTGTCCGGAGGATGTCGTGCAGGTCGAACACATCACTGATCTGGGAGCGCTTTCGATCGCCAGGACGGAATTGTATAGGGACAGTCAAGTACACTGCGAGCGGTGCGGCGTTGCGTTCGCGCCAGCGTCCATGGTGCGACGCGTTGAGCAGTTGCTGGAGCACGGCGGTTCTTCCTCTCAAGCCATTCGGCGTTGCCCGTCATGTCGTGGCTTTGGCATCAGCGCCACACTGGCAGGGCACGTGCAACCTGACCAGCAGAAGGAGGATTGAAATGGGGAAAGACACGCTTAGTGTGACCGACAATCGCACGGGTCAGCAGTTCGAGATTCCCATCGAAGACGGTTCGGTGCGCGCAATGGAATTTCGGCAGATGAAGGTCGATGACGACGATTTCGGCCTGCTCACATACGACCCGGCGTTCACGAACACGGCGTCTTGCCGGAGCGCGGTCACATACCTCGACGGCGAAAAAGGCATACTGCGCTATCGCGGCTATCCGATCGAGCAGCTAGCGGAGAAGAGTAACTATCTGGAGGTGGCCTATCTCCTCACGCACGGCGAGCTGCCGACCCGCGCGGAATACGTGAAATGGGAGCATGACATCACCATTCACACGTTCATCCACGAAAACGCGAAGAAGTTCATGGAGGGGTTCCAGTACGACGCCCACCCGATGGGGATGTTGGTGAGCACGGTTGGCGCTCTCTCCACGTTCTACCCTGAGGCCAAGGAAATCTACGATGAAGAGGTGCGGCAGCTGGAGATCAAGCGATTGATCGCGAAGATGCCCACGCTGGCCGCCTTCGCGTACCGGCACAGCCTGGGCCAGCCGTACGTCTACCCGGACAATGACTTGAGCTTCAGCGGCAATCTACTCAACATGCTGTACAAGATGTCCGAAGCGAAGTACAATCCGGACCCGGTCTTGGAACGAGCCCTGGACGTCCTCTTCATTCTTCACGCTGACCACGAGCAGAACTGCAGCGCGAACGCGATGCGGGCAGTCGGGAGTTCCCAGGTAGACCCATACTCTGCCATCGCAGCCGCCTGCGCAGCGCTGTATGGCCCGCTCCACGGAGGCGCGAACGAGGCGGTCCTCCGAATGCTCAATGAAATCGGCGACGTGAAGGAGATCCCGGGGTTCATCAAGCGTGTGAAGGACGGCGAGGGCCTCCTATTCGGCTTCGGCCACCGCGTGTACAAGAACTTCGACCCGCGGGCCTTGATCATCAAGAAGCTGGCCTACCAGGTGTTTGAGGTAACTGGCCGGAATCCGCTGCTGGACATCGCCCTTGAACTCGAACGAATCGCGCTGGAAGACGAATATTTCATCGAGCGCAAGCTCTACCCAAACGTCGACTTCTACTCGGGCATCATCTACCAGTCCATGGGCTTTCCGGTCACGATGTTCCCCGTCCTGTTCGCGATCCCGCGGACCGCAGGGTGGGTTGCGATGCTCGACGACGCCGCGCAGAAGATCGCTCGGCCCCGACAGGTCTACATCGGAGCGGAGCAGCGCGATTTTCTCTCCCTTGCGAAAAGGAATTCGACGGGCGGCTAACCGAACTCAGCGCTCGGGATGGCGTCGCCCGGCAGGCAACGGATGCCATCATGCGGAGCAGAGCGGGACTGATCCCGCTCTGCTCTCCTTTGAAGGCATGTCGTGCCTCGTGTCCGGTGGGCTTGATCGAGTCCTGAAGGGACGCCAAGGCAGATCGAAGCTTGGCTGACGTAAGAGATTGGCTCGCAGCGTGCACTCCAGCGGTGGCAGGCACGGATTCTCGATGTAGAATACTCCTGTGCTGACACGCCTGTTCCAAGCCGGTCTCCTCTTGGCGCTGCTGGCTGCCGCGATGCTGAAATCCGACGCCGCACTAGCTGATGCTGGGCCCATCGTGGCCATCGCAACTGGCGGCTCACACACTTGCGCGCTCACTGGTAGCGGCGACGTCTGGTGCTGGGGAGCGAACGATCAAGGCCAGCTAGGCGCCCAAGGCGTGCGCGCGTCTTCCGTCCCGTTGCGCGTGGAGGGCTTGGGGACAGTCACCCAGCTGTCTGCCGGCAACGATCACAGTTGCGTCGTGACGGCCGGCGGAGGCGTCATGTGTTGGGGCAGGAACGGCTTTGGCCAGCTTGGCAATGGCGCTTCCGAAGGCAGCGCCATACCGGTTGATGTCTGCGAGCCGAGTCCAGCATCTGGCACGGATACCGAGTTGCAGGCGGGTAGCCAGGGCCCTTGCGAGCCCCTGTCAGGGGTGGTTGGTCTTTCAGCCGGAGGCAGCCACACATGTGTTGTCGTCTCGTCAGGATCGGTGCTGTGCTGGGGAATCAACCAGGATGGCGAGCTAGGGGACGGCTCGCTGGATGCTCGCAACGTACCCGTCGTCGTCGGGGGACTATCCGGCGAAGCAATCGAAGTGGCGAGTGGCAACTTCCATACGTGCGCCTTGCTGGAGAGTGGCGCCATGCAATGTTGGGGATTCAACGCCAGCGGCCAGCTTGGTGATGGCACGACTGCATTACGTACATCTCCAGTGGACGTGATTGGGCTACCGGGGCCGGTGGCTTCGATGTCCGCGGGCGGGATCCACACATGCGCGATCACAAGCAGCGGCGGTGCGTTTTGTTGGGGAGGGAACCTGAGCGGCCAGGCCGGGGATGGCTCCTTCATGGACAGGCCGCTTCCCACGGCCGTGGTTGGACTTGATACGGGCGTTCGTGTGATTTCCGCGGGCTGGAAGCATACGTGCGCCATCCTGGCCGGCGAACGCATTGCGTGCTGGGGACAAAACGGCCAGGGGCAGCTAGGCGATGGCTCGCTAGCAGATAGCGGCGTCCCGATCGAAGTCGCCAGGCTACCGAAGGCTTCGCTGTTGGAAACGGGGGGATTCCGGACGGGGAACGTCGGCCATTCGTGCGCGTTCGCTCACGGCGGCGGGCTGCATTGCTGGGGAGCAAACGGGGAAGGCCAACTCGGAAACGGTACGTTGACGAACGTCAGCGTTCCCGTCGCGGTGAGGTCGTTGAGCCCTGATGTGGACTGTAGCGGCGAAGTGACCGCCGTAGATGTAGCGCTCCTATTGCAGCTTCACGTGGGGCTTCTCGGTGCACTGGCCTGCGAGGGGGCAGACGTGAGTGGTGATGCGGAGGTGAATAGCATCGACGCGGTGCTGATCCTCCAATTCGTAGCTGGATTATAGAAACGGCAGTGCGCCGGGAGCAGGGGTCATTTCGCAATAGACGTATCCTTGGGAAGGTGAGCTAGGTTCCATCTCTCCGAGACCAGGGCTGTTACGGTCGAGTAGAGAGATGGGCAAGCAACAGTCAAAACGGCGTCGTAAGAAGTACGAGCCTGGCAGCGCCTACGCAGGCCACGTCAGGCCCACCGGTGTGCTCGGTTTCCTGTCGAGCGGGCAGATGATCAAGTTCATCTTCATTGGCATGGCCTTTGCGCTTGCGATCGGCGGCGTTACGACGATCTTCGGCGGGAACGTACTCTTCCGCACCAGCGGGGGACGCGGGAACAACGGTTTCGTGCAGCCCGACGGGCAGGCTGTCGTGGAAGAGCCGCCCCCGCTGAGCGAGTTCGAAGTTACGCAATACACGTCGCCACCTGCCCTCACGATCGAGGAAAGCGCGACGATTACCGCGACCATCCGCACGACACTCGGCGACATTGAAGTCGAGCTACTCCCGGGGCAGGCGTTGGAGACGGTGAACAACTTCGTTTTCTTGGCCGAAGATGGCTTCTATGATGGTCTGATGTTCCATCACGTCGCATCCGGCTTTTCGGCCACGGCGGGCGATCCCGCCTGCAGCGTAGAAGCTCCCGCGGGCCTTTGCCGCGGGACTGGTGGTCCAGGCTATGAGTTGGCGGAAGACGCCACCGGCGAGTTCCGTGCGGGCATGCTTGGGA
>QIFC01000008.1 GCA_003228685.1 Chloroflexota bacterium
CTCCGTAAACCTGCTTCTCCGCATCCTGTCCTCCTTCACCTACCCGGAGGACTGTCATTTTACGTGGTACAGTTTTCGGGGGGCAGGTCAGTCGTCCCGGCGTTCACAGGCCAAGCTAAAGATCGCAATCACTGCCATGCTTACCAGTAGCAGAAATTCCTTCTTCACTGCTGCGGCCCTATATCCGGTTCGCAACTAAAGCCCGCCACAGGCTCTTCTAGCACCAACTTGGCTCGCTCGCGATCGTGACGTAGCGTAAGATGCTGCCTTCTTGCACTCTTACACTTCGTCACCCGCACTTCCTCTCGCGTTGTCCGCCAACCTTCAATCAACCTTAACGGCAGTCTGAAAACCTTGGGACGCGGGCTATTGCCGGAAGAAGTTAGCATTATGTCCCTAGGTGGGAACGGTGGTCTTCTTCCCCGTCCCTACCAGTGACCACGGGCTCGTGCGGTCGATGCGGACGCTGACGAGATCGCCGGGGGTGGCATCGCCGGCAAAGTGCACCAGCTTGTCGCGGCGGGTGCGTCCGTACCAGCGCTGCTCGCCGTCCGCGTTCGGCTTGCGGCCCTCGACGAGCACTTCGACGTCCTCGCCGAGCAGGCGCGAGTTGATGCGCGCGCTGATGCCCGCCTCCAGCTGTTCGACCCGCTGCAGGCGCGCCATCTTCACCTCCTGCGGGATGTCGTCCGCAAGCTCGCGATGCGCGATCGTGCCCGGCCGGTCCGAGTACGCGGCGACGTGGACTTTGTCGAACTGCAGCTCCTCCAGCAGGTCGTAGCTGCGCTGGAACTCGGCGTCGGTCTCGCCGCAGAAGCCGACGATCACGTCGGTCGTGATCGCGACGTCGGGCGTCCGGCTGCGGATCAGCGCGACCTTCTCGCGGTAGAGCTCGATGTTGTAGCCGCGCCGCATGCGTTCCAGCACGTCGTTGTCGCCGGACTGCACCGGGATATTGAAATGCTCGCAGACCTTGGGCAGCTCCGCCACGGCGTCGATGATGCGCTCCGTCATGTCCTTCGGATACGAGGTGAGGAAGCGGAAGCGCGCGATGCCCTCGATGTCGTCCAGGGTTCGCAGCAGGTCGCCGAGGTCGGGCGTGCCGTCTAAGTCGTGTCCGTACGCTTCGACCGTCTGACCCAGGAGCGTAACCTCACGCACACCGCTCGCGGCCAAGTGCGCGACTTCTTCATAGACGTCGGCGACCGTGCGGCTGCGCTCGCGGCCACGGCGGTACGGGACGATGCAGTAAGTGCAGAACTTGTCGCAGCCGTGAACGATCGGCACGTAGGCCGTCGGGGCCTCTGAGCGCACGAACGTCGCCGGCCAGAACTCACCGCCTAAGTCCTCGTAGCCAATCGCCTCCATGATCGGCTCGAACTGCTGGGGCCTCGCGAAGACGTCGACGTAGGGAAACTGCCTGCGCAGGTCGCCGGTCTTGGGCCCCACCATGCAACCCATGACCGCGATCTTGAAGTCGCGGCCCTCGCTGCGCAGCTTCTTCAGCGTCCCCAGCTTGCTCATCGCGCGCTGCTCGGCGTGCTCGCGGATCGAACAGGTGTTGAGGACGACCAGGTCGGCTTCTTCCGGCGCCGCGACCTCACTCCAGCCCAGCTTGTCGAGGCCGGACGCCAGCTTGTGGGAGTCGGCCTTATTCATCTGACAGCCGACGGTCCAGATGTGGTAGCGCACGCTGCTCTCCTAGACGCTGGAAGCCCGAGGCCCGAGTCTGAATTCTAGAGCGAGCGTCGAGCTTCTAGCTTCGAACTTCCAAGATGGCGGAGGGAATGGGATTCGAACCCATGATCCGGGTTTCCCCAGATACTCGGTTAGCAACCGAGCGCACTCGGCCTCTATGCGACCCCTCCACGGGAATCTTAGCATGGGTCTCACGAGACGACCAGAACTTTTCTGAAAGATAGGTGCGAGAGGGGTTGACAAGCCAGCAACCAGCCAGTACTATGATGGCATAGTGCTGGCATCACGCCAGCACTACCAAGAACCAGTGAGGAACGGGAATGACGCAGATCACCTTCCGGCACGCGCGGCACGACGAAACCGGCCGCATCGCCGAGATCATGTTCGGCGACCCGCCACAGGAAGCCGTCCGCGTCTGCGAAAGCGTCGAACGGGCGAGGCGCCTCTGCTACATGCAGGTCAAGACACCGGAGTTGGGCCTCGGTTGGGACCGAACCCTGTTCGCCGTCCTGGACGGCGATCCGGTAACGGTGCTGCAGGCTGGAACCCAGCTGGGCTTCGCCGTTACGCCACGCCTCATTTGGCAGTCCATCCGAATTCTTGGGCCGCTTCGGGCGCTGCGGTCGCTGCCATACATTTCGGCACAGCGGCGCGTAAACGCTCCGGCGCCGGAGGGCAGCTACCACATCGCGGAACTGCACACGCACCCGGACTTCCGCAATCGCGGCCTTGGTAAGGCGGCCCTCGATCATGCGGAGGTGGAAGCGCGCAAGGAGGGCTGCTCGACGATGTCGCTCGTGACCACCGTCATCAACCCCGCCCGCCATCTGTATGAACGCCAGGGGTTCCGGGTCGTCGAGACGCGCACCGACGAGGTCTACGAACGCATGACGGGCATCCCGGGCAGAAACCTCATGGTGAAGGAGCTGGCATGACTGAATTCACGACCGACGACATCTTCGAGGCGCTGAAGAAGCCGCTCGGCGTCATCGACAACCCGGAGCGCCAGCAGCAGATCAAGGACTACATCGAGGCCGCCCGTGTGAACGTGGAGCGCTCTGTTTTCGACCTGCTGTCGCAGTTCGCGGAGGCCGTGAACGAAGAGGTGTCCGCGCATTACGAGGTGACGCTCAACTACAAGCCGGGCGTCCTCGACCTCGATGTGAAACGGCGCGAAGCGAGTGAACCGGATGAAGAGGTCTGGTCGATGGCCGACGGCGAGGTCGAGAAGATCACGATCCGCGTGCCGGCGGAACTAAAAGAGATGGCTGCGGAGGCCGCGAAGAAGGCCAGCATCTCGGCCAATAGCTGGTTCGTGCGCCAGATGGCGCGCAGCGTGCGTAGTTCCGACATCGACGTGACAGTGGAGACGAAGGAACGGCGACGTCGCGGCCGTCGCAAGGGCCGGGGCGGAAAGCTTTCGGGCTGGGTTGGCCCGGAGGATCAGGAATAGGGCGATTGGCGTGCGCCAAACGCCTTGAAGGAGGAACGACATGGATTACTTCAACTGGATGGTCATGGACATGATCACAAGAGACGCCGTGCAAGAGCGCCTGACCGCGGAACATAGGACCGACCAATACGGAGAAGCGCCGGAGGCGCCAAAACGGCTAAGCCTCGTCACGCGCGCACTCGCCTCGTCGCTGGTTCGCCTAGGCCTTCGCCTTGACCCCGCAGCGGGCGAAGGTCTAGACAGCCTCGACTTGTCGCTGGCGCAGACGGAAGCGAGGAGCTAACGCATGCTGCGACTCGCCGTGTTCATCATCGCGCTGCTTCTCGCCGTCGGCGCCATCGACGCTACGGACGACGCTTGGCTGATCACGCTCGCGGTGCTCTCCGGCATCGTCCTCTTTAGCGGCGGCGGCTTCAGGCCGCGATTTCGCCGCGTGCGGGCTTGGGTCGACCCCTGGCATCGCGACTGGGACTGGTAGGACGGGATGGAGTTCATCCGTACGCTCGATGTGAAGTTCGACGTTGGTGACGCGACGCGCCTGAGCGTCGAGAGCCAGTCCGGCACGGTAGCCGTCCGCGGCAACGGCGGGCGCTCCGTGCGCGTCGAAGTCGTCGCGCGGCTGTGGGCCGAGGACGACGCCGAAGCCGACGACCAGGCGGAGCTGATCCGCCGCGCCATCCAGCATGAAGGTGACAAGGTCACCGTGAGGACGCCGGCGCTCTTGCGCCCGCGTCCGTTCCTGTTCTTCGGCCACAGCAGGCCGAGGGTGGACTACCAGATCACGGTCCCGACACAGACGCAAACGAAGATCGACAGCCGCAGCGGCCAGATCGAGGTCGAGGCCATTGCCGGGCCTCTGCGAATCGACTCCAGGAGCGGGAAGGTCTCCGTTCACGACGTGACATCCGACGTCGAGATCCGTTCTCGCAGCGGCTCGGTCAATGCCGAGTCGATCGGCGGGTCGCTGGACGTGGAGTCGCGCAGCGGCTCGATGCGCATCAAGGGCTGCGGCGGCGACGCCAGCCTGGAGTCCCGCAGCGGTTCACTCACGATCGAGAACGTGGGTGGCAAGCTGCAGGCCGGAATCCGCAGCGGCTCCTTCAAGTATGAGGGCGCCGTCCGCGGGTCGTTCGACGTCAAGGTCACGAGCGGTTCCGTGCGCCTCGCCCTGGACCCCGACAGCCGCTTCTTCCTGGACGCAGAAGCGATCAGTGGCTCCGTGACGTCCGATCTGCGACTGCGCGACGACGGCGGCGGCAGGCCGCCCAAGAACGCCCCCAAGGTGCGCATCCGCACCGTCTCCGGTAGCATCCACATCGCGTCCAAGTAGGACGTGACCTAAAATTCGTCTGGCTCTACGGCGCTCCATCGGACACGGGGAACCTCAGTCCGCGCGCTCACCCGCCTGATACGCCCGCATCATACTTGGGTAGCCTTGGCGAATCACGCTTGCCATGTCAAGGGCTAAGAGGTCCGCCGTGCTACGGATCTGGTCTTCGGCGCCTTCAATCTCCACAAACCGCCCGAATTCGAGCGCGTCCAGCGCCACCGACGCTCCGTGACAGTCCCAAGACTCGCGCGTTTTCGCATACTCGAGGGTGACGCGGAATCCAATGCCGTTCAGAATTCCGATCATGGCGTCGCGGTCGGTGAAGGCCAGTTCTGTCTCTTCCCGAGTCTTGATGCCTTCGTGGTAGGTGGCCGGCCCTTTTGATGTGAGGATGCTTCGGCCATCGTCCAACCCACGCACCCGCAGGACTCGTCCCCCCAGCCTGAGCGCTTCATCGACCGTATCGAACAGCTGATTGCTTTCGCGAACGGTACCTAGAAGCGAAGCTCCCGCCCGGCGCAACGCAGCCCGAAGCCGCTCGTGCTCGCGCGCATCTGCCTGCCACTTAGCCTCGGTCTCTATGCTGCCTTGCATCACAGAAACAGGATAGAACACCAGGACGCCGCGTGCATACGAGGTGGAACTGCGTGCAGGGTCGCTACCGGTGCGCGTTCCGCTGGTGATACCGCTTTGTTCGGGTATTCGGAGGATCGAGGCCGGTGATTCCCTAATACGCCTCTCCGCCCGGCTAGTCGAGAAAACAGAATCAGGAGGAGCCATGGGGCGTACACAACCGGATCCGGATCCCGAACTAGACGTTAGCGCTTCCAGCATGAGCGACACGTCGCGACGCACGAACGCCGATGCGCCGGCCCAGATCGTACGCATCGGGCGCAGCGACGCGTCCGCGCCGCCTCAAGAGATAGGGCCAGACGATCTTCGCCTGATCAACACGCGCAAAGGGTTAGTCGAGTTGCTGCGTCGAAAGCGCATCCGTGTCAAGCGCGTACTCGAAACCCTTCACTACCAAGAAGAGATCGAGAAGCTTCAGGTTGAACTGGGGAAGTTGCAGCGCTGGGTGGTGGCCAAGCAGCAGCGCGTGGCGATCCTGTTCGAGGGCCGTGACGCCGCTGGAAAAGGTGGCTCCATACGCCGCTTCACGGAGCATCTGAATCCCCGGTCGATGAGATTGGTCGCGCTGCCCGCCCCGACGGACGAAGAGCGCGGGCAATGGTACTTCCAACGATACTCACGCCAGCTCCCGAACCCCGGTGAGATCGTCTTCTTCGACCGGAGCTGGTACAACCGTGCGGTTGTGGAGCCGGTCAATGGGTTCTGCAGCGAGGATCAGTATCAGCGATTCATTCAGCAGGTGACCGAGTATGAGCACATGCTGTACGAAGACGGCATCATCATCGTCAAGTTCTGGTTTTCCATCTCTAAAGGGGAGCAGTTACGACGCTTCAAGTCCCGCAGTGAGAACCCACTGAAGCAGTGGAAGCTGAGCCCGATCGATGCGAAAGCCCAGAAGCTCTGGGACACGTACTCGCACTACAAGAAAGAGATGTTCACTCGGACCCACAACTCCTTCAGTCCCTGGATCATTGTGGGGGCCAACGACAAGAAGCAGGCGCGGCTCGAGAGCATCCGATACGTGCTGAACCTCCTCCCGTACAAAGGGAAGGAATCGCCGTTGATAAGCATCACCCCCGATCCCAACATCGTGTATCGCTACCACCGAGGCGCCCCGAACCTCGATTGAGCGAACGGTCCCGCGGCCAACGCATCCGCGCTCGTGTCTGAGCCGTTCGCAACACGCCCGTGCTAGACTGCGAGTCGCGCTATGTCTGCACGGTTCACGGAACGTGATCTTGAGCGCTGGGTCGAACGCGGGCTGCTCTCCGCTGAGCAGCGCGACGCGATCCTAGAGGAACTCACCACCCGCCCGCCAGACGAAGGCCTCAACATCGTCACGCTGCTCTACTACGGCGGCGGCCTCCTCGTCCTGCTCGCCTACGGGATCTTCCTCGGGTTCCAATGGGAGTCGATGAACGAGGCGGGCCGCGTCGTCCTCGCGGCATTCTCCCTGGCCTTCTTCGCGGCGATCTCCACGTTCCTGATCCAGAACCAGCGCTTCCGCGTCCCCGGCGAACTGCTGCAGGTCGTCGCCGTCGCCGCCGTGCCGCTGCTGGCGTTCGCGGTCTTAGACGCCGTCGGACTCTGGCCCGACGATCCGGGGTTCCGAGCGTCTCGCCAGGCCCGCGAGGCCTACCAAACGGATCTCGCTTGGGCGCGCATGGGAATCGCCGGCGCAACGCTGCTGGCGGCGTGGGCGGCCTTCGGCTCTTCACGTTCGCCCTACGCGCTCGTGGCAGGCGTCCTGTCGATCACATGGCTCGTCCTGGACGTCAGCTTCCAGGTCCAGCCTGACCGCCTACAATTCGAGTGGGAAACTCCCCAGTGGATCGTACTCGCCATCCTGGGCGCCGGCGCAATGACGGCGGGTGTAGTTGTCACCGGCAAGACCGAACGCGACTACAGCCTCTGGCTGTTCGTCCTCGGATTGGCCGGTCTCGCGATTGGCCTCGGCGCGAAGACGTTCGATACGGACGCTGAGGCCTGGGGAGCGCTCTGGCTGCTCGTGTCGCTCGTGATCGTGGCGCTCTCCGTCCCCTTACAACAGCGCCTCTTCGCCGCCGCGGGTCTGGCCGGCGTCTTCGCGTACATGGCGCGCTTGGTCTTCGACGTATTCGAGACGGCCGGCGCGGCGCTGGCGTTCGTTGTCCTGGGCCTGATGGTGCTCGCGGCGGGTGCGATCTACCAACGCTTCAGCGAGCGGCTGTACAAACGAGGTGGTGAATCCTAATGCGCCTTGCGCTGGCGAGCCTCGTCGCACTCGTGCTGGCCGTTTCGTGCAGCGGAGGAGACGCGGGCGGTCCGGCGAACGACTCGGCGGGCGGCCCGGTCAACGATCCCATCCTGGTACTGGAGGCGGGCGCCAGCGGCGTCTTGCTCGCGCTTGGCGACTCGGTCGCGGCCGGCAGCGGTGCGTCCGATCCGGCGACAACGAGCTACGTTGGTCTGGTCGCCGAAGCGCTGCGGTCCACGTTCGACGCAGAGGTCACGGTCGAATCGCTGGCGACCGGCGGCCACACTACGCAGACTCTTATCGATGAGCAGCTCGAGCCGGCGCTGGCGCTGCTCCGGCAGGGCGACGTTGTGCTCGTGACGATTACGATTGGGGGCAACGATCTCAGTCAGTACGGCGCCCACGAAGCCTGCATCGCCGACCCCACCGATCTCGAATGCCCGCTCGAGGACGGACTGCTGGAGGTAGAGGACCGTCTCGACACGATCTTGAGCCGGCTCCGTGAGACCGCTCCCGGCGTACCGATCGTGATCCAGCTTTACCCGAACCTCTTCTCGGGCACCGGCCATGAGTTCACGCGCCAGGCCGAGGCCGCGTTCCGGCTGCTCAACGGCGTGATCGTGGGCGTTGCGCGCAGGCTCGACGTGCCCACCGCGGACCCTCGACGCGCGTTCGAGGGCCAGGGCCAGAACCTCACGCACCTGCTGGACGATACGCCGGACGCGCACCCGAACGACGCGGGCTATCAGGAGATCGCGGACGCGTTTCTGGAGGCGCTTGGGTTGGGCTGACCTGCGCTCAGGGCTGACCTGCGGTCAGCTATGCAGAAGCTTCGTATCTGCTCCTCCAGGATGGCGTTCGACCGCTAGCATCCTTCGACAAGCTCAGGATGGAGCCACGTTGTGCGAGGACGGGCGACCTGAAGGCCGCCCCTACACAGAGCTGACGATGTATTTGATCTGGGGCGCGTGCTCGCGGTCGTGCAGCGCCACGTTTTCGAGCAGGCTGAGGATGCTGTACTCCTCGTGCCCCACGACATGCAGCGTGTAGAAGGTCTCCTCGTCCACGCCACCGATCGCGTCCTCCAGCGCGGCGCGCGAGTGCTCCAGCGCGCTGATGGCGTCGGCCACAGTCGCCGGCGGTACGGTAGCAGCTTCGTCTTCTGGCTGTGGTAGCTCGCGCAGGTGGCGAGCCAGCCGCCCGTAGAGCACTTCCGAGTGGATAGCGTGCTCCAGCACCTTACGCACGGACCAGCCACCTCGCCGCTCTTTGTCGAGGTCTTCGTCGTTCAGCCCATGCAGCACGGCTAGGAGGTCTTCGCGCGCCTGGGCGGCATCCTCGTTTGCCTTCGAGAGATCGCGTTCGAATTCGTCGCTCACACCAGTCCCGCATCTTTCAGCACCTGTTCGGTGGTGGAGCCGATCTCCGCTGGCGACTCGGAGATGATGGCGCCGGCGGCTGCCAGCGCGTCCTTCTTCGCCTTCGCGGTTCCCGTATCGCCCGCAATGATGGCGCCCGCGTGTCCCATGCGGCGTCCCGGTGGCGCCGTTGCGCCCGCGATGAACGCGACGACGGGCTTCCGCATGCCGCTCACGTACTCGGCTGCTTCCTGCTCCGCGTTCCCGCCGATCTCGCCGATCAGCACGACGGCCGCGGTCGCCGGGTCGTTGTCGAACAGCTCCAGCGCTTCGCGTTGCGACGTCCCGATAATCGGGTCGCCGCCCACGCCGACGCACGTCGACTGGCCGATGCCACGCGACGTGAGCTGCGCGACCGACTCATAGACGAGCGTCCCGCTGCGCGAGATAACGCCCACAGAGCCCATCGAGAACACGCTCCCCGGCATGATGCCGACGCGGCATTCGCCCGGCGTGATTACGCCAGGGCAGTTCGGCCCGATCAGGCGGGTCCCGCCGCCTCGCAGCGTGCGCTTGACCTTCACCATGTCGAGCGTGGGCACGCCTTCAGTGATGCAGATGACCAGAGGGATGTCCGCGTCGGCGGCCTCCAGCATCGCGTCGGCCGCGAACGGCGCCGGCACGAAGATCAGCGAGCAATCGGGCTTCTGCTCGCGGGCGGCCTCTTGGACGGTGTTGTAGACGGGGAGCCCCTCGAACTCTTCGCCGCCGCGTCCCGGCGTCACGCCCGCGACGACCTTCGTCCCGTATTCGATGCAGAGCTTCGTCTGCGCGCCGCCCTCGCGGCCGGTGATCCCCTGTACGAGGACCCGCGTGGTTTGATCGATAAGTATGCTCATTGGGCCTCCGTTGGGTCAGGGGTCACGGGTCGAGGGTCAAGATCGGTGAGTTCGGCAGTTGATCCGGTTAGGTACTCACCGTGTTCGTCGCCTATCCTTCGGGGCTCTCGACCCCCGGCTCGCTCTTTCGCGCGAAGCGAACGGATGAGGCCGAACAACACGTTGCCGGCCTCGAAAACAAGTTGGTCCAGCTCATGAAACTCGTCTGCCTCCAGCAGTCCTGCGTCATGCATGAATAGAAGGTGATATTCTGTCTCTGCTAAGGATCCGCGGGCGATGTCTAGAAAGCGAATGTACTCCTTCAGCGAGCCGCGGCTATAGCCCTCAGCTATGTTCGCTGCTACGGATACAGACGATCTATTGGCCTGACTGCGCAGCCAGCCTTCAGTACGGGCTAGTCGCCGAGTCGCGCGAAAGACCGCGAGTGCCAACTGGTGGCTCCGTTGCCACGCAACCAGCTGCTGATATCCTCGACCCTTGACCCCCGACCCCCGACCCTCGTTCATCGTCGCCTCTTTTTCGCTTTCGAGCGCGGCCGGCGTTCTGCCAAGCCTCGCGCGTGTTCGTACGCCGCCTTCACGGCCGCGAGCGTCGGTTCCAGGTCGTCTTTGGTCTCCAGGTTGAGCCGCGTCCAGTCATCGGTGCCGCGGCCTTGGGGCCCCTGGAAGAGCGCTCCTTGCTGCTGGTCGAGGAACTCCTGCCGCACCTTGTCCGTCAGCTTCGCGACGATGCCATCCGATACCCAGAACGCGAACATGCGGCCACGTACGAAGTACGAACTCGTGCCCATCATGTCCTGAAGCTTGACCTCGCCTCGGGCCATAATTTCGGCGTCGACTTTCTCGCGCAGGGCTGCGTCTACGGCCATGTCAGGCCCATCATACGTTGAAAGCGCGGCGAACGCTATTTGGCGTTCGCCGGGAACTGCTATGTGGCGTTAGAGACCGCGGCGCAGTTGGCGGACGCCCGGGCACTTGTAGACCGCCTCGAAGTCGGGATGGAGCGTCTCCTCCGCTGGTTCGTAGCCGATCTTTTCGTACGCCTTCTGAGCGTTGTCGTTGCCGATGAAGACGGCCACCTCGCCGACCGTTGCGCCCTTCGCGCGGCCGCGGGCGATGTTCTCGGCGAGCAGCCTGTCCACCAGGCCGCGACGGCGGAATTCCGGCTTGGTCGCCACGTTCTCCGTGATCCACGCCCCGTCGATGTGCGGCGGCGCGACGTTGACGATCGAGGCCGCGCGACCCCAGCCCGCGTTCATGTCGTCTTGCGTCATACCAAGCTTCGCGCAGGCTTCCGCGATGCCCTGATCGAGCGCCACCTCGGCCTCGAAGTAGCCCGTCATCGCGGCTGCGGGCGTGCCGTCGACCTCGGCGATGATGAAGTCCTGATAGCTACACCAATGCTTGGCTTCGGTCGTCGCGAGCGCCTCAAGAAAGCGCAGCGTGTCCTCCTCCGAGCCGTCGATGAAGAAGTCCCACAGGCCCTTCTCCATGTGCGAGCGAAAGGCGGTGAGCTGCACCCAGGCGATGAACGGCACGTGCTCCTCACGCGCGTTGACGATCTTGACGTCTAGTGCTTCTCTGACCATGAGGGTCCTCCTCGTGCGTTGGGGCTAGAACCTCCGCGACCGTCGTAACGGTACCAAAACCGGAGGCAGAAGTGCTGCCTATTCTTCCGCCAGGAGGGGCGTTCTTAGAGTTCGCGGCGCAGTTGGCGGACGCCCGGGCACTTGTAGACCGCCTCGAAGTCGGCATGGACCTTTTCCTCGACGACCTCGTAGCCGGCCTTTTCGTAGGCGCGCTGGGCGTTGTCGTTGCCAATGAACACACCGATCTCGCCGACGGTGGCGCCGTTGGCCCTGCCCCGCGCCATCTGCTCCTCCAGCAGCCTGTCCACCAGGCCGCGACGGCGGAACTCGGGCTTCGTTGCCACGTTCTCCGTGATCCAAGCGCCGGGATCATGTTCCGTCCCGACTAAGACTATCGAGGCAGCGCGCGCCCAGCCTGCGTTGACGTCCGCCTCGGTCATGCCTATAGCCTGGCAGGCTTCTAGGACGCCCTCCTCGAGCGCCGATTCAGCCGAGAAGTAGCCCGTCATCGCGGCTGCGGGTGTGCCTTCGACCTCGGCGATGAGGAAGCCCTGGTAGCTAGCGAAGTGTTTCGTGTTCGTCGTCGCGAGCGCCTCAAGAAAGCGCAGCGTGTCCTCCTCGGAGCCGTCGATGAAGATGTCCCACATGCCTCGCTCCAGGTGCGACCGGAACGCGGTGAGCTGCACCCAGGCGATGAATGGCACGTGCTCCTCCCGCGCGTCGATGATCTTGACGTCGGTAGCTTCTCTGACCATGAGGTCTGAATGATACTGGACTAGCGGTGTCGCACGCTACGCCAGGCCGCGGCGCCCAAACCCACGAGGGCGACAGCCCCCACGATCCCGGCAGCGATGGGGAGCAGCAGGTTGCCGCCCTCCTCTTGGGTCTCGCGTATCTGCTCGACGTGTTCGGCGAAGGCCGGATCCTCCCACACAGTAGCTGAGCCGGCGCAGCTCGAGGTCGTTAGTAGACCGTCATCGTTCCACCGCAGGAACAGTAGGAACTCCTGCCCAACGGCGTCCGGGCTGAACGCCGAACATGCGCTGCTCTGCAAGGTAGCGTCGCGGACGGTGACGGAGGCCGGCGCTGAACCTTTTAGTTGCTCTCCTACAGCAACGGTGAGATTGTAGTTCGTGCGTAGTTCGTCAGTAAGGTCTTCGTTGGCCACTTCGTCGATGCGCACTACAGTGCCGAGGACAATGAGATTCGCCCGCTCCACGTGTTCATCTAGGTTTGACTGCACGCATGAGCAGGCGTAGGCGGTGCCGATTGGAAGCACTTGAGGTGACGCAGCCAACGTTGCGGCCAACAGCAGAACGGCGATCGTTCGCAGGACCATATCCCTATGACGTTGAGGAGGGTGAGATTGTTCCTGCTAGCCCGCGGCTTCGACGGCCTTCGCGGCTGCTTCGCCTAGGTCGCCGGCGCGGATCACGGGCAGACCGGACTCGCTCAAGATGCGTTCGCCCTCTTCCAGGTTGGTGCCGTCCAGCCTGATGACGACGGGGATCTTGACGTCCAGCTCTTTGTGCGCGTCGACGACGCCCTGCGCGATGATGTCGACTTTCGCCATGCCGCCGAAGATGTTGATCAGCACCGCCTGCACCGTGTCGTCGGCGGTGAGAATGCGGAAGGCGTTGACGACGCGCTCTACGTCGTTGACCGTGCCGATGTCCAGGAAGTTTGCCGGCTCGCCGCCCGCGAGCATGATGCTGTCCATGGTCGACATCGCCAGCCCCGCGCCGTTCACCACGCAGCCGATGTTGCCATCCAGCTTCACGTAGCCGCCGATGCCCAGCTCCTGCGCCTCTACCTCTAGCGGGTCTTCTTCGTCGGGGTCGCGCATCGCGGCGATGTCCTCGTGGCGGAACATGGCGTTGTCGTCGAACGTGACCTTGGCGTCGATCGCGAGTAGGTTGCCTGCCTTCGTCACCACCAGCGGGTTGATCTCGACGAGCGATGCGTCCTTGGCGATGAAGCAGTCGTAGAGGTTGCCAATTAGCGCGACGGCCGGGCGCAGCAAGTTGCCGTCCAGCCCCAGCGCAAACGCGATCTCGCGTCCGGCGTACGCCTGGTAGCCCGCTGAGGGGTCGGTCGCGACGCGTGTGATCGCTTCCGGGTTGGTCGACGCGACCTCCTCGATGTCCATGCCGCCGGACGCGCTCCCGATGATGGTGACGCCACCGGCCGCGTTGTCGATCAGGACCGATAGGTACAACTCGCGCTCGATCTGCGTCTGCTCTTCGACGATGACGCGCCGCACCAGGCTGCCCGCCTCGCCCGTCTGATGCGTTACCAGCGTCATCCCGATGATCTCGCCCGCGACCTGCTCGGCCTCTTCCGGCGTCTCGGCCATCTTGACGCCGCCCCCCTTACCTCGGCCGCCCGCGTGAATCTGCGCCTTGACGACGACCGGCTTGCCCAGCTCCTCCGCGGCGGCTTTCGCCTCCTCTGGCGTCGTGGCTGTGCGGCTGTTGGGAACCGGGACGCCGTACTCGGCGAGCAGCTTCTTTGCTTGGAATTCGTGAATGCGCATGCCCCAGCATGATAGACGTTGACGACCCAGGCGTCGAGAGTTCGCGGCGACAAAAATGCGAAAAGGGGTTCGCCCTTAAGCAAAACGGTGTTATACTAGCGCCGATGGTACTCGTGCAACCCCGCAAGACCATCCCGCGGACGCTCGTCCGATGGCTCCCGCTCCTCCTCGTCTTTCTCACTATTGCCGGTATCGTTGTGCTGCTGGGAAGGAACGTTGGCTCTGTGGGCGCGAGCGGTGGCGCAATCGCCATCGACGGCGGACACGACCACACGTGCGCCGTGCTGGAAGACGGCGGCGTGCAGTGCTGGGGTTCCAATACGTCCGGACAGCTCGGCGACGGCACGCTGGATTCGAGCGCGACGCCGGTAGACGTCTGTGCCGCGGGCAGCGGCCCGGCCTGCGCAGGTGGCTCGCGGCTCGAGGGCATCGTCGATGTCGCGGCGGGTTTCGCCCACACCTGCGCTCTTACGGATGAGGGCGGCGTGCTCTGCTGGGGCGCAGGCGATGCTGGCCAGCTCGGCGACGGCACAACAAACAGTCATTCCAACCCCGCTTCTGTCTGCGTGAGTGGTTCCGGCGTTGGGTGCAGCGGCGGTTCGACGCTCACTGGGGTAGCGGCTATCGACGTTGGCAGCGAATTTAGCTGCGCCCTCATGTTCGATACAGGCATCAAGTGTTGGGGCAGCGATGAAGACGGCCAGCTCGGCATCGGGACCATGCCGCCGATGGCAGGTCAGGTGGCCGGCGGCTTCGGTGGCTTCGAGGCGCTGCCGCAGGACGTTTGCGGCTTCACGCTTGTCCTGTTCTCTTTCGGCCAGCCCGCAGGAATCGTGCCATGCTTGCCGCTCGAAGGATTCACGAGCGTAGCTGCTGGCGGGGCACACGCCTGTGGCCTGCTGGATTCCACTGGCATCAAGTGCTGGGGCGCCGGCCCGCTGGGCGACGGCACGACGAACACGACCGGCATTCCGGTGGACGTCTGCTCGGATCAATTCATCATCATTCCGTTCTCCGGCGAGCAGGCTGGGATCTCGTGCGCGCCGCTCGGTGGCTTCACGGACGTTCAGGCTGGCCTCCGCCACACCTGCGCGCTGACCGAAGCGGGCGGCGTCATGTGCTGGGGCCAAAATGGCGCTGGCGAGATCGGTGATGGCACCCCCAACGACCGCACCACGCCTGTCGATGTCTGCGCCAGCGGCTCAGGCAGCGGTTGCGGCGGCGGCGCGATGCTGGCCGGCATCACTGCTATCACGGCGGGCTCGGAGTACACATGCGCCGTTGCCGCAGCCGGCGACGCTCGCTGCTGGGGCTCCCTGCTAGGCGATGGCACAAATGATGACAGCGAGAACCCGGTAGGCGTCCTTGGCCTGACGAGCGGCGTCACGGCGATTGCCGGCGGGGCACAAGCTAACCATGCGTGCGCGGCGAGAGACGACGGTTCGCTCTTCTGCTGGGGAGAGAACTCCAGTGGCCAGCTCGGCATCGGCTCTGCGAGTGTCGCAAGTCACCCCGCGCCGGAACAGGTGGGTGGCTTCGCGCCGAAGATCACGCCGACGCCTACCGCCTCAGACACGCCCACGTCGACGCCCGCAGTCCCCACCGACACACCGGGGCCCGGCACGCCGGAGCCAACCGCGACGCCTGCCCCCAACGGCCTGATCGGCGACGTGAACTGCGATGGCGAAATAAACGCCATCGACGCCGCGTTCATCCTTCAGTTCATCGCCGGTTTGATCGATGAGCTTCCATGTCCGGAGAACGCGGACGTGAACGAAGATGGAGCGACGAACACGATTGACGCCGCCCTTATCCTGCAGTTCAGCGCTGGGCTGCTGGGCATGCTGCCTCCGTAGGCGAGACTTCCAGAGCGTCCAGTCCCATCGCCCGATAGCCATTCAGCCGAGCGCCGAGACGTGCTGTTCGCCAGCTAGTTCGACGGCTCAGCGTCTGCCGGCCAGCGGTCGGCCCACGGATGCGCTTCCTCGAACGCGCGGGCCGCTTCGAAGATCAACGTCTCGCGGAAGGCGCGAGAGATCACGTGGAGGCCGACAGGCAGCCCCTCTGACGTCCAGCCGCACGGCACGGACGCCGCAGGCTGTCCCGTGAGGTTGCACGCCATGGTGAACGGCGTCCAGGCGTTGCCACGGGACGCGACTCCATCGATGGCCGCCGGCGGCTCGCCAATTGGGAACGCCGCGGTGGCGAGCGTTGGCGTCAGCAGCAGGTCGTAGCGGGAGAGGAACTCGTCGAACGCCTGCCAGATCGCGGTCCGGAGCTGCTCGGCGCGGACGTAACGGGCCGCGCTCACCTGCAGGCCTGCGCGAAGGAATCGTTGGGTGTAGTCCGTAAGGTCGCTCTCGTGCGACTCCAGTAGGTCTTCGTGGATGGCGGCATCGCCTCCGGCGGCGATCGGCCCGAACGCCGCAAGGAAGGCGTCGCCAGCGACGCCCGGTTCGGCCTCCTCGACCTGGCAGCCCAGGTCCTGGAAGGAGCGTGCGGCCTCTTCGCAGACTGAGCGTACCTCTGGGTCGACGGCGGCCCAGCCAAGGTCGGGCGACCAGGCGATCTTGAGACCGAGTCTCTCTGTCGGTCGCGGCCGAAACGAGCCCGGCGCGGCCGGTATGGCAAACGGATCGCCGGGCTCGGGCCCCGCGATGACGTCGAGCAGCAATGCGGCGTCATCGACGCTACGTGTGATGGGGCCCGCTTGAGAGAGCGTCGGCCAACCACCGTAGCCGCCCCACTCCTTCGTGTACGGAGGCACGCGTCCCAGCGTTGGCTTGATGCCAAACACGCCGCAGAGGGACGAAGGAATCCTGATGGAGCCGCCGCCGTCCGAGCCGATGTGCAGGGAGCCGAGACCGAGCGCGGCTGATGCCGCGGCGCCACCGCTGGAGCCGCCGGTCGTGCGCTCGTGGTTCCACGGGTTGCGGCACGGCTCGCCGAGCCTGTTCTCTGTTGTCGGGATGATGCCGAACTCGGGCGTGTTCGTCTTGCCGAGAATGATCGCTCCGGCGTCGCGAAGCCTCGCCACGAGCGGGGCGTCCATGTCTGGCGTGAAGTCCTGATAGACGAGCGAACCGCCTGTGGAGCGGATGCCCTTCGTATAGAGGAGGTCCTTCACGGACACCGGCACACCGTGCAGCGGGCCCAACTCATCGCCGTTGGCGATCGCTTGCTCTGCCGCCTTCGCGCCTGCGCGCGCCTCGTCGTGGCAGACGGTCAGATAGGCGTTGTAGCGCGGGTTCAGTTCGTCGATCCTGGTTAGTGCGGCGTCGACCGCTTCGACCGGCGAGACGGAACGACCGCGGATGCGCTCGGCGAGTTCGCTCGCCGGCATCGACATGAGAGATTGGTCAGCCATGGATACCTCGCTTCAGCACGCTCGCACTGGCGCGATTATAGCAGCCGCAAAGCTCGCGATCCTCCGCTGGCGCTCCGCACCGCAGCCAAACGTCCAGACGGGCCGGCCCAGGAGAACGCCTGATACGCCTCCGCGTCCGCGCTTGCACTCACCACGGTTATCAAGACGGTCGCCCTCGTCCGCTCCGCACGCATCCGCGCGGGGAGGATGACAACTGTGGCTGCGCTACTCCCCGTCCACCACGGTGAAGCGGTTCGGCGAGGTCTCGCGGAGGACGGGTCTCTGCACGCGCTGGTGCGGCACGAGCAGCGGCGGATCGCCGCCGGCTGGGCCGGCCAGAGAAGGGCCTGACGGGGCTCGCTTCGTGTAGAGAAAGTAGGCCCAGACGCCAACGGTCATTGCGGCGTATGCAAGTACCAGGCCGAACACCATGACAACGCGGCCCTCCAGCAGGGCGCCGAAGGACTCCGCCTCCGGGTTGAGGATCACCCACGAGAAGAGGAAGGCGGGCACGGCAAAGAGCACGAGCCAGACCAACTTCTGCCAGTGGAAGACCTTGATGCCGTCCGTGAAGGTCAACGGAATCATGGCGAAGACCAGACCTTCGACTCCACCTGCGAAGACGATTGCAGCTACTTCGTCTGGCAGGTGGGTAAGCCATTGCTCGCTATCACCGCTGAAGCCGCGAAGTGGTCCCAGGAGCCCCCAAGCTAGGAGGCTCAATCCCAAGAGGATGAACGACGGCACGGCGACAGCGAACCCCTCCTGCTCCTCTTCGACGTCCGTCGCCCGCAAGATCGACGCCGCGGCAACGAACCCGTACAGGATGGGCGCCTGGAAGTTGACGAGGCGTGAGAGTATGACGAAAAATGCCGCGACCCCGAGCGCGAAGGGCACAACGTCCATGCTGGCCTCTACGTGGAAGCGGCGCTGCATCACGAGCGCTTGGCCACCCTCGTAAACGACGGTTGTGATGCCGATTCCGATGACAAGGCTGAAGAACAGGAGCAGGGTATCAGTATTCAACCCCACGCCGGAGTCGTTAAAGCTGTAAATGAAGCCGGTTGCCAGCAACATGACCGGCAGGGCGAGAATGCGAGTCACCCGCGAGGGGATGGCGATGAAGCCGGCGGCTCCACCGAGGAAGCCGAACGCCTTACGGAACGGCGACAACACGACGCCGAGCATGTCCTCGATCTCGTAGCGGTTTTCGGCGAGCGTATCGTTGAAGAGGCTCGATGAGACGAGCAGGACGGCAAGCAGCGCGAACGCCAGGATCACGTTCGTGCCGATGACGCCGACATCCAACGTCAGATCTTCAGGTGCGAAGACCGCGTTGGTAGTTTCAGGGTGAGGAATATTCGCCACACCTAATACTTCAGACGCCCTGGTGATCGATCCGAACAGTGTCCCGCTGGCGCCGGATGGAGAAGCACTCCAGGTGCCGTTTAACGCGGCGCCGTCTGAGGTCCCGCGAGCACTGAAAGTCCCCCCGAACAGGGAGCCCGTCAGGGAAAACGATCCGCCATCAACGGTTCCTGTGAAGGTACCGGGGCCGAGAGTAGCACAAGACATGGTTCCGCTAATGATCGCGAAGCCGTCTTGCGTGAAGACGTAGGTGCAAGTGTCGACGAAGTCGCCCGTCAGATCCACGTTCCACGTGCCGGTCAGGTCAACGGGTATGAGCGTGGCGGTGGCTGTAGAGGTCGGTGTATTCGTCGGAGTATCCGTAGGTGTGCCCGTAGGCGCCACCGTCTCACCGGCCACAACGACGACGGTTGGCGTATCCGCTGGCGTGTTCGAAGGCGTCACCGTGGGCGTGTTCGTTGGCGGCGGTGTCGGGGTAACCGTGTTTGATGGTGTTGGGGTTGGCGTGAAGGTGGGTGCCTCACTCGGCGTGGGTGTTGGCGTGTTGGTGGGTGGTGACGTTGGCGTTGGCGTCAGCGTGCTCGTGGGCGTGTACGTCGGTGTACTCGTAGGCGTGGATGTCGGCGACTGAGTAGGCGTGTTCGTCGGCGTGTTGGACGGCGTCAGCGTTGGCGTATGCGTCGGTGTGTCAGACGGCGTCATGGTCGGAGTATGCGTCTGTGTTTCGGACGGCGTGACGGTGGGCGTACGCGTGCGTGTGTTGGTGGGCGTACGCGTACGTGTGTCGGTAGGCGTGGGTGTCCGCGTGTCGGTCGGCGTGTCGGTAGGCGTAGACGTGTCGGTGGGCGTGTCGGTGGGCGTGTCGACTGGCGTGTCGGTCGGCGTGTCGGTCGGTGTGTCGGTAGGCGTGGATGTGTCGGTGGGCGTGTGCGTCGGCGTGTGTGTCGGCGTATCGGTTGGCGTGGAATCGACGCAGGTCAGGTTGATCGCATCGGCGATTAGACCAGGGCCGCTCGAGGACGGTTGCGACTTGAGTGGGAACCTGAAGAAGTTTGCGCTGCCGGACCGAAAGTAGATGCTGGCTCGGGCGGCCTCGCCGCCCACGATCTCGATCGGGAATGAGCCGCTCGTGCATTCGAATTGGATGTTGGCAAGAACCCCGCTGTAGGTTGAAAGGGCCGCCGAGCATGTGATGGTGGAGAGAGACGGGACATCGGGCAGGAGCGGGTTGCAGATGGGCCCGAACCGCTCCTTTGCAAGGAGTTCAACACCGCTTCCGTGGTCGAGGGAGATCTTGTAGCCGTTGTAGCCTCCACCCGGCGGGCTGGACGCGACGACGGCGATGCTGAACGTTGAGCCGGTGGCCACTTGGCAGGGGCGGTATGCGGTGCCGGTATCGCAGAGGGGCTGGCCGGAGGGAACGGTACCTTCATACACCTGCAGCGACATGCTCTCGGCGGAGGCCTCGACGGATGGGCCGCCAGACTGAACTGTGCTGAGGACGATGAGGACGCCGAAAAGGGCGAGCGCAGCAAGAAGCGCCGCCCTGCGAATGAATCGCGCCGACGCGGTATCGTTATCCATGTCCCCACACACCCAACAGCTACATGTACACACGCCGACCACTGCGCGTGTACATTCTGTCAACCTGGAATGCCGAGTCCTCCCGTCACCAGCAAGAACACCGCGTAAGCTGCAATATAACGGATGATCCGGCAGCCGACAATGCTCGAGCAGCCGTCAGCAAGCGTGCAAGCGACGGGCTAGTGCTAGCTGGATAGGCAAAACGGCCCAGGATAGATACGAAAAGAGCGCCCCCGGCACGTGGCCGGGGGCGTTGAAGGGAGACCTAGAGTTGCCTCGATAACGAACTCCTCAGCCTCGCTTTCACCTTCGCACAAGCGAGCGTTGCGGTCAACCTCACTGGGTGTTCGCATACCCTGCTTTTGGCTTCAGTAAGAGTGTCTGGTTGACCCAGCCTGCGTGTTTCTGACTCAAAGGGTGACCCTGACTGGACTGTATGACCGCGTCACTCCTGGCAGGCGATCGGCACGCCTCAGGCGCGGAAGCAAAGGTGATCGAAGGTCAGCCTTCTGCAAGCTTAACCCGAGGTTGAGCCGGGGCCTCCTTCCATCATCAAGTTCAGTGGCTACGGCGTGGGCGTGACGGTTGGCGTCAGCGTCGACGTAAGGGTAGGCACAGGCGTAGGCGAGAGCGTGACCGTCGGGGCGGGCGTGGCGACCGGTGTGGACGCCGGCGGATTGATCGTGATTTGGCCATCGTCCGTGGAGGCCGGAATAGGCGCGCCGACTGAATCGTTCAGCAGAACGTTGGTGAGCTGGAGGTCCGAGGTTCCCTCGGCGACAGCTCCGAAGACGATCGTCGCGAGCGTGCCACTGCCGACGGGGCCGGCCGGGCCCCCTGAACTGTTACAACCAAAGGTCACGCTGGCGACCGTGAGGACTGCTGCGGCGCAGGTGATGGTGCGGCCGGTTGAGCCGAGGAACGAGCCGTTGGTGATGCTTACGAAGGCCACAATTGCCGGGTCATAGGTGAGTTCGAACGTGTAGGCGCCGAGGTCGGTCACGCTCGAGACCCTAATATCGACTGACCCCTCAGGCGCCGTCACGGCCTGCGACGGCGGATTGACAGCGAGTTTGGCCGCAGGCTCGAAGGTGGGAGTGACCGTAGGAGTACCGGCCGGCGTGGGCGTTGCTGTGGCGGTACTGGTAGCCGTTGGCGTTGATGTGTCGGTACTAGTAGCCGTAGGCGTCGGGGTGTTCGTCAACGTCGGCGTGGCGGTGGCGGTAGCCGTCGGTGTACTCGTCAACGTTGGCGTTGATGTGTCGGTACTAGTAGCCGTAGGCGTCGGTGTGCTCGTCAACGTTGGCGTAGCCGTGGCCGTCGGCATCTGTGTGCTCGTCAACGTGGGCGTTGCTGTCTCAGTACTGGTAGCCGTCGCGGCCGGCGTCACGAATGTAGCGGCCCCATCTGTGGTCGTCGCCGGGATGGGTGAGTTCGCGATGTCCGTGAGCGAAACGCTGGCCAGCGTAAGCGGCGAGCTGCCGTCCGCGACGGTGGCGAAGCGCACGGTAGCGAGGACGCCATCGCCGTTGGGACCGCCGAAGCCGCCGGTGGTTAGGCAGCCGAAGTCAACGCTGCCCGAGCCAACGAGGGGCGGGAGGCAGGCAACAGTGCGCCCGGTCGAGCCGAGGAACGAGCCGTTGGTCACGCTGACAAGCGATAGAACGGCCGAGTCCCACGCGAGCGTGAAGGCGTAGTTGCCGAACGCAGCCACGCCGGCGACGCGAATATCGACGGAGACGGTATCGCTGAAGGTCGTCTGAGACAGGGGATCGACGAAGACGTTCGGGAGCGGTGTGGCCGTTGGCGTGATCGTGGGGCTGACCGTGAGGGTCGCGGTCGCGGTGCCGGTCGGCATAGCTGTCGCCGTGCCGGTTGGCATCGGCGTGGCCGTTGGCGTAGCGCTGGCCGTAGCCGACGGCATCTCAGTTGCGGTAGCCGTCGCGATAGCCGTGGGCGTCGCGCTGCTAATCGCCGTCTCCGTCGCGGCAGGCGTCAGAGTGCTGGTCGCGGTCGCCGCTATCGTAGCCGTTGCGCTCGCGGTTGGTGTCGCGGGGAGCGCCGTGGCGGGGAGCGCCGTGGCGGTGGGCGTCTCGGTGCTTGGCGGCGTCTCGGTGGCGGCCGGCGAAATGACGGTAATCGCCCCGTTCGCGGTCGTCGGCGAGACGGGCAGGCCGGTAGTGCCGGCCAGGGTGACGCGAGCGAGTGTCAGCTCCGATCTGCCGGCGGCAACGGTCCCGAACCTGAGAGTCGCCAGGACGCCCCGCCCGTTCGGGCCGGCGCCATCCCCTGTCGTGCTACAACCGAACGTGAGGCTGCCAGAGGCGACGGTCGGAGCGGGGCAGGCGACGCTCCTGCCGGTTGAGCCCAGGAGCGCGTCACGATCAATGCTGATGAACGTGAGCAGCGAAGGGTCCCACGTCAGCGTGAATTCGTAGCTGCCAAGGTCTGTCGCGTCGGCAACGAGAACTTCGATCGAGACGGTGGCGTCAGATGTGGTCTGCGACGCAGGATCGATGAAAACGACCGGTACGGGCAGCATCGTGGGCGTCCTTGTCGCGGCGACAGTAGCCGTCGACGTCAGAGTCGGTGAGTCCGTTGGCGTGCCTGTCGGCGTATCGGTCGGCGTGTGCGTGGGCGTTTCTGTCGGCGTGTCGGTTGGCGTGTCAGTTGGCGCATCCGTGGGGCCGGGCATAACGAAGACAGGCCGGGCTGTAGGCGATGGCGACGCCGGCGGGTCCGACGCCGGCGGGTCCGACGGCTCAAGCGTTGGCGTGGGTTCCCGCGACTCCGGCGTCGCCGTTGGCCGGTGGGCGACTTCGACGCGCTGCGGCGCTTCGGAGGTAGCGGCGGTTAGGTCCCGTTCGTCTTCTGCGGCAACGCTGATGATCTCCGGATCGAGGGGAGCGACATGGATGTCTCGCGAGTCGGCGGAGTAGTCCGCCTGCAGGCGAGATGCGGTCTCGGTCTCGAGGACGCCGAGCCGCGACCGGCCGAGCGCGACAGCGGCGGCCGTGGTGGTCAGGGCGAGGCTAGCCAGGACGAGGACGAGGAGGAGCCCGATGTGGGCGAATCGCGACCAGGGCGGCTGCGGCTCCGGATCATGGAGTGCGGATTCCCTCTTGCGACCGCTTGGGCGACCGAGGAGTCGCATGCTACGCGACGTTGTTGAGCTGCTGATCCGTCAGCCTGAAGCCCTGCAGGCTTGGGTCTGTATGGCGGCGCCACTCCCAGCGCGAGACCAAGCCTTGGAAGGTAGCGTAGACGTGCGCATCGAGCTTCGCTTCGGCAACTTCGCGGCTCATGATCTCCAGCGCCTCGTCCACGGACATGGCCCCGCGATACGGCCGGTCCGTTGTGAGCGCGTCATAGATGTCCGCGACAGTCGCGATGCGCGCGATGATGGATAGCTCGTTCGCAGACCAGCCGTGCGGGTAGCCCGTCCCGTCCAGCTTCTCATGGTGGCCGCTGACGAAGGCGACAACCTCAGGCGCCAGTTCCACCGTCGCGAGAATCTCCAGTCCGATACGCGGGTGGTTCTCGATCAGCTCGCGCTCTTCAGGCGTAAGCGAGCCTGGCTTGAGGAGGATGTTGTCCCGGACGCCGATCTTGCCGATGTCGTGCAGGTAGCCGCCGATCTCCAGGTGTTGGAGCTGCGACTCGGGCAGTTCTAGTCCCTGGCCGATCATGACCGCTAACTGGCCCACGCGGGCTGAGTGACCGGCGGTGTACGGATCTCTGGCGTCGATGGCTGAGGTCAGCGCCAGGATCGTAGACAGGTGCTGCTTCTGGAGGCGTTCGGTCATCTTGTCGAACGATTCCGCCAGTTGGCCGACCTCATCTTTCATCCGGATGTTGGAGCGCGCCGTGAGGTCTCCGCCTGTCACGGCCTTCGCGACGCGGACGAGTTGGAGAAGCGGCGCTGTGAGGCCGCGAGCGAGGAGCCAGCCGGTCGCGAGCACGGCCACCGTCGCGACGGCGAACAGCAACCCCAACTGCCAGCGGGCTGTTCCAGCGGCGCTCAGGATGAAGGACCTCGGCAGGCCCACGGAGTAGATGCCAACCGCTTCGTCCCTGATGACAAGCTCGCCGTAGAGGAGATCGAACTCACGCCCGAAGAGCGTCTTCGTCTCACGAATGGCGCCGGGCGTGTCGAGGCGGGTGGAGACAGCGGCGGCCGGTGTGAGATCCGCGTCGCCGCCTTCGCCGGCCGCGGCGAACGTCGTGGCGATCGGCGCGCCGTTGAAGTCGTAGACGGTGATATCGGCGAGCGCCTCGCCCTTGGCAACCGGGAGGAACGAATCCAACCGGCTCCCGATCAGCGCCACGCCGACCAACTCGTCGTCCTGGAATATCGGGCCTGAGGTGTATAGTGCGTAGCCTTCTTCTGTCGACGCGATCTGGGCGTACTTGTCGCCGAGGGCGTCGACGGTCTCGCTCAGAACACGGTCGACGACTGACCAGGTCGACCGGTCGCGGTCGCCGGTCGACCGGTCGCGGTCGCCGGTCGACCGATCTCCGACGTCGTCAGCGGCGAACGCTTGATACTCTAGCGCCTCGGCATCGACGAGCCGAAGACCGAAGACTCGCTGTCCATCCAGGTCCAGCACCTCCACCAACTCGGCGCGGCCGTTTGCGGCGAGCGGTTCGACGAGACGGGCGAGGGCGCTCTCGTTCTGGTAGCGGATGGCAGCCGGCACGCCTTCGGTGAACGCGATGCCGCGGACCAGCTCCAAGTGCTCGCGCTCCCGGCGGATGACGGCGTCGGACGTTACGCGCGCGGCCTCCGCGAGCTGATTCTCGAACCGCTCCTCCAGGGTGCCGGTGACCATGCGTGTGGCGATAAATGTGCCGCCGGCGGCGAGCGCGAGCGTCAGGATAGCGTAGGGCGCGATAATCTTCCAGCGGATCTGCCGCGCAGGCGTCAGCAACCGCGCCCTCACCCAGGCCAGCATCGAATTCATCCTAATCTCCTATGTAATAATCGGCAGCTTCGATAAACAGGGCCATATGGCGCGTGGCAGGAGTGGCTCGTACCTGAGGAAATAGGGGAATCACCCAGTCCTGCGCGCGGCAGGAATGGCCCTATCTGTTCGAGGGTCTGCGATCTGGGACATTGTGGCCGTCTTCACGCCGATGGATCGATATTGACAAGCTCGTCAGCGCGTGGTAGCGTAGCGTCACTGGTGGCTTGGACTGCCCCCGCCGGTCCCAGCCTTGCCTTACAGGATCCCGGTGAACCGAGGGCTTGGTTGACGCTCTCTACTTCGCGATTCGCGAGTCTCCTTCGCTGGCAGTGGTTGGTTGCGGTGGCGCTCGTCGCTGTTATCGCGCTCGTTGTTGCCACACGAATTCTTGCCGGGGGTAGTCCTAATGTCGCGACGGACAAGTCGGACTACGGAGCATTCGAACTCGTCACCATCACAGGGTCCGGCTACGCGCCTGGCCAGCTGCTTGACATCCAAATCGTGCGGCCTGACCTGACGATGGTTACGGGAGATGGGACAGGCACACCCGGGTTCGATAGCGTATCCGCGGACGGGACTGGCTCGTTCACTTACTATTATCAACTCAACGACTACGCGGCCGGCACGTACGCCGTGTACGTGCTGGACAACGCGACAGGCACGCTCCTAGCGCAGACGACGTTCGAAGACGGCAAGGTCTTGAGCATTGCGCTGAAGTACCTGGACTTTGGTTTCGGCACGCCTGCCGACATTACGCTGGTGGAGAGCCAAAGGAAGGCGCACTTCGCGCCCGGTCCAAGTTCAAACCATGGACCCATTTCCGTGGCCGCTGACGGAACATTCACCGTAGATCCCGACAAGATTGGCAAGAGCGTTGGCGCCAGAGTAACGCTGGATATCGACAACGGGACTTCTGTCGTTCGGATTCAGATCCACACATCGTGTTCACAACCTATCGGCGTCGGGTTCCTATATGGCGATGACGACGAGACGGCCGAAGAGCTATCTGACTTTGCTCCTAGCGGTCCGTTTACTGCCGGCGTTGAGATCACCGGGCTGACCTCGCAGGACTGTGGTTCGCTCGTGACGCCGACACCAACGAACACGCCAATAGACAAGGCGACGCCTACGAACACACGCACCGCGACCCCGACGGACACCGCCACGCCAACGAACACGCCGACCGCGACCCCGACAGACACAGCAACGCCTACGAACACGCCGACCGCAACGCCAACGAATACAGCGACCGCGACGCCAACGCACACCAGCACACCAACACGAACGGCGACGCCAACGCACACGAGCACGCCAACGCCGACACCGACACCCACATGCGTGGCTTCCGGGCCACCGGCCGAGCCGAACCAGCCCGCAGCGTCGATGTCGCTGCGTGTCTACTGTGACAAGGCCAAGACCGGGCTGGTCTGCGACATCGGCGTGTCCGGACGCGAGTGCGACATCGCCACGGGTTCGAACTTCGTCGTCGAGGCGGTGGCGAGCGGGCCACCGGAGGGAGGCTACAGCGCGTTCAAGGTCGTGATCCAATACTCAGGGAACGTCAACCTGGTTGGACAACCGGGCTTCGCGGAAAATAAATCGCCGGTGTGTGGTATCCCGGTTGAACTCACTTCGCCCGGAAGATACGTGCTCTCATGTAAGGCCGTTCCGCTGTTGTCAGGAGAGCGAACGGACTACAACGGAGCGATCGCGAACGTCTACTTCGTCTGCAAAGGCGGACCGGCGCAGATCGATATCGTCGCCGGCGATGCGGCCAGCGGCAGCATCTACACGCAGCCTGGAAGCACGAGCCCGGTGAACGTCACGCTGCGGTCACAGCCGAAGGGCATCAAGGATGTGGCGGACTCGGTTCACATCAACTGCAACCCCGAGCCCGAGAAGCTGCCTGAGCCTGGCGACACGGACGGCGACGGTTGCAGCGATCAACGCGAGAACGGGGAGGACGAAACGCTGGGCGGCCTCCGAGACTTCACGAACCCATGGGACTTCTACGACGTTTCTGGTCCTGGCGGCGGGCCGCCGGACGGCGTGGTCGATTTAGCGAACGACATCCTGGGTGTGATCCAGCACTTCTCGCCGAACGGCCTGGCGCCCTACGATGTGCTCTACGACAGAGGGCCAACAACCGGGCCACACCCGTGGAACATGACCGCCCCGGACGGGGCCATCGACCTCGCTAACGACGTTCTCGGCGTCATTCTCCAGTTTCAGCACACCTGCACGTAGCGATCCGCCGTCATCAACCCGCCAGCAGTTGCGCAGCAACTGCCCGCCTCTGCATTGACATGCCGGTGCCGACCCTGTAAACTCTCGCTGCCTGAGAAACGGTCAAGTAGCGGGTGGTGCGGTGAACGATAAGGACGTCAACACGCCAAGGGAAGGACCCTACCAGTGGCGCTCCAAAGACATGGAACGCCAACTGACGCTTGAAGTCAGCGGTGTGTTCGAGGCCACGCGGCACCCCCGGCACGGGCAGGCCGCGAGCCTCAAGAAGACGCTGGGCGTCTGCATCATCGCGCTGGCAGCGGCAGGCGCGATGGTAGCCGGGGGGCTGCAGACGCAAGACACCGCGCCGCTTCCTGAGCGTTCGGCGTTGGTCGCCGATGCGCCGGTAGCGGCGCCGGCCGCCGAGGAAGCGAGTAGCTCGATAGTCACGGCACAGCAGCCGGGCCTAGACTTGGCGGATCTTGCCGTACTGAGTGAACCCGAGACCGAGGCAGCAGAGCCGAACCGGGCAAACTGCGAGGCGATTTATCAGACCGCGTACGAAAGCGAGAGCGAGCGCATCTGGTTCCTGGCAAACTGCGTCGAGCCGGAGCCCGTCGTGGCGTTCCTGGCGGCCCCGGAGCTGAGCGGAGCGGTCTCACAGCCAGTGACGACGACCGTTTCGGGGCCGGCGGGAGTATCGGCGCGCGAAGCGATCGCTTCGAGCATCGATTGGATCACGAATCAGCAGGACGCCGCCTATGACGTGGCGAGCGAGTCGTGCTCGGCGTCTGAGGTTGGAGAGCTGTGGCTCGTCTCGTGCGAGGAGTCGCTGGCGGGATGCGGAGGCGAGATCTGCACGTCGTGGATCTCCGTCTGCGTGACGGAAACCGATGGCGCCGTGCTCGCTAACAGAAACTGCTAGCCGCTACGAACTCCGTTCGATGAGCTGTAGGCGCACGCCATGGGCCGCGCCCGGCGCAATGCGGGCGACACGGCTGTCCGGCAATGGACCTTGTACCGCGTCCGCGATTTCGACTCCCTTATTCTTTAGCTCAGCGACAGCGGCATCGATGTCGTCGACTGCGATCGATAGAGAGAGCATGCCCTCGCCCCGCTCCTCCAACATCTCCGCCAGCAGGCCTTCCGACGCGGCGGGTTGGGCAAGCTCGATGAAGCCGCTGCCAACGTCTGGGGCGCCTACGGGAACGAGACCGAGGACGGCCTGCAGACCCTCCGACTCCAACTGCTGACCGACAGTTAGTCCCAGGCTCCCCTGCCAGGCAGCAGCAGCGTCCTGCAAGCTGTCCACGATGAAGACGATGTGGTCGAGGCCCTTGATCTTCATGTCTGCACTCGCTTCCTGTATGGAGTAAGGCCGATTAGTGTCACTTGACTTCCTTCTGGATAAGGAGTGTGCGGACATCGTGCGAGAAGCCGGGCTTGAGGTCGGCGACGACGGTGTCCGGCGCGTTACCGTCGCGTGCGTCGCTGATCTCCACGCCGGCGGCGCGGAGGCGATCCACCGTAGCCGGCACGTCTTTCACACGATACGCGACGCCCCCAAACGTATCGTTTTCGCCCGGCCGAGCAGGCTCCGTTTCGCCGACGAGTTCCAAGATCGCTTGGCCCATGAGCAGGAAGTGCATCGAGCGGCCGTTGCGGTCCAGCGTCAGCCGGAGGTCTAGGCCCAGCGTCTCCTGCCACAGCCGCAGGCACGCTGACATGTTCGACGAAGCGACTACGACGTGGTCGACGGCGTGCACGGCCGTACCCTCCGGACTAGTCGAGGGCGCCGCGGGCAAAGCGTCCGCCGGCGAGCGGTGCTCGATCACGAAGGCGGGAACTCCCCGCGTCTCCTTGACGGGCATGCGAGCGTTGGCCCATTCCCGGCGAGCGCCGGTCTGCTCGTCCACGCCATCTCCAGCGGCCGCATCGTCGATGTGGATGCCGCCTTGCCGAATCTCCTCGACGCTCGTCTGGATGTCATCCGTGCCAAGCGCTATCGCGTAGAGGCCCTCGCCGACCGTTTCGAGGCGACCTTGAAGCTCGCGATTCCAGGCCGACTCTTCGGACTGATCGGTTGAAGCGAGAAGCTCGATGTAGCAGTTGTCGATGCGGAAGAGGACGTTGGCCGTTCCGTACGCGGGGTGGCGGCCGGTCCAGGACGGCTTGCGGCCGAGCAAACGCTCGTAGTTCTGGCTCGCGAGTTCGAGATCGCGAACGGCGATCACGAGGTGGTCGAGCGAGAGCGGCAACATTGAACCTTACTCGCCGATACGAAGGGCGGTCGGCCCGTGAACGAGTTCGACGAGCACGCTGTGGAGGCCTTTGGGGTGAATAAAGGCGATGTCACCAGTCAGCCCGGCGCGAGGCGCTTCGTCGATCAACTCGACGTCCTTGGACTTGAGCTCCGCGAGCGACGTGTTGATGTCGGAGACTTCCAGACAGACGTGATGGAGACCCTCGCCGCGCGTTTCCAGGTACCGCGCGATGCCGAAGTCGGGATCGATGGGCTCAAGCAATTCAAGGAGGCTATTGCCGAGGTCGAGGAGGGCGGCCTTCACTCCCTGATCCTCCATGACGGCTTCCTTGATAAGGCGCATCGACATGGCGTCGCGGTAGAAGGCGTACGCCTCCTCGATATTGCGCACGACGACGCCGGTGTGGTGGATGCGAGTGACGCTCACGTTCGCTAAACGCCTGCGCTCTTGCGCCACTCCAGGATCTGGGCTGTGTGCTCTCGATAGTGCTCGTGGCCGTTGTCAGCGAGCATGCGGTTCGCGGTCTTGGGCTTACCGTCTTTCTCGCCGAAACGGTCGTCCGGCAGCGCGTTGGCGGCCCTGACGAAATTCATGTGGGCTTGTTTCCATGTCGCGAGCACGGTGGGGCCGCCGATGGACGCGAACTGCGCCGCGAACTTGGCGTTCCAGGCTTCGGGGTCTGAGTAGTCGACCCCTTCAGGAACGGGACGTTCTCCCCTGGCCATGCGCTCCAGGAACGTGATCATCTGGCGCTCCCAACCAAGGACATGACTGAGAATGTCTTTGACGGACCAGCCATCGAGCCAGGCCTCGGCCATCTGATCGTCGTCGAGGCCTTTCACGGCCTCCTGCAGGTTCTCGTACTCAGTTTCGACGTTCTTGAGCACTGTCTCTTTCTCGGACATGTCTCCTCCTCATGGCAGGGAACGGGCGACTCGCGAGTCGCCTACGGGTTGATGACTCCCTGGCCGTTCCCGCGAGCGTCTGAAGACCCTTGCCTACAAGACGTTGCCGCGCCACTAGATGGTCAGCGTACCCTGGTACTCACCCCAGAGGCCACGCAGGACATGGCAGATCTCCCCCAACGTGACGCTGTTCTCAACGCACGCGACGAGGTGCGGCATGAGGTTGTCGGTGCCTTCGGCAGCCTCGCCGAGCTGCTCGAGAAGCTGCTGGGCGCGTGCTTCGTCTCGGTCGTTGCGCAGGTCTTCCAGCCGCTTTCGCTGACGTTCGCCGACAACCGGGTTGACTCGCATCAGGTCTCCGATAGTCTCTTCTTCCTCAACGTATTCGTTCACGCCAACGACGACGCGGCGCTTGGCCTCGATGTCCTTCTGCATGCGGAACGCGCTCTCCTGAATCTCGCGCTGCTGGAAGCCTTGTTCGATCGCGGTGAGCGCGCCACCGATCGCATCGATGCGATCGATGTACTGCTGAGCTTCCGCTTCCACTTGATCGGTGAGTTGTTCGATGACGTAGGAGCCGGCGACCGGGTCGACCGTGTCGCCAACGCCCGATTCGTAGGCGATGATCTGCTGCGTCCGCAACGCAAGCTCCGCCGCCTCCTGGGTGGGAAGCGCGAGCGCTTCGTCCTTGGAGTTGGTGTGCAGTGATTGCGTGCCCCCAAGGACGGCAGAGAGCGCCTGGAAGGTGGTGCGGACGATGTTGTTGTTGACCTGCTGCGCCGTCAAGGTGGCGCCACCGGTCTGCGTGTGGAAGCGGAGCATCATCGAGCGCGGGTCCTTGGCGCCAAAGCGCTCTTTTGCGATGCGAGCCCACAGGCGGCGAGCCGCGCGGAACTTGGCGATCTCCTCCAGGAAGTTGCCGTGGCAGGCGAAGAAGAACGCGAGCCTGGGAGCAAACTCATCGAAGACGAGCCCCGTCTCCAGCCCGGCTTCCACGTAGGCGATGGCGTGGGCCATCGTAAAGCCGACCTCCTGCGCGGCGGTACAACCGGCCTCGCGCATGTGGTATCCACTGATGCTGATGGTGTTCCAGGAGGGCAACTCGGTTCGGCAGTACTGGAAGACATCCGTGACCAGGCGCATCGACGGGCGGGGCGGGAAGATGTACGTGCCGCGCGCGACGTACTCCTTGAGGATGTCGTGCTGGGTCGTACCGCCGATCTTCGTGAGGTCGGCGCCCTGTCGCTTAGCGACCGCCACGTAGAGCGCGAGCAAAATCGACGCAGTGGCATTGATCGTCATGGAGGTTGTGACTTCGTCGAGCGGAATGCCGTCGAACAGCGTCTCCATGTCGCGAATCGAGCAGATCGAGACGCCCACCTTGCCGACTTCGCTCGCGGCCATCGGATCGTCCGCGTCGTAGCCGATCTGTGTGGGGAGATCGAACGCGACGGAGAGGCCGGTCTGACCTTGCGAGAGCAGGTACTTATAGCGCTCGTTCGATTCTTCGGCGGTGCCAAAGCCGGCGTACTGGCGCATGGTCCAGAAGCGCCCGCGGTACATGGTGGGCTGAATGCCACGCGTGTACGGGTAGGCGCCGGGGTATCCGAGTTTGCCTTCGTAGTCGAAGCCACCGTTGTCGGAGACGTCCTCCGGCGTATACAGGGGTTCTACCGGCTTGCCAGAGCTAGTCTGGAAGGCGGCGTCACGCTCTGGAGAGCGCTCTTTCGCCTCCTGATAGGTGCCTTCTTGCCACTCACGCTTGGACGTACTCATACGCGCGGGCAGTGTATCGCGGCGTCTGAGAAGGTGTCAACGAGTGTGGGGATTTGCTTCTAGTACGCAAACATGCCTACCCTCCTTAGCAGTTTAGTGAGGGAGGGAGACGTGAAGCTTCGAACGTTGCGGTTCATGCTGGTGGCTGTTCTGGTTGTGGCGCTGGGATCGTTGGCGTTGGCCTGCGGCGGCGGCAGCGACGACAACGAGAATGGCGGCGACACGCTCGCACTCGATTCGTACTTTGAGCGCGTCAAGGGCATCATGGACGGCGCCAGCGAGAGCAGCGATGAAATCGAAGCGGGGATCGACGAGCGGATTGATACGGCGGACAACATCGAAGGCATTCTGGACGGCTTGGCGGACGGATTAGACGACTTCCGGAGCCTGGCGGAAGGTGTGCGAGACGACCTCAACGACATTGCGCCACCCAGCGAAGTCGTGGACCAGCACAGGGAATTTACGGCGCTATACAGCGCAACCGCGTCGGCCTTGGGTGAACTGCGCGCCGATGTCGAGGCGATCGACTCGGACGCTGATGATGAGGTGATCCTGGAACAGGTTGTTGAGTTTGGCACCAGGGTACAGACAGAGTTCGGCTCGCTGGGAACACAGGGTGAACTGAGCTGTTTCGAGCTGCAGAGCATCGCGGACGAAAACGAGATCGAGATCGACCTCGAGTGTGGTGACTAGCCTGAACGCGTGCGACCGCGTTCCACGGCCGGCCTGAATTACAGGGGACTAGAAACTCTGAAGGAGGATGAAGATGAAGGTTCGACTATTAGCAGTCGTGATCCTTGGGGCGCTGCTGCTAACGTTGGGCGCCGCTTGCGGCGACGACGATGACGACGGTAACGGCGGTGGGAACGGCGGCGGCGAGCTGACGCTGGCTGGGTATTTCAGCGAGTTGGAGACGCTAGGCCAAGGGTACGCCAACGACCTCGCTACACTGGATGAGGAAGCGGGAAAGGAATTCGAAGGGACGGAGTCCGATGACGAGGCGATCGATGTGTTCGTCAACTTCGTCAAGGGCATGCGTTCAACCACAGACGACTTCGTAGGAGACATCGACGACGTGGACGCGCCCTCCGAGGTCGAGGACGCTCACGAAGAGACCGTCACCGCGGGGCAGGAACTAGTCGACATGTTCGACAACGCCATAAAGGTGCTCGACACGGCCGAGACGTTCGAGGACGCGACGCTCGTCCTAGAGGGTCCGGGCTTCGTCGACGCGCAGTCCCGGTTCGGCGAATCGTGCGCCGCGCTGCAGGGCATCGCCGACTCCAATGGTCTCGACATAGACATGAGTTGCCCTAGCTAACGGTCTGCCTCCGGCAGGCTCGCGGGACGCTTCGCGTTTTTGCGCTCTGCTGACCGTCGCTACCGCTTCGGGAGCCAGCGTCGAACACGGTCCGGATAGTTGCTGGTGATGGCGTCGACGCCGCAGGCCGCAACGCGGCGGACATCGTCGCGCTTGTCGACCGTCCAAGTGGAGAAGCGCAGCTCGCGCAGGTGAGCGCGGCGGACGCGCTTGGCGGAGACGGCGCTGTGGTGCACCGACACGCCCTGCGCGTTGAGCGAGAGCGCGAAGCCTAAGAGCTGATCCCAGTCCTTGACGTCGCGGGCGCTGGTGAGGAGCGAACAAGGCATGCGTCGCTCCAGCTTGCGGACGCGCTCGACGATGGCCGGCCAGAACGAATGCACGGCGCAGTGGTCGAGCGCCTTCTCGCGGCGGACGGCGTCCAGCACCGCTTCCTCGATCTTGGCGGCCTTGATCTCGAGCACGAGCAGCGCGCGGCCGTTCACGGCCTTGAGCACCTCTCGCAGCGTGGGGATCTGGTGACGCTTGCTGCCCGGCAGCGAGGCCGCCGCGTTGAGCTTGCGCACCTGCCGCAGGCTGAGGTCCGCGATCTCACCTTGGCCATCCGTGGTGCGCTCCAGTGCGGCGTCGTGGATCAGCACGGGCACGCCGTCGCGCGTGCAATGCAGGTCGACCTCGATCGCGTCGGCTTTGTGGCGCAGGGCGGCGCGGATGCCGGCGAGCGTGTTCTCCGGCGCGTGGCCCTTGCAGGCGGCGTGGGACGTGATCAGCGGCGGCATTGCGTGACTCCCCCTCTCCCCGCCCTCCGGGCACCCCTCTCCCTCGGCGAGGGCGAGGAGACATGATCGGCGGTCAGAGATAGTAATAGTATAGGAGGTCGAGCGGCCCGATGGCCGCTCCTACAGATGTTCGCAGGAGGTGTGGGCGCTCCCTCACCCCCGGCCCCTCTGCGGCTCTCCTCAACCAACCCGGCCACACATACAATGTGCCGAGGAGGTGTGACCATGCAATTCGTATCGATTCTGACGTCGGACCGTGAGCGAGACCCTGAGCTGTGGGCGACGCTCTGGCAGGGGGAAGCACCCAAGGGGCTGGAGATCGTCGCGGTCTACAACCTCCAGAACGACATGCGCGTGTTCGTGATCGACGCGGACCCGCCGCAGGCGATCGGCTGGCTGGACAGGCTGAACGCGGTGGGCACAATCGTGACGACGCCCGCGTTCGACCGCACGCAGGGCTGGAGCGATGCCCTGGCGCGCCACATTGATGGTTTTACGGAGCGGCTCGTCGAGCGCTTCGGCGCGGAGGGCGAGAAGCAGGCCGATTTACGGCGTCGCGCGATGAACGCGGCGAACCCGTTCGCGGCGCGCCGGGTCGCGCTGGAGTGGGTATCGGAGCGCGAGGCAGAGGGCCACCCCTGAGGGGGTGACCGGCAGTTGCTTCGCAACTGCCGGCCCCTGCGAGGCGCTCTGTAGGTGCCTACTGCGCGGGTGGAGAATTGGTGGCTGACCTTGCAAATTGGTGCGCGTCATGTATACTCCCTTCATGATTGCGGTCGCAACGGTCTTCAAGGGCGTCCTGACTGGACTGATTCTCGTTGGTCTGGCCCTGGCTGTCGCATGCACTGGGTCCGATGACGCCGCCGAATCTGATACTGAGGTCACTGTCGAAGCGGGAGACCCCGGCGAGGTAGAAGACCCCGAGAGTGAAGAAGTGGCCGGCGGGTTCAGCCAGGAGTCGATCGACTATCTCCTCGAGTTGTTAGAAGCAGACGCCAGCGAATACGGCATGGCAGGTGGCTGCATCTGGCCGGAAGGATCGAACGACAACAACACACTGTACCCGCGTGATCTCCTTGGATGGGAGGGCTGGGTCGCCTCCGCCACCTGGGATTCCTCCCCGGGCGTGCACGTCGCAACCGTCTATCGGCCGGACTATGATGGCGAGACGGTGACGGAATTCGCCAAGGTCGAGGGGCCAGGCTACCTCTGCTACGAGTCCGACCTGGATTCGTAACGCAATCCTAGAAGTCACCTGTCACGGCAGCGCGCCACCCCTAAAGGCGTGGCTTGTTTCGGCTCGCTCTCGCCCGCAGCCCCGCACCGCGGCTTCCGCGAATAGACGCGGAGAGCGGGTCCTGAGCGGCGGGTCGAAGATAGCATAGGGGTTGGGTGGCCCGATGGCCGCGCCTCCAGTGGGCTTTGGAGCTGTGAGCATGCTGTTCGTATCGATCTTGACGTCGGACCGAGAGCGAGACCCGGAGCTGTGGGCGACGCTCTGGCAGGGCGGGGCGCCGGACGGGCTCCAATTTGTCGCGGTCTACAACCTGCAGCACAACATGCGCGTGTTCGTGATCAACGCGGACCCGCCGCAGTCGATTGGCTGGCTGGACAGGCTGAACGCGGTGGGGACAATCGTGACGACGCCGGCGTTCGACCACACGCAGGGCTGGAGCGACGCCCTGGCGCGGGACATCGACGGCTTTACGGAGCGGCTCGTCCAGCGCTTCGGCGCCGAAGGCGAAAAGCAGGCCGAGCTGCGCCGTCGCGCGATGAACGCGGCCAACCCGTTCGCGGCACGCCGGGTCGCGCTGGAGTGGGTGTCGGAGCGCGAGGCGGAAGGTTAGGCCGAGACCAGCACCAGCTTCTGCCCGTTCGGGTCGGTCATTGTAGGTCCGTCAGGGCCGTCCTCGCCGGCGACGCCGGCCGCGCGGAGCGACGCTGCGACCGCCGCCGGATCGTCAGAGCGGAACAGGAGCGCTGAGCCGGGCAGGTCCGCCTGTCGCAGCCGGATCGGGAACCTCGTCGGGTCCTGGAGCATGTGCGGATGCTGACCGGTGATGTCGACTGAGCCGTTGGCCGCCTCGTCGGCGCGGAGGCCCATGTTCTCGTAGAAGGCGCGGCTGACGGCTAGGTCCTTGACGTTGAGCTGGAAGATGAAGTTCCCCATGGCGGGCTTGTCGCTCGCTGGCTTCGCCAGCTCGGCGGCCATGTGGTCGTCGACGCCCCATTCGTTGTTCTCGTATGGCTCTCGCTCCGGCGGATGGGTGTTGAAGAAGAGCTGGTAGCCGTCCGGGTCGAGGATCGTAAACGCGCCAGCCTCGTTGTCCGGCAGCTCGTTGCCATCGTCGTCTAGGAAGAGCTGTAACTCAGGCCCGCGCTGTTTGAGCCCCCAACACTGGAAGCCGCGGCTGGTCAGCTCGATCGCCATCGCATGGATGGCTGCGCCGCGATAGTTGACGTTCGGGAACTTGATGAAGCTGAAGAACGCCAGCGCGATCGTCCCCTGCCGGAGGAAGCGGACCTGGGCCTGCTGAGCGGGCGAGAGAACCTCGTTCGACGTGAAGCCGAGCTTCTCGTAGAACGCTACCGTCGCGTCGAGGTCGTCGACGCTGAGGCAGATGAACGGCCGGCCTATGTCGATTGGGTCAGGCATGAGATTCCTCCTTGCTCCCTCACACGCTGCCCTGCCGGGCTGGCGACCTGAAGGTCGCCCCTACATCTCCAGTCAGGCTGAAGCCTGACCCGCAGGAACGCTGGGCGCACGGCCATGCGACCCTACAATCTCATCTGCCTACAGCAGGTCGCCGGTGGCCATGCGGGTCGTGCCGTCCGCCTTGTAGGCCTTGATGACGTTGCGGGCGATGGTCTGCTGGTGGACTTCGTCGGCGCCATCCACGAGGCGGGCCGAGCGCGCGTTCTTCATCATCCCGGCGAGCGGCGTGTCCGTCGAGTAGCCGAGCGCGCCGTGGACCTGGATGGCGCGGTCGATGATCTTCCAGAGCGTGTTGGCGACGTGATGCTTGGCGAAGGAGACCTCCTGGCGGAAGTCCAACCCACTCTCGATGCGGTAGGCGGCGTGCAGCACCATCAGCTTGCCGGCGTACAGCTCCATCGCCGAGTCGGCCATCATCCACTGGATCGCCTGCTTGTCGGCGAGCAGTGAGCCGTGCGTGAAGCGGTTGAGCGCGCGGTCGACGAGCATCTCCAGCGCGACCTCGGCCTGGCCGATCCAGCGCATGCAGTGGGCGAGCCGCGCCGGGCCGAGACGGGCCTGGCCCAGCTTGTGGCCCTCGCCCCGGCCACCCAGCATGTTCTTGGCGGAGACGCGCACGTCCTTGATGCTGATCTCCGGGTGGTTGGCGGGGCCGGCCATCGTCTCGACGTCGCGCACGATCTCCCAGCCGTCGGAGGGGATGTCGACGAGGAAGGCGCTGTTGCGCGCTTGAGGCGGGTCGGCGTCCGGGTCGGTGCGAGCGATGCAGATCGCGAACTGCGCGCCGTGGGCGCCGGACGAAAACCACTTGTGCCCGTTCAGCACCCAATCGTCGCCGTCCTTCACGGCCGTTGTCTGGATCAGCGTGGGGTCTGAGCCGGAGACTTCCGGCTCCGTCATCGAGAAGCAGGAACGCGCGCGGCCTTCCGTGAGCGGACGCAGGTACTTCTCCTTCTGCTCGTCGGTGGCCCAAGCGAGCAGCGTGTGCATGTTGCCCTCGTCCGGGGCCTGCGCGTTGAGCACGTAGGGGCCGATGCCGCCGACGCGGGCGGCTTCCGCGGAGACGAAGGCCATGGCCGTGACGCTGAGCCCCATGCCGTCCCACTCCTTAGGCATGTGGGGGTTCCAGAGCCCGAGGTCTTTGGCTCGCACGCGCAGCTTGACGATCTCCTGGATGAAGCGGTTTCGTTCCGCCCCTTGGCTCTGAAGCCCGTCCTGTACGGGGCGGACCTCTTCGTCCATGAACTTGCGGACGCGCAGGCGGACGTCTTCCACCTCGGGGGGCAGTGTGAAATCAATAGCCATGTTAGATCTCCTTCGCGATACTGGGGCTGGTTTGAAACTGAACGGTGTTCAGGATTGTACAGGAATGCGCGTCGAATATCGAGGCATGTATAATGGCTACCGCTGCGCGGTAGCTTGCAGTCGCTGGCTGAGCCCAGTTAGGCTCAGCTTTGCAGAAGCTCTGCTTCTGCCCACAACTGCTGGCACTCTTGCGCTAGCTTCGTTGTTGCTTCGCAACAGCAGCCCGTCTAATATTGCTTGGCAATAGCTCTGCAGTAGGGAGTAGCAATGGCTGAGGAAGTTCCCGGAATCGATTTCGAGAAGCTGACGCCGTGGTTCCGCGAGCATGTGGCGGAGGTGGACTCGCTGGAGGCGACAGTGATCGGGCATGGCCGCTCGAATCTGACATATCGAATGGACAGCGAAGGGCATTCGTGGGTGCTGCGACGGCCGCCGCTATCGCATGTGCAGGCCTCCGCGCATGACATGAACCGTGAGTATCGGGTGATCTCGGCGCTGGCTGACACGGACGTCGCCGTCCCGAAGACCTACGCGGTCTGCGACGATGCGGACGTGATTGGCGCGCCGTTCTTCATCATGGAGCACGTCGAAGGGCTGGTGCCGGTCGACGCCAACGCCGTGAAGGAGCGCTACACGGAAAAGCAGCGGCGCTACATGGGCGAGCGGCTTGTCGACACACTGGTGGCCCTGCACACGCTCAACCCTGCCGAAGTGGGCCTGGGCGACTTCGGCAGGCCCGATGGCTACATCGAGCGGCAGGTGCGGCGGTTCAGCGATCAACTCGAGAAGGTGAAGACGCGCGACCTACCGGAGCTGGAGGAGCTGGCGCGGCGGCTGCCCAAAGCGATCCCCGAGCACACGGACGGCACGATCGTCCACGGCGATTATCGTCTCGACAACACAATGGTGGACGACGACGGCGACATCGCCGCTGTGCTCGACTGGGAGATGTCGACGCTGGGCGACCCGCTGGCGGACCTGGGCATCCTGCGCATGTACTGGCGCGACCGAGCCGACGCGAGCGAGGGGGCGGCTGTCGCGAACATGGGTGTGATCATGCTGCCCGGCTTCCCGAGCTGGGACGAGGGCCGTGCGCGCTACGAGGAGAAGAGCGGGCGCAGCCTGGGCAACCTGGACTTCTACATCGCGCTGGCGAACTTCAAGCTGGGCGTGATCCTGGAGAACATGCACGCGCGCTTCAAGGCGGGCGGCACCGTCGGCGCGGGGTTCGAGCTAATCGGGAACCAAGTGCTGCTGCTGGCGCGCACGGGGCTCGCCGTCGCGGACGCGTCATCAATCCCGGCGCTGCGAGGCGCGTAACTCCCTCAACCCTTCCCCTCATCGAACCTAAAGTGTTACCTATGTCTCCGTACACCTGTAACCCATGTCTCCGGTCTGTACACTCCCAAAGGGAGAGGGGAAGCGAGCACAACGCGAAGGGAGCCTGCACGATGAAGGTACTGGCACTGGGCGGCTGCGGCGGGCTGGGAAGGTTCGCAGTGCGAACTGCGAGCGGCTTCGACTTCGTCGAGCACATCGTAATCGCGGACGTGGACGGCGAACGCGCTGCCGAGTTCGCGAGCGGGTGCGGTCGGAAGGCATCGTCCGCGCGGATCGACGTGGAGGACGGCGCTGCGCTGAGAGCCCTGATGGCCGACGCGGACGTGGTGATGAACACGGTCGGGCCGTTCTATCGCTTCGGCGTGCCTGTCCTGCAGGCCGCGATCGACGCGGGCACAGACTACATGGACATCAACGACGACTGGGAGCCAACGCTGGAGATGCTGAAGCTGGACGAGGCGGCGCGCAAGGCGGGCGTGACGGCCATCATCGGGATGGGAGCAAGCCCTGGAGTCTCGAACATGCTGGCCGCGAAAGCGGTCGGCGAGTTGGACCGCGTCGATTCGCTCGTGACGGGCTGGGGCCTCGGCGGCACCGGCGCCACCGGAGGCGGCGAGGGTGAGGATGAGTCGCTGGGGGAGCCGGGCAAGCCGAGCGCGGCGCTGGTGCACTGGATGCACGGCTGCTCGGGCACGATCCGGATTCGGAAGGACGGCGCGGAGGCGGACGTGAAGCCGATCGAGGAGGTGACGGTCGACTACCCCGGCATCGGCGAGGGCACGGCGTGGACGGTCGGACACCCGGAGCCGGTGACGCTGACGCGTTGGAGGCCCGAGATCAAAGACAGCTACAACGTGATGGTGGGGCCGCGCTGGCTGATCGACGTGGTGAAACAGATCGGCGGCGCGATCGACACGAGTGAACTGACGGTCGAGCAGGGCGCGGCGCTGCTGACGGGACCAGCGCCAGAGCGAAGCGAGAGCGCTGCACAGTCGTCGGAGGGCGTGGGCGCACAGCTGCCGCCGCTGTTCGCGGTCGCGAACGGGACGAAGGACGGCAAGCAGCGCGCTGTAGCGGCGACGGTGCTAGCGATGCCGGCAGGCGGCATGGGCGGCTCGACCGGCGTGCCGATGGCCGTAGGCCTGGCGCTATTCGCGAGCGGGGCGATCGAGCGGCGGGGCGCGTTCGCACCCGAGATGGTCATCGAGCCGGACGAATTTTTCAACGAACTGGCACCGCTCTGCACGCCCGCGAAGAACAACGTGAGCGATATGGTGCAGGTTACGGGGTCAGACGCGTAGCAGTCATGGGCGTCACCTCCCGCAAGTACCAAGCCGACCCGGACTTCCAGCGCGTCCGCGATTTCCTAATCGAGACGTACGGCATCACCCAACGCCCGTTTAACTGGTTCTTCGATCGCTGGGACTACTGCCGCTACTTCGTCGCCACGATGCGGGACCGAGACCCACAGCGCTGGGAAAACGACATCCGTGTGTGGGAGAGCGACGGTGAGATTGTCGGCGTGACGAGCTACGAAGAGGCCCGCGGCAAAGCGTACCTACAGATCCAACCAGCCCAGCGCAGTCTGGAAGACGAGATGATGGCGTGGGCCGAGGAGAACTTGGCGGTTGAAACCCACGACGGGAAGCGCCGTCTCATCGTGCGCGCCTACGACTACGACACGTTGCGTCACGAGATGCTGGAGCAGCGCGGCTATCGGCGGACCGAGCACCTAGAGCACCGGTATCGCCGCTCGCTTGAGACGTCATTCCCGGAGCCGGCCGTACCGGATGGCTACGTCGTCCGGCCGCTACGCGAGGACGACGACCTCGGAGCACGCTGTCTCGCGCTGGGGCGGGCATTTCGCGACACGCCTGTCGACCTCGACGTGTACCGCTCGCTGCAGTCAGCGCCCGGCTACCGGCTGGACCTCGACATCGTGATCGAGGCGCCGGACGGATCGTTCGCGGCGGTCGCGATCGCGTGGTACGACGATGTGAATCGGATCGGCATGTTCGAGCCAGTGGGCACGGTGCCGGAGCACCAGAAGAAGGGGCTGGGTCAGGCGCTGATGCACGAAGGGTTCCGGCGCCTCCAGGAGCTGGGCGCCACGACCGCCTACGTTGGGGCCGGGCCACAGCCCGAGGCGAGCGCGTTGTATCGTTCGGTAGGCTTCGACGAAGACTTCACTGACCACGCCTGGACGAGAGTTCTGAACTAGGAGGCTGTGATGGCACGAGAATTCGAGAATATCGAGCTGGACCGGGTCGGGACGGACGGTCGCGTCGGGCGGATATTGCTCAACCGGCCTGAGAAGATGAACGCGCTCTCGCAGGAGCTGATGTTCGAGCTGAACGACGCCCTCCACGACTACGAGGCCGACTCCAGCGTGCGCGTGATCATCGTGCATGGCGCGGGCCGCGCCTTCAGCGCCGGCTACGACCTCGCGCCGCCTCGGGGAGGGGCCGGCGGTGTCGTACGGCGCTACAAGGGCGGCGACGACCAGGGGCGGCGGCTGGTGATGGGCATGCGCACGGGCATGCAGCAGGTGACGGATATCTGGATGTACTTCTGGAACATGGCGAAGGTGACGGTCGCGCAGGTGCACGGCTATGCGCTCGCGGGCGGCTGCGAGTTCGCGATGATGGCCGACCTAGTCGTCGCGGCGGAGGACGCGCAGCTCGGGCACCCCGGCCTGCGCGGGCTGGGGACGAGCCGGACGGGCGTGATTTGGCCGCTCGTGATCGGGATGCGCAAGGCGAAGGAGCTGTACTACACGGGCGACAACGTCAGCGGCATCGAGGCGGCCGAGATCGGGATGATCAACCACGCCTGGCCCGCCGTCGAGCTGGAAGAGCGCACGATCGCCTACGCGGACCGCGTCGCGAACCTGAGCGCCGACCACCTGGCGATCCTGAAGCTGAACATGAACCGTTTCTACGAAAACATGGGCATCTACTCATCGGTGCGCAGCAGCACCGACCTGGACGCGGCGGCGCAGCAGACGGAGCAGTCGTACGCCTGGCAGGACAAGGTGCGTGAGTCGATGACGTCCGGCAAGGGACTGAAGGACGCCTTCGCCTGGCGCGACGATCCGTACAAGGAGAGCAAGCTGAAGTAGCTAGCTGAGCTAGAACAGGGGACAACGAGTATGAGGGTCCAGAGGCGATTCTGAGAACGAAAAAACCCCAGCGTGCCGCTGGGGTTCTCTCTGAGGCCCGGCCCAACCGATTTACCGGCCCAACCGAACCTGATAAGTATTATAGCACACCGTCAGTATTTTTCAACTATTCGCTCCCTCCGGTAGTGGGTCAGTTTGACATCACCCAGCGAAACACGAGGTGCCTTGCAAGAACGCCTAGCCACATCCCGACGAGCATGGGCACCACGAACAGGCCGAAAAGCATAGGCAAGATCACGAACACGCTCGTATTCAACACCCCCACGTATGCCATGCCGAAGACAAAGACGACAGCCGCCGCAGCCGACATCACGAGGCTGACCCGTGGCCCAAAGATGAGCCCTGGCGCAGTGCTTAACACACCTAGAGCGATGATGGTGAGAACCAAGTCCCAATTGACGGTGACCGCCTCCTCCTGCGAGATACTGCAATCATAGCAGAATCACTCGGCTGGGCCCGCTTGCCCTTCCCGTGCTTCGAGCAATCCTACCAGTTCTTCAATACCCATTCGTGGTCTGTGAATCCTGAGGCCATCGCTGGCGTCATGCCAAGCGTCATGTGACGGCGGCAGCGGTGAACGGCTACCGCCTTTCGCGGTAGCTTGGCAGTTGCGTCGCAACTACAGCGGGTAGCGCTCTCATGCGGACGCGGCCAAAAGCGCGATGGGGAGGCAAGAAAACATCTCCGCGACCGGCAGCGCGCCAGAAGTGGTCGAGAGCGTCTCATTGGTGAGGACGTTCCGCCATGCAGACGGTGCGCCCGGCGGCAACTGCATGCGCGTACTGTCCCAGGTCTCGCCTACCGGCAACGGGCCCAGGTGCGCGGTTAGCCTCGCTACGGCGGCTATCACCCACGAGTCGCCGTCCCGCCGGGCAAACGCGAGTACGTTGTCCGCATGCTCGCCCGTGACGTCCAACGCCACGTAATCGCCTTCGGCGAAAAGCGCGGCACTGGTGCGGCGGAAGCTAAGCGCCCGGTGCGTCACGTGGAGCTTGATCCTGCCATCCTGCCAGCTCTCCAGCAGCTCCCGCACGAGCGCGGCGCTGGGCTCCGACTGCGTAAGCTGATCGAGAACGCGAGCGCGTGTCTCGAAATCGACCGAGCGGCGGTTGTCCGGGTCGACGAGGCTGAGGTCCCAGAACTCGGTTCCTTGGTAGATGTCGGGCACGCCGGGCGAGGCGATCTTGAGCACGACCTGCGCGAGGGAGTTGACGACGCTCAGCTCCGCGATTCGCTGCTGAAACGGGAGGAGCGCATCGAGGAACGGCTGGGCGGCGAACAGCGCATCCGCGAAGCCGGTGAGAGCGCGCTCATAGTCTTGATCAGGACCGAGCCAGCTCGTGCGCTCCTTTGCTTCGCGCGCGGCCTTGATCAGGTAGGCTCGCAGGCGCTCGCGGAACTCGGGCAGATCATTGTCATCGAGCGGCCAAGCGCCGACGAGCGTCTGATAGATTAGCGTCTCGTCGTTTGGCGTTGGCGCTCGTTCGCCCTGGACCAGCGACCGAAGGCCGCTAGCGAGCACGCTCCAACCCTGCTGGCGCTCCGCCCATTCGCCGGCCAGCTCTGACAGGACGTCGAGGCGCGCGCGGACATCCTCGCCGCGCTTAGTGTCGTGCGTGGCGGTCGCGTTGAGCGCGTACGGCGTGTGCGTACACCTGCGACCGTTGAACTCGTGGAAGGCGGCGACGCTCATTGCGCGAGGGCCGTCAGGATTGGCGCCAACTTCGTTCATGGAAACGAGAACGTTGTAGCGATAGAACGCAGTATCCTCCAGGCCGGCGACGAGCGAGCCGGTGAACTGCTGCCAGCGCATGACGAAATCGAGAGCCGCCTGGCGCTGGGCGTCCGGGACGTCCAGCAGAAGCACGCGTTCCAGCAGGTCGATCGCAGCGCTGGCACCAGTGCGCTCGCGGGCGGCGCCTATGGCGCGCTCCACAATGCTGCGGTCGCGCTTAGAGACAGTAAAGCCAGCGACATAGGTGCGATAAACGGGGAATCCAGCCGCAACGGCGACGAGAGCATCCTTTGCGTCGTCCTCGCCGAGACCTGGAGCAAGCTGCTCCGCTAGCGCGCGGAGGTCGCGAGCCAGGCGAGCGAGTTCGGCGGGATACAGCTCGCGGGCGACGTGGCGCTTGGCATCGAAGACAACAGCGGCAAAGGACCGCGAACGGCCCGTGAACTGCGTATAGGCGTCCTTGAGCACCTCCAACCCGTCCTGATCGACGAAGAGGCTGTTGACGGCAATGAGGAACTCGTAGCCGGTGGTCCCCTCGACGGGCCAGGACTCCGGCAGCGCTTCGCCGCCGGCGAGGATTTTCTCGACGAGCAGGTACGCGTCGGGCGCGATCGCGGCGAGCCGCTCGAGGTACGCGGCCGGGTCGTGGAGGGCGTCGACGGCATCGATGCGCAGGCCCGAGAAGCTGCGCTCGCCCGCCAGCTGGCGCACGAGCGAATGCGTCGCGTCGAAGACCCGTCCGTCTTCTTGGCGGACGCCGGCCAGGTCGTTGACGTCGAAGAAGCGACGGTAGTTGAGCTGGGCCATGCCCTCTCGCCAATAAGTAAGGACGTAGTGCTGCCGCGAGAGCGCCTCCCGCAGACTGCTGGTTTCGGTGCCAGAGCGCAGCGGGAAGCGCCTATCGTGGTATCGCAGCCACGAACGATCGCCGTCGGCCTCGACCCGCAACTCGCCTGCCGCGAGGACTTCGGACAGCTTGCGGCCGAGGACAGGCAGAACGATCTTCCCGCCCGCGGACCAATCGATGTCGAAGAAGGCCGCCCATGGAGAATCGCGGCCGTGCTCGAGCACGTCCGCCCACCAAGCGTTCTCGCTGCCGGCGAGCATGTGGTTGGGGACGATGTCCAGCAACAGGCCCATGCCGCGGCGCTTGAGTTCGGTGGCGAGCGCGGCGAAGCCCTCAGCGCCGCCGAGTTCAGGGTTAAATCGCGTCGGGTCGATCACGTCGTAGCCGTGCGGGCTGCCGGGCCGCGCGGCGAAGAGCGGCGACGTGTAGAGGTCGGAGACGCCTAGCTGCTGGAGGTAGGGCAGCAGCTCGCGGGCGTGGTCGAACGTGAACACGGAACTGCACTGGAGGCGATACGTAGCGCTCGGAACCGGGCCGTTCTCGGATGTCACGGGCAGATCATAGCATCGCCGCCCTGCCTACGTGTCGACGCGCTATCATGAATATGAAAGGAGTACACACAATGACAGAGGAACAGGGTGGACTGATCGGCGGAGTTAAGGACGGTATCGTTCAGGCGATCCGCGGCGTCGGAGAGATCACGGACGCTGTTGTCGACACCGTAGCCGGTAGCTTGGTGAACGCAGTCAAGAAGACCGGCGAGGTCGGCGGAGCGCTCACCGGCACAATCTCGGACATCGTCCGCGGCGCGATTCAGGGTACGGCCGAGATCGGCGGTGACCTTGCGGGCGTGACGAAGGGCGTGATGATCGGCATCCTTAAGGGCACGAAAGAAGTCGGCTCAGCCGGCCTAGACACAATTACGACGACCTCAGAGGAGATCGTTAAGAGCACCGTCTCGATCGGCGGCGATCTGGGTGCCGCGGCCAAGGGGGCGGTCGAGGGAGCGATCGAAGGCGCCGGCAGCATCGGCGTGAGCGCGGAAGACGCGGCGTCAGCGGCCGCGACGGGCCTGCTGAAGGCGGCCGGCGACGTGGGCGGCACGGCCGTCGAGCAGGTGCAGAACGTCCTCACCGGGACGATCTCCGGCGTGAAGGTCGTGGTCAAGGAGCCGTTCAAGAGCGAGAGCGACGGCGCAGAATAGCGACGGCGCAGAATAGCGACGGCGCAGAATAGCGACGGCGCAGAATAGCGACGGCGCAGAATAGCGACGGCGC
>QIFC01000126.1 GCA_003228685.1 Chloroflexota bacterium
GTGGTTCACCAGACGGTGTCATCGACTTGGCGAACGACATCCTCGGTGTGATCCTGCAGTTCAACCCAGGAGGCTGCCCACCGAATTCCTAAACGCGGTACGTAGCACAACCGAGTACGCAAAGGAGCGCCCCAATTGGGGCGCTCCTTTCTATTGGGAGTAGCAGCCGTTCGCAGTCGGCCGGCAGACGCGAAGGGGTGCCCCTTCTGGGGCACCTGCCGCAAGCTAACCGCGGGTTAGCCGCCCCCGGTGTACCGCTATACTGGTGGCCTGGTGAAATGATGTGGCTCATGAGGCAGGCTTCGCGAGTCCTTCTCCTCGCGGCAGTGGCAGCGGCCGCGTTCTCCACCGCGCCCGCGGTTTCCGCGCCACCACCTGAACCGATCGTCACGCGGGGCGACGGCGGCGACGTAGCCGCGCTCAAACACCCCAAACTCTCATCGCAGCTCGTGATGCTCGCCGACGCGGCATCGCGGCCAACGACGCTCAGCCTGGAGGACGCGCTGCCGCGCGAGCTGGTAGGCGCGGTGGCGGCGGACCGCATGCGGATCACGCCTGATGGCGACGTGCAGGTGTTCATCGAAGTCCAGGACGTCGATCAGCTAGACGCGCTCGCATCGCTTGGCGTGACTGTGGAGCGCGTGGACAGTGAGCTAGGCATCGTGCAAGCGCGGGCGCCCAGCGTGAAACTGCGCGCGATCGCGGCGCTGCCCGCGGTGCGGCGCGTTCGTTTGCCCGAGTACGCGTTCGTGCAAGCCGGCGCCGTGCAGACCGAAGGCGACGCCGTGATGAGAAGCGATCAGCTCCGGGCGGCCGCGGGCGTCGATGGCGCCGGCGTGACCATTGGCGTGATTTCGGACGGCGTGGGTGGACTGGCCGCGAGCCAAGCGCTGGGCGACTTGCCCGCTGTCGACACGGTGACGTGCAACGTCGTTGGCGGAGATCCCGGCGCAGCGGGAGCGGAAGGCACGGCGCTCCTGGAGATCGTACATGACGTTGCGCCAGGCGCGGACCTGATGTTCGGGTATTTCGGCTTCTCGACCGTGCTCGATTTCAATGCGGCGGTCGACTGCCTGGCCGCGAACGCGGACATCGTTGTGGACGATATCGGCTGGTTCGGCGTTGGACGCTACGATGGCACGAGCAGCGTTTCGCAGAATACGGCGAGCGCGTTGAACGGCGCGGGACCGATCAAGGGTTACTACACATCAGTTGGGAACCAGGCGCAGCGCCACTACCAAGGCGCGTACGTCGACTCCGGTTCCGATATCACCTCCGGGCCCGATTCATGGGACACGCACGAATTCGACGCGATCGACGGGACCGTGCATGCGGGCGCCGTGTCGGCGCCGGCCGACAGCAACCGGATCACGCTCAGTCCCGGGGCCTTCGCCACCATTGTCCTCGTCTGGGACGATCCGTGGGGCGCCTCGGGGAACGACTACGATCTGCTGGCCGGGCTTGACGGCGTCGCTGTTCCGTGCAGCGTCGACTTGCAGGATGGCGACGACAACCCCGTGGAGGGATGCGGCGTCGTCAACACCACCGAGGCTGACTTCAGCTTCGACATCTATCTAGGCAATCATTCTGGTGCGGCCGCGCAGGTGACGTTCGATCTGTTCGTGCTGTGCGGAGGCTGTGTGCCGCACGCGAACGGCAACCTCCTCGATTTTAATACCGTCGCTGGAAGCGTTCCTAACCAGAGCGATGCCGGAGGCTCGCCCGCGGCAGTCGTTTCCGTCGGTGCCGTCTACCACGGCAGCCCCAGCAGCATCGAGTCGTACAGCAGCAACGGTCCAACCGATGATGATCGGCTGAAGCCCGATGTCGTCGCTTCAGATGGCGTGTGCATCACGGGGTCCGGCGGCTTCGCGTCGGGCAATCCGTCCTGCCAGATGACCGGCGTGCAGTTCTACGGGACGTCGGCGTCTGCCCCTCACGTTGCGGCCGCGGGCGCGCTGCTGCTCGAGTGCGATTCGTCCCTGAGCCGGGTAGCGCTGAGGAGCCTCATCACGGGCACCGCGGTCGATCTAGGAGATGCGGGCGCGGACGATGTGTATGGGTGGGGTAGGGTCGACGTGCTGGCGGCGGCTGCGCTGGCCAACTGCGGGCCCGACACGGATGGCGATGGCTGTGTGGACATTCGCGAGGACGGCGCCGACGAGACCATTGGCGGGCTTCGCGACAAGACGAACCCATACGACTTCTACGACGTGCTTGGCTCTGGCGCCACGCTGCCGGCGGACGGCATCATCGACCTGGCGAACGACATCCTGGGCGTGATCCAACACTTCGCGCCACTCGGTACAGAGCCGGAGTATGATGTGCAGTTCGACCGCGGGCCGCAGATCGGGGCGGACGTCTGGAACATGAGCGCCCCTGACGGGGTGATCGACCTGGCGAACGACATCCTAGGGGTCATTCTGCAGTTCAACCACAGCTGCCAGTAAGGCAGCAGAAGCGAGCTAGCCCTCAGGCTAGCGCTTCTGCAAAGCTGAGCCGCAGCTCAGCCGTGATCGACATCCTAGGCGTCATCCTCCAATTCAACCACTCGTGCCAGTAAGCAAAGATAGAAGCGAAGCTTCTACAAGCTGAGCAAGCTCGCCGAAGGCGAGCCGGGTCAGCCGTTCAACCCACAGCCTCAGTAGCTGGGTGACCTGGGGGGTGGGGTTGCTCCTCTTATTAACGTGTTCGCCGTTCCCCAACGCCTCTTGACAATCCCAGTCCTATCGCCAATACTCTGCTTGATGAATTGCGTTCCGAGTTGGCCTCGGAGCGTCCGGCGGCGTTCTCGTCGCGGAAGTCACTTGGGTGCAGTAGCGCTGCCTGCGGAGCAGCGGAGGAGGCGGCAGGCATGCGTTCACGAGCCACCGTCCCGTACCTGGTGCGCGGGGCTATCATCGCGCTGCTCTTAATGATCGCCGCCGGGCTGCCGGCTGGCCCGGCCGGGATCGGACCCGAGCCGCGGAGCGCCCAGGCAGCATCCCTCAACGAAGTCCGGAAACTCCTCGCGTCCGACGCACAGCCTGAAGACGCGTTCGGTACCAGCGTGGCGGTCAGCGGCGACACGGCCATCGTGGGGGCGGACGGCGAGGATGCCGGGGGCAGCGTACGGGACGACTTCGGCGCGGCCTACGTCTTGCAGCGCGACCGGGGCGGGCCAGGCAACTGGGGCGAGGTGAAGAAGCTCGCCGCCTCTGACATCCAGGCCGGCGACCACTTCGGCGCGAGCGTCGCGATCAGCGGCGACATCGCCGTTGTGGGGGCATGGGGAGAGACTGCCGGGGGCGCTGGCTTCGCCGCCGGCGCGGCCTACGTCTTTGGCCGGAACGAAGGCGGCACGGACAACTGGGGCCAGGTGGCGAAGCTCACCGCGTCCGACGCTCAACTCGGCGGCTTCTTCGGTACCAGCGTGGCGGTCGGCGGCGACACGGCCATCGTGGGGGCGGACGGCGTGGATGCCGGGAGCGGCGCGGCCTACATCTTTCAACGTGACGAGGGGAGTCAGGACAACTGGGGTGAAGTGAAGAAGCTCACCGCCTCCGACGCCCAGGCCGGAGATTTCTTCGGCTTCAGCGTGGCCATCGGCGGCGACACCATTGCCGTCGGGTCCCCCCAAGAGCCCAGCTTCCTCACCGGCGCGGCCTATGTCTTCCAGCGCAACGAGGGCAGTCAAGACAACTGGGGCGAGGTGAAGAAGCTCACGGCCTCCGACGCCCAAGCTGGCAACGGCTTCGGCTGGAGCGTGGCGGTCAGCGGCGACGCCGCCGTCGTCGGAGCCCCCTTCGAGGGGACCGGAGCTGGCCACGGCGCGGCCTACGTCTTCGGGCGCGACCAGGGCAGTCAAGACAACTGGGGCGAGGTGGCCAAGCTCACCGCCTCCGATGCCGGGGCCAACGACCTCTTCGGCTGGAGCGCGGCGGTCAGCGGCGACACCGCCGTAGTGGGGGCACTTCGGGAGGACGCCGGGGGCGAGGACGCCGGCGCCGCCTACGTCTTCAATGTGCCGGAGAGAGTGGAGACGGAGCTAGAGAGCGAATTCAGGAAGCTGCTCGCCTCCGACGCCCAGGCGTTCGATGGCTTCGGCCTAAACGTGGCGGTCAGCGGCGACGCGGCCGTGGTGAGTGGCCGGGGCGGCACATACATTTTCCAGCGCAACCAGGGCGGCCCATCCAACTGGGGCGAGGTGGCCGGGCTCACCGCAAGCGGCGTCGTGGCTATCAGCGGGGACACGGCTGTCGTGGGGGCACTTGTCTTCCAACGTAACGAGGGCGGTCAAGATAACTGGGGCGAGGTGACCGAACTCATCGCCGCCGGCGTCCAGGAACTAGATGACTTCGGCGTCAGCGTGGCAGTCAGCGGCCAGACCATCATCGTCGGTGCAGACGGCGACGATGGCGGGGGCGCCAACGCGGGCGCGGCCTACGTCTTTGAGCGCAACGAGGGCGGCACGGACAACTGGGGGGAGGTGGCCAAGCTCACTGCCTCCGACGCCCAGGAGGGCGACATTTTCGGCGAGAGCGTAGCGGTCAGCGTCGACACCGCCGTCGTCGGGGCTAGCTGGGAGGATTCCGGGGCCAGCAACGCGGGCGCCGCCTATGTCTTCAGCCGCGACGAGGGCGGTCAAGACAACTGGGGCGAGGTAACCAAGCTTCTCGCTGCCGACGCCGGGGTCACCGACCGCTTCGGGAATAGCGTAGCGGTCAGTGGCGGCACCGCCGTCGTCGGGGCCGTCTGGGAGGATGCTGGAGGCTGCTGCTTCGACGACCCCGGGGCCGCGTATGTCTTCAAGCGCAGCCAAGGCGGCGCGGACAACTGGGGCCAGGTGGCGAAACTCATCGCCTCCGACGCCCAGGCCGGCGCCCTCCTCGGAATCAGCGTTGCCGTCAGCGGCGACGCGGCCGTGGTGGGGTCGTGGGCCGACTCTGCCGGGGGCAGCCAGGCCGGCGCCGCCTACGTCTTCCGGCGCAGCCAAGGCGGCGCTGACAAGTGGGGCGAGATAAAGAAGCTCACCGCCTCCGACGCTCAGGCCAGCGACCTCCTTGGCAACAGCGTGGCCATCAGCGGCGACACCGTTATCGTCGGGGCGCCGGAAGAGGATGCCGAGGGCCAAGCTGCCGGCGCCGTCTACGTCTTCGAAGAGGCGCCCATGCCGAACGATGGCAGCTTGGGAGGCGTATCCGACATCGTCGTCGGTAGCGTGAACACTGGGACCGGTCTGTTCTCCTGCATCGCCAAGACCGACCACTCGGCGGGCGACAACTCGATCACGACGTACCTCCAGTGCGACCTCAAGAACGTCGTCGCCGATTCGTCGGTCCTGCCGATTGCGCCGCCGGCCTGGCGTGAAACGTGCGTATCGCTCTCCGAGAGGGAGCCGCCGGCGTGCGTACCCGGCCAGCTCAACGAAGCATCGGAGGCCGGCGCCGGCACGACAGTCGCCCCGGCGCCGCCGTATACGGGCCAGGCGCCGATGATCGGCCGTGGCTTCTACTACCCGGGCGGCACATCCCCGTCTAATGTCTGCGCCGCCAACGATTGCACGATCGTCACGTCCTGCTTCCAGGACACCGGCCCCATCGTAGGGACGGGCCCGAACATCATATGGATGGCCATCATCAAGGACCCGAAGGGTGGCGGGACGTTCCAGGCGGACACAGACGGCGATACGCTTGGGGACACCCAGGTGGACCGGGTCTCAATTGGTGTCGTGAATATCTGGTACAACCAGAACAACGCCAATTGCACGGCTCTCACACCCGAGGGTGCACCGGACTTCGCCGCCTTGCCGGTGGAGTCGATCTATGCCTACGGCAAGGGCGGGTCCAATCCGAACCCGAACCCGGCGCCCTGGCGCGCCAGCGCGCCCGGCAGTGTGCTCGACTTCGACGGTGACGGCTGCACGGACGAACAAGAACTGGATCCGAACAGTATCGAGAAGTGTGGTGACGACCCGCGGAACCCATCCGATTCGTTTACGATCGGCGACGACCTGAGCGGCGCCTACGACGTCCTCGTAGAGGTCTCCCGCGGCGATTGCGGCAACCCTTGCGTGGACAACCCCGAGCCCGGCATCTACTTCTTCTGTCGCGCCGACGTCCAGCACGATACCGGCGACAACAGCATCGTCGTCCGCCCATATTGCTACTGGGACAGTGTTGCGGTCGAGGTCAACCCAGAGGCGTTGCCAGGCCTCACGGGCGATGGCATGGCCGGCGCACCGCCCCCGGGACCGCAGGATACAAGAGGACACTACGCTTACGGTGACGTGGATACAGCGCACTCCGAGTTGACCGGGACGTTCAACAAGACGATGAACAACTTCGAGATCAGTGGCTGCATCCAGGACTTGGATGGCAACGGCGCGGGCGGCAACGTCTACGTTGAGATGACGGTCAGCGCGCATCAGCGTCCCGGCACGGCGGACATCTGGATCAGCCAGCCCGCTGATTGCGCCGGTAGTCCGGTGGGCGCGCCGTCGTTCGCCAGCACCTCCGTGGCGATCTGGCAACCGAACCCAGATGAGGGCAATGGCTACGATCCTGACCAGGACGGTGTCCCGTCGTCGCGCGAGCTACAGGACGAATCTAGGTGCGGCCGCCGCGACCCGTACAACAAGAACGACTACTACGATGTATCTATCCCGCGCGACGGCGTCATTAACCTGCAGGACGACATCCTTGGTGTCATTCTGCGCTTCGCCCCCGGCGGCTACCTGCCTGGCGATGAGAACTGGGACCGCCCGCCGGCAATGGTTGGCCGTGGTGCTGGCAGCAACTGGAACCGTGGTTCACCTGACGGTCGCATCGACTTAGCGAACGACATCCTTGGTGTGGTCCTCCAGTTCAACCCAGGTGGCTGCCTGCCGCCTTCCTAAACGCGATTAGGCAGTACGGGTGACCGGCTGAGCTGTGCTCAGCTTGCGGATGCGAAGCATCTGCCGAGCCGACCGCGGGTTGGCCGGGCGCGTCGCTTGACACCTTCGTTGACGCGGGTGTACCGTTCCTAGCAACGGTGGAATCCCCGCGCCGCCGGTGGAGGCGCAGCTTGGCATCGAATCTCAGCTCCCCTCAGCGCTTGACCGTTGCCGCGTTCCTCATGGGCGTGGCCATCACGGCAGTCGTGCTCGTCGCATTGGGTTCGCGTACGGGCGGCTCTGCCTCAGCAGCAACAGGCGGGCCGGAGTTGGCGCTGAGCGTGACAAACGGCGCCGTCTCCTGTAGCGCCGGCGCCTGCGACGTTCCTATGACCGCGAACTTCACGCTCTCCGTGGACGTAGCGACCCGTCCCGCGGCGGGCTACGTCCTGTTCCAGAGCTTCGTCGACTTCGGCGTGTTCGACCCGGCGGCGAGCGAGGATGGCGGTGGGCCCAACACGTGTGGCGACAGCACCGATAACGGCGGCGCAGACGGCGCAGATCGCTTCGACGACGACTGCGTCGCCGTCGATCTCATCTACGAGCCAACGGCGCAGGCGGCGGATGAGATCTTTTGGCCCAATCTCGCCTCAGGCGGCGCCTTTCGCCTAGAGCCGGGCCCGGGGCTCGTCTTCCACGGCGGCGTGTCGGCCCTGGTGCCACCCCCGCCAGTCAGTACGTTTGAAGGTAGCATTGTCCAAATGCTGATGACCTGTCCGGCGTCTGAGGTTACGTCCACCATTACGCTGCTGCCCGAGGGAGACCCGATCGCGTTGCAGAACGGCGCGCTCTTCGCGATGCTCGATACCAGCCAGATCGTTCCGAAGGTCGGTTCGCTCACCATCAATTGCCTGGACCTCCCGACGCCAACCGCAACGCCCACCGCGACGCCGACCGCGACCGCAACCCCGACTGCGACGGCCACGCCAACTCCTGACCCTACTGACACCGACGGAGATGGCTGCAGCGACGTCCGGGAGAACGGACCGGACGAAACGCTGGGCGGTCAGCGAGACTACCTCGACCCGTGGGACTTTTACGACGTGCTTGGGCCAGGCGCGTCGCTGCCAACGGACGGCGTTATCGACCTGGCGAACGATATCCTAGGGGTGATCCAGCGCTTCGCGCCACTTGGTACGGAGCCAGCGTACGATGCGCAATTCGACCGCGGACCACAGACCGGAGCCAACGTCTGGAACATGAGCGCCCCAGATGGCGTGATCGACCTCGCCAACGACATTCTTGGCGTGATTTTGCAGTTCAACCATAATTGCAATTAACCCATGCGCGCACTGGGTTGCAGGCTGAGGAGTAGGAATACTCTTTGCGTTGCCGGTGCGTGTTGGCAGACGCGTCGCTCAAGGATGCAAGTGCCGGGTGGCCCTTATTGGCAATAAGTCCACAATAATTCATTTTAAGTCCATATATCTTGACTAAATAGGCCTCTCTCGGTATCCTGGGTCGTGATGGAAAGCACGAAGGATCAGGTGCTACAGCTTCTCCGGAAGCGCGGCGAGGCGACGATCGTGGCGCTATCGGAGGCGCTGGGTGTTGGCCAAGCGACTGTGCGACGCCACCTCGATCACCTGCGGGTAGAGGGTCTCGCCGACGTACGAGCCGAACGGCATGGCGTCGGGCGGCCGTCATACGTGTTCTATCTGACCGAAGATGGCGAAGAACGCTCGCCGGCAGGCTACTCGCGTCTGTTTTCGCGCTTGTACCAGGGGTTGTCGTCGTTGGACGAGAGCGATGTGCGCGGCCGCGATGGCTCGCAAGTCCTGCACTCGGTACTGGAGTTGGCGGCCGAGCAGGTGGCGCGGCAGTACGAAAAGGAAGTCGAGGCTGGCTCCTTAGAGAGCCGCGTCGACAAGACGAGCACGGTGCTACAGCAGGAAGGGATCGTCGATGGCTGGTCGAAGGAAGCGGACGGCTACCACCTGACGAACACGGCTTGTCCGTATCGGATGGCCGCGACCGCCAGCCATGGACCGTGTGAATTCGACCGGCGCACGATTGAATTGCTCGTGGACGCGCCCGTGAGGCAGGTAAGCCGCGTGATCGACGGAGAGCCAACCTGCGAGTACGTGGTAGCAGCCAGAGAAGAGAACCAGAGCGCGGGAGAGCCGCATGAATAACAACGGGGGATCCATGGCATCAAATAACGAGACGCTGTTCAGAGTCGAACATCTCCACGTCAGCGTGGAGAACACGGAGATCCTGAAGGGCGTCGACCTTGTAGTGAATCGCGGCGAAGTGCATGCGCTGATGGGGCCGAACGGCTCCGGCAAGAGCACGCTGGCGAACTCGATCATGGGGCATCCGCGCTACAAGGTGACGCAGGGCAAGGTGTTGTTCAATGGGAACGACGTCCTGCCGCTGACGCCTGACAAGCGGGCACAGCTTGGATTGTTCCTGGCGTTCCAGTACCCCGTGGGCATCCCGGGCGTGGTGATGGGCAACTTCATGCGGGCCGCGTTAAAGGCTCGCCGGGGCGAAGACGTGCCGGTGCGCGAATTCAGGAAGCTGTTGGACGAGACGCTTGACCTGTTGAAGATGGACCCTTCATTCGTCCGCAGGTACGTCAACGAAGGCTTTTCCGGCGGCGAGAAGAAGCGCGCGGAAGTGCTCCAGATGGCGATGCTGAAGCCCGAGATGGCTGTGCTGGACGAGACAGACTCCGGTCTGGACATCGACGCGCTGAAGATCGTCGCAGAAGGTATCAACGCACTGCGTGGTCCTGACCTTGGGGTGCTGGTGATCACGCACTACCAACGAATCCTAGACTACATCACGCCGGACAAGGTGCACGTGCTGTTCGACGGCCGGATTGTGAAGAGCGGCGGTCCGGAGCTTGTCCACGAACTGGAAGAGCGGGGCTACGATTGGATCACGAACCCTGAGGCCAGCGGCGCCGGGCCTGAGGCCGTCGCTGCGGGTAAGGAGAACGCATAATGGGCACGAAGATTGAGGACGTCACGAAGGACAGCGGCTACAAATTCGGCTGGAACGACCCTGATTTCAAGGCTGTTAATGAGCCAGTGAAGGGACTCAGCAAGGATGTCGTTCTAGGCATCTCTGAGCTGAAGGACGAGCCGGCGTGGATGCGCGACTTCCGGCTGAAGGCCTACAACCATTGGCTGGAGCGCCCGATGCCGACCGGCTTCTGGGGTGGCAACATCCAGAACTACGATCTGGACTTCGATGACATCTACTACTATGTGAAGCCGGTCGCGGAGCAGGGCAAGACGTGGGACGACGTACCCGCCGAGATCAAGCGCACGTTCGACAAGCTGGGCATCCCGGAGGCGGAGCGCAAGTTCCTCTCCGGCGTCGAGGCGCAGTATGACTCGGAAGTCGTCTACCACAACATCCGCGAAGACCTGAAGAAGCAGGGCGTGATCTTCATGGACACGGATAGCGCGTTGAGGGAGCATCCGGACCTGTTCCGGGAGTACTTCGGCACAATCATCCCGCCGAACGACAACAAGTTCGCCTCGCTGAACAGCGCTGTCTGGTCGGGCGGAAGCTTCATCTATGTGCCGAAGGGCGTCAAAGTGGAGATGCCGCTGCAGGCCTACTTCCGCATCAACACCGAGAACATGGGCCAGTTCGAGCGGACGCTGATCATCGCGGATGAGGGCTCAGACATCCACTACGTGGAGGGCTGCACGGCGCCGACGTACTCGAGCGACTCGCTGCATAGCGCCGTCGTAGAGATTATCGTGAAGAAGGGCGCGCACGTGCGCTACACGACGATCCAGAACTGGTCAGACAACGTCTTCAACCTCGTCACGAAGCGCATGGCCGTCTACGGCGAGGCCGTCGGCGAGTGGGTCGACGGCAACCTGGGTTCGAAGCTGACGATGAAGTACCCGAGCACGTATCTGCTGGAGCCGGGCGCGCATGGCGAGATCCTCTCGCTGGCGATGGCCGGGCCGGGCCAGCATCAGGACGCGGGAGGCAAGTGTATCCACGCGGCGCCATACACAACGTCCGTCATCAACTCGAAATCGGTCAGCAAGGGCAGCGGGCGCACAAGCTACCGTGGACAGTTGAAGGTCTACCCGGGCGCGAAAGGTGTGAAGGCGACCGTTCGCTGCGACGCGCTGTTGCTCGACGAAGAGTCCCGCTCCGACACCTACCCGCTGATGGACATCGACGAGCAGCACGTGACGATCGGTCACGAGGCCTCGGTCAGCAAGCTGGGTGAAGATCAGCTCTTCTATCTGATGAGCCGCGGCATGGACGAGGCGGAAGCCGCCAAGATGATCGTCAATGGCTTCGTCGAGCCGATCGTCAAGGAGCTGCCGATGGAGTACGCGGTCGAGCTGAACCGCCTGATCGAACTCCAGATGGAAGGCTCGGTCGGTTAACGGAGATCGAGCTTCCATCTCCACTGCTCGAGTAACCGAGGCTCTCACCAAACGTCGATTCAGCTCAACTGAGGACTAACACATGACAGGAACAGTAACGGCCCTACCATCTCTTAATCGCGACGCGGTCGAGGCGCTCTCCGCACGCTTCGGCGAGCCGGAGTGGCTGCTGAAGCGACGGCTGGAAGCGTGGCGCCTCTTCGAAGAGGCGCCGATGCCCGATCCGCTCTCGGAAGAGTGGCGACGCACGGACGTGAGCAACATGTCCCTCGATGGCCTCGCGCCCTTCGCGCCGCCGCGCAAGGCGATCGAGAGCGTCGCGGGCCTGCCGGCGGAGCTAGCGGTGTTCCTCGATGAGAACGAGGATCTGGCAGGGCGGATCGTCCAGCATGACTCTGATGTCGTCTACGAAACGCTTGATCAGGACCTCGCCGCCAAGGACGTGATCGTCACCAGCCTTCAGTCGGCGGCGCGAGAGCACGAGGAGATCGTTCGCGATAGTCTCTTCACGGCCGTTACGCCCGCCGAGTGGAAATACCTCGGGCTGCACGGCGCTCTCTGGAGCGGCGGCTGTTTGGTCTACGTACCGAAGGGCGTCGAGGTCGAGTTGCCGATCGAATACGTAGCGGGACTGACGGCCGAGCGCACGGGCATCTTCCCGCATCTGCTGATCGTCGCCGAGGCGAACAGCAGCGTGACGGTGATCCAAGAGGAAATCTCTCCGGAGATCACGGGCCTCGTCGCCGGCGCTGTCGAGGTGATCGCGCGGGAGGGTTCGAACGTGCGCTTCATCGACGTGCAGCGGCTGGGCAAGCAGGTGCAGAACTTTACCACCATGCGCGTGTTGCTGAGCAAGGACGCCTCGTTCCAAGGTATTCTGTTGGGACTGGGCGGCGAACTGACGAAAACGCGGCTGGACGTGCGCATGGACGGCGAGGGCTCAGAGACCGAGCTGCTCGGGCTGGTCTTCGGCGATGGCGACCAACACTTCGCCTACGACACGCGCCAGGACCACGTCGCGCCGCGTACGGAGAGCGACCTGCTCTTCAAGTCGGTCTTGGACGATAGCGCGTCCTTCATCTGGAACGGCGTCGTTGAGGTGCGCAGGGGCGCAACCGAATCAGCCGCGAATCAGACGAACAGAAACCTGCTCCTGAGCGACAAGGCGAGCGCTTCGCCGACACCGATCCTGGAGATCTCAGCCTACGACGTTGCTCGCTGCAGCCACGGTGCCACAGTAGGCCCCGTCGACGACGAGCTGATCTTCTACCTGCAGTCGCGTGGCATACCTGCTGACGAAGCACAGGAGATGCTTGTAGACGGCTTCTTCGCGGAAGTGCTGGAGCGTGTGCCTTCAGAGCGCGTTCAGGATCGCGTCCGGGCAGTACTAGATACGAAGTTGGGGAGATAGAGATTGGCTGAGTTCACCAAGGTAACGAAGACCGGCGACATCGAACCGGGCAAGGTGAAGGTCTACGATGTCGCGGGCAAACAGATAGCGATTTGTAACGTCGACGGTACCTTTTACGCGATCGACGACGTCTGTACCCATGACGGCGGCTCGTTGGACCAGGGCGAGCTGATGGGCGACCAGATCGAGTGCCCGCGCCACGGTGCGCTGTTCGACGTGAAGACCGGCAAGGCGCTGACGCTGCCGGCCGTAGCACCCGTGCAGTCGTATCCCGTGCAGGTGGACGGCGACGACATCAAGGTGGAGGTCGATGTCTGAGCGGACGTTCGCCGGGTGGGTCGAGCCGATCGCCCGACGGGATCGCGATGGACGTGCCGTACTGCTGGACTACCTTCGATCAGCTCCGGCAGACGTATGGCAACGGCCCAGTTCGGTCGATGGCTGGACGTGTCGAGATGTGCTTGCCCACCTGGCTGGTGATACGGGAAAGTGGTTCTCCCATATGCTTCATGCCACCCTTGACGGGCAGCAACTCGACCCGACTCGCGTTGGTCCAGGAGCGGACACTGACGCGATCAACAGGCGTGACGTGGAGGAGCGTCGCAGCCGGTCGTTGGCCGAGTTGATCGCCGAGATCGAAACGGACGGCGAGGAGCATGAAGAGCTGCTTTCGCGTCTGACCGACGACCACAAAGAGTTCCGCCTCACAGAGTACACGCTCAGTGAGCTCCTCGGTGGCAATCGCTCCGGCAACCGTGGCGCCCACGATCGAGAGCACTTGGCACAAATGCGCGAAGCTCTGGAGGTGGCCACGTGACAGAGCGGACGTTCGCCGGTTGGGTCGAGCCGATTGCGGCTCGCCATCGCGGGGACGGCGCCCAAGTGTCGACGTTTGCGCGTTCGTTGCCAGTAGGGGCGTGGGCGCAGCCGAGCGGCCTCGATGGGTGGACGTGTAAGGACGTTATGGCCCACATCGGCAAAGGCAACGACCAGCTCTACCAGAAGCTCCTTCGCAATTTGCTGGCGGGGGGTAAGGTCGACACGGAGATCTTCCGTAGTGTTGATACGGACGGCGAGAATGCCCAGGGCGTGGAGGAACGCAGAGGCCTCTCGCCCGCGGAAGTGATCGACGAGTTCGAGGAGGCTGGCGAAGAGGTCCTGGAGTTGCTGGCCGGTCTGACGGACGAGCACGAGCACTATCGGCAGCACGACCCGCCGTTCATCCTCAAAGGCTTCCTGGACATGATCGGGAAAGAGAGCCACAGCATCGAACACCTCAAGCAGCTCCAGGCGGCGCTGGAGGGCTTCGATGGCTGATCGAGCGTTTGCGAGCTGGGTGGAACCGATCGCCGCTGGTGACCGAGAGAGCCGCGAGGAACTGCTGCGACTGGTGCGTAGGCTCTCGCCGGAGGACTGGGAGCGCCCGAGTCCGTTGGAGGGATGGACGCTGAAAGACCTGCTCGCGCACCTTGCGGGTGGCACCGGCAAGAACTTCCAGACGATCCTTGAGGCGGTCGTCGGGCGGCAGCCGGTTGACCCTTCCGTGCTGGCCGATGTCGATGCGAAAAACATGCAGGACGTAGAAGAGCGGAAGGACCGGTCCGTCGGTGAGCTGATTTCCGAGATTCAGGGGGAAGCTGAGGCCATCGATCTATTGCTGGCAAGACTTACCGATGAGGACAAAGACCTCCGCCAAGGCAACATTCCCATGAGTCTGGGAGAAGGCCTGAGCCAGGACCCGGGCGGCCATTATAGAACGCACCTGGCTGACTTTAAAGAAGCCCTGAAGGGACAAGACTAACATGACGATAGACACGATGCGACTCCGGGAGGACTTCCCGATCCTGAAGCGTGAGGTGCACGGCAAACCGCTGGTCTACCTCGACAACGCAGCGACGACACAGAAGCCGCAGGCCGTCATCGATGCGCTCGTCGAGTACTACAGCAGCTACAACGCGAACATCCACCGCGGCATCCACGCTCTCGCGGAAGAGGCGACAGGGAAGTACGAGGCAACCCGCCAGAAGGTCGCCGACTTCATCGGCGCTCCGGACGCGTCGAACATCGTCTTCACGCGCAACACAACAGAGTCGATCAACCTCGTCGCGCAGGCATGGGGCCGCAAGTCCCTGAGTGCCGGCGGCGAGATCGTGCTCTCAACGATGGAGCACCATAGCAACCTCGTTCCTTGGCAGATCCTGGCGAAGGAGAAGGGCCTCACCTTGCGCTTCATCGACATCGACGATGATGGGCAACTCATCGCTGCTGACATCGAGCGCTGCATCGGTGAGAAGACGAAGCTTGTGGCCATCACGCACATGTCGAACGTGTTAGGCACGATCAACCCGGTGCGGGAGATCGCGGACCGCGCGCACCAGCACGGCGCGCTCATCCTGCTGGACGGCGCCCAGAGCGTCCCGCACCTGCCGGTGGACGTGCAGGAACTGGACTGTGATTTCTTGGCGTTCTCCGCGCACAAGATGCTGGGCCCAACGGGCGTCGGCGTACTGTATGCGCGAAACGAGTTGCTGGAAGAGATGAACCCCTTCATGAGCGGCGGAGAGATGATCCGGCGCGTCCAGCTAGAGGAGTCGACTTGGAATGACGTACCGTGGAAGTTCGAGGCGGGCACTCCGAACATCGGCGATGTCTGCGCGTTCTCGGCGTCGCTCGACTACCTGACTGACTTGGGAATGGAGAACGTGCGCGCGCACGAGATCGAGCTGGTCCAGGAAGCTGTCCGCCGGCTGGCGAACGTGCCCGGCATCACGATCTACGGGCCGGAGAGCGCGGCCGGCAAGGGAGGCGTGGTGGCGTTCAACCTAGAGGACGTGCACCCGCACGACCTCGGGACCGTGCTGGACCACCACGGCGTGGCAATCCGAGCCGGCCACCACTGTGCTCAGCCGCTCATGAAGCGGCTGGACGTGGTCGCGACCGGGAGGGCGAGCTTCTACGTTTACAATGAACCGACAGAGTTTGATGCCCTGATCGAGGGCATCGAGGCAGCGGCGAGGTTGTTCCGTGCCCCAGTCCATACCGGAGCCTGAGTTCGATGAGCTCTATCGAGAGCTGATCCTCGACCACTATCGCAGCCCGCGGCACAACGAGCCGCTGGTCGACGCGGATGTGGTCGCCGAAGGCTACAACCCACTCTGCGGGGACGAGATTGAGCTGCGCATCGATTTCAAGAACGGCTCCGTGAGCGACCTTAGCTTTGGCGGACGGGGCTGCTCCATCAGCCGCGCGTCCGGCTCCATCATGACGGACCTGGTCATCGGCAAGCCGGTGGCGGACGTGCGCAAGCTGAGCGAGCTGTTTAACAAGATGATGACCGATCCCGAGGCAGAGGTGCCGGAGGAACTGGGCGACCTGGAGGCCTTGCAAGGCGTCGCGAAGTTCCCGGTCCGTGTGAAATGCGCCACGCTGGCATGGCATACGCTGGAAGACGGCCTGAAACAGCGGGAAGAGGGCGGCCACGCAGTCCGCCACGAAGAATAGGAGGACGCAGTGGATCTTTTGACAGAGGAATTAGTACGCGAGAAGTTGGTGGACGTGATCGACCCTGAACTCAGGATGAGCATCATGGAATTGGGGCTGGTCTACGATGTTGATATTGACGGCGGAGCTGTCAAAGTAACCTACACGCTGACGACGCCCGCTTGTCCACTTGGGCCCGTTATTTCTGGTCAGATCGAGAACCTGATCATGGACCTTCCTGGCGTCGACGAAGTGACACCGGAGTTGACGTTCAGTCCGCCTTGGGACCCGAAGACGATGGCGAGCGACGATGTGAAGATGCAGCTGGGAATCTGGTAGGGAGCGCTAGCCATGGCGGCATAACGCCCGGTGAGGCCCTTCCTGGGCCTTCGAAGGACTGACGGTTCCAACTCTCAGCGTTCCCCGAAGCGACTTTGTGAAATGTGGTACACTGTCCGCCATACCTGAAAAACGAATGATGAATACCGAAGAATTCGGCCCGCTATATGACCCTGCGCAGGAGCGCGACGCCTGTGGCGTTGGCTTCGTCGCGGACATCTCTGGTACGCGCCGGCATCACATATTGGAGATGGCGCTTGAGTGCGTCACGAACCTCACGCATCGCGGCGCGGTGGGGGCTGATGCCAAGACCGGGGACGGCGCCGGAGTGCTGTTCCAGCTACCCCGCGGCTTCTTCGCGAAGGAAGCCGAACAATTGGGCGCGAAACTGGACCGGCCGGAGGACCTGGCCGTCGGCATGGTCTTCCTGCCGGGAGGCGATGAAACGGCGGCTACGGCGTGCCGGAAGGCGCTGGAGGAAGCGGCTCAGAAGCAGCAGTTGAGCGTGATCGGCTGGCGGGTCGTGCCCGTCGATCCCTCGATCCTTGGCGAATCCGCCGTTGAGAGCCAGCCGCAGATCGAGCAAGTTCTGCTCGAGCGCCGCAGAGGCGCTTCGGACGAGGACTTCGAGCGCCTCCTGCTCCTGGTGCGCAAGGAGGCGGAGCGCCAGGTCACCGAGTTACAGATCGAAGGCTTTTACATCCCGTCGCTTTCGCACCGGACGATCGTATACAAGGGGTTACTGGTCGCATATCAGTTGAAGTCGTTCTACACAGACCTGGGCAACCCGGAATTCGAGACGTCGCTCGCGGTATTCCACCAGCGCTATAGCACGAACACGTTCCCGAACTGGGTGCTTTCGCAGCCGTTCAGGATGCTGGCGCACAACGGCGAGATCAACACTCGCCAGGGAAACCGAAACTGGATGCGCGCCCGCGAACCCGATCTGCACTCCTCTGTCTGGGGCGAGCAAATCGAGAAGCTGAAGCCGATCATCCAGCGAGGCGGCAGCGATTCGTCCGATCTTGACAACGTCCTGGAAGCTGTCGCGCTCTCCGGCAGAGATCCGCTCCACGCGATGAGGATGCTCATCCCCGAGGCGTGGGAGAACACGCCGAACATGTCCAGGCCGTGGCGTGATTTCTACGAGTATCACGCCTGCATCACCGAGCCCTGGGACGGTCCCGCGAGCATCGCCTTCACGGACGGCATCCTCGTTGGGGCGGCGCTGGACCGCAACGGCCTACGGCCCGCCCGCTATCAGGTGACCGCGGACGGGCTGATCGTGATGGGCTCCGAGGTGGGGATGGTGGAACTCGACGAGGCGCGCATCATCATGAAGGGCCGCTTGGGCCCCGGTCAGATCATCGCGGTCGACACAGAGCGGGGGAAGCTCCTGACAAACGACGACATCATGGACCGCATAGTCGCTTCCGCGCCATACGGCGATTGGGTGCGCGAACACCTGATGGACCTGGACAAGTACATCAAGCACGTGGCCCTGGAGACGGTGCAGCCCGAACAGAACCTGCAACAGCAGCAAGTGGCGTTCGGCTACACCCGCGAAGAGTTGCAGTACATCATTAAGCCCATGGCGGAGGATGCCAAAGAGCCGACGGGCTCCATGGGCGACGACACGGCGCTCGCGGTCTTCGAGAAACGACGCAGGCTGCTCTCGTACTACTTCAAGCAGAAGTTTGCGCAGGTCTCGAACCCCGCGATCGACCCGATCCGGGAAGAGCTCGTGATGTCGCTAGACGTATACATGGGGCCGAGGCTTAGCTTGTTTGAGGAGACGCCCGAGCACGCGCGGCTGCTACGTCTGCGCAGTCCGCTCATGGTCAACGAACAGCTAGAGGCCATACGCTCCATGAACTCCGGGAACTTCTCATCCGAGGTGATTCCGTGCCTCTTCCCGGCGTCAGCTGGGCCCGATGGCATGGAGCCCGCGCTCAGAGCGGTCTGCGACGCCGCATCAGACGCGGTCGACAACGGCAAGAACATCATCATCCTCAGCGATCGCGACGTCGATGAGAACAGCGCGCCTATCCCGATGCTGCTGGCCGTTGGGGCGGTACATCACCATCTGATCGGCAGCGGCAAGCGCGCGCGGGCCAGCATCGTCGCGGAGACCGGTGAGGCGCGCGACGTCCACCAGATCGCGTTGCTCGTCGGCTACGGCGCAAGCGCCGTGAACCCGTATTTGGCGTTCGCGACGTTGAGCACCATGTTCTTCTCAGGTGCGTTCAAGGACATTCCGGACATCGCCCAGGTGCACGCACGGTATGAGGGCGCCGTTGACGCCGGCGTGCTCAAGATCATGTCGAAGATGGGCATCTCCTGCGTCTCCTCCTACCAGGGCGGCCAGATATTCGAGGCTATTGGAATCTCCCAGGAGCTGATCGATATGGCGTTTGCCGGCACGCCCTCGCGCGTGGGTGGCATCGGCTTCCGCGAGATCGCGGAGGATGCGCTGGAGCGCCACGCCAAGGCGTTCCGTCCTGAGAATGGCGTGCGATTGGAGGCCGGTGGCTTCTACAAGTTCCGCAAGAGTGGCGATTTCCACGAATTCGCGCCGCAGTCTGTCAGGGCTGTTCACAAGGCGCTGGAGACTGACGAGCAGCAAGACTTCCAACAGTACAAGGAGATGCTGGAGTCGCGCGATGATCCGGCGACGTTGCGGGATCTGCTCCGGTTTAAGAAGGGAACGCCGATCCCGATCGACGAAGTCGAACCGATCGAGGACATTATGAAGCGATTCACGACCGGCGCGATGTCGCTCGGCGCGCTCAGCCCTGAGGCGCACGAAACGATCGCCATCGGGATGAACCGCATTGGTGGCAAGAGTGACACAGGTGAGGGCGGCGAGGAGTTGCGGCGCCTGTATGCGAGTAGCAACGGCGATAATGAGAACAACCCGAACAGCTACATCAAGCAAGTCGCGTCCGGCCGCTTCGGCGTGACGCCAATGTACCTGGTAGAAGCCCGTGAGTTGGAGATCAAGATGGCACAGGGCTCGAAGCCGGGTGAGGGAGGTCAGCTTCCGGGTCACAAAGTGTCGCCATTCATCGCTGACATTCGAAATACGCTGCCGGGTACGCCGCTGATCTCGCCACCGCCGCATCACGACATCTACAGCATCGAAGACCTGGCGCAACTGATCTACGACCTGAAGATGGTGAATCCGCGCGCACGGGTCTGCGTGAAGCTGGTGGCTGAGGAGGGCGTGGGCACCATTGCGGCGGGCGTCGCGAAGGGCTATGCGGACGTGATCCAGATTTCGGGCGATTCTGGCGGCACCGGTTCGTCACCGGTCAGTTCGATCAAGAACGCCGGCCTGCCTTGGGAGTTGGGTGTGGCGGAGACCCAGCAGGTGCTCGTGCAGAACAACCTGCGCAGCCGCGTGCTGTTGCGTGCCGACGGAGGCATGCGGACGGGACGCGACATCATGATCGCGGCGCTGCTGGGGGCCGAGGAGTTCGGATTCGGCACGGCAGCGTTGGTAGCGATCGGCTGCCTGATGGCACGGCAGTGCCACCTCAACACCTGCCCGGTGGGTATCGCGAGCCAGCGGGAGGACCTGCGCGAAAAGTTCGAGGGAACCGCGGATGACATCGTGCGCTTTTTCGGCCATGTTGCGCAGGAAGTTCGCGAGATCATGGCTGAGTTGGGCGTCCGGACTATCGATCAGGTGGTGGGCAGGATGGACCTGCTTGAGCCGGTCGACGATCTGCGCGATCCGCGGGCACAGGCGCTCGACATGAGGCCACTGCTCTGGGTACCTGGCGACGATCGTCCGATCCGGCGGACGCAAGACCGCAACGATCGCGACGAGGAGATTCTGGACGACCAGATCATCGAAGACGTGGCCGATGCGCTGGACGGTAAGGGCCCGGTGCAGATGTCCTACCCGATCCGAAACATCCACCGTACCGTCGGCGCGCGGGTGGCAGGAGAGATCGCGCACCGCTACCGCAAGGAAGGCCTGCCGGCGGGCAGCATTGAGCTGCGCTTCACCGGCAGCGCAGGCCAGAGCTTCGGGGCCTTTTGCTACACCGGCCTGCGCATGATCCTAACGGGCGAAGCCAACGACTACGTTTGCAAGGGCATGGGCGGCGGCGAAGTCGCGCTTCGGCCTGACCCCGCCGCTACGTTCAAGACGCACGAGAACGCGATCATGGGCAACACCGTGCTCTACGGCGCGACGGGCGGGAACCTGTTCGCCGCTGGCAGGGCAGGCGAGCGCTTCGCCGTGCGCAACAGCGGCGGCAAGGCGGTGGTCGAAGGCGTGGGCGACCACGGCTGCGAGTACATGACGGAGGGTATCGTCGTGATCTTGGGCGAGACGGGCCGTAACTTCGGCGCCGGCATGTCCAACGGGATCGCGTACGTGTTCGACGAACATGGCCACTTCCCATCGAAGCTCAACCCGGAGATGCTCGCTATCAAGCGCGTGACCGACGAGCCGGACATCGAGATCGTGCAGGCGCTCATCCAGCGTCACGTCCAGCTCACCGAGAGCCCGCGCGGCCAGGAGATCCTGGACCGCTGGGACGAGTACCGGCCGTTGTTCTGGAAAGTCGCGCCGCACAGCGCCATGACCGAGGAAGGGCCGCAGACCATCATCCACCGCCACCTGGAGAGCCTGCGCTCAGCTCTGGCGGTCGGGTAGGGTCAGTCTCCGCTCGATACCTATTTGACCCAATGGGCTAATTAGCTAGACTCTACTACAGTGAAGTAGTAGATCGATATGAACTCGCGCGGTTGAGGTGAAGTAGACATACGTGCAGAGTCAGCGCGTTACTAGAATCAGACCAGGAGGCGCCTGTTGAGTACCCCAGCTAGCACATCAGACAACAACCATGCTTGGAACCGGCTGTCGTTGACAGTCATGGCGGCCGGTCTCATTGCGCTGCTAGCGGCCGGCGTTCTCTTCGTCCTCCAACTAACGGGTGCGGTAGGCGACGAAGGGTACAGCGGGCCTGGTACCAGCATCGACATTGGAGACATCAGTAGTGTCCTGACGCCAGCGCCCACGCCGACGGCCGAGCTTCCGCCTCCGAGTGAAGCTCCGATCGAGATGATTTCCATCCCGCGCTTCGACATCGAGGCGCCAATCGTGACCCTCGGCGTAGACGGCCAGGGCGTCATGGAGACGCCGGACAGCCCGACTGTCGTCGCCTGGTACGACTTCAGCGGGCGTCCTGGCTTCGCTCCGGAAGAGAGCAACGGTGGTAACGCGGTCTTCTCAGGACACGTGGACTACTATGACTACGGTCCGGCTGTGTTCTGGAACCTGAAGGACCTCGAACTGGACGACGAGATCGAGGTCCGCCTCGCCGATGGCACGGTCTATCGATATGGTGTCACCTCCAGAAACCAGTACAACGCGGCCACAGCGCCAATCCAGGAGATCGTCGGCGACACGCCGAATGAGGTGATCACGCTGATCACCTGCGGCGGCACCTTCGACCCCAGCATCGGTGAGTACGACGACCGCGTGATCGTCCGCGCGCAGCGGATCTAGGGCGCTGACGCTGACTGCTCACGAGTGCGTGACGGCGCGTGACGGTACGGCCTACGAACACCAGGCCGCCTCGATGGACAACGCGGTGTTGATCCTAGACCGTCGTCACGATGAGGCAGGCGGCAGCCGACGGAGCGACACTGCAAAGCAGCCGCAGCGTGGAGGCGCGAAAGCCAAACGCGCGCGTAGCACGAGACCCGCTGCCGTCTGTGAGCTGGTCGATTCGGGCATCGATTGAGTTGAACGCTCCCACCGCGGCAGGCAGAGGATGTTGGGCGACAGACGCAGCTCTATGAAGCGCAGACGCCAGCGGGTACGAGTCCTCCATCTGCTGGACTACGGCGGCATCGGCTTGAAGCTCCCTATCTAGTAGGTAGGCCTGTGCCATCCGTCTGACGAGTGGAAAGAAGCCAACGGCCGCAGAGCCAGCGTTAGCGAACAGCACGTTCAAGGGATCACGTTGCTGAACGTGCCAGGCCTCATGGCGAAGAACGGCTTCCAGTTCGGCTGAGTCGAGCGCTGCCAAGGTCGCAGTGCTGACCCACGCGTGGGGACTGAGCAGCCCAAAGCAGAAGGCAGAAAAATCGTCAGACTCGAACAACCGGACACGTTCGCGAAGGCCCGCGCGCGAAGCCGCGCGAATGAGCGACGGGGGCAGCGATGGAATTTCCGTTGCCCGCAGGACTGAGCTAAGGCGTTGCAAGCGAACGATCTGAACGACGATAGACCATACTGTGGTCACCGCTACGATCCCTAAGGGAAGTGCGGCTAGTGCAAGGAGCACGATGGCGTCGCGAGAAGCCGCAATGTCCACGGCTGCGCGGCAGAAGCTCTCGACTGAGTCATGAACGCTGCGAGCACCCACGAACAGCCCTCCCGATGTTCGCCCGATGCTGCGAGTTGGGAGTTCGGTGAATAGCAGTAGCGCGCCAAAGGCAACGAAGAGCAGGGCCGGTGGCAGATTGCGCGGGGCCGTCACCGGCCGCCCCTCTGCTCGAGGAACTTTGCGAGGCGCTCGATGCGTTCGGGGTCCGCGTGTTCGATCTCTTCGGCGAAGTGGGCCAGCGCCATATCCCCGAAATCCGCAACAAGGGCTTGGACCCGGTCCTTGGACTTCTCGGCTAGAAATTCGTCCTCGGTCTTCGCGGCTCGGTAGACGTATGCGCGGCCGACAGCTTCTCTCGAGAGCAGCCTCTTTTCGACGAGGCGGCCCATGACCGTCATCACCGTTGTGTAGGCTATCTCCTCGCGCTGCTGGAGACGATCCACGACCCAGCGCACGGTGGCGTCTCGGCGGCGCCAGAGAAGATCCATGATTTTCTTCTCAAGCGGACCCAGCTGACTGGAGCGTCCTGCCGTTGGCATGTTGACGACCTCCTCTAACTTGAATCCTACTAAAGCTCCGTAGTAGAAGCTACGCGAGCTGCTTGGTGTGTTCTACGTCTCTTGATCTTGTAGGGGAATGGCCTTTAGAATCTACTACATGACTGTAGTACTTGGAATGGCCAGCCGGGATTGTTCTCGCGACTCAAGGCCAAAGGCATGAGTAGGGAAAAGCGAAGGCGCGGCATGCAGGGTGCGTCGAAGCGCAGAGAGCCGGTAGCTCCCGCAACGGGAGGCGGATTCAAGATCCCTGTGGTGCCGTTAGGAGTCCTCGTGGGCGTCTTCGCCACAGCCGGACTCATCGCGTACCTCATCTGGCAGGCCGGGCAGCCGCTCGGGCTGAGTGCCTCCGATAGGGTGGAAACCGAACCTCGCCCAGATCTTCCCGGCGAGTTCGTGGACTTGCCGGAGATCTATGGGGAGAACGTTGCGCCGCACGTCACCAGCGGGGTGGATTTCGTTGAAGACGGGAATAGCCCTCCGGCGGGCGGTCCCATGTTTGGGAGCGCACAGTGCTCGGACGATCCCGAAAGCACGCCGGCAAATTGCGGGCCCGCACCGTTGGGTATCTATCGCACGCCTTGGGAACCCGAGACGCTCAACCACAACATGGAACACTCGGGGGTAGTGGTCTGGTACAACACGAGCCATCGTGAGTTCTTGGACGAACTCGAGGATGCCGTGAAGCGTAGATTGCGCGATAGAGACCTCATGGTGATGACACCGTATGACCAGATGGAAGAGGAGACCATTGCCATCACCAGTTGGGCTCGCATCGACAAGTTTCCGGTCAGCGAATACACTGAAGATCGGTTCGACGATTTCGTAGACGCTCACGCCTGTCGCTACGACGCAGAAGGATTCTGCTGATGCCAAGCCGTGTTGATGCGGCTCAATCCATGGGGACAACGTTAGACGAGATCCTCAACGTCGGTCGGCGGTTCGTCCAGAGCCGGAGCGACGTCTACGGCCAGTATCCGGCTGGCGTGCTGCTTCTTCTTGGCTCCGCGACCACGATCGCCGCGGCAACTGATCCCGATAGCAACCGGGCCAACGGCTCAGCGCTGACAGAGGAGACGCAGCGAGCTGCACGATGATGATCCGATCTGGTCCGCTGGAGACGTATAGGTTAGCTCTGAGAACTAGGGCGACGGAGATCGGGCAAGTACTGCGCCTGTTCGGTCCGAGAGGGTGGTTCGTGGCGGCGCTGGGGACGGCAGGGGCGCTCGTACTCATCGGCATACCCGCAGCCATCGTCGACAGCCCATTCTTCATCCGAATGATTCCTACGCGCCCGCAGGATTATGTGATCTGGGTGGTGTCAGCAGTGCTGGTTGGCCTCATCGCCGGCACGTACGCGAGCCGCACCCCGTCCACCCACGAGGGCAAGGTATTTTCAGGCGGCATGCTCTCGTTCTTGGCCGTGGGGTGCCCTATCTGCAACAAGCTCGTGGTTGTGTTGTTAGGTACATCCGGAGCGCTCACCTTCTTTGGCCCCGCGCAGATATATATCGGTCTGGCGTCGCTGGGACTACTAGCCTGGACCTTCAGTCTGCGAGCTGGATCGGTCGTTGCGGCTTGCCCGGTGCCAAGCCGCTGAAATGCAGTAGCAAACAAGGGAGATTCTATGCAGGGCGCAGCACCCAGAGCGTGCGTATGACGAAGAAAAAGCGGAAGCACGATAAGAGACGCAAGCCGCTAATCAAGGGCCGGACCCTGCGCCGCTGGCTCGTGGGCGGAGCGGTTCTTGCCGGAGTTGTCGCGCTGAGCGCCGTCTGCATCACGGCGTTCGGCGGGGGGAACGCCGCTGACTCTCAGCAGGAGCCCGTGATCTCCGACGAGGCGCAGGTGACGGTAGACATCCAGGGCTTTACGTTCGGCCCGGATGACCTAACGGTAGGCGTTGGCACTGAGATCGTTTGGGAGAACCGCGACGATGCTCCGCATACGGCGACGGCGGAAGGAGCGTTCGATTCAGGCCAACTGGAGCGAGGCGACTCCTATTCACTTTCGTTCGACGAACCTGGTACGTACGAGTACATCTGTACAATTCACCCCTATATGACTGCTACGATTGTTGTGACGGAAGTCGTGGAGCAGTAGGGCGCGACCCCGGATCGCAGCGCTTCGTAATCTTGGTTGTGGAACTCAGTTCACGCAGATCGCGGCGGAGAATCCCTGCGCATTTCAAGCAGACGTCGCCGTGTTCGGTAGGCTGAGCCCGTGGAGCCATCTAACTCCTCTGACGAATACACTCCTCCAGCCTCGCAGAAGGGGCCACGCCGGTGGCTGCCGCTCGTCCGCTGGATCCTGTGGCCGGCGGTGCTCATCGCTGGCATCGTTTGGGCACTCGTCTTCATTCAGGGGCGGCTTGACTCTGGCCAGGAGGGCGTCCCCGATCTCTCAATTGTGCTGCTGGAAGAGCAGGGCATCACGCTGGGCGCGGCCTCGGAGGCGCCGCCCCCAGAAATCGGCGAACCGGCACCAGACTTTACCCTGGTTGACTTAGCCGGTGAACCTATCACCCTCAGCTCCATGAAGGGCAGGACGGTGCTGATCAATTTCTGGGCAACCTGGTGCGCTCCCTGTCGAAAGGAGATGCCCGACATGAACTCGCTCTACCTGGAAATGAAAACCGAGGGTTTCGAGATTCTGGCTATCAACCTTCAAGAAGGGCGCGGTAAGGCGAAGGCTTTTGCCGATGATTTCGGCCTTGCATTCCCGATTCTCCTCGATCTGAAGGGCGATGTGGGCAGTACGTATCGGCTAACCGGCCTGCCCGAGTCGTGGTTCGTGGATCGCAATGGTATCCTGCAGGAACGCGCTATCGGACCGATGGACGAGGAGATGATGCGAGAGAAACTCGAGATCACGATGCGTGCGGTCCCGCCGGAAGCGAGCTGATCGCATCATGCGAACGGGCGGGCTCAGGGCGCCTCGAACGTACTCGTGGTGTATGCAGTCCTGCGGCGAAGCGGCTCCGGACCACCGGCTGAGGCCATGACCTGGTACGATCTCATTTCTCGTGTTTACGATGTTGGATCGGCGGGGTCGGCTGGTCTGCGGCGCTGCAATTGGAGCCGCGTGACACTGTGGTAGACATGGCGTGCGGCACCGGACTGAACTTCGCTCTTATCGAGGCGGGCCTTGGCCCGGAGGGCCTTCTCATCGGTCTGGACTACTCGCCGGGCATGCTCTCCAAAGCGCGGCGAAAGATAGAGCGAAGCGGCTGGCGAAACGTGCGCCTGGTCCAGGGTGACGCAGGTATGATCTCTGAGTAGCTACTCAGAGATCATGCTGGGACGGACAGAGCTGACCGGGTGCTCTGTCCGCTCGGCCTAACGGTAATCCCCGAATGGGAGCAGGCATTCTCGCGTTCGTGAGCACTCCTAAGGAAAGGCGGACGTTACGTGATCATGGATTGGCACGCAGAGCAGCGGAACCTCTTCTCGTGGTTCCTCAACTCGATTTCTCAGGGAGATGTCAGCCGTGTTACCTGGGCCCCTCTGGAGCAGCGGGCGGAGGACTTCAGCCGCCGAATGTTTATCCGCGGTGACGTGTTCGGCCGGGGCTGTCCCGTCTGGGCACACCGCTGGGGCTGAAGGGCGCCGCTAGCTATCGCCCGCATAGCTCGCTACACCTGCTCCCTACGACGGCTTCGGTGTGCGACGCCGTCGGGCTCGTTTCTTCGGCACGCTGAAGGTGAGTGTGTAGCCCAGGGTGGCGCGCTGCCGTTCGAGGCGCTCGAATCCACACGCGCGACAGAGGTCTTCTAGCTCGTTCACGAACATGTAGTCGGGGTCGGTAAACGTCTCGCTGAAGCCTAGCACGCCGCCGGGCTTGATGACGCGCCGCAGCTCTGACAGCGCGGCCGGCCGGTCCGGAATCTCCCCGAACATCGCGACAACGAACGCTTTGTCGACTGAGTGATCGGCCAGCGGCAGGCGCATGGCGTCGCCCGCGATCGGCTGGCCTGACCCCGCCCCCTCGGCGCGTAGGCGCTCGCGCAGGATCGCGGCCATGCCCGGTTGGAGATCGAGGCAGAGCACACGGCCTTGCGCGCCGGCCATGCGGCTCGCCTCAATGCTGAAGTAGCCCGGCCCCGGCCCCAGCTCCAGAACCGTGTCACCCTTTCTGAGCTTGAACCGATCGAGTGTTTGCCGGACGGGCATGAGCCACCCGCGGGCGGGCACGAGCAGGGAGGCGGCGCTGCTTGCTGGGAAGACCGTCCGTGCGTTTCGTTCGCGGAACCAGACGATGATGGCAACCGTAACCAAGCCGGACACGATGCCCCAAACGAAGATAACTCGGGCGAAGAGCCGTCGTAGCGTTCTCATGCGCTGGATAGCCTAGCTGGGATGGAGGGCGCCCGCAACCGCTAGCTAAGGTTTGTACAGCTCCACGCCCGGAAACGCGGAGGCGTACGAGAACCAAAAGGCGGTGCGCACGGCCAGCGGTTCTAGTTGCGCGCCGGCGAGCGCGCCGGCGAGCGCCCGACCCGTCAGCGACCACTCGCTGCCGGTCTCCTCATCTACGTACGTCCCGCCGCGGTACTCGAATGTGAGTGCTTGACCGTCCACTTCCGCCAGAAACGCCGCCGCTACGGGGCCGTCGCTTCTACTGAAGATTACGATGCGCTGGCCGCCGAGCGTTTCGTTGACTGCGGCGTCGCCTAGCTGTGCGAGAGCGTACGCGCGGCGATCATCGTTGTGTTCGACGCCGAGGACGAGGGCGGCGGCCTCAAGGCGGTCATCCTTGGCCGCGTCGGTGACCGGGAAGGGGAAGCTGCCGCCGTTTAGCAGCTTTTCCAGGCCTCCTGTGATGTCGCGGCTGTAATCGCGAGCGAAGCCGAGGTCGCGAGAGAGGACGAGCGTATCGGGATGCAGTTCGCGCCACGGCTCCCACGTCGTCGTGACGGAAGGCAGCGCGACGAGTCGGGCGCCGGTCAGGTCGCCGACGATCGCCTCGCCGCCGACCTGGAACCAGTACGAGAGCGTCTCGCGGTCGTACATCACCAGGTCAGACTCGTAGAGCGCGCTCGTGTTGCCGAACGACAGGGGCTGGCCGTCCTTCAGCACACGGTCGTAGACGATCCCGCTGCGGCAGAGCGGGCAGAACGAGATCAGCACAGCCCGTCCGTCGAGTTCGTCGTTGACGATCTCGTGCTGGTCCAGGATGCGGGCCGGATAGGCATAGGCTTGGCCGTCGTCCGCGATGTACCCGAGGACGAGGTCGTTAGCGTCGAGCCAGCCCGATTCGCCGGTTGTTGTGTATGGCGGGCTATCGATCGGCGGGATGGCGTCGCGCAGGCCGAGGAGCGTTACTTCGTCGATCTCTGACAGCGGGACCGAGCCGGAGACGAAGGTGTCTACGTGGATGTCTTCCAAGGCCACGCTGAGCTTGTCCGTGTCGGTTCCGCCAAGCAGGCCGCGTCCGATCAGTTCCGGCGTCGAATCGCCGCCGAAGCAGGCTGCCGCTATTAGTCCGGCCGCGATCAGCCCGCCACTCAGGATGGCGGCCAGTCGCATCACAGAGGCCCGTCGCCGGCAGCCTCGTACACGTCCGTGTTGACGTAGAAGTCGCTCCAAGCGAACCAGAAGGAGTAGAACGCGGGCACCTGCCGGAGCGCCGTGCCGCTCAGCGGCCCCTCGATCGCCTCGCCTGAGAGGCCGGACCAGAGGCTGCCGGTGTCGGTATCGCGCATCAGCAGGTCGCCGTCGGCAAAGCGCTCGAACTCGAACGTCAGGAGATCGCCGTCCAGCCGGCGGTCGAAGACGACGGCCGTGCCGCTGCGCTCGTCGTAAACGATGACGATCCCGCGGCCGCCGATGGTGTCGTGGACGAGCGGCGCCGTGGCGAGTTCTTGGAACGGGTACGCCTTCGGCTCGTCATCGATGACGAGGCCCAGGACGAACGCCTTCGCGGGCAGCAGGCCGTTCGATTCGAAGCCGCCCAAGACGCCACTGCTGCCGCTGTCGTAGTAGCTGTCGTAGCTGTCGCCGCCATAGCCGCCCTTCTTGTCCAACACGAGGGTCGTTGGGTTGGCATCGCGCCATTGGCCCCAGGTGGTTTGCGTCGCCGCCACGGGCGTCAGGCGCGTGCCTTTGTAGCGGCCCGTGAGGCCTTCGCCGAGGATCTGCTGCCAGAGGCTGTCCGACTGGCGGTCATACATGACGAGGTCGTTCATGACCAGCTTGCCGGAGACTCCGAATTCGAGCAGCTCTCCCTCGACGGTTCGGTCGTAGACGATCGCTGTGAAGCACAGCGGGCAGTAGGTGACGGCGATGGGCGTGCCGCCGACCGTGTCGTTGACGATCTCGTGGCGGCTCAGCATCGTGATCGGGTAGGCGCGAACGTCGCCGTCGATGTCCACGCCGATCACGAACTCGAAGTCGGACATGTCGTCGCCGGCGTCCGCGGCCGAGACGAACTTGGGGTTGTCGATCGAGCGGATGCCATCCTTAGGCAGCAGGGTGTAGATCGAGACGTCGCGCGGGAGGCCGGCCTCGACGTTGGCGAGCGAGGTGGGCGCGAGCGAGATGTCCTGCCCGAAGAGACGGAAGCGCTGGCCGATGAAGAAGATGGCGAGGACGACGACGCCGATGAGCAGCAGGATGTGCAAGTTGCCAGCCATGGTGCCTAGTGTGAGGTTGAGCGCGCGTCTAACTATCATCTATTCGCTCGGGCATCTATCCGCTCGCGAACCAGAGGCCGGCGCCGCTGCCGATCAAGGCGACGGAGATCGCGAGCCAGACACGGCCCGTCTCGATTGCGGCCACCCCGACTGCGTCGGGGGTCCGGAAGCCGAACGCCTTGGTGTCGCCGATACGCAGGCCGCGAACAGCCAGCCAGAGGCACCAGAAGCCGACGAAGCCGAGATAGAACGCAATGTAGCCCGGCCGCGATATGAAGTCCATCACGAACTCTGGGATGTTCTGAATTGCATCCATAGGTATAGGATGGAAGCCACCGTGAGTGTCGTCAGGACGCTAGATCACATAGGGCGACGACGGAGTCGTGGGCAATCGGGAACAAGCGGGCCTGCGCTGGCGTCTATCAGGTAGAGTTCGCGAGCGACATATTCCAGCGTCAGGAGTGAGTGAGGGCCGGTGGCGGGTCCGTGAGTACATCAAAGGAGAGAACACGAATGATTCGACTGATCATGTTCCTGCTCGTGCCGGGGCTGTTATTCATTGCGATCGCCTGCGGCGACGGCGATGGCGACGGCGACGCAACGCCGACTTCGACCGTAGCTCCCGTCGAAACGCCAACTTCTATCGTGGGTCCAGACACAACGCCGACGCCGCCAGCGGACGGTGAGACAGCGGGCGCGGACGGCTTTCCGCCAGTTCGCCGCGACGCTACAGGAGGCGCTGGATGAGGGCGATGCGGCGTTCCTGCGTGACCGCGCGCTAACAGAGCCCGTAGTGTGTACCGCGGGGTCCGTTGCTCCGGGCGGCCTCGGCGCCCCGGCCTGCGAGTTCGAGGGCCAGGAGTTTGACGGGTTCCTCGAGTCGTTCTGGCGCTCTGAGGGCGCGATCATTCCTGTTGAGGCCGCCTTCTCAGCGTTCGATGCGATACTGGCCACGGCGCTGCCTGCCGAGAGCGACGGCTTCGGAGACGGCTCCGTGCAGGTCTACGCCCTGAACATCGAACAAGATGCGTTCCACGCGATCATCACCGCGATCATCGAGCGTTCTTCCGACTTCATCACCGAGTTCCCGTTGCGCGTTTCCTACGGCACGGCCTGGGCGTTCGAGGACGGACGGTGGATGGTGACGAGCACGCTCACGGCGAACGTGCTGGGAGAGGACCTCCTGGTACCGGCTGACGATGCTCTACCCCTCTACCCGAACTGGGAGCGCTACGAGGGCTAGCACGACAGCGCGTTAACTCACAGTTGCAACGTTGCGGAGAGTCGCTACCCACTCATGTATGAGGCTGGATGTGGCGAAACTGGGCGAGTAGCGCTAAGCTGATGGCATGAGATTGGCGGCTATCGCGTTATTTGTAAGCATCGCGGCGTTGAATGCGCCGGGTGGTGTGGGTGCGGGTGAAATCGCGACCGGATCGATCACCGGCGTTGTCTTCGATGACGTCAACGGCGATGGCGTGCAGGATGCGGGCGAGCCCGATCTTGCGGGGCGGACTGTCATGCTCAGGCAAGACGGCGTTTTTCTTCGCTACCTTTCGACTGGCTCTAATGGCAGGTATGTGGCTGATGGCTTGGAGCCGGGTGAGTATACGTTGAAACCGGTTTTCGACGAATCAGCAGGCGCCTGCCCTGACCTGGTCCTCTCCTTCAACCCCGTGCAAGGGGCGTACTGTCAAGATTTTGCACTTCCCAGAAACGCGGATCCAGCTGGTCCTGTTCTAGTAAATGTTGAGAGCGGGATGACTGTCGAAATTAATTTCGCTACCCAGCCGGCGGACGTCGCTGTGGTGACCGGCGTAGCGTTGCTCGAGGATGATGTGGCGCCGGAGGGGGCCAGTGTCGTTGCCTACGTCAGTGGTCAGGAGTGCGGCTCTGCGACCGCTTGGAGGAGCAGGGGCCGCGGCCGTATTAATTTCATTATCCACGTTCTTGGAGCTGGCGAACGAGCTGGCTGCGCGTTGCCCGGCGATACTGTCGAGTTTCGGGTCGAAGGTGTTCCCGCAGCAGAGAGTTACGAGTGGGCGTCTTACACCGCTGCTTCATTTCCGGTGCAGATCCATCACCTGGTCGCCATCCAGGATCACGCCTGGTACTGGTTCGAGAGCGACGTTGGAAGCACACTCAAGAACAACGTTCTGGTGGAAGCTCTTGTCGGCGGTGCTGTGTGTGGCGAAGCCGAGATCGACTCGCGGTCCCGAGGTGCACTCGGGTTCGGCCGCCTGATCGTACCATCAGCGGAGATCGAACCCGGCTGCGGCCAACCAGGCGCCGATGTGACGTTCCGCGTGGACGGCGTTCGCACCAAGGGGACTATGGCTTGGGAGGCTGGCCTGCATGAGATCACTCTCGCCGTATCCGGCGACGTGAACTGCGACATGACGCTGAGCGCAATCGACGCGACCCTGTTGCTGCAGCTGGCCGCCGGCCTTGTCGATGATGTCGCGTGCATTCACATTGCGGATGTAACTGGCGACGGGTTGGTCGATAGCAGAGACGCTATGCTGATCCTGCAGTTCGAGGCGGGGCTGCTGTTCGATTTCGTGAACGTTGATTTGCCCGGGGTTCGTCCCTCAATGCTCACAGAGCCGGGGAATTCGTAGCCACTCCAATTCGCATCAGTCGACGTGGCGGTGTTGGGCTGAGGTAGACGGCTGAGACGCCATCGTGTAGTCTAGGCGGCACGATGGCAGGTATGAAGCGGTTCGCTTCAGTAGCAGCACTCTTCGTCGTGGTGGCGGTTTTCCTAACCGTGCCGCCCGCCGGCTCACCGGCTCAAGCACAGGCAGGGCCGTTCGCGATCACGAACGGCCGGCTCTTTGACGGAACAGGTGCGGCTGTGATCGACGATGGCGTTGTCGTGATCGAGGGCGCGCGCATCGTGGCCGCGGGACCCGCGGGCGAGGTGGCGATCCCTGCCGGCGCGTTCATCATGGACGCCGGCGGCGGGCTGATCATGCCCGGCGTGATCGATAACCATGTGCACATCACGGAGAGCCTCATCACCGGCGACATTCTCACCCCCTGGCTGCGCGCGGGCGTCACCACGCTGGTCGACACAGGCACGGTGCGGGACGGCGCCGTGGTCGACGGCGTCCTGATTGTCGATGGCATAGAGGTCGTGCGGGCCTTTATCGTCGGCGTGACAGAGCGGCCTCCACGCGTGCTCTTGGCCGGACCGCTTCTGACGGCTCCCGGCGGCTATCCGGCGACCCGGCGTGAGCCGGGCTACGAGGTCGGAGCGCAGCCGGTGACAGGGCCGGAGGACGGCAGGCGGCTCGTCGAAAGCCTGGCAGGCCGCGCGGACATCATCAAGGTGGCGATTGAGACGGGCTTCGAAAGCGACTACGACGACGTGGGCTGGCCGGTGCTGGACCCGGAGACGCTGGCCGCGATCGCGGACGCGGCGCGTGAGGCCGGGCTGCTGTCGCGTGCCCACGTGACGCAGGAGGGAGAGCTGGCGGCGGCGCTCGACGCGGGATTCGATGTCGCGGCGCATACGCCGATCGACCCGCTGTCCGACGAGATTCTCCAACGGGCGGCGGACGCCGGCATGATCTTCGTGAGCACGGCAAACATCTGGGGTCCGGACCGCGGCGAAGCGGTCCCCGAAAACCTCAGGCGCTATTTGGAGCTTGGCGGCCGCGTGGCGATGGGCACCGACTTCCCGTTCCAGTTTGGCGCACAAATGCCGGTGGGCGAGATGCAGATGCTCGTCGATGGCGGAATCACGCCAGAGCAGGTCCTGCTCGCCGCGACAAGGGACAGCGCCGCCGCCGTGGGCCGCGAACACGATCTGGGGACGCTGGAGCCCGGGAAGCTGGCCGACGTGATTGTGGTCGATGGCGATCCGCTGACGAACATCGCCGACATGGCGAACGTCAGCGTGGTGTTGCTGGAAGGCGAGCTGATCGTTCCGCAGCCATCCACGCTTGCTCCGCTTGGTGACACGAACTGCGACTTCACCGTCAGTAGCATCGATGCCGCGCTCATACTGCAGCATGTGGCCGGGCTGCTGCCCGACTTCGCCTGTGTGGAGCAGGCCGACGTGAACGCGAACGGCGACGTAAACGCCGTAGATGCCGCGCTCGTGTTGCAGTTCGTCGCCGGGCTGCTGTTCGATATCGTGAACGTTGATTTATCTGGGGTCCGTCCCTCGCTGCACACAACTCTATGGAACTCTTAGCCACGTTCCTTCGTCTTACCAGGTGGGAAGGAAACCAGCACGAAGGAGTTTGGATATGAAGAAGTGGATACTAATAGTCAGCCTGGTGCTCTTGGGTGCGCTGGCGTTCGCCGCATGTGGCGGTGACGACGGAGACGAGAACGCAGAAGCCGAGGATGGCAATCTGCCGCGGGTCTCGGACGACGCGCTCGATACCGGCATCGGCGAGTATCGCGTGACGGTGAGCTTTAACGAAGACGCCGTGCAGGCCGATCTGGACGAGATCGGCGCGCTGCTAGCCGGGTACGACTCAGGCGCGGACTACCTCATTCAGGAGTCGTTCCCGCCGACGGGCATCGCGACGCTAACCACCGACACGGACGGTTTCTGCGAGACGGTCGTCTCATTGCTGGAGGCGGAGGCCTTTGTGACGTCTGCTTCGTGCGGACCGCAACTGGAGCCGGGCGATGCCGGCCGCGATGATCTGGTTACGGACGGCGGACCAGTGAGCGCGCCGGTGTGCGCGCCGGGCTTCCCGGACTGCGAGGACATGATCGTGAACACCGACGACGGCGAGGTCGAAGAAGACCTGCCGCCGGCGCCGCCATCCCTGCGCCCCGCGGTCGAAAACCAGTACACGGTCACGATCCGCTTCAACGAGACGGTCTCGGAGGACGAACTGGATGAGATTGGCGCGCGGATTCGTGACTTCGACCCCGACGCCGAGTATGTGATCCAGGAGTCGTTCCCGCCGACGGGCGTGGCGAACTTCGGCGCGGAAACCGAGGACGTCTGCCTTGCCCTCACGCAGGGCTTGGAGGCGGAGACGTTCGTGACGTCGGTTTCGTGCGGCCCGCAGACAGAGCCCGGTGACACAGACCCTAACGAGCCGGTGGTGAACGACCTGGAGTAGGTCGAAGGCCTCGGCCGTAGGACCAGTTAGTAGGGGCGTCCGCAAGGACGCCCCTGCGTCTCCTGGCCGTACAGGCCGTACGGCCATGTTCCTGCGGAGGTGGCATTGAAGATGAAGCGATCGTTCTTCTGGCTGATCTGTCTCACAGCAGGGGTCGCTGCCGCCGGTACCTTCGCGCTGTCAGCCAAGGCTCAGGACGAAACCAGCGCCATCATCGCGACGTTCGATGTCGTGGGCGAGCAGTTCCGCGTCCGAATCGAAAACCCCGCCACGATCGAGCAGGTGCGCGCGCTCGAGCGGGGCGAGAGTTCGGCCACAATTCCCAACGGCAGGCTGCGGCGCGGCGCTGAGGGCAACGAGCCGTGGAGCTGGCACTTGGACCCGCAGGAGATCGAGCTATCGGAGATCACGATCGAGTTGTGTGACGGCAGGCCCTCCTTCGTCGAAGCGGATCTCGATTACTGGGTGGGCACCGTTGGCTGGTTCTGCCCTTGGAGCGCCGTGCTGGTGGACGTGGAGGAGGTGGGCGCACCCGAGCCCTCGCCGACGAGCACGCCTGAGCCTTCGCCGACCAGCACACCCGATCCGTCGCCCACTCCCATTCCCTCCCCAACGTCGACTCCTCCCGTTGGTCTGCCCGAGACCGGAGATGGGCTGCCCGCCGGCGACAGCACAGCGCTTGGGCTGTTCGCCGCCCTGGCGGTGGCGGGCGCGGCGCTCGCGGGAGTTGGGCTCCTGCTTGCCCGGAGGACGGGACAGCGCTTCAAGTTTCGAACCCTAGTGATGCTCAGCGGGACTCGCCCCAAATCGAGTTGACGTGATCGAGGCGCGTTGCTACACTGGGCTCCCTGCCTCTGATCGAGCGACCACGTCGGTACGCTATGTGTTCTCGAAGCATTCTGCTAACTCGCTGGGCCTTGCTGGGTGTGGTATTCATGGCGGCCACGCTGCTGCCGGTGCGCTCCGGCTCGGCAGGTCCGAGTCAAACGCCGAGCGCTCAGGCTGCCGCGTTGGGGGAGTGGTCGGAGTCCGTGAACTGGCCCGGAATCGGTATCCATACCGCGCTCTTAGCCACCGGCAAGGTCCTCACGTACTCCTATCCGCAGGGCGGCCTTGGGTCCGCTGCCTGGGTCTGGGACCCGGCGACCGACACGCTGGACGCTGTGCCGCTCGACCGGAACATCTTCTGCAGCGGCCAGAGCTTCCTGGCGGACGGGCGGCTCCTGGTGACCGGGGGGCATCTAGGGGGGCAGGCTGAGGGGCACGAAGGAGGGGGCGTAGCTGCTGACGCATCGTCGGCTGGGACCGCCGATACCCACATCTTCGACCCGTTCACCGAAGAATGGACGCGGGTGGGCGACATGGCTACGGCTCGCTGGTATCCGACGAACGTGATGCTGGCGAACGGCCAGACGCTCGTCTTCGCTGGAAACGACGAGACGGGCAGCCCGACGGATATCGTAGAGATTTACGATCCCGCCTCGGGCATGCAGGTCGTCCCTGGCGCCAGCCCGTTCCTCCCCATCTACCCACGGATGCACCTCTTGCCTTCAGGAAAGGTGTTCGACGCGGGGCCTCAGGCCCTCACGGGCACGTTCGATCCCGCCACGGTCACGTGGGAAGAGATTGGGTCGAGCAGCTATGGCTCTCGGAGTGGTGGGGCGTCCGTCCTCTTGCCCCTCCAACCGCCCGATTACCGGCCGAAGGTCCTGATCGTAGGGGGAGGGGGAGGCGACTTCGAGCCCGCGACCGACACCGTTGAGATCATCGACTTGGCCGACCCAAGCCCGAGTTGGATACCGACCGGGTCGATGAGCTACGGCCGTCGGAACCTGAATACCGTACTGCTGCCCGACGGCACAGTGTTGGTGGTCGGGGGCGCGACGACGGGTCAAGCAACCAACCCCGTCCTTCAGGCCGAGATCTTCGACCCAGAGAGCGGTAGCTGGTCGGAAGTGGCCAGCATGCAGCGCCCAAGGGTCTATCACTCCACGGCTATCTTGCTGCCCGATGGGCGAGTCGCCGCCGCGGGGAGCGGCGGGGAGTTCACAGTGGAGATCTACAGCCCCCCGTATCTGTTCCAGGGTGCCAGGCCGCAGATTTCCTCGGTCCCGCAGAGTGTGACCTACGGAATCGACTTTGAGGTCTCGACGCTCGATGCGCAGGACATCGCCAAGGTGGTCTTGATGCGGCCCGGGGCGGTGACCCACTCCGTCGATATGGACCAGCGGAACGTAGAGCTGAGCTTCCAGGCCGGAACCGATTCCCTAACGGTTGAGGCCCCGGCCAACGGAAATCTTGCTCCTCCCGGATACTACATGCTCTTCGCCGTCAACGCTGATGGCGTCCCCTCTGAAGCGTCGTTCGTCCGGCTTTCGATCGGCGCCGTCGGCGGCATCGCGGAGTTGCCGGACGTAGACCAGCCATCGCTCGCGGTACCCGATGCATCGGGCCCGAGCGCCGGCCTTCTCGCCGGCGTGGTGACCGCCGTGGCGGGCGCTCTCGTTCTCGGCGGCAGCGCGGCGTGGTGGGTACTGCGGCGAAAGACCAGCTAGGCGTTCTCTGACTACCCGCTGATGGCGGCGCTCGCGAGAGCGCCTCTACGTTCGTCCGTCGCTGCCTAGTGGACGTTCTGCCGAGATTTCGGTAGCCTAAGCCCACTATGGGGCGGTTAGCCGGAGTTGTGGTGCTCGCCTTGGCGGCGTCAATTGCGTTGTTCCCCACGCAGGTTCAACAAGCTGCCGACAATCCATCGACCATCGCGATCATCAACGGACGTCTTTGGGACGGTACCGGAGCCGTTGTCGTAGAAGACGGCGCGGTACCCATCGAGGACGGCCGGGTTGCCGCCGCGGAAGTTGCTGGCGCGCAGGAGGAACCGCCCGCGGCGCCCAGCGAGCTATCGGCAAATCCCCATCTCTCTGGTGGGACCCTAGTCTTCCTGTTGTGGCGCAATAACGCAGGGGTCGAAGACGCATACCGTATCGAGCGATCCGAAAGTGGCGATGATGGTCCGTGGGTTCTGCTGACCGAGACGACAGAGGCCTGCCCATTTCCACAGGATGAACCGCAGTGCGGGTATCTGGACCGAAACCTTGTTCCCGAAACGACCTACTGGTTTCGCGTTGCTGCCGTGAACGAAGCAGGCGTGTCAGCATATTCGAACATCGCCATGACCGTGACGTCGTCGCGCCGAGTGCCTGAGCCTGGCACAATCACAGGCGTCCTGTTCCACGATCGCAATGGCGACGGCGACCGCGACACTGGAGAGAACGTAGTGAAAGGGGTGAGGCAGGTCACGCTCATGCAGGATGGCGACTTGGTCGAGACGCGTGTAGCTCGCAATGGCGGAGACTATTTTTTCCGGGGGCTTGTACCCGGCAGATACACAGTGGCCTCAGATCTGGATGATTACTGGCTACGGGCTTGTGGAGAGCCTGAGTTTTCTTACGATCCGTTGCAGCGCCCGTCGTGCGACCAGCCCGTGCTGCCCTGGAATGCGACTTCTCCTAATCCCGTCTCCGTGTCTTTGGACGGTGGCGGCGCGGTTGTTGATTTCGGCGCGGAACCTGCAGACGTGATGGTCGTGATGGGTGATGCGTTGCTGGAAACCGGCCATGCGCCGATGGGAACGGTGATCACAGCCCTAGTCAATGGGCAAGAATGTGGCACGACGACCGTGGTAGGCGGAAAGTACGACGACTTCTCGTTCTCCATCCTGGGCGCGGGTGAGCGGGAGGGCTGCGCCCTTCCCGGAGATCAGGTGCAGTTCACCGTGGGAGGCGTATTGGCCGGTAACAGCATGAGGTGGAAGCCGCTTTTCGATCCTTCTCGCGTCATTCGCTCTCTCAACCTGGAGTTGATCTTGCCCCACTTCGTAGACATCGTAGCAATGCAGGATCATGCCTGGTACTGGTTCGAGCGCTCGGGCGACAGCCCGATCCCGGATGGGACATTGGTGCAGGCTATGATCGATGGCGTTGTTTGCGGTGAGGCGCGGGTCGAGTCGCTTGCCAGCGAGAGCATCGCCGGGTTCTCGCAGTTGCTCGTGGCGTCGTCTGACGTTGAAGAGGGGTGCGGCCGCGAGGGCTCGACCGTCTCGTTTCAGGTGAACGGGCTTAGAGCGACGACTCAGATGCCTTGGGAGCTGCGTCTTCGCAGGCTGTTTCTCGTGGTCCACGGTGACCCGGACTGCGACTTCGACGTGGACGCCCTGGATGCTCAGTTCGTACTCCAGGGCGTCGCGGGCCTGGCGGGTTGGTTATCGTGCGGCGACCCCGATGCCCTGCCGGACGGGATAATGAATAGCCTGGATGCGCTCCTGATCTTGCAGCTAGACGCGGGGCTGATCGAGCAGTTGCCCGTCACTTCTCTACCGTGGCCGCGTCCAATACTAGCGAGTTAGAGCCACACCCCTACGCCGCTGTTGGGGACAGGGGCGTTCAGTTGAACGCCCTTACGTCCCTTTCCCGCTCTTGCCGCCTACGCCGATGAAGGTGTCGCGGAAGCGGTTATCTTTCTGTTCCAGGAGGACGTTGAAGGTACCGAAGCGCTCTTCGTCGTATTCGACCGTGTCGAGCGGTTCGTCGACGGGGTCGTTCGCCGGGTCGTCGAAGACGCGGCGGATGTCGTAGGTGGTGGTGCGCTCGACGGGGACGCGGCCCATCTCGCGGATCAGCGCGCGGAACTGGGCCGGCCGCACGAGCTGGCCGTGCGAGGCGCCGGCGGCGGTCGAGATGCTCTCGTTGATCAGCGTGCCGCCGAAGTCGTTCGCGCCCGCGTTTAGCAGGAGCTGCGCGATCTGCAAGCCCTCCTTCACCCACGAGACCTGGAGGTTCTTGATGTCGCGGCCCAGGAAGAGCCGCGAAACGGCGTACATCTTCGTGACCTCCGCACCGGTCGCGCCATCGCGAATGCCTTCGATCAGGCCCTTCTGGTGCATGGGCGCCTCGTCGTGGACGAAGCTGAGCGGGACGAACTCCGTGATGCCGCCCGTGCGACGCTGAACGTCGCGCAGCAGGGCGAGATGGCGGGCTTTGTGCTCGGACGTCTCCAGGTGGCCGTACATGATCGTCGACGTGGTCGGGATGCCTGCCTCGTGGGCGGACGTGACGACCTCGACCCATTGATCGACCGTGATGCGGCCGGGCGAGATCTTGTCGCGGACGTCCTGTACGAGGATCTCGGCCGACGTGCCTGGCAGGCTGCCGACGCCCGCCTCCTTGAGACGGCGCAGCATCTCCGGGATCGAGCAGCGCGAGCGGATGGAGCCGTAGAGCACCTCCTCGGGCGAAAAGCCGTGGATGTGCAACTCGGGAAGCTCCTTCTTGAGCGCGCGGGAGAGGCGTTCGTAGAGGTCGCCCTCCATCTTCGGCGGCAGGCCGGCCTGGATGCAGACCTCCGTGGCGCCGAGGTCGACGGCCTCCTTGGCGCGCCGCACGATCTCTTCCTGAGGGAGCAGGTAGCCCTCCTCGGTGCGGTGGTCGCGGCTGAATGCGCAGAAGCCGCAGCCCTTGATGCAGACGTTGGTGAAGTTGATGTTGCGGTTCACCACGTAAGCGACCTGATCGCCGGCCTGCTCCTTGCGGAGATGGTCGGCCGCGGCGACGAGCGCCTGCATGTCCGTGCCGGTGCAATCGAAGAGCGTGACGGCGTCCTCTATTGAAAGATCGCTCCCAGCGAGCGCGCGGTCGATCGCGGCGGCGACGCCTGGCGTCGTGAGGCCCAGGATGCTCTCGATCTCTTCGATTGTCATCTGGCTAGGCTGCTCGGTATGACCGTTCATGTCTCGTACTCCTCTGTCGGAACCAGGCCGGTCTCGTCGGTCCAGCGCTCGATTGCGGGGCGGGCCGTGTCGCGGACGAAGCGGTCTTTCTTCGCGAATTCCGGGTAGATCGCAAGCCGCTCCCGCAGCTCGAAGCCCGCCTCCTCGGTGACGGCTCGCAGCTCTTCGATCTTGGGCCAGGGCGCCTCGGGGCTGATGTGGTCGACCGTCGTTGGCGAGACGCCGCCCCAGTCGTTGATGCCGGCCATCAGGTAGATGCCGTAAGCGTCCGGTGTCAGGTTCGGCGGCGCCTGGATGTTCATGCTGGGCCCAAGTATGAGGCGCGCGGTCGCGATCGTGCGCAGCATCTCGTAGACGCTGGGCTCGTCTTCGTGGCGCATGATGATGTCCTCTTTGACGCGAAAGTTTTGAACAATGACTTCTTGTACGTTGCCGGTCTCCTGATGCAGTTCGTGGATCGCAAAGAGCGAGTCGACGCGCTCAGCCCAGGTCTCGCCGATGCCGATTAGGATGCCCGTCGTGAACGCGATGCCCTGCTCGCCGCAGAAGCGCATCGTGTCGAGCCGCAGCTCCGGGATCTTGCCGGGGCAGTTGAAGTGCGCGGAGCCCTTCTCATGCAGCCGCTCGGATGTCGTCTCCAGCATCAGCCCCATGGTGACGTTGCATTCGCGCAGCGCCGCGACCTCGTCGGCGGTCATGATGCCGGGGTTGGCGTGGGGCAGCAGGCCTGTCTCGTTCTGCACGAGCGCGCACATCTCACGCAGGTAGGAGATGGTCGTCTCGTGGCCGAAGTGGCGCAGGTCGTCGCGGACGAAGTCGTAGACCTCCTCCGGCTTCTCGCCGAGGGAGAAGAGCGCCTCCTTGCAGCCGCGCCGCCGTCCCGCCTCCGCGATGGCGAGCACGTCGTCCGGCGACATCGTCAACGCGGCCGGGTCCGAGGGGCCCTTCGCGAAGGTGCAGTAGCCGCACTTCTGGCGGCAGAGGTTGGTGAGCGGGATGAAGACGTTCTTGGAGTAGGTGACGATGCGGCCCTTACCCTGGTCGCGCACGGCGCTGGCGGCGAGCATCAGCGCCGACAACTCCGTGGCCGTGGCCGAGATCAGGCGCTCTCCGTCGGCGCGCGTCAGACGATCACCCGCCAGCGCGCGCTGCAGCAACTCCTCGAACTCGGGGTCCAGGCGCTGGTGAAGGTAGAACATGCCGCTCGCTTTCGCTCGCTAAAGCCGAATCCTGTGGATTCGGTGGTGCCGGTCGTTATCGCTCCCTAAAGCCGAATCCCGCGGAACTCGGTGGCTGCTTCAGAAAATACAAAAGGCCCACGACGCCTCATGTGGCGTTCTCGCGGGCCCGGCGCCAGCTTCACCCGCTGGCAGGGTTCTATGCCGGACAACTATTGCTTCCCCATAGTATGGAGTGTGATGTATTTCGTCAAGTGGCGGTGTTGGGTTGCAGGTAGAATGTCCTGTCTAGGTTGCGGGAAGAGTGTCCTCTTGTGGCAGGGTGCTTCTGAAAGGAGGCGCCTGTGCA
>QIFC01000125.1 GCA_003228685.1 Chloroflexota bacterium
CGCCGTGATATTGTTGTTGTCGATCAGGATGTTGGTCAGGTTCGTCGTGTCGCTGATCTCGATCCCGTTGCCGCTGTCGTAATTGTCCGGAATGTTCTCGACGTCACCGTCTTGGAAGTTCAGGCCGGTGATCTCGACGTCCCCGAACGAGCAGGCGCCTCCCGGCAGGGCCGTGCAATTGGGGAGGTCGTCGCCGTCCAGGTAGATCCCGTCAGTGCCACCGTCAAACTGGCGGATGGTGAAGTTCTTGCCACCCCAGAAATTAAAGTCGAACCCGTTGTTCGTGGCGTGGGCTTCGATGGCAGCGTCGCACGCCTGGGCGTTAAAGTCGTTATTTGCGTCGCCATCAAGGACCACGCCCGTATCTCGCGAATCGATTGTGACACCGTCACGCTCGATTACCGGCAGACAGCCGAAGTTGCCGGGCACAGCATCGTCGATGAAGATGACACCCGGACTATCCTTGGGGAAGGTTGCCGGGTGGAAGTTGATGGTCGTGGCCAGCCCTGCGTTGACCGCGTCAATCGCTTCGTGCAGGGTGCAGTTGCCAGTACCGTCGTTGGGGAATCCCTCACAGTCGCCGTCGGGGACCAACGGGTTCGCGACGGAGTTGACGGTGAGTATCTGATCCGCTGCGCCGGCGTTCGCGCCAGTACTGGCGAAGACGCTGAGAGCCCCTATCAAGAATGCCGCCGCGATCGCCATGAGAGTGACTTTCATGGCCATCGAGCGCGTTACAAACTGTTTTCGACTTCCTGTCGTGTGCACTACGTCTACCTCCTTAGGTGGATCCTCAACCTCGAGTGTTGCGGCCCCCGTAAGGACACGCTCCCTCGGCTACGACCTGAATTGATGCCACGCTCAATTGGAGCATAAAGGAAGGGGCCCTGCGGCCCTCGCTGGTCTTCTTGCCCCAACAGACCTTCCTGTTGAACCATCGTGACATTTTGCGCATGGACGAAGGTTAGTGTCAAGGAACCTAAATCCGCTTTCCCAATGACCTGGCCATCTGTCCGCGTCCGACCATTGTGCGCTCGTATCGATCTTACTGTCAACCGCTGACGCCTCCCTTCGCAACAGGTCTCCACTTGCCATACTCCCTGATACCGCATCGCAGCACGAGAACCGCCGCCAAGCCTCTTTGGAGTACCTGTCGTATCGAATGAGCCATTCTGCACATAGTGGCGACCCTCTGTCAACCCCTGAATGCACTTAGTTTTCCAGACCATCAAGCGAGTCTGCAGCTAGCCCAGGCCGGTGAACGTCTCTGTCAAGGCGGCGAGTTCGAGAGACATGTCCTCGACAATGGAAGCCGCTCCGTCGCTTGTTGGCAGTCCGGCGAGCACCTTAACCAGCGCATCGACGTTCGCCAGCGGTGTTCCCATCTCCCGAACGATCTCTGCTCTTGGTTCGTCGGCGGCCTCCTGGTAGACGGCAATCAGTTTCACTATTTCATCCTCAGCATCACGCAGCTCGTCGGAGATATCCTCTTCCTCATCCTCGCAGCACTCATCGAACCAGTCGTCAGGCGGCTCTTCGCGCGGGCCGCCGGATAGGCTGCCTGCCCGGGTAATGTTTTCGTCGAGACGGCCAACAAGCCGGTCCAGTTTCTCAAGCCCGCGTCCGATATCTCGGACCAGCTCAGAGGCCCGTTGCGCGAACACATCAACAGTCGGTCTGGCTGCCTCCGTCGCGTGGGCGGCGGCCGGGTCCGGCGTCGCATCAGCAGTACCGGAACCACCGCCACCGCAAGCGATGGCGATAGCGGCGACGAGCGCTAAGAGGAGGACGAGGAGCGCTGGAGTTCTTCGCTTCTGCATCAGAATCAACTCTGCCGGAATCCCTTCTCCAGCTATGCTACGTGGCAATCCAGCTACGATCCAGCCACCATGCCAATGACGGCTAGGCTAGTCCGGGTCTCCTCGGCTCACTCCTCCGCGACAGCGTTCCTGAGCAGCCCGATAGCATCGATCTTCGCCTCAACCACATCGCCCGGCTGGAGGTACTCCGGCGGGTTGCGCGCGAACCCGACGCCGGAAGGCGTGCCGGTCATCAGCAGATCGCCCGGCTCCAGCGTCATGCCCTGGGACAGCGTCGAGATCAGCCGCGCCACACCGAACAGCATGTCTCCGGTCCAGGCGTCCTGCTTCATCTCACCATTGACGCTCAGCGAGAGCCGTACGTCCTGAGGGTCGGCGAGTTCGTCGCTCGTCACGATCCACGGGCCCAGTGGACAGAAGCCATCCAGGCCCTTGCCCTTGTACCACTGCTGGTGACGCCGCTGTAGATCGCGCGCCGTGACATCGTTGCCCACGGTGTATCCGAAGACGTGCTCCAGCGCCTGCTCTTCGTCGATGTTCACGCCTGCTCTCCCGATCACAACCACCAGCTCCACCTCCCAATCGATGCGTCGCGAGACGTGAGGATGCCACGGGATCGGCGCCTCGGGGCCGATTACGGTGGTCGGAGGCTTGGTGAAGTACACGGGGTCCTTGGGCAGGCCGTCCGTGACGGCGGACTCGGCGGCATGGTCGGCGTAGTTCAGCCCCACGCATACGAGGTTTCTAGCGGGCCGTGGAATCGGCGCGAGCAGCCGTACGCTGTCCAGTGGAACCGAAATACGCTCTCGCGCTGTCTCGTCGCGAGATGGGCCGTCGCCTGACACGCTTCCGACGCGCTCTAGCGCCTCTGAGCCCTCCGCTATCAGCGCCAGCATGGTATCCGGCAACTCGCCATCCGAAGCGTCCGCGAGGTCGATCACCGCGTCCCCGGCAAGCACGCCGAGCCTAGCCTCGCCATCGCGTTCGTACGTCAGCAGCCGCATATCAGCACCATGCGAGCCCAGCATACCCACAGGTGTGGCCGTGAGCTACCCAAATATCCGCAGCGCCTCCGCGTCATCCAGCGTGACCGCGCCCCGGCTCAGCGTGATCCAGCCATCGCGCGCAAATCGGTTGAGCTGCTTGTTGACGCTCTCCCGGCTGACGCCCAGCATCGATGCCAGCTCCGCCTGCGTGATCCTAATCTGGAAGCCCGCCAGCTCGCTGCCGTCTTGCTGCACAGACGCAACATCCAGCAATCGCTTCGCCAGACGCTGCGGCAGGTCCAGGAACGCGAAGTCTGCCAGGGCTTCGTCCGTCCGGCGCACACGCAGGCTCAGCGTTTCAAGGAGGGCGAACCCGGCCTTGGGCCGCTCTGAGAGCCACCGCGTGAAATCGTCGCGGCGCACAACCAACGTCTTCGTATTCCCAGAAGCGATGGCGCTCGCGGAACGCGGCTTCCCGTCCAGCAGCGCAAGTTCGCCCACGCACTCGCCAGGGCCCAACAGCGCGACCGTCGCCTCCTCGCCCTTCGGCGAGGCGACGACGATCCGTACCCCGCCCTCGATCACGATGTGCAGCGCGTCGCCTGGGTCGCCCTCGTGGAAGATCGCAACTCCGTTCGTGTAATCGTGGACGTGCCCGTTGGACGCGAGCGCTCGCAGCTCTTCCTCCGCCAGTCTCGCGAGCAGCGGCACATCGCGGATCAGATCCTGATGCCGATCACTCATGCACACATTGTGGCGTGTCCGCCCCTATATGTGAAGCAGCTCATAGAGAGATGTGCCTCTGCGTAGCTATCATGGTTGTGAAGGAGAACACTAATGGTAAGCGAAGAACTAGTATTTGCGGTGATGAGGGAGATCAAGCGGGAGGCAGCTAAGTCCCGCCGCTCCGAGAAGGCGCAGCAACAGGCGGAACGTCCCCGCAGCGGCCTGTTCGCGCGGAGCATCCGATACCTGCCGCTCCCTTCCTTCAGAACGGCATCGGCCTCGTAGCGAACGCACAACGGCCGATGTTTGCCGCCCGGCCCTCGTAAGGAGCGCAACCCTGCCGCATTCCTTACGGAGCCGGGCGGCTTTGCATGAAGCCGCACCGGGCGGCTTTTGCACGAAGCCGCACCGGGCGGCTTGTCGTCCATCCACCTTCCATCCACCTTCCGCCAGCATCCAGGCTTTGGGTACAATCGCCCTGCGGCTTTTGACCGCATTCAGTGACGATGGGTTCAAAGACAACCGAAGGCAACTTGTTCGAAGACTTCGCCGCGGGCCAGGTCTTCCAACACGCCATCCCGCGGACGGTGACCGAGGGCGACGTTGCGCTGTACATCTCCCTCACCGGCGACCGGCACCCGCTCAATTGCTCGACCGAGTTCGCCCGCTCCCTCGGCTTCGATCAAATGCCTGTCCACGACTTGCTCGTCTTTCACATCGTGTTCGGCCGCGCCGTGCCGGACGTCTCGCTCAACTCCCCGGCGAACCTCGGCTATGCCGACGTTCGATTCCCGCAGCCCGTATTCGCCGGCGACACGCTCCACGCCGAGACGAAGGTGCTGGGGCGACGCGAGACGTCCCGAGATGACGTAGGCATCGTCTGGGTCCACACGACAGGTTTCAACCAGCAAGACGAAGTCGTCCTGCAGTTCTATCGCTGGGCGATGGTGAACAAGCGCGATGCTACTACTAGTTCCAGTATCGACGACGCGCCGGCTTTGCCACCACAGGTAGCCGTCGAGGACATCTCGGTACCCAAGCAATTGGACCTCTCCAAGTTCGATCCCGTAGCGACCGGCGGAAACGCATTCTGGGAGGACTACCAACCCGGGGAGCGCGTCGCCCATCCGCAGGGCATCACGATGGAGAACGCCGAACAACAGATGGCCACGCGCCTCTACCAGAACACCGCGCGCGTCCACTTCAACGAGCATCTGCAGAAGGACTCGCGCCTCGGCACGCGCATCATCTACGGCGGGCACATCATCTCGGTCTCGTACGCCAACTCCTACGACGGGCTGGAGAACGTGATCCGCATTCTGGCGTTCAACGCCGGTACCCACGCCAACCCGACCGTAGCCGGAGACACGCTCTACGCCTGGACCGACGTCCTAGAGCGTATCGACCTCGACCGGCCGGATGCGGGCGCCCTGCGGCTGCGGCTCGTCGGCGTGAAGAACCTGGACCCCCGCCAGGAGCCCATCGATCTCAAGGTGATCGACGAGAAGCGCGCCCGCGAGCAGTATCACCCCAACGTCGTGCTCGACCTTGACTACACTGTCCTCATGCCAAAGCGAACCTGATGGCGGAAGCCTCCTACTGGAGTCTGAGAGACATAGTCAGGCAAGAGTTGCGGCCTTCCGTCCGCAGTGGCGCACAACTACCATAATGACAGCAACCCGCAGGAACCAGCGCACTAGATGATGATGGCCAAGCTAACGGATAACGATCACCTGCCCGCGGCGCGCACGCTCGTCGACGCCGCGGTGATCGCCGTCGCGACGGCGATCACCGCCTCGGCAGAGCTGACTGACGGCGGCAAGACAATCGACGATCACCAAGTGCATGCGGAGCGCGTCGCGCAGCTCGCCACGTTCGCGCGCGCCGCTGAGGAGCTGGTCGCCTACTGTGAGCGTCAGGCCGGAGCCGATGCAACCGCTGAGGCGCAGTCGCTGGCCTTCGCGGCCGAGGTCGTCCATAAGCTGCGTTCGGAGAACGAAGCGGCGCCGGATCTGCTGGCGCTTGGTACCAGCCTCGACGACCCTGCTCTCCTCGAATTGATGCGCGCCGGTCTCAGCGACGCCCACGTGACCGCGCTCGGCGCGAACGTGCTCGATGCGCGAGGCGCGCACGCGACCGTGCTCGAGGACCAGATCGCCGCGATGACGCGTGACCAGTTCCGCACGTTCGCCAGGACCGAGATCGTCCCCATCGCGCAGGACATGCACCGTGAGGACCATCTCGTGCCGGAGGAGTTGATCGGCAAGATGGCCGGCCTGGGGCTGTTCGGCAGCTCCATTCCGGAGGAGTTCGGCGGCACGGACATGGGCCTGCTCACCATGGTCGTGCTGACGGAGGAGCTATCGGCGGCGTCGCTCGTGGCCGGCAGCCTGATCACGCGGTCGGAGATCCTCACGCGCGCGCTGGCGCAGGGCGGCACCGATGAGCAGCGTCAGGCCTGGCTGCCGCGCATCGCAACCGGCGAGCTGATCGTCGGCATCTGCGTGACTGAGCCGGACATCGGCTCCGATGTCGCGTCCGTGCAGTGCAAGGCGACGCCGGGCGAGCTGGACGGCCAGCAGGGCTGGTTCATCGACGGCGCGAAGGCCTGGGCCACGTTCGCGGGCCGCGCCAACATCCTCGCGCTGCTCGCCCGCACCGACTTCGACGAACCGGGCGCGCGCGGCCTCTCGCTCTTTATCGTGCCGAAGGATCCGCACATAGGCCACAGCTTCGTCCAGGAGCAGGACGGCGGCGGGTCGATCACGGGCAACGCCAACCCGACGCCGGGTTATCGCGGCATGCACTCGTTCACGCTGGCGTTCGACCGCTATTTCGTGCCTGATGCGAACCTGGTCGGCGGCGAGGCCGGCCTGGGCCGCGGCTTCTACCTGCAGATGGGCGGCTTCGCGGCCGGACGTCTGCAGACGGGCGGGCGCGCAACAGGCGTCGGCCAGGCCTCGCTGGAGAAGGCCTGCAACTACGCGCTCGACCGCCGCCAGTTCGAGCAGCCGATCGCGGAGTACCAGCTTACGCAACACAAGATCGGGCGCATGTCGACGCACGTCGCGGCGGGCCGGCACCTGACCTACGCCGCCGCCGTCGAGATGCAGGAGGACGAACGCGCCCCGACGGGCGCCCGTCTGGGCGCGGCCGTGCTACCCGCGATGGCCAAGCTCTTCGCGTCGGACGTCGCGGTCTGGGTCAGCCAGGAAGCGCAGCTGATCCACGGCGGCTGGGGCTACTCGGAAGAGGACCCCGTCGCCCGCTACGTCGTCGACGCCCTCGTGCTCCCCATCTTCGAGGGCGTGAAGCCCATCCTAGAGTTGAAGATCATCGCGAGACAGTTGCTGGCGGGGAGCTAAGTCTTGCTCGGCATCGACAAAGCGTTCTCTTGGCTGGCCGACTATCGTGCACAGGTTGAAATCGACGCCCCATCTCAGAGCGTCTTCGACTACTTACTGGACCTCAACCATCACGATCAGTTCGTCGGTGGCGAAGTCACAGCAAGCACGTTTGAACCACCGGAGATTGGGAGCGGGTTTACTGCCGAGGTATCAGCAGGCGAAGCAGGGAAGGTCGACAGAGCGTACGTCGTAACCGAGCTGGTCGAGGGTCGACGGCTGGTGTATGCAACGGTGGGCGAGCCAGCCGACGTCCACGCGTTCGAGCTCACATCAACTGGGTCAGACACAACCCGGATCGAGCATAGGTTCAAGAATCGGCCCCTCGGTCTCGTCATCCAGATCTTCTTTCTACTCGTTCTGCCCATTTCCATCGCGATGATCTTTGTCGGTGCCATGACCTATCGACCATTCATCGCATGGTCCGCTCGCCAGAAGCTCCTAGGGTTACCAGCAGCGATTGAGACCATGCGTTCGTGCGTATCGTGCGGCTCCGCCTACCGAGTTGCGTTCCACGTCCAGGACGGTGAGGACGTGTGGATCTGTGGAAAATGCGCCAGCAATCCGGAGCACATCGAGGCGTGCACTTACTGTCGCGGCAGTGCCAGAGAGAGAATCGAGTTCTAGCAGCCAGTCCTATGGGAGGTACTCCACGCCTTACCTTGCGCCGATCTCGACCATGTTCTCCGGATGCGCGGCCATCTCCGCGAACATGCCTTCGATGCCGGCGGGCGCGAACCAGAAGATCATCTCCGCCTCTGCTCCCGATTCGTTCTTGAACTGATGCTTGGTGCCGCGTGGCACGTTGAGGAACGTGCCCTCGGTGGCTGCCACATGCTCGCCCTCGACGTAGAACGTCACCTCGCCGCGGACGACGAAGAACGCCTCCTCTTCGCGAGTGTGGATGTGCGCGGGCGGCCCGCCTCCCGCGGGCACGATGGCGTGCACGAGGTAGTACGTACCGCCGGTGTGCTCGCCGGTCGCTAGATCGGCGTAGATGTCGCCGCCGGCCGCGGTCTGCACTCCTTCGCGCTCGCCGGCGTGGACGATGAGGGGTGGAACAGTCATGATGGCCCTCCTCTGCTCCAGGATAGCCGACAGCTAGCCCAGCTTCGCCAGCTCCACCGACACGAAGGTCCCGTCTTCGGCGCGTTTCAGCGGCAGCTCCGAGACGATCGCATCTCGGTTGAGCGGGCCGTAGATGTGCGGGTAGATCTTCTTGGCGTCCTCGTACTTGACCTCCGCGCTGACTTTCTCCTTGTCGATCACGAGCACGAGCCAGTGCCGGTCATCGTCCTTGTAGTAGCGATTGGCCGTCGCCAGGACGTTCGCGATGCCGTCGGTGCAGTGGATGAAGCCATCCCGCTCGTAGTCCTCGGGGGTGTAGTCCTGAGACGCGTCCCAACTCTCGTAGACGGGCTCAGCGACTAGATGGTAGGTCAGTGAGGGCATGGGAGAGAGCCCGTTCGGCTAACCCTACTCGTAGAGCTTGATGACGCGCACTTTGCCGTCAGGCGCGGCCTGGACGCAGAGGTCGCAGAGGACGCACTCGTCCTCGTTCTCTTCGACCACGACGCACGTGCCGCCTGCGTCCTGCTCGAAGATGTTCACCGGGCAGACCTCGACGAGCTTCTTCGCCAGCTCCGCGTCCGCCGCGAGATCCGCGTCGACCTCGAGATGAACGAACATCGGCATCACTGGGACTCCTGAACCTGGTCGATGAACTTCGTGACCTCCGCCGCGAACAGATCGGGAGCATCGTAGTTCGCCGCGTGCTGCTGCCCCTCCAGCACTGCCATGCGCACGTTGGGCACGATGTCAGCGAGCGCGTCGCTGACCTCGTGAAGCACCGGCGGGCTGTCGCTGCCCAAAAGCAGCAAGAGCGGTATCTCCAGCGTGCTGTAACGGGAGGCGTCGAAATCATAGCCGGCGGCGGCGTCGAGTTCCGACGCCAGGGTCGGTGCAAGCGAAACGATGTGTGGCCAGATGGGAGACTGCATCACTCGCTCGATGTCTGCTTCTGGTACACGAGGCCCCGTTCTGAGAAACTCCAGCACGATCTCCTCCGGGTCGGCTTCGTGGATCATCGCCCGAAGCGACTCTAGTTCCACGTCCACGCGCGCGCCGGGTGGCGGAGGCTCATACAGAGTGAGGCTGCGCACCTGGTCCGTGAGCAGCACCGCGCCTAGCGCACAGAGCGCTCCGCCGGAGTGGCCCAGCAGGTGAACGGGCTCGCCGATCGCGTCCACCACCGCGACGATGTCTTCGAACTCGCGCTCCATCGGGTGCGCCTTCGGCTGGCCGCTTTCCCCCCGGCCGCGCCTGTCCATGACGTAGACCGTGAACCGCTCCGCCAAGAGCGGCTGTATCAGGATCCAGGCGATTCTATCCGCCAGGGCGCCGTGCACAAGCAGCAGCGGCGGCCCGTCGCCTTGGCGCCAGTAGGCGATCTGCTGGCCATCCGCAGAGGTGGCCGTCTGCATGTCGGACACTACCTTCTCCGAGGCAGCCTGTGCAGTCACTTCATGCGCTCCTGACTTGGCCTAAAATTTCCATGGTTAGGCACGGATAATCTGTGCTTAATCTGTGAATATCTGTGGCTCATAGCCGCTCCTTTACGAGGTCAGGGATCTCCTCGATCTCTTCTGCCACAGCGATACCGGCCTCTTCGAGCCGGCGCAGCTTCTCGGCAGCGGTGTCCTGCTTGCCCTCTACAATGGTGCCCGCGTGCCCGAAGCGCATGCCCGGCATCTTGTCCATGAAGCGCCCCGCCATGAAGGCGACAATGGGAAGGCGCGAGTTGTTCTTCGTCACGTACTCCGAGAGTTGGGCGTCCATGGGACCGCCGGGCTCCGAGTAGATCACGATCGCCTTCGTCTCTTCGTCGGCCTCGAACAGCGGCATCAGCTCCGCATACGAGGAGCCGATAATCGCGTCGCCGCCGATGCTGACGGCCGTGCTCTGGCCCAGCCCCGCCGCCGTCAGCGCGTTTGCGATCTCCGTCGTCATGCCGCCGGAGCGAGACATCACGCCGACGGGTCCCGGCGCGTAGGCTTTGCGTGTGTCGGCGGCCGGCCCGCCGATGCCGCCCATCTTGCACTTCTCCGGAGTGATCAGCCCCAGGCAGTTCGGCCCGATGATGCGCGCGCCATGCATGTTCGCGAACTCGACCATCTCCGCGACCTCAAAGCGCGGGATGCGCTCCGTCACGATCACGAGCAGCTTGATGCCGTTGTCGATCGCCTCGAATACGGCGTCGCGTGTGAACGCCGGCGGCACAGTCAGCACCGAACCGGTCGCGCCGTGCTTGTCGACCGCCTCCGCGACGGTGTCGTACACAGGCACGCCATACACGTCGCGCCCGCCTCGGCCCGGCGTCACCCCGCCTACGACCTTCGAGCCATAGTCGAGGCACTCGCGGGTCATGCTTACGGCCTCGCGGCCCGTGATGCCCTGGATGATAAAGCTCGTGTTTTCGTCTACAAGTATGGACATGGTTGCGGTACCCAAAGCGCCTCAAGTTCGAGCACTTGACAATCGGCAATTGGCGCGGTAGTATTACAGCGGAGCTTCCTCAGCGGAAACGTTGGGACTTGCTCCGTCGAGGGCCGGGAAACCGGCTCTTTCATTTTGCCTCCTAGGCCTGTGCAACTCTCGAGTAGAAGTACTTCTCAGGCATTCGATAGATTCCGTAGTACTCATTCCGATTGTGATAGTCGAACGTGTACGGACACTTCGCGTAAATTGAGTCCGTCAGCTCCTTGATTGCTTCGACGTACTCGTCGGCCAGCGGAATCGAAGGGCGAGCTGAGCCGAACTTTTCCATGAAGACCGCATAGGCGAGCATGTCAGCCAGTTCGAGTCCGACGTTCGCTGCGGAGTTCCCGAACAGCGGCACGCCAATGATTCTGGCAAAGTACTTCCCGTCCCAGTACCCCTGTACTAGCTTTGTAAAGGCGAAGCCACGATGTAAGTCACGCTTCCGGCCTTCCTCGTCGAACACGACGGCAACATGTCCCTCGCGCCAGTTCGCCGCCAGAGCCTCTATTCGCTGTAGCAGAAAAAAGTACTGAGAGGGCAGTTCGAGTGGAGGGCACACAGGCGTTCTGTCGGGTCTGTTCATCTGCACGGCCAGGACGGCAATGTCCCTTCTCAGGGCGGCTGTCATCGCAGACCTGAATATCTTCCAGGCTACCGCACGTGGCTGCTTTCGCTTTCGAAATGCGCGTTGCGTTCCGCAGTCCACCGCATGGATCTCACGTGGTAATCCAGCGTCCTGCCACCCGTATCTTGATTTCATTCCATGGATTGCGCGGGCAAGATCAAAGAAGGTCGACTCACGCATACACACTGCCAGTAAGATTGACCCTGGGTTCGCGTCCTTTGGATGCGGGTTGCCGGACTGATCTACAAAGGCAAGCATTATGCTCCCACCCCCAGCCTTTCTACCGCGCGGCGCGCCGCCTCCGACATCGAGACCGTGCGGTCGCCGTACTCGACGCCGTACTTCTCGAGGATCTTGAAGCCTTCGCCCTCCCAAGCGCCCGGGATGCGGAAGAACACGATCTTCTCTGACGGCTCGAAGCCCGACTCAATTACGCCCTTCACGACTCCGCGCGCCACGATGTCGACGCGCGTGTTGCTGACGACGTTCATGATCACGGCGATCTTGTCCACGCCGGGCCTGCTGAGCACGAGCTTGGTCAGCTCGCAGGCCTTCTTCATGCTCGGGTTGCCGCCGATCTCGCAGTAGTTCGCCGGCCTGCCGCCGTGGCGCTGCACGGCGTCGAAGATCGTCAGGCTGCCACCGCCCGCGCCGATCACGAGCCCCAGGTCGCCGTCGAACTCGACCACACGGCCGGCAACGCCACGCGCGTCGACCTGATCGACACGCGCGCCGCGACGTTCGAAGTCGGTCGGCGGCCGTCCTTGTCGCGTCTCGTCCTCGTCGATGCCGAACTCGGCGAGCAGCTCCTTATGCTGGTCGCGCGCCTCCTCCTCCATATCGAGGTGGCAGTCGAGCGCGACGAACGAACCGTCGTCAAGCTGCGAGAGCGGGTTGATCTCCGCGAGCGTCAGGCCGTAGTTGAGGAACGCCTGCACGAGCCGCGTGCCCACGCGCGTGAGCGACGTCAGTTGGCGTCCCGTCAGCCCGAGCGACGCGATCAGCTCTTTCATCTTGTAATCGCTGTACGGCAGCAAGGCAGAGAAGTTCTCTTTGACTACGTGGTCCGGGTGCTGCTCCGCGACCTCTTCGATATCGATACCGCCCATGTCGCTGAAGATGGCGACCGGCAGCTTGGCGACCGCGTCGTACGTGACGCCGAGGTAGTACTCCTGCTTGATGTCCGCCTTCGCCTCGACCAGCACGCTCACCGGGAGCTGGTCCTTGATCTCCAGCGCCAGGATCTCTTCCGCGGCGGCCTTCGCCTCTGCCGGCGTGTCCGCGAACTTCACCCCGCCGGCCTTCATGCGCCCGCCCGACAGCACTTGCGATTTCAGCACGGTCGCGCCGCCGACCTCGCCCGCGATGCGCTCCGCCTCCTCAGGCGTCGCCGCGACGCCGCCCGGCGGCACCGGCACACCTTGCTTAGCGAGAAGCTGCTTGGCCTCGAATTCGTAAAAACGCATCCGTGTTAGGCGACCGCCACTCCGTCGATCTCCACCAGTAGTTGCGGGAGTACAAGGCGTGCCGCGCCGAGCAGTGTGCTCACTGGCTCGATCTTCGCGCCAGTCAGGCGGCTGGCAAGCACGGCATGACTCGCGAGGAACGCGTCCATGTCTGTTGTGTAATAGTCGAGCCGAACCACGTTCGAGAGCGTCATGCCAGCCTCGCTGAGAACTGTCTCGAAGTTGTCCAGCGCGAGCGTGATCTGCGCAGCCATGTCGCCCTCGTGTTCAGGCGATCCCTGCGCGTTCATCGACGTCTGTCCGGAGATGTGGAGAACGCGGCTCGCTCCAGTCACCTCGATTGCCTGTGAGAACCCCCAGCCATCCTGGTAGGTCCAGGGGTTGATGCGGCGGGTTTCCACGCCTTCGCTATCCAACCCGGCCCATCACTTCCAAGATGTCGTAGCCAGTCACTTCCTTGGATTTCGCCGACTGCTCGGCGAGCCAGGCAGCATCCAGCTTGCCGGCCTGCACCGCCTTCGCCAGGTCCATCAACTTGGCCTTGATTGTCGCCTCGTCGTCGAACTCTGCCGTGTTCGGGTTGTAGATCGAGCCGCCGCCCACCTCATGGTAGTACTCGATCGCGCCCTTCGCCTGCTCGATCTCCTCGTCGGTTGGCGTGAAGACCTCGTTCGCCACCTCCGCCTGCTGCGGGTGGATCACCCACGTGCCGTCCATGCCCAGGTCGCGCGAGCCTTCGTTCTTCTCGCGCAGGCCCGCGTAGATCTCGTCCGACTCCTCTTCCGAGGTGTCCTTCCGGACGAGACGCAACCAGGCGTTATCGACGGCGTGGAGCCCCGCGGCCTTCGCCGCGACGACGGTCGCCTGCTTGGCGTAGTGGAAGTTTTGGTTCTGGTTCTTCACATTTTCGCGCACACCCATCGAAGCGGCGAAGTCCGCGATGCCGAAGATCAGCCCCGCCATGCGGTCGGACGCCTTCGCGATGTCGTAGGCGTTGATCACCGCGAGCGGCGTCTCGATCAGCGCCTCAATCTGGACCGTCGTCGTCCAGCCGCCCTTCTGCTCGAGCGCATCAAGCTGCTTCGCCAGATGGACGATATCCTCGGCCTGCTCCGTCTTCGGCAGGATGATGCCATGGAAGCGGTCTGGCGCGCCCAGCATGATCGCCTCCATGTCGCCCAGGAAGTACTTCGACTGGATGTTGTTCGGCCGGATCGCGATCACCTTCGTTCCGAAGTCGATCGTCGTCAGCGCCTCGACCATCGTTTTGCGGCTCTGCTCGCCCTTGAACTCGTACGGGCACGCGTCCTCGAAGTCGGGCATGATGTGGTCGACGGGGGCGCCGGCCGCGTTCTGATGCATCTTGAGCACGTGGCCCGGATACGTCAGCTCGGTCCTCGGGATGACGAATCGATGTAGCTTCCGCAGTACGTACATGACACTCCTACGTCAGATGTGTTCCTCGCGCTTCCACACTATAGGAGCCAGCACGGCACGGGACAAGGAGAAGGCCGGGCAACGTTCCCGGCCCCCTCGCCCTGCTCGAGCCAGCAGTTTCGAAGAAACGGCAGGCTATGGCGAAGGTGGCTCGCTTCGGAGGACCCTCACAATCGACCAGCCGACAGGCAGGACCAGAGAAGCGGCGATCAACTTCGCCAGGTCGCCCGGGACGAACGGCCAGAGGCCCGCCTCAAACGTGTCAACCGGAAAGTTCATGATCGCCAGCCATCGATTCAGCCAGATCAGGCCAGGCACGTAGATCACTGCGTTCGCGGCCAACATGACAAGAATAAACCATCCGGACTTGTCCCAGCCTCGTTCGGCGAACCAGCCAACGATGAAGGCGGCGGGAAGGAAGCCAAGTAGATATCCACCGGTCGCGCCGGCGAACGTCGTATAGTAGCGAGACCAGTCGGCGAAGACCGGTGCGCCGGCCACGCCTGCCACGAGATAGGCGAAGACCGCCAATGTCCCCAGCCGCGAGCCTAGTAGCGCGCCGGTCACGAGGATGGCGAACGTCTGACCCGTGATCGGCACGGGATTCCCGGCACGCGTTTCGATAAATGGGTAGTTCCACGTCACCTGGGCCGCGAGGGCGATAAACACCACGGCGGCTCCGACGAGCAACGCGTTGCGGAGAATCGTGTCTCTGGGAAAAACCGCGACGCTCAGCGTCTGGTATGTGGCTGCTTGCTGCATTTGCCCCCCTGTCTACTCCTTAGCCTTTCAGTGCGAATGGAGATCGCGCTTGGGCGGAGAGGGCCGGGAACGTTCCCGGCCCTCTCGAAAATTGCCGTATATCAGTCTATGGCTGCGCGCCTTCTGGAAGTTCAACCTCCTCAAGGGAATCGACGCTGAGATCCGCGACAGCAACGCCCTCGTAGGAATACGCCGGGCCTGTGATCTCGATCCTCCCGCCTCTATACTCCGCCAGCGCGAAGGTCTGAGCGGGGTCATGATCATCCGGACTAAATGTCACTGAGTAGAGGCAAACCGAGCAGGTCCAGTCCTCCAACGATTCCGCCGCTTCAATCAGCCCCGCGCGGGTCGGGTTGTCGCCCGCTCTCCTCAGCGTCTCGACCATCATTTCCGCCACATACTGCGCGTACAGCGTCAGAACACTCGCCCCGGACCTGTCGATTCCCGCGAATTCGAGGATCTCGAGATGCCGTTGGATCCCGGGAAGGTCTTCCTGCCACTGCATGAATGTGGCAACAGGACCAATGGTGCCTTCAATCACGTCGTCACCGGCGATCAGCGCCGTCAGTTCGTTCATGCTGACCGCGCTGATGATAAACGGAACGTCCCAGTCCAGGTCTTGCCTGGCATGCCTGATCGCGTTCGCCAGGAGCAGCGGCGTGGAAAAGATCACCACCACGTCAGCCTCGGCGGCACGCAGCCGGTCGACCTGAGAGTTCAGGTCCGGGTCTGTCACTTCATACGGCTCTTCGCCCACCAGCTCGACCGTGTCATTCACGCCAAGCTTGACCCCGGCCAGCCCGTCAATACCAAAGTCATCGTTCTGAAGAATGACGCCGTACTTGCCCCCGGCGAAGTTGTCGGTGATGTACTTGCCCATAACCAGGCCCTCGCCGGTGTAGTTGGGATTCGATCCGAACGCGAACGGCCGCGCGGCCGGATCTCGCACCCACTCGGTAGCGCCGGTCGCGAGGTACATGTCAGGTACGCCTTGGTCCTGGAGGTAGTCGATTACCTGCAGGTGGTTGGGAGTTCCGAGGGCGTTGAACATGGCAAAGATGCCATCTTGCTCAACTAACTTTCTCGTCAGGTCCACCGCAAGCGGCGGTGAGTATTGGTCGTCCTCGAGTAGATAGGTGATCGTCCGGCCATTGACACCGCCTTCTGTTTCGTTAATGTAGTCGAAGTAGGCAGAGGCCATGGTTGGAATGATCGAGTAAGCAGCGATCGGGCCCGTCAGCGAAGTGTGGGCCCCCAGCACGATCTCGGTGTCGCTGATACCAGGCACCTCCGCGCCGTCCGCAGGCTCGGTTGGCCCGCCGTCGTCTCCGTCGTCGTCCCCGCACGCTGCCAGAAACAGCATCGTGCCTGCTAGAAGGATGCCCAGCACCCAGAGCATTCGTGTAGTTCGCATGCGTCTCCTCCCTGTTATGCTTGACGTGATTCAGTTGGAGCATACATCGGGAACGCTTGGTAAGCGCAACCCCTTCGTTCGCATATCATCTGTCATTCCTTCTTCCCACGACCATCCGAATCTGAGTTCCCCAACAGACCAGCCGAGAGATTTCGCAAGGCCCCGCGTATCGGACTGAGCAAAGGAAGGTCCAATGCCCCGTTCCTTCCACCGCGTCCCAAGCTCCGCACGCTCTGAACAATCCCGGCCAGCCCCCTCGGGAACGTCAGGATTGTGACGATGAGGAGGCTGCCATAGATGACAGGACTCAGTCGTTCAAAATCCCGTACGCGGCTGAGCCCCGGAATCCAGTCCGGCAGGTTGCTGATCAATTCGGCCTGGAACGCCAAGAACAGGGCCCCAAAGACGGAGCCAAGTATAGAACCCAGTCCGCCGATGACCACGGCCAGGAGGAACAGGATTGAGTCATTGAAGCGCAGGCTTTCCGGGGCGACGAACGTCTGGACGACGAAGAACAGCCCTCCACCGATCCCGGCATAAAAGGAGCTAATCCCAAAGGCCAGCGCCTTATAGAACGGAACGTTCACACCCATCTGCTCGGCCCCGATTTCGCTATCACGGAGCGCGACGAACGCACGGCCAATCCTGCTGCGCGTGAGATTCCAAAGAAGCACGGCCATCAGGACCGCGGTCCCAATCGTCATATAGTAGATCCACTGTCTCCCGTCGACGGCGACGGCGCCCCCAGTCACCGCCCCGAGCACGTCGTTCACAAAATCCGGGGCTTCCACGGGGCGGATGCCGATCCCGAGCGCCCCGTTCGTCAGCGAGTCGATGCCATTGAGCTTGAGGATCTGGGGCATCGTGATGATGAGCGAAAAGGTCGCGATTGCCAGGTAGGGACCCGCCAACCGCGCGCCCGGCAAGCCGATCAAGACACCCCCGACGACGCCGGTGAACACACCGGCAACGATCACCGCCAGGGCCAGTGGGACGCCAAACTCGACGAAGAGAATGCCAGTCGTATACGCGCCAACCAGCACGACGGCAGCATGGCCCAGCGATATCTGGCCGCTCGATCCGGTCAGCAGGTTCATGCTCATGACCACCAAGAACCACACGCCGAACATGGTCAAGTTAAAGGTGCGGAACTCGGTGATTTCCACTGTGAAGAACCCCAGGTTGTTGATCGAACCATCAAAGAGGGGCCACCCATGTGCGTATGGAAACACGATCAGCACGACACCAAGGAGCGAGAACCAGAGCACGCGCGGCTGAAGGAGCGCCCTCCTCATCACACACGCCTCACGGCTCGCCGGCCGAACAGTCCGGTTGGACGGACCATCAGCACGAGGATGATCACGAGGAACGCGACGGCAAGGTCGACGCTCCCGACCTCCGGAGGGACGTAGGTGCCGGCGAGGTTCTTCACCACGCCGATGGTGATGCCGCCTACGACCGCCCCAACCGGGCTGTCAAGGCCCCCAAGGACGGCGGCGGCAAAGGCGAAGAGCAACACCGCGAACATCGTTCCGGTCGTCAGGCTCAGGCTCTGCGCTGCCATCACCCCAGCGACCGCGCCAACGGCAGCCGCGAGGCCCCACCCTATCGACAGCATGTTGCCTACAGGGACGCCAACGAGACGGCTCGCTGTGCGGTTCTGCGCTGTGGCCCTCAAGGCCAACCCGAGCCGCGTGTGCTGGAACAGCAGGTAGAGCAAGACCATGATGACGAGCGTGACTACCAGGATGCCGATGCTGAGGCGGCCGATGCAAACGTCGCCTACACATGTCGGAGCGCCCTTGAACACGGAAAACGGTCCGAAGCCTTTCGGTTGGGAGCCCCAGATCCACAGCGACAGGCCGTTGAACACAATAAACAGCCCGAGCGTAACAACGATCGAATTGAGTACAGGCGCGTCCGCCACGGGCCGCAGTATGAAGCGCTCTAACGCCGCGCCGAGCACGGCTGCCACCAAGATCGCCAGGAAGAAGGCCGGCCAAAAGTCCATCCTCGTCATGAACGACCATGCGATAAACGTGCCAAACAGCCCCATCTCGCCTTGGCCGAAATTCAGCACGCTCGTTGAGCGATAGATCATCACAATCGCCAGAGCCAGGATCGCGAAGAGGCTTCCGCTCGCGATCCCACTGAGAATCTGTTGCGCGAAAAGGGTTGGATCCTCCCAAGGCGGGGCAGAAGCCAGAACCACAACGATCGACATGACTGAATTCATCTCTAGTAGCCCAGGTACGATCGGCGCACGGACTCATTCCCGCGCAGTTCCTCAGCGGTCGCCTCCACCGCGACCGTGCCCGATTCGAGCACGTATCCATAGTCCGCGAAGGCAAGTGCCAGGCTGGCATCCTGCTCGACGAGGAGGATGGTAAGCTGCTCTTCCCTATTGATCGTCTTGATGATCTCGAAAATCTCACCAACGAGGATGGGCGCCAGCCCGAGCGAAGGTTCATCGAGCAAGAGGACCCGCGGCTTCGCCATCAGAGCGCGCCCGATCGCGAGCATCTGCTGTTCGCCACCACTCAGGAGCGCCGCTCGCTGACCGGAACGCTCGCCTAGCACCGGGAAATACGAAATGATGCGTTCCAGATCTTGCCTCACGCCGCGGTCGCGTCTCGTGTAGGCGCCAAGACGCAGGTTCTCCATTACCGTGAGTTCAGTGAATATCTGGCGGCCCTCGGGTACTTGGGAAATGCCGATTCGCACCACGCGCTCTGCGGGCATCCGATCGATCCGCTCTCCTTCGAATTCAATCGTCCCGCTTGTTGGGTGAAGCAGACCTGAGATCGCTCGGAGCGTCGTTGTCTTTCCCGCTCCGTTGGCGCCCAAGAGTGCGACGATTCCGCCCGTCGGCACTTCGACGGACACCCCCTTGAGCGCCAGCACCGAGCCGTACGAAACGTGAATGTCACTCAGGCTGAGCACGTGGCGCTCCCAGATACGCTTCGATCACTGCGGGGTTCTGCTGCACTTCGTTTGGCGTTCCCTCTGCTATCTTCCTGCCAAAGTCGAGAACGCTGACCTTGTCCGAAACGGCCATCACCAGTCCCATGTGGTGCTCGACCAGCAGCACGGTCACCAGAAACTCGTCGCGGAGCGAGCGGATCAGTTCGATCAGGTCGTTGACCTCCTCATGGCTGAGGCCATTGGCGGGCTCATCCAGCAGGATCAAGCGCGGCGACGACACCAGCGCCCTTGCCAATTCAACACGCTTCTTCAGGCCGAACGGCAAGCCGGCAACCGGCACGTCTCGATGTTCGCTCAGGTTCAAGAACTCCAACACTTCGCCCGCGCGATCGCGCGCTTGGCGTTGCTCGTTTACGGCACGCGGCAGTCGGAGCAAGCAATCGAGCAAGTTTGCTCGCATCGACGAGTGCTGTCCGACGAGCAAGTTCTCGAGCACGCTCATCGATCCAAAGAGTTCTAGGTTTTGGAAGGTCCGCGCCACGCCGGTCCCGATAATCTGATGTGGCTGCATCTGCAGCAGGTCATGTTCTTCGAACGTGATCGACCCGGCGGTCGGCACGTACACGCCGGTCATGCAGTTGAAGACCGTCGTCTTGCCGGCCCCGTTAGGGCCGATCAGCCCCATGATCGCGCCGGCCTCTACCTCGAACGAAACGCCGTCCAGCGCCACAAGCCCGCCGAACTGGATCGACAGGCTGTCTACCTCAAGCAGCGACATACGCGCTCCATGGCGCTTCCATGCGCACGAATGCTGCATGATAGACCAATTGTCTCGGCTTAGGGAAGAAGGCTAGTTGATGGTGCCGCGGAGCCTCGGGTCCAGAACGTCTCGCAGCGTGTCGCCAAGCAGGTTGAACCCCAGCACAACCAGGCTGATCGCCCCGCCCGAGAACGCAATCAGGTGCCACTTACCCAGCGTCGCTGCAATGCTATAGTTGTCGCTGAGGTCGATCCCCCAGGAAGGCGTCCCGGGCTCTACGCCAATGCCGAGGAAGCTTAACGCTGCCTCTGCCAGAATCGCCCCGCCGATAGCGCCAGTTGCTACGACGATGATGATCGGAAGCACATTGGGGAGGATGTGCTGAAGCACGATCCGGGTTTCGGATGCCCCCATCGACCGCGAAGCTTCTACGAACGTGGCCTGCTTGAGGACAAGCACCAACGCCCGCAAGACACGCGAACCCCCAATAAAGGCGAAGATCGCGATGCCCGTAATGATCGTGTTGACGCCCTGACCCATAGCGGCGATCAGCATCAGATAGAGGAAGAGCCCCGGGAACGCCGCCCCTGCCTCGCCTGTGCGCTGGATAAAGCTATCCACGACGCCGCCGTAATATCCCGAAATGATGCCCACCATCGAGCCGCCGGCTACCCCGATTGCGACGGCCGCGGTTGCAATGATCAATGAAATGCGCGCGCCCGCGATGGTTCGGCTGAGTATGTCTTGGCCGAGGCCGTCGGTGCCGAACGGATGAGCCCAGGAAGGGCCAGCGAATTGGTTCTCAACGTCGGAGACTTGTGGATCGTATGGAGCGATGAACGGACCGAACACACCAAGAACAACGAAGCCGATGGCGATAAACAGCCCGAAGACCCCGACGGGGTTTCGCCTGGCGATGCGCAGCAGATCCTTGAGGCGGCTCCTCTCGGGTAAGGCCGTCCACGATTGATCTTCCGAGAGCGTAATTGCCGTCGCCATTAGGAGAACCTCACCCTTGGATCGATGTAGGCGTACGTAACGTCTTGTAACAGGTTGATGAAGACCACGATCATGGCCGTGTACAAGACGGTGAACTGCACGACGGGCAGGTCACGCTGGATGACTGAGCGGAAGAAGAACGCACCCAGTCCGTCGATGCCCATGACGACTTCCAGGATCAACGCGCCGCCAAACGCAGTCGCCAACGTGAAGGTCAGGACGGTGATCGTCGGCGCTAGTGTGTTGCGGAACGCGTGTCTCAGGATGACTGCCCTTGGATGCAGGCCCTTGGCCTGCGCCGTTCTCACGTAGTCGCTACGCAGCACCTCCAACATCGTGCTACGCGTCAGCCGCATCAAACCCGCGGCGCCACCGATACTCAAGATCAAGGTGGGTGGCACGAACATCCTAAAGTTCGTCCAGAAATCGTCCCATGGCGCTACATAGCCTCCAATGGGAGCGGAATAGTTCCATAAGATCGACGGGATCACGATGAGGAGGACGAGCAGGAAGAAATCCGGCAGCGATTGGCCGAACACGGCAAAAAACCTCAGGCCGTAGTCCAACGAGGAGTTTCGCATCACGGCGGATATGATGCCGAACGTGATGCCGATCGTCCCGCCGAAGACGAGCGTCAGCAACATGATCTCAATGCTGACCGGAAGACGCCGGACGATCTCCTGGGAGATGTCGAGCCCACCGTAGTAGTTGGTGCCCATGTTCCCGGTCAGGACGTCGCCCATCCATTCGCCGTATTGGACGATGATCGGCCTATCCAGACCCAGTTCGTGACGGATCAGCTCGAGCCGCTCAGGCGAGCAGTTCATGCCGCAGATGTTGACAGCCGGGTCACCCGTGATCTGCGGGAACGCCCGCAGCATGACGAATACGAACGCCGAGATGATAATCCCGATGATCGGTATGAACGTCAGCCGGCGGACGATGAAGCGCCACATAGGTGGTGTCTCTTACGAACCTCGGAGGTTCGTGTCGATCCAGCTCCGTCCGTTGAACAGTGCAAAGGAGCCACGACTCGCAGGCAGAGTGCCCTTGTACCAGTTGTGGCGCGCTCCGTATGAGACGCTGGAGTAGAGGTTGATCATCGGCGCCTCGTCAGCCACAATCATCCGCACCACGTCCTTGATCTTCTCGACGCGCACCTCTTCGTCCAGTTCCTGTTCTGAGTCATCGATCGCCGCGGTCAACACTTCATTGAAGTACGCCATGTTGTTCCGGCCGCGCGGGTCTTCAATGTCCCCAAGCGGCGAGCGCGTTGTGTAGAAGCTCATCGGGAAGTGCGGGTCGTCGTACGGGAGCTGCGTGTAGGCCGTCATATCGTAGTCGCCATTCGGCAACGTCTGAGGCAGCCACTTCGCGAGCAAGTCCTGCCCTTCGATCCTGACCTTCATCCCGACTCGCTCGAACTGCTCCTTTAGTAGCTGCGCTCTCTTCTGCTGATCATCCCCCAAAATGTAGAAGATCAGGTTGTAGGTCCGGTCCAGGTCGAAGCCTGTTTCTTCGAACAACGCCTTTGCCTCTTCCGGGTCGTAGCGGAAGTACTCGTCCATCTCATCCTGAGGCAGGGCGTAGACGGCCTGGGCGGGCGGAATGGGGCCGGACGGCCCGCCACCTTCGGGATCGAACTCAATACCTTGGATCAGCTCTTGGCGGTTGATCGCTTTGTTGATGGCGCGCCGGTTGCGCGGGTCCTGGAATTCCGGCACTCGGTCTAGCTGGAGCATGAGTGCGTGGTACGCGCGGGAGAAGGTGCTTGTAACGGTGATAGAGTCCCCCATGCGAGACTCCATCTGGTCGGCTTCCAGCTTGTTGGACAGGCCGACCGTGTCGATGTCTCCAGCCTGGAACGAAGCCTGTGCCTGCGCCGACTCGCCGATCAGCGAACTCGTGCTGCCGGCCAGCCACGGCTCGCCTTCAATGCGCCAGCCAGGGTGCTTGTCGAGCCGGAAGAACTCACCCGCGCGGTTCTCGGTCAACATCATGCGGCCGCTACCGATCAACGAATTGCCACGGTCATAGCCCTCAGCCAACACCTCGACCGGATGGATATTCGAGGAGCCCAGGCTGCCGGCGCCGCCTGGGTGGAAAAACCAGGCGTATGGCTGGTTCTGCTTGATGATCACCGTATTATCGTCCGGGACATCGATCGATTCAAGGATGTCGTGGTGCCAGCCAAGGCCCGGGGCGAGGTCGTCCGCGGCGTACGCCTCATACGTCGCCTTGATATCGCTGGCGAGCACAGGCCGCCCGTTAACAGGCGGTTTGTCATGGAAGACCGAGTCCTGGATCGTGATCACGTATTCCAGGCCTTGTTCATCAACCTGCTCTACGTTCGTCGCGAGCAACAGCTCTACTTTCTGCGTGTCGAGCGGGACATAGAAGAGGTGGTCAAACACAGAGCCGCCGAACGCGACATTCGGGATCAGCGCGGCAGCGCCAAACGTGTCTAGCGTCGGCAGCACCGCTCCGTGGGAAATGTGGAGTATGCCATTCTTGGTGACCTCGCCCTCATCGACCGCCGTCGCGGCTCCATTCGTGCTGGTGCCGCTGTCGCCGCAGCCCACCAGCGCGACCGCGCCGGCGCCTACCGCCGTAACGCCGGACGCTTGTAACAGCCGCCGGCGTGTGATCCGTTGCCTCAGGTACTTATCGTAGACGCGTGCCATCGCAACCTCCCTTATTACGGCGGCGAAAGGCGCTGTCGCCGGTCGCGTCCTACCCCGCACGCTCCCCGTGACTGAATGACACTCATATACAGCGGTGGGTAGCGGGCTGTCAAGGGAGGAGATCACAAACGTCCCCACTCTTGCCATCAGCTCAGACTCAATCTTGACGCTTCGCCAACAGCGACCCTAGAATCCAACAGCCGCCTGGACGCGGCGACAATGCCATGGCTCATCGCTACCCCAGCCTCCCAGAACTGATCGACCTCGACTTCGGTGACGTCGCGGAAGACCTGCCGTTCTACCAGCAATTCGCCCAACACTGCGACGGTCCCATCCTTGAGCTGGGCGTCGGCACCGGCCGCGTCGCCCTGCCGCTCGCGCAATCGGGGCGCGAAGTCTGGGGCATCGATAGGTCCGCTGCCATGCTCGAGCGTGCGCGCGGCAAGGCCGCGCCTGACATCACCAGCCGCCTCCACTTAGAGCAGGCCGACATGCGCACCTTTGCCATCGAGCGGAAGTTCGCGATGGTCTTCGCCGGGGCCGGTGGCTTCGACCACCTGCTGAGCCCCGACGACCAAGCCCGCTGCCTCCGTCGCGTGCAACACCATCTAGTACCTGGCGGCCTCTTCCTGTGCGATCTGCGGCCGCTCCTGCACAACAGTTGGGAACTCGGAGACAGCGTGCCGCTCTTCCATGATTGGACCCGAGAACTGCCAGACGCGGGCGTGACCGTCATCAAAACACACTCGGTGCGGGTCGACGCAGCCCGCCAGTACCAACGCCAGACGAACATCTACGACTGCCTCAGCGCGGACGGACAGCTCAGCCGCATCGTCGACGAGGTTGACCTACGCTTCACAACACGCTACGAGATGGAAGGATTGTTGCGTGACGCAGGACTGGAACTCGATCAGGTGTACGGCGACTACGATCTCGCGCCGTACGACAACACAAGCGAATACATGATCACCATCGCCCGGCGGCCGGAGGAAGGCTCATGATCATCGCCCTGGACGCCATGGGCGGTGACTTGGCGCCCGCCGAAACGGTGGCCGGCGCGCTCCTTGCCAAGCGAGAATTCGACATCGACGTGGCGCTCGTAGGCGCTGCCGCCTCTCTTCGCCAAGAGTTGGCCAAGCACGGCGGAACCCCGGCTGGCATTGAGATCGTCGAAGCCACCGAAGTTGTGGAGATGGACGAGCCGCCGGCTCAGGCTGTGCGCCAAAAGAAGCAGGCCTCGATCAACGTTGCCATGAGCCTGATCAAGGCTGGCGATGCGGACGCCCTCCTCTCGGCGGGAAACACGGGCGCAGTCATGGCCTCTGCCCTGCTGAAGCTGGGCCGCGTGCGAGGCGTTGAGCGGCCCGCCATCGGCGCCATGGCGCCCTTCACGGAAAAAGGCATCCTCATCCTGGACATCGGCGCCAACGTGGACTGCAAACCATCGTGGCTCGTGCAGTTCGGTCAGATGGGCTCCGTCTACATGGAGAAGGTCTTCGGCATCGACCAGCCGCGGGTTGGACTGCTGAACATCGGTGAGGAAGACAGCAAGGGCAACGAACTCGCACAAGAGGTCTACTCACGGCTCCAGGAGACCAGCCTCCGATTCGTTGGAAACGTCGAGCCCGATCGCGTGCCCCTTGGCGTCGCCGACGTCCTCGTCACGGACGGGTTCACTGGCAACGTCGCGGTGAAGGTCACCGAAGGCGTTGCTGACTTCATCTTCAGCCAGCTCCGGGAAGTGCTCAGCAGCCGCCTGCATTACAAGCTTGCGGCGGCCGTCCTGAAGCCGGCGCTCATGGAGATGCGCAGCAAGATGGACTATGGAGAGTACGGAGGCGCACCGCTCCTTGGCGTCAATGGCGCGGTCATCGTCGCGCATGGCCGGGCCGACGCGCAAGCGATCATGAGCGGACTGCGTCGCGCGAGTGAAGTGGCCGGTTCCGGCATGTTGGATGCGTTACGCGGCGCGCTCCAGCCGGCCGCTCGGGACGGTGCAATCGATGCAGCCGCTGCTACCCGGAGCCGAGACGAGACCAGAGCTTGAGCGATTCATGCAGGTCCCGCATCTTGCCTTCGTCCATGTCCACGCCTTCAAGGACACACTGCTGAAGGTGAAGCTCCATGATGATCAACCCGACCTGCTCCACCGCGGCGCGCACGGCCAAGACCTGGGTCAGCAAACTATCGCACGGCTCGCCCGCTCCCGCGTCATCGCTACAGCCCGACATCTTATCGAGCATTCCTTCGATCCCACGCACCTGACCTTCGATACGGCGCAATCGGGTCTTGGCTTGATGGCTTAGGTCTGGTTCAGTCATGATTGACATACCCCCTGGGGGTATGGTACCATACTATCAACAAGAGTCAAGATAAGGAGAACCAACACAATGGCAAAGCCGCGAGACGTAACAGACAGCGATTTCGAGCAGGAAGTGCTCAAGGCCGATAAGCCGGTCCTAGTGGACTTTTGGGCGCCCTGGTGCGGCCCCTGCCGCATGGTTGCTCCAGTCGTTGAAGAGCTGGCGGATGACTACGCCGGCAAGGTCGAGTTCGTCAAGCTGAACACCGACGACAACCCGGACACGGCCGTCAAGTACGGCATCCGCAGCATCCCGACCCTGCTCGTATTCAAGGAAGGCGAGTCTGTCGGCCAGATCGTGGGCTTCCGCCCCAAGAGCGACCTCGCGGCGCGACTCGACGCAGTCCTATAGCCCGTCAACCGACGGCCGCATCTGACGGCCGCCACTACGACATCGCAATCATAGGCGCCGGCCCCGCGGGTTTAGCCGCGGGGCTGTACGCTGCCCGAGCCAGGCGCAAGACGCTCCTGCTGGAACGTGAAGTGACCGGCGGCCAGATCGCGCTGACCTCCACCGTCGAGAACTACCCCGGCATCGACGAAGCCAACGGCTTCGAACTCGGCCAGCAGATGCAGCGTCAGGCCGAGAAGTACGGGCTGGAGGTCGCGTTGACCGAGGTCACAGCCCTCGGCCAGCGCGAAGACGGCCTCCATTCGGTCCAGACCAAGGACGGCGTCTACACCGCGAAGGCCGTCATCTACACCGGTGGCGCCGACTACAACAAGCTCGGTGTGCCCGGGGAAGCGGACTTCACCGGCAACGGCGTCTCCTACTGCGCCACCTGCGATGCCGCGTTCTTCCCGGGCCAGGTCTGCGCCGTCGTCGGAGGCGGTGACGCCGCCCTGGACGAAGGCCTCTTCGTCACCCGCTACGCCTCGAAGGTCTACGTGATCCACCGTCGCGACGAGCTGCGGGCCAGCAAGATCTTGCAGGAGCGCGCGTTCGCCAACGCCAAGATCGAGTTCGTCTGGGACACCGTCGTCACCGCCATCGAGGGTATGGAAGCCGTCGAGCGTCTCAGCCTGGAGAACGTAAAGACCCACGCCGCGTCGACGCTTGATGTCGGGGCCATCTTCATCTTTATCGGGCTCTCGCCCAATACGAGTATCCTTGACGGGCTGGTCAAAATGGACGCGGGCCGGCACGTCTACGTGAACGAATGGATGGAGACGGAAGTTCCCGGGCTCTATGCGGCGGGCGACGTGCGCGTGAACTCCGCGCGCCAAGTCGTCACCGCCGCCGGCGACGGCGCCACGGCCGCCATCCGCGCCGACCACTATATTACGAACGCGTTCAGCGGCTGACGCTCGGCCCCCTCGGTCGCTCGGGTGGGCCGCAGTTGCGAAGGTGACCGAAGGTCACCCCAACTGCAAGGTGACCGCAGGTCACCCATCCGCGCCGATCACCACATCACGAGCGCCTTCGACGGCTAACGCCGCGTTTTGGGGATCGCCATGCTGAGCCTGTCGAAGCTGCCCGCGGTTGCGGAGCAACTGCAAGGTGACCGAAGGTCACCCAACTGCAAGCTGAACCGCGGTTCAGCCCTTGACCCTCAACCCCATTACCCCTGACCCTATGTAGCAGTGGGAGTGGATGTAGCCCGGTGGCTTCCGCGGTCTTCAAAACCGTTGTGGGGTGGTAGCCCCATCCCAGGTGGGTTCGACTCCCATGCACTCCCGCCAATACGAACCCCGATAGCGCTTCAAGGCTACACACCAACAGGTTAAAGCTTCAGCAACGGTGTCTCAGGGCACAGATGACCGAGCGCATAATCGTTGTCGTGCGAATGCGTCAGGGCTCAGACTAGCTGCTCCAGCGCCGCCGCTTCGCGTACCAGGCCGCACCGCCGAGGGCGAGTAGGCTCGCCACCCCAGCGCTGCCAACCATGATGGTCCAGAGTGAGTTGGAGGTCTGGGCCGTCTCCACAGGCAGCGCCCGAAGCCCCGATTCCAGCGAGAGGCCACCGACAGGTTGGGGAACGCATCCGTTCGGCGTGGGGATTTGGGCCAGAGGGCAGGGCGTCGGCGATGGTGTTGGCGTTGCCACTTCAAAGGTGATCACCAATGATTCGCTTTGAATGACTTCACCCCCGTCTGCGGACAGCTCTTTGTACTCGACGTAGTAGCGATAGTCGCCGGCGGGAAACCCTGACGTGCCGCCTAGCATCCGGCTCAAAGACAGGGCGAAGGATGGAGGCACCTTGCTGGGGCTCTGGATAACGCGACCGCCAGCAGCGTAGCGCCCCTGGGGGTCTCTGGTGACGATGGGAGGAATGCTTGGGATGGTATTGTCTGGGCCCAGCCGCTCTATCCAGTGCTGTGTGACTCCGACCAAATTGTCGCTGAAGGAGGGATTAAGCTGAACCTTCGGAACCTTCAGAGATTGCCCGGACTTATTCACGATGTCATATGTGAACACTGGTACGTCGCCCGTTACGTAGTTGGGCCCATCAGACTGAAGGTTCTGAATGACCATCGCAGCGTAGATGTCCTCTATGGGCGTCAGGGGGTCGCTTGCAGACGCAGAACTTCTTGGCGCCCACAGGCTAACGGCAACTAAGACAATAGCAACAGCAAGCCAGGTTACCCGGTCGAAGCGATACATCGCGGGAATCATGCCTGAACATCCCCCATATCGGGCCGTCGACGCGGGGAAGTGCGCTTCAAGAACGCCTAAGTGTTGACGGCCACCAGTCACGGCCAGTATGGCAATTCAGCCTCAGGTTGTCAACCTGTTGTACTCGTTCAGTACATTAGTGACACATTGCTAGGTCTTGCCCGCGTGGGCAAGTTCTCTGAGATACTGCTGGGGGGTCCGGTATCCGAGCGGCTGGTGCGGGCGCACGGTGTTGTAGATCCGCTCCCAGGCGCGCAGCTTCCGGTTGAGCGGCCCGACCGTCCAGGGGAGGTCCCAGACCTCGTAAAACTCCTCGGTGTGGGTGCGCTGGGCGCGCTCAACGGAGCCGTTGAGCTTCGGTGAGCGGGGCGGCAGCACGAAGAGCCGAATACCGCGCCGCTGGCACTCGGTTTCGAACTCGTCAATCGCGTTGAGGATGAAGAGCACCATCAGCGCCTTGGACCCATACGCCCGAATGCTGTTCGCCAGTACGGCCTGCGCCGCCGCGCTTGGCTCGTTGCCCGCGTCCTCTTCCGTCACCTCAAGTGCCATGCTGCGACATGATGCCATAAATCAGCGTCGCCTCGCGAAGCGAGGCGAGACGAGCGACCGGCCTCGCAGAGCCTAGCTGACGATGCGCTGGATCGAGAAGCCGACGCCCGCGAGGGCCGTCGCGAGCAGCAGCGCGATCACGATGCGCCGGAAGAGCGCCGCGTCGATGCGGCTCACCAGCCAGGTCCCCACGACATTGCCCGCGACGACGGCCGGCAGGCCGATCAGCGAAAGCAACAGCGCGTCCCTGGTGATTACCCCGGCGATCGCGAAGATGGCCACGGTCGCGATGCTGCCCGTCAGCAGGTAGACGCCCATCACGCCCCGAAACTCGTCGCGATGATCGCCACGGCCGACCAAGTACGACACCACCGGCGGCCCTGACATGCTCGTGCTCGTCGCCAGCACGCCCGACATCGCGCCGACCGCCAGTTCGGTTCGCAGGCCGCGCGCCGTGATGCGCAGGCCCGCCGCCAGCGCCCCGGCCAGCACGACCACCGCCAGCCCCACGACCAGCCGCAGACTATCCTCCGGCACGCGCAGCAGTACCAGCAGCCCCAGTGGCATCCCGAGCCAGCTCCCCACCATCAGCGTCCCGACGGTCGGCCACCGCACGTGGTCCCGCACGCGATACGCCAGCAGCACCTCCGAGTAGAGCGCCAGCAGCGACACCACCACCACCGTGTCCTTCACATCCAGCACCAACACCATCGCAGGCACGGAAATGAGGGCAAAGCCAAAAGCCGTCACGCTCTGCGCCATGCTCGCAAGCAGCGCAACCAGGATGACAACGGTGACAGCGTCAGCGGCCATGGGGGGAGTATGACCGACCGCCGCCGTTCGCCGTAGGGGCGCAGCCGCAGTTTGCTCGGCAAACTGCAAAGCTCACCGCAGGTGAGCCGCTTGCCGCGCCCTCCCCACCTAAGTTGTGGACAGGCCTGCCCGTCTGGGCTTCAGCCTGTCGCGCGCGCACATCAACCTGCCTGCATCCCAGCCGCAGCCCCTAGCCGCAGAAGCGCAGAATCTGCAAGGTGACCCGCAGGTCACCCGGTCAGCCGTAGTTGCGAAAGCTAGTCAGCAGTTTGCTGAGCAAACTGCATAGCCCACCGCAGGTGGGCCGGTCACCCGTCCATGCTGAACGGCGGGTAGCGGTCGGTCACCAGCAGGAACGCATACGCCTGCACGCGCAGCCCCCATCGCCCGACGCCAACGACGAAGTCGAAGAGCCCTTGCGGGTAGCGGCCCGTGAACAGGATCACGAACCACGATATCACCACCGCGAACACCGCGAGCACCCCCAGGATGATCAGCACAATGTAGTGTGGGATCGCCAGCAGCCACTTCACCAGCGGCAGCCAGCGGTTCAAGTCCTGCTCCGCGTCCGGGTAGTCGATCTCGATGTGCACCGCCTGCTCTTCGACCGTCGACGGGTACTGGTCCGTCAGCAGCGCCATGTACGCCGTCACGCGGCCCGTGAAGCGCGTCAGCTCGCGGACGAAGTCGAACCACCAGCGCGGATAGCGCTGGCGGAACACGATCATCAGCGCCGTCGCGACCGCCAGCCCACCTGCGATACCGCCACCCCCCGTTTGGACCACCTCGCCCGCATCGGTCACGTAACTCGAGCCCCCGCTTCCGCCACCCACGAGACCAATGATGATCGCGATCGGGATCACCCAGATGATCCGGAAAAACGAGCTGACCCTGTCCAGCCCCTCCTCCGGATAATCGATCTCCAGGCGTGCGGCGTAGCTCTCAGGTTGGGCGTCCATAGTGCCCTCCTTCGCTCATGCCGTGATTGCCGGAGTCTAGCATGCCAGCCGCGGTTGCGTGCCGCAGTTCGCGTAGCGAACTGCATAGCCCATCGCCAGCCCAGCAGAACGCCAAGCCGTCATCAGCCACCCATGTCTCCGGTCTGTACAAGCCCAAGGGGGGGCGTCACTCGCAGGTGGTTCCGGCGCCGTCCGCCACCATGCGGTTTCAAAGCAACCGCATGGTGAACCTTCGGTTCACCCAGCCGCAGTCGCCATGGCGACTGCAAGCCCGCCGGAGGCGGGCCTTATGGCGGGAGGCTGCCAATCAGCCCGGCGCTGAACTGGAGGATCAGCGCCGCGTCGAGCGGATTCGTCGTGCCATCGCCGCTCGTATCGCCGGCGTCCGGGCAAGGCAACGTGTTGATCAGCCCCGCCGAGAGCTGCAGGATCAGCGCCGCGTCGAGCGGATTCACCACCCCATCGCAGCTAGCGTCGCCGATCAGGTCCGTGCCGGAACAGACGGCCTCGCCGTCGACGACGATCGGGAACAGGTCATTTAGCCCCCCGAGGTCCGCGTCGGTCAGCACGAAGATGTCGATCTCCAGCGCGCTCGTGCCCGCGGCCACGCACCTGAACGTGAAGGAACCGAGGTCGAGGTCGCCGGCAATACCCCTGGCTGAGGCGCCCGTCACCCGCGCCGACGAGTCCGACAAGTGCTCGTTACAGACGCCGCCCTGGAACGCCGTGCAGCCCGTCGACTCCAGGATCAGCGGATCGAACTCAATGTCGATCGTCCAGGCGCCCAGCTCCGGCACGACGGCGATGTTCAGCGTCGCGGAGCCTGATTCGCCCACCTCCATCGCCAGCGATTCCATACTGAGCGTCACGCCGCCGCCAGCCGGCCCGGCGGCGTCCGTCGGCGCCGCGCCTCCCACCACGAGCGCGCCCGCCGTCACGACGATCACAATCGCCGCGATTGCTGCTGTGCTTCGTCTCACGCTGGCCACCTCCTGCAGTGTGCGCCGCAGTTTGCCCAAGCAAACTGCATAGCTGACCGGGACGGTCAGCCGAGTGTAGCATGCTGCTCGCACACCAAGCGGGCCGATCTCCGCCCAACCGCCATTCGCCGTAGGGGCGCTGCTTGCCGCGCCCTCCTCGCTGCAAGGTCACCAAGCCCGCCTTAGGCCGTCTACTCGCTCGTGCTAGCTGCCAATCTATCGAGCGTCGGACGCAGGATCATCGTGTACGTGTCCGCGATCGCCGTCTCGCGATGCTCGCGTTGTGCGGCGAGCCGGTTAGGGTCCGTCACCACAGCCATGAACGCCCGTTTGCTGGGGAACGCGTTAAAGCGCACCTGGTCCCACGACCGGCCGTCGCCGATGATCGTCCCCTCCACGCCGAACCACCCCGAAATCCGCACGCCCGCCGGTACCGCGACATCCGCAGCGTGGTTCTGGTACTGCACCATCCCCGTATCGGCCTGTCCTGGGTGGAAGCGGATCACATGGATCACCGTCACCGGCCCGTCCTCGTCCGTCGGCGGGTGCGGCACCTCGCTCCAATCGACACCCTCGTTCCAAGAAAAAATCGGCGTGCAGCCCATCACGATCGTCTCGGCCATGCCCGCCGCCTTGTGTACGTGCTTCTCCTGGAAGTCCGCGCGCGACTGCATCTCGACGAACGACCGGCGCGTCGCGTACTTCACGATGCCCACGCGGTCCCACTTCGGCGTATCGCCCAGGAGCTGCGTGTCCACATCCGCGACGAACACCGGCTCCGCGCCAATCTTAGCCAGCACATCGATCGGGCTGTAGCGCTCGTCGGCCTCGCGTCCGGATATTGGCTCGCTCGGTTGCCCGTCCGAAGGTGGGCCGTACGCTGCCACCTCGCGATACCGCATCAGATTCACCATCCACACCGGCCCGTCCTCATCGGGCGGCGTCATCGCCAGCCGCATCCCGTAGTCCCGGTCGATCGTCCCGTAGCTCGGCCCGGCCGTCTCATTCGTCATCGAATAGCTCCTCTCGCGCTCGTGGAGGAGTTTAGCAGACGATAGTCGGCCGCCTGCCGCCAGCGCTGTAGGGGCGGCGCTTGCCCCGCCCAACCGCCAGCCAGCAGCGGTTGCGGAGCAACCGCAAGGCGACCGCAGGTCGCCCGTTTGCTTGGCAAACTGCCAAGCCCACCGAAGGTGGGCCGTACTCCCGGTCCACCGTGCTGTAGCTCACCGCAGGTGAGCCGCTGCCGTCGTTGTCGCTCATTGGTCGCTCCTTCCAAGTACTTACGCTGCGGTGGGAGTTTAGCAGACGTCCAGCCAGCCAGATGAAGCGGAGCCCGCAGATTCGAAGAATCTGCATAGCTGACCGCAGGTCACCCGTCGCAATGCGGCGGGAGTTTAGCATGCGCAGGGCGGTCGTCAGCCAACCGTCAGCCCGACAGCGCCGCAGGCGCGTCGGCGAGCGACCGGCCTCGCAGAGCCTAATACCAGACCCGATAGAATGCCCGCGAGCGACAAGGAGGACACCCACCATGAAACTGCCAGCCAAAGGCAAGACCCGCGACGAGCTGGACCAGCAGCTCAAACTCGAGGCCGCCAAGGACGTCGACTGGAAGGGCGGCAAGATCTGGACCCTCGTCTACTACGCCGGTGACGACGTCGCCGAAGTGCTGGGCGACACCTTCACCCAGTACCTCTACACCAACGGCCTCGGCCCCACCGCGTTCAAGAGCCTCCAGCGCTTCGAATCGGAAGTCATCGCCATGACGGCCGACCTCCTCGGTGCGCCCGCGGCTGGCGAGCAGCCGGGCGCCATCGGCAACATGACGACGGGCGGCACCGAGAGCATCCTCATGGCCCTCAAGTCCGCCCGCGACTGGGCCCGCGACCAGATGCCCCACATCAAGCAGCCCGAGATCGTCGTGCCCATCACGGCCCACCCCGCCTTCGACAAGGCCGCCCACTACCTCAGCGTCAAGCTCGTCCCCGTCCCCATCGGCGACGACCTCCGCGTCGACCTCGCCCAGGCTGAGGCCGCCATCACCGACAACACCATCATGGTCGTCGGCTCCGCGCCCAACTACCCCTACGGCACTATCGACGACATCCCCAAGCTCGCCTCCATGGCCCTCGCTCGCGGCATCCTCTGCCACGTCGACTCCTGCCTCGGCGGCTTCTTCCTCCCCTTCATGCGCAAGTTAGGCGAACCGGTGCCGCGCTTCGACTTCGCCGTCCCCGGCGTTACCACCATTTCCGCCGACCTCCACAAGTACGGCTACTCCGTCCGCGGCACCTCGACCATCATGTATCGCAGCGGAGACCTGCGACGCTATCAGTTCCACAGCCGCGCCGACTGGCCGGGCGGCCTCTACGGCTCCCCGACCATGACCGGCAGCCGCCCCGGCGCCGCCATTGCGGCCTCATGGGCGCTCATGAACTACCTCGGCGAAGAGGGCTACCTGGAGCGCGTCAAGTCGACCATGGACACCACGCGGAAGCTCATCGCCGGCATCAACGCCATCCCCGGCCTCACCGTCCGAGGCGAGCCCGACATGGCCGTGCTCGCCTTCGGCTCCGACGACTTCGACTGTTATGCCCTCTCCAGCGCCATGCGCAAGCGAGAGTGGGACCTGGAGCGGCTCCAGCGCCCGAAGAACCTGCACCTCGTCATCACGCCCAACCACGCCGGCGTCGCGGACCAATTCCTCGACGACCTCCGCGAGGCCTCCGACGAAGTCCGCGACCAGCCCGCCACAGAGAGCGGCGAACCGGCCATCTACGGCGCCCTGGAGTCAGTCGAAGACACCTCCAACCTCAACGACCTCATCCTCGGGTTCATTGATGGCCTGACCAGAGTAGACGCCGACGGCTCGTAGGGGCGGCCCTTGGCCCGCCCCTCCTTCCCTCCCGCGCGACAGCGTAGGGGCGGTGCTTGCCCCGCCCACGCCATCTGCAAACCCGAAGTTTGCTACGCAAACTGCAAGGTGACCCGCAGGTCACCCAGGGGCCCGGCCCTTGGCCCGCCCCAGGCTCGACTCGTAGGGGAGGGTCTTCAGACCCTCCCGCGGCTACGAAGAACACGGAGTTACATGACACGGCCGGACAATCGCGCTCAGTATCTGCTAAGAACTACGCTAACCCTGGCTGGATATCTTAGTTAAGTATCTGCTAAGATAATCGTTGAAACTTCACCTAGCCGCAAGCTAGGCGAGATAGATGGAGGCCACCAGCATGGTAGTAGAAAAGACCAGGGAGCCTGCGAAGAAGAGTCAGGAGCGCGACTGGGCGACGGACTACGACATCTTCGCCAAGCAGTACATCAAGGACCCCTTCCCCATCTGGGACAAGCTGCGCGACGAGTGTCCCGTCGCCCATACGGAGCGCTGGGGCGGCTCCTGGATGCCGACGCGATACGATGACCTGTTCAACATCGCGCGCGACATCGAGCACTTCTCATCGCGCGAGGTACTGGTCGCCCCCGGCGGCCCGCCTCCAGAGGAGGGCGAAGAGCAGGAGGGCTGGGACGATGAAGACGTGCCGGAGGCCCTGCGCGACTACGCGCCCGAGGCCCCGCCCATCACGTCCGACCCGCCGATCCACACCTGGGCGCGCAAGCTCCTCCTGAAGCCCTTCTCCGCGAAGGAGATCGCCAAGTTTGAGCAGCTCACGCGCGACAACTGCAACGAGCTGATCGACGGCTTCATTGACAAGGGCCGCTGCGACGGCGCCGTTGACTATGCGCAGCAGATCCCCTCCTACGTGATCGCCTGCATGCTCGGCATTCCCAAGGACATGACAGCCCAGTTCACGAGCTGGGTGCAGAACTTCCTGGAGTTGGGCCTCACCAACACCGACTTGCAGGCCGAGTCAGGCCGCGAGATCTTCACATTCCTATATGAACAGATCGAGGACCACAAAGCGAACCCCAAGAACGACCTGATTGACTATCTCCTAAACGAAAAGGTCGATGGTGAGCCAGTGCCCGACACGCACGTGCTGGGAACGTGCTTCCTCATCCTGCTCGCCGGCATCGACACCACGTGGAGTTCGATCGGCTCAGCGTTCTGGCACCTGGCGCAGCACCCCGAAGACCGCAAGCGCCTGATCGAAGAGCCGGAGTTGATGCCGTTGGCGATCGAAGAGTTGCTGCGCGCCTACTCGCCGGTCACCATGGCCCGCTACATTGCCGAGGACACCGACTACAACGGCTGTCCGATGAAGGAAGGCGATCGTCTGCTGATGAACTTCCCGGCGGCGAATCGCGACCCGCGCAAGTTTGAGAACCCAGACGAGGTGATCCTCGACCGCGCGAACAATCCGCACATCGCGTTTGGCGTAGGCATCCACCGCTGCGCAGGATCGAACCTAGCCCGCATGGAGATGCAGGTCTCGATCGAAGAGTTTCTGAAGCGCATCCCGGACTTCAGGCTGGAAGACCCTGACGCCGTCACGTGGGCAGGCGGACAGGTGCGCGGCCCGCGCAAAATGGGGCTCGTGTTCGAAGCGTAACAGTCAGCAGAAAGAAGGTAAGGAAGCCCCATGAAAGTTCGAGTAGATGCGGAGAAGTGCCAAGGCCATAACCGCTGCATCGCGCTCGCGGGCGACCTGTTCGACGTTGACGAACTCGGCTACGCCCACGAAGAGAACGATGGCGTCGTACCGCCCGAGCTAGAAGAGAAGGCCCGCCTCGCCGTCGACAACTGTCCGGAAGTCGCCATCAGCTTAGAAGACGATTAGCGCTAGCAAGCCTACCCATCCCGCACTCGAGAACGGCCCGCCTTGGGCGGGCCGTTCCGTGTCGCGATTAACTCACGCCCGCTAGCTCCCCACACCAGGCGCCGCTAATCTAAGCCGTGGCACAAGAAACGCGGCCGCCGCCCGGCTCTGAGGGCGGCGAGCGGCTCCCAACCACCGTCTTCAAGCTCGCCGGCCCGGTCCTCATCGAGCGGCTCTCTGTCTCCGTACTTTCCGCCGTCGATGCCTTCCTCGTCGGCCACTACGTCGGCACCGACGCCGTGGCTGCCATCGGTATCAGCGCGTTGCTGTTCTGGGTGCCGCTCGCGGGAGCGTTCGGCCTCGACATCGCGACCACGGCCGTCATCGCGCGCGACTACGGCGCAAACGAGACCAGCAACGTCGAACGCACGCTGCGGGCGTCGCTCCTGATCGCCTTCATCTGGGGCCTCATCGCAACGGCCGTGCTCTGGACGCTCGCCGGGCCGCTCCTGTCGCTGATGGCCGCGGAGCCGGAGGTGCGGACTTTCGGAATCGACTACATTCGCGCGGCCGCATTATCGTTCCCGCTCCTGCTCTTGATGTATGCCGCCAGCGGCGCCATGCGTGGCCTCGGCAACACCTGGATTCCGATGCTGATGTCGATCGTGCTCAATGTCGTCAACGCCGCCGTCGCGTTCCTGCTGATCAGCGGCGTCATCGGCATCGAGCTGGAGGTGCTGGCTTCGGGCATCGGAACGGCCGTGGGCGGCGCCGTCGGCGGCACGCTCGCAATCATCGTCCTCTATCGTGGTGTCGGGCCCGCGCGGTATCAGTTCCGCAAGGCGCTCGAGACCGGGAGAACCGAGGTCAAGCGCCTCGCAAACATCGGCGTTCCATCCGGACTGGAGGAGGTGCAGTTCATGCTCGCCTTCCTCGTCTACACCAGACTCGTGAGCGGCTTCGGAACCGCGGCGATCGCGGCGCATACGATTGCCCTGCGCACACTGGAGCTGGCAATCGCTCCCGGCTTCGCGTTTGGCGCCGCGGCCACCACGTTGGTGAGCCGCTTCCTCGGCGCGCGCCAACCGGCGATTGCCGAACGCGCCGCCGTGATCACGCAGATCTGGGCGATGGGCACGATGATCGTCCTGGGCGGGCTGCTCGCCATCTTCGCCCCGCAGTTCGTCGGCATCTTTGTCGACGATCAGGAAGTGATCGATATCGGGGCGAGGCTCCTGCGCATCTTCGCCATCGCCTTCCCCTTCATGGGCCTGCATGCGTCGCTGGGCGGCGCGCTTCGCGGCGCGGGTGACGTTCGCTACGTGTTGGGCGTCATCACTGTGACTGCCTGGCTCGTGCGCATCCCTGTCGCTTTCCTCTTCGCTATCGTGTTCGGCCTGGGGGCACCCGGCGCCTGGATCGGCGCGACAACAGAGAACATCGTACGGGGCGGCCTGATCTGGGGGCGCTTCCGCGCCGGCGCTTGGAAGGAGAAGGTGGTATGACCTTGCCAGCCAGGTCAGCCAACATAGATGCGGGCGATCTGGCCGAAGAGCGTAGCGTAGTAGACGTCGCGGTCCCAGCCGGGGCAGAAGAACATGCCGGACGATTGCGCCGCGCCCGAGTGCACACGTCCGCGCTCATCGCCGGTCTCAAGGTCCAGCACCACAACGTAGTCGCCGTCTTCCTGAACGTCATCGACGATCAGCTCTCGCGTCTCCACGAACAGCATCGGCTGCTGGAAGTTGCGGATGTCCTTCGCCCAGAGCGCGCTGAGATCGCCCGGTCCTCCATAGCGCCAGCCGCCAAGCTTCCCGTTATTGGAGTCGTACGCGACAAGGACTTGACTGTCCTGATCAAAGAGCGGCGGCGCGACAATGCCGCCGTTCGGCAGTCCGAACGGCGAGAGTGCGTCTCGATTGCTCGCGTCGGCGATCGACATACGAAAGACGTGCTGCGGGCCCGACGCGGTCTCATGCAGCGAGGGCGGCACGCTACCAACAGGCCGAGGAGTGAGAATGGCGAGCGCGCCGACAGCCGCGCCCATGTCCATGAACCAGACGCTGTCATCGCCGACGCACGTGTCCCACGCGAACGACTGGTCCGCTCCCGGCAGATCGTAGTCGCCGATCCAGCCGTCCTCTAGCTCGAGTTTCCCCTCGGCGTAGCGGAGGCGATAAACGTTCGTATCGCTCGTGGCGTAGACGAACTCGCCGTCTGACGTGACGTCGATGCAGATGCGGCCGACCGAGTTATCCGGGAACTCGAAGCGATCGACCTCCTCCAGCTTCTCGGGTTCCAGCACAGAAAAGTGCGACGGCTCGCTGAGCTGGATGTCCTTCATGATCAAGTTGCCATCGGAGAGGATCAGCAGGCCGTTGTAGGCGCAGTCGATCGGCAGCTTGCGTTCGGCCACGACCTCGCAGTCAGGCGTGAGCCGATGGCAGTAGTTGCCGTTCGTCACATAGAGGTCGCCGTTCTCGTGAGCGACGACGGCTCCGCACCAGTTGTGTCCGCCGGATGGCAGCTTCGGTGATGAGGCGAGCGGCTCTAGCGAGCCCGGATCGACCTTCTCCAGCCAGCCGAACGACTCGTCCGGCTGGAATGGCTCGGCCCCACCCTGCAGGTAGAGTTCGCCGGTGTCGCGCTGGACGAACATGACCGGCCACCGGCCCGGGCGCTCGCGCGTTGTCGCTCTCAGTTTCTCGCCAGGCTGAAGGTTGAGGCCATCGCCGGCGGCCGTCTTCTGTCTCCGGGGCCCGCCGCATTCGCAGGGCCAGACAGATTGGTAGTAGCCGGGCATGGAACCCGCCCGGTCGAGTTCAGTCACGCCAGGTACTGGTTCGAGAGCGTGTCGATCGACTCGAAGAACTCACGAGCCACCTCGTCGATGATCTCCTTCACAGGCCGCACGGAGTCGATCCGGCCCGCGACCTGCCCCGTGAGCGCGATGCTCGCCTCCATGTCGCCGCCAAAGTAGAGATCGCTCACCGTGGCGAACTCGGACATGGCGTTGGCGTCCGGGTCACGCTCGAGGCGCGTCGTCTTCTCGGTGCGCAGAGCGCGAAGGCCCGGCGATTGGAAACGATTGAGGAAGACCGTGTCCGTCTCCTTGGCATCGATGATCGACCGTTTCCAGTTCTCATGCACGGGCGACTCTTCGGCCGAGACCATGCGCGTACCCATCTGGACGCCTTCCGCGCCGAGCGCGAACGCCGCGGCCATCGAGCTGCCATCCACAAAGCCGCCGGCCGCGATGATGGGCACGTCCACCTTGGAGCGCACAAGCGGCAACAACACCATGCTGGCCACGTCGCGCGGGTTCTTGAATCCTCCCCCCTCGCCGCCCTCCACGATCAGGCCGTCGACGCCACACGAGACGGCTTTCTCTGCCGCCTTCAGGCTCGGCACAACGTGAAACACAGTCAGGCCTGCCGACTTGAGCTGTTCCGTGTAGCGCTCAGGGTTGCCGGCGGACGTGCTGATGAACTTCACGCCCTGATCGATCACAAACTGCGCGATCTCGGGGTCGCGCACAAACGCCTGCGCGATGTTCACGCCGAACGGCTTGTCCGTCAGCGTGCGCATCTTCTTGATCTCTTCGCGGACCGCGTCCAGTTCGCCCGAAGACGTTTCGATGATGCCCATGCCACCCGCGTTCGAGACAGCGGAGGCGAGCTGCGAGCGCGCGATCCAGCCCATGGGCGCCTGCACGATCGGGACCTCGACGCCCAGCATCTGGGTCACGCGGTTGTCAAACTTCATATCGCTCTCCTCACTCGCGAACGCGGCGCATACGGGTCACTCGCTTGAGGGGGACAATAGTCCAGATCAGCTCGTCGCCGTCCATCTCACGCGTCACGGCGATCATCAGGTTATTGGGACGGAGAACGTGCTTGCCGTCCTCCCACGCGGCCGCGACGTTGATCGGCTGCCAGTTGAAGGCGCTGATATCGTTGACGCCGTTCTCCAACGTGCCATCGCAGAACATGTCGTGAACGACGCCGCCGCCTGTGATGACGACGCGATTACCGCCCTGCTCCACGCGTTCGACGTGGCTCAGGTCATCGACGGGCTCGCCGTTCAGCTCAACGGAGCAGGCTTTCCACAACCCACGCATATCCGTAATGCCCGGCGCGAGCGGCTCCGTGCACTCCGCGAGAATGGGCGCGGGCATCTCGTCCTTCCAGCCACCCTCGGGCGTGTGGGCGACAGGGATTTCCTTGGCCAGCACCATGGCTAGTTAACGGGCGCCGTCTGCGTGATCTCGTCGAATTTCGCCGCGACCTCCCGCGCTAGTTCGGGCCCGCCCTCGAACAACTCCCTGAAGACATCTTCCACCGACACCACCTCGTCGATCAACGCGGCGATCTGTCCCATCTGCGTACGCTTGTTCGTGACGCCGAGCACCTCCTCCGCGAACTCCGGTTTGGAGATGCGCGGCCGAATGCGACCCTCCGCCGACATCGTCGACGTATCGTCCGCGGCCAAGACGAGCTTGGCAACGTGGTCGCCGTAGCTTCCCGCCGCTTCCTTCGTCACCATGAGGCGCGTACCTAGCTGTACGCCGTCCGCGCCGAGCGCCATCACGGCGACCATGCCCGCGCGGTCGGCTACCGTTCCGCAGGCCACCAGCGGGATGTCCGGCAGGGCCCGCCGGACCGACGGGATCAGCACCATCATGGCGATCTCCTGCTCGCCGCGATAGCCTCCAGATTCCGTCGGCTCCGCGATCAGGCAGTCCACGCCGGCGGCGGCTGCCTTCCGCGCGTGGTACGTGCTGGCAACGACGTGCCCTACCGTGATGCCGCCTTCCTTGAGCTGGGCGGTCAACATCTTCGGGTTGCCGGCGGACGTGATCACCACCGGTACTTCTTCCTCAATGCAGACTTTGACCTTCTCGGCGTTCATCTCAGGGTTGCCCTGGGCGAGCGGGAAGTTGATCGAGAACGGCTTGTCGGACTTCGACCGGAACTGCTTGATCGCCTCGCGCAGGCCATCGGCCTGCATGATGCCCTCGATGCAGCCCAGCCCTCCCGCGTTCGAGACGACGATGCCAAGCTCAGGGTTCGGCGTGATGCCGCCCATCACCAGCGGATATCGGATGCGAAATAGATCGCAGACTACGTTAGACATGCTTGCTCCTTTTCTACTACGTGGGATCTAGGCCCAACCGCCCGCATAGGCGACGAACTGCCCTGTTGTGAACTGGCTCGTACCATCGAGGAATGCCATGCAGAACGCCGCGCACTCCTCGACGGTGCCCAGTCTCTTCATCGGTACCGCTGCCTCGATCCGCGAGCGAACCTCTGGGTCGTTGCCACCGCTGGCGCGCAAGAACTCGGGGAAGTCCATGAAGTTCGTCCCAACCGCGTTCACCTGCACGCCCGTCCGCGCGACCTCAAGCGCCACATTCTTGATCAGCATGTTGGCCCCGGCGCGCGCGGCGGAATACAGCGGCGCGTTGTTCGTGGGCCGCACGCCGGATGCGCTCGTGAGCACGAGTATCTGGCCGCTCTGTCGCTCCACCATGGACGGCGTCACCGCCTTAAGGAAGTGGTACGGCAGTTCGATACAGCCCTGCACAACCTCCTTGAGGTCATCAGCCGATGAGTCCATGAACCGGCCTGTGACGACGCGCCCGGAGAACATCGTCGCGGCGTCGATCTTGCCGAACCGCTTGAG
>QIFC01000124.1 GCA_003228685.1 Chloroflexota bacterium
GGTGGAGGCTGGCTGTCATATCCAGGAAGCTCTCAGCGGTGAGCAGCCCGACGGCGCCCGGGCCGGCCTGCAGCAAGCCGATGCCATTCGCCAGCGCTCGTTTGCGGAAGACGTCCAGGTGGCGCGCCTCGTCCATGATCTGGGAAGCGAGGAAGAGGCCCGTCTCGAAGTGCTCAGCGCTCACGTTGGGCGCGAACTTCCCCGGCAGATCGCCGGCGATGAACTCGACCTGCGTGAGGAACGTGCAGAGCTGCGACACCGCCATCTCTATGTCGTCTTCCAGTTCCGGCATCTCCTCCCACGGGATGTCAGTGGCGGAACTCCACTGGCGCTGGAGCGCCTCTTCGTAGATCATCATCGAGGAGTCAGACCATGACTCCGTCTTAAACATCCAGTGCTTGCCCAGGTTCTGCGCGTCATCCCGAGGCGCCGAACCTCGCATGCGGCCGCTCTGGTTCCTGGTCATCTCTGGCGGGTCACCGTAGGTCCCCACGGAGATGTCCTCCAGCGTGAGGCCTCGCTTGCCGGGCGTCACCCGCAGGCCACGCTCCGCCGCGGGGTTCTCCAACCAGGACAAGTCCAGGTCTTCGGCGTCCGGCTCCTTGCGGAGCATCTCCAAGGTCTCTGCCTTCACCATCGTGTTGCCTCCTCTTGCGAGCCTGTCGCAGGGTATGCGTAAGTAATTGCTAAGCCACTATTTTAGCAGACGCTCAGCTAGTATTCAACGTGGGTGGCGTGAACGTAGCAGATTAGCCGATGCGCGTGGCTGAAGCGGTGTCAGGTTCCCGTAGCAGGGCGCGAAGGGTACCTTCCTCGCGCCCGTCGGCAACCAGCGTGGATACGCCGGCGGACGCGGCCTTCACCGCCGAATCCAGCTTCGGGATCATGCCACCAGTGATCGTTTCGCCCTTGAGGAGCCGCTTCGCTTCGGTCGTGGTCAGCTTCGCTTGCAGATTGCCCTCCCCGTCGAGGACACCTGCCACGTCCGTCAGATAGATCAGCCGCTCGGCGGGCAGCGCCGCCGCAACCTCGCCTGCTGCCGTATCGGCGTTCACGTTCAGAAGCTGGGCGCTCACGCTGCTGGAGTCCCCTTCGACCGCGATAGGAGCCATGACCGCAATCGCCCCGCTCTCGACGATGTTGAGGAGCGGCGCGGGCTCCACATGAGCAACCTTCCCGACAAAGCCGAGTTCCGCGTCGTAGCGTGTTGCTCGCAGCAACCCGCCGTCCGCTCCGGAAAGGCCGATCGCGCGAGCGCCGCGCGACTCCAGCTCTGCGACCAGATGTTTGTTGACGACTCCCGCCAGGACGGCCACCACCACGTCGAGCGCGGCCTCGTCTGTGGCGCGCAGCCCGTGGACGAAGCGAGTCTCGACGCCGTGCCGGTCGAGCCATTCGCTGATCGTCGCGCCACCACCATGCACCACGACTATGCGCTCGCCTTCTGCGTACAGCGCAGCGATGTCGTCGAGCGACGTGTCATAACTCCCGAGCGTGCTGCCGCCGATCTTGATGACGCTGATGCCAGAGGAGTTCGCTGATGCTTTAGACATCATGTTGTGTATTCGGAGTTGATGCGCACGTAATCGGGCGTCAGATCGCAGCCCCAGGCCATCGCGGTCTCTTCGCCCTCGCCGAGGTCGATCTCGATCCGTACCTCTTCCTCAGCAAGTGCTTCGCGTAGGTCAGCGTCATCGAAGGGGACAGGTTCGCCCCGATAGGTCGCGACCCCCTGGAGCGCGAGTGAGATGCGTGTCTCCTCCGCCTGAATGCCACTGTAGCCGATTGCGTCCAGCACGCGGCCCCAGTTGGGATCGTTGCCGAACATGGCGGCCTTGACCAGCATCGAGCCCGCCACGGACTTGGCCGCGCGACGAGCCGCGGCGAGCGTAGCCCCGCCCCTCACGCGCACTTCGATCAGCTTCGTCGCGCCTTCACCATCGCGGGCGAGCTTCCGAGTAAGCGTCACCGCAACATGCTCCACAGCCGCGGCCAGGAGTGGTAGCGCCGCATGGTGTGGACCGATTGCCTCGCCGCCTGCGGCGCCGTTCGCCATCAGCAGCACCGTATCGTCCGGGCTCGTTTCGTTGTCGATCGTGAGCTGGTTGAACGACGCATCAACAGTTTGGTGAACGAGACTGGGGAAGACGGCCGGCTCAAGCTGGGCGTCCGTGGTGAGAAATCCAAGCATGGTCGCCATGTTGGGGTTGATCATGCCCGAACCTTTGGCCACACCACCGACCGTGTAGGTAACTCCGCCGTATTCGAACTGAGCCGCCGCCTCCTTGGCGACGGTATCGGTCGTCATGATCGCGTGCGCCAGTTCGCTGCCACCGTCACGCGACAACTCAATCTTGGGCAGCCCTGCGCGGATACGATCCATCGGCAGAAGCCAGCCAGTGACGCCGGTGCTTGCCACGGCGACGTCCTCGACCGCAACGCCGAGCTGTTCGCCAACGAGCTGCGCCATCTCCCTCGCATCAGCCATTCCCCGCTCGCCCGTGAAGGCGTTGGCGACACCCGAGTTCACAACGAGCGCTTGGGCATGGAAGTCGGCCAGGTGCTCGCGCGAGACGCGGAGCGACGCGCCGGGAAAGCGATGCGTGGTGTAGACTGCCCCCGCCACGCAGCGTCGGTCGGAGTAAAGCAATGATAGGTCCGGACGTTCCGCGATATCCTCTCGGATACGCGCGGCAGTAGCGCCGGCGGTGAACCCAATTGGTGACGTAACTGTGCCAGCCGGCACGTCGATGAGCGGCGCTTCCATCGCGACTACGGGTAGAGCGCCAGGCCCTCGAGCCCGGCGGTTTCGGGCAGACCCAGCATCAGGTTCAGGCACTGGACACCTCCTGATGCCCCGCCCTTGCCCAAGTTGTCCAGGCAGCTCACGATGATGAAGCGCCCCGCCTCTTCGTTGTAGGTCGGATAGACCAGACAGCGGTTACTGCCCACGGTTTGCTTCGTGCTCGGCGGAGCGTCCGCAACCTGCACGAACGGCGAGTCCGCGTAGAACTCCTGATACAGCTTGCGCAGCTTCTCCGTGGGGGTGCCATTCGTGCCTTCTCTCGGCGCGGCATAGGCCGTCGCCAGGATGCCACGCGTGATGGGTACCAGGTGCGGGACGAAGGCGATGCGTGGGGCGGGCGCCTCCCAGAGCGCGCCCAACTCTTGCGTCATCTCCGGCTGCTGATAGTGGCCATCGAAGCCATACGCCGAGACAGACTCGTTCGTTTCGGAGAAGTGAGAACCCAGCTTCAGACTGCGGCCCGCGCCCGAAAGCCCCGTCTTGCTATCGACGACAATGTCGCCGTCGACGAGGCCAGCCTGGACCGCCGGCGCGAAACCCAAGATCGCCGCCGCCGCGTGGCAGCCGGCGTTCGCGACGAGCTTCGCGTTCGAGATTTCGTCGCGATGCAGCTCCGGGATGCCGAAGACGGCCTGCGAGAGCAGCTCCGGCGCGGGATGCGGCCCGTGGAAGCGCTCGTACTCCTTCGCGTCCTTGAGGCGGAAGTCCGAACTGAGGTCGACCACAGGCAGGCCGCGCTTGATGTATGGGGCCAGCCGTTCAGCGCTGGCGCCGTGTGGAAGCGCCGAGATTACAGCGTCGACGTCGCCCAGCTCCTTCTCGACCTGCAGGCCGAGCGGCGCGAGGTGCGGGAAAACCTCGCCCAGCGGCTTGCCCGCCTCGCTGCGCCCGGTCACCGAGGCGATCTCCACCCCTGGATGGCCGTGCAGAATGCGAGCGGCCTCTGCGCCCATATAGCCCGTGACGTTGATGATGCCTACGCGAACCATGTCTACGCCTCAATTCGAATGTGTCGTTAAGTCTAACACCGGAGTCGCACTGACAGACAAGGGCTACTCGCGGCCGCCAGCAGATGCGAAGCTGACTGAAAGTCAGCCCATCTGCCAAGCTGACCACAGGTCAGCCCGTCATTCTGAGCGTAGCGCGGAATCTAGCCATGAGCGCAGAACACCCGTCGTCAAGACAGCGCCAGCATCCAGCCGCAGAAGCGAAGCTTCTGCAAAGCCCGCCGGAGGCGGGCCGTTGACAACGTCACCCACGTCTGGTATCCAACACCTAACATGAACGAACGCAGCATCATGCGCCTGGTACTGGTAATCAACTGCGTGGCAGCAGGCGACTGATCGCGCGTCCGGATCGAGAACAGTCAGCCCGCTGCCCGCAAGCAGCGGGTTTTCTGATCCTTAGGAGGTTGAAATGGCGCGGAAACCCTGGTACAAAGCCCTGTTCGAGCGCGACTACCACGACTACTTCTATCGAGCGGGACCACGCCCGCGTACGCAGGACGAGGACGCGCAGCGCTCGGCAGCTCAGGCCGATCTCATTGTGCAGGCGCTTGACCTGCCAAAAGGGGCGCGCGTGCTCGACCTTTGTTGTGGCTGGGGCCGGCTCTCGATCCCGCTCGCCCAGCGTGGCTATCGCGTCACTGGCCTCGACCTGTCTAAGTACCACATCAGGCTCGCCAAGCAGTCCGCGAAGCGGGCCGGTGTCGATGTGGAGTGGATCAACGCCGACATGCGCGAAATTCCGGGTCGCGCACGTTTCGACGCGGTGTTTAACTGCTTCACCTCGTTTGGCTACCTGGAGACTGAGTCGGAAGACCAACGCGTGCTGGAAGGCGTCCGTCGCGTCCTCAAGCCCGGCGGCACATTCTTCATCGACACGATGAACCATGACAACCTGATGCGCGTGTTCCGCGAAAGCGAGTTCCGCGAGCTGCCCGATGGCGCGTACATGATGGAGCGCCGCAACTACGACGTCCGGACGGGGAGAATCGAAAACGACTGGATCTACGTGACCCCCGAAGGCGAGCGCCACGTCCAGTCCCACTCGCTGCGGCTCTATACGTTCACCGAGTTGGAACGAATGCTGAACGACGCCGGTCTGACTGCGCGCGAGACATGGGGCGACTTCCGCGGCAGCAACTACACAATGTACAGCCAGCGAATGGTCGTCCTGGCGGAACGATCGTGACCCCACTCCGACCTACATCCGTCATTCCGAGCGTAGCGAGGAATCTAGCCCTGCGAGCAAAGGCGCCGCTCGTTGAGACAGCGGCAGATGCGGGCAGAAGCGCACGTCTAGCTCTCAGCCGAAGGACAACCCATCGCCAGCGGACACTCGCCGCACCTCGGCTTTCGTGCCGAGCAGGTGCGTCGCCCGTGTTTGATCAACTGGATGTGGAACGGATAGACCTGCTCCGGTTTGAGCATCGGCTCCAGCAGCTCGAACGCCTGCTCCGCCGTCGACTTCTCCGGGATCAGCCCCAGCCGTATCGCCACGCGATGCACGTGCGTATCGACGGGCAACGCGGGCATGCCCAGCGAGAACAGCAGCACGCATGCGGCCGTCTTCGGCCCCACGCCGGGCAGGCTGCGCAGCCATGCGCGAGCCTCCTCCAGCGGCATCTCTTGCAGAAACGTCAGATCGAACGAACCGCGGCGGCTCCACACTTCGCGCAGCATCGCCTGCATGCGTGGGGCCTTCGTTGGCGCGAGGCCGCCCGGCTGGATCGCCTTCTCGATCTTCTTCACGTCGGCATCGAGCAGCGACTCGTAGTCCGGGAACTCGTTGAGCAGGCGGATAAACGCGCGGCCGGAGTTGGAGTCGGACGTGTTCTGCGACAGCAGCGTCAGCACCAACTCCGCGATCGGATCGCCGGCCGGCCGCCACGGCAGCGTGCCGTACTCGCCGTCCAGCAGCTCGATGATGCGCGCAGGCGTCAGCCGGCTCTTCGTCGAGCGCTTCGGCTTGGATGCGATGCGCGCGGCCATGCGGCGAGCTTAGCGAATCGTGGGCCGTACCTTCCAGGTCAGCGCTCAATTTGTAGCCTAACCGCTTGCAGATCAACTGGCCTTACGCCTTGATTACAAAAAGAGAATTCGACCGCAAGATTCGGATAGACTGCCTTTGTCCCCTGCCGTACCTTCGAGGCAGGAGGAATGCCATGACAGTAGCAACCAACGGCAAGCATCCTGAGACGCCCACGGAAGAGGTCTGGTGGCAGGCGTCCGTCGACCGAGACGAGCGCTTCCGCAACCTGTTTGTTCTGGCCGTGCGCACCACGGGCATCTACTGCCGGCCCACCTGCCCGGCCCGCCGCCCCAAGCGCGAGAACGCGCGCTTCTTCGCCACGCCCGAAGAGGCCAGGAGCGCGGGCTTCCGCGCCTGCAAACGCTGCAGGCCGGACGCGCTCGACGCCGAGGATCCGGCCGTGGAACTAGCGCGACGCGTCTGCCAGCAGATCGACGCCCACGTCGACGAACAGCTCACGCTCGCGGACCTCTCCTCGCGCCTGAACGTCAGCCCGTTCCATCTCCAGCGCACGTTCAAGCGCGTTACCGGCATCACGCCCAACGAATACCTGCGGGCCCGCCGCCTCGCCGCGCTGAAAGGCGGCCTGCAGGACGGTGAGAGCATTCTGTCATCGCTCTACGGCGCGGGCTTCGGGTCCAGCAGCCGCGTCTACGAACAAGCGTCGGCCGCGCTCGGCATGACGCCCGCCACGTTCCGTAAGGGCGGCGTGGGGATGGCCATTGGTTTTGAGATCGCGGATTGCCCGCTCGGGCGACTGCTCGTCGCCGCGACGGAGCGCGGCGTCTGCGCCGTGTACTTAGGCGATTCCGACAGCGAGCTGTCGGCGATCCTCCGCAGCGAGTTCCCGAAGGCCGAGATCGGCGAAGGCGGGCCGGAGATGACGGCGACCGTGGACGCGATCCTGGCCCACCTGCAAGGCGAGCAGCCCCACCTCGATTTGCCGCTCGACGTGCAGGCGACGGCTTTCCAGCGCCGCGTCTGGGACGAACTGCGGCGCATTCCCTACGGCGAGCAGCGTTCGTATCAGCAAATCGCCGAAGCGTTGGGCCGGCCAACCAGCGCCCGCGCCGTCGGGCGGGCCTGCGCGAGCAACCCCGCCTCGGTCGTCATTCCCTGCCACCGCGCTGTCGGCAGCGACGGCAAGCTGCACGGCTACCGCTGGGGCCTCGACCGCAAGCAGAAACTCCTCGAGCGTGAACAGACGTGACCTCTCGCGCCAAACGCAACGCCTGGCTTCGCCTCGACGACGAGGCGCTGCTCAAGCAATGCAAAGAAGACCGCTACAAGTCGGGCGGGCCGGGAGGTCAGCGCCGCAACAAGGTCGAGACCGCCCTAAAACTGCACCACGCAGCGTCCGGCGCTTCCGTCCACGCCAACAACTCCCGCTACCTGCAACGCAACCGCCTCAGCGCTGTCCGACACCTCCGCGAACGCATCGCGATCGAATCGCGCGTGCCGTTCGACCTGGAGTCGCCCACGGTGCCGGACGAGTTCGCCGCGTACGTCGGCCCGAAAGGCGCGCTGTCGATCAACCGGAAGAACGCGTCGTATCCGCTCGTGGTCGCCACCGCGCTCGATGCCCTAGAGGCGGCCGGCGGGAGCTACGCGAAGGCCGGGAAGGCTCTCGGAATCACGACGAGCCAGTTGGTGAAGTTCCTGAAAGCGGACCGCGAGATCCAGCGCGCGATGCGGCGCGCGATCAGTTAGTCCTTAGACGAACGGCCTCGCGTGATCAGGCCTAGTGCGCGCATGAGCGTCAGCAGGAAGATCCCCGAGCCGAAGACGAAGATCACCATCACAAGCAGGCAGCTCCGGATGCTGACGATAAAGAGCCCGAAGAAGGCCCCGATAGGGCCGAACGGTAGGCGGAAGAGCGACTCCAGCGACATCCGAAACGACCCGGCGATCCGTTCGGCCTCGCCGCCGACCATCTGCGCGAAGTCCTTAAGATTGACTACGCTGGGCAGGTCTCCCCAGCCCAGGGGCTTGCGCTGCTCCTCATCCTCTGCGGACTGAGCCTCTTTCTGCTCAGCTGCGTCTTCGCCGTTCTCCATATACCGAGGCTAACGCTCAAGCGTGAGGGAATCAAGCATCGCCCGCCTCAACTCCGTGTGGGAGCCTGATCGTGAAGGTGATCTCATCGCCGTCGAGCGACGCGTCCAGCGTCCCGCCGTGCAACTCGACGAGGTCGCGCGCGATCGGCAGGCCCAGACCAGAGCCTTGTGAGCGGCTGCGGGCGCGGTCACGCCGATAGAAACGCTCAAACAGGCGCGGCAACTCTTCGGCGTCCATCCCCGGCGCCGAGTTCGTGACCGAGAGGACAACGCCGTCCGCCGCGTCGGCGCCGCGTACGCGAATCTCGCCGCCGGGTGGCGTGTACTTCCGAGCGTTCTCCAGCAGGTTCTCGACCGCCCGCTCAATCTTAGGACCGTCGGCGCTGATGGTCAGCCCTTCAGCGATGTCCAGGCCTACCTCGACATCGAGATCGGCGCCACTGCTGATGCGCTCCAGGATGCCATCGACGAGCTTGTGCACGTCGATCTCGTCGCGTTCAACGAGCGCCTGGCCGGACTCGATCTCAGAGAGGTACAGCAGATCGTTGAGCCGCGTCGTCAGCCGCGTCGCCTCATCGTGAATCACCCCGCCCATCCGGCGTGCTTCAGCGTCGCCGCCGTCGTCGCGGAGCGCCTGCGCGAACCCGAGGATCGACGTCAGCGGCGTCTTCAGGTCGTGCGACACGCTGGCGACCAGGCCGCGCACCTCCGCGTTGGCCTCTCCAACGCGCGTCGCCATCGTGGAGAATGACTGCGCCAGACGGCCGACCTCGTCCCTACGCTCGATCGAGACGTCGACATCGAACGTGCCTGCCGCCATCCGCTGCGACGCGACCGTGAGCCGCTGCAGCGGGCGGGTAATGTAGCTCGCGACAACGATCGCGAGCAAGATGGCCGTCGGTATCGCAATCAGCGCCGCGATGCCCAGCGCGGGTAGCAGTCCTTGCCAGGCACTGCTGATCGTTCCCCGCGGTACCGCGAGGAGCAGACTGTAGCGTTCGTTCGGCGAGGGAGCAAACGACCCGAAGTTGCGCCCGGCGATGGCCGACACAAGGATCAGGTCGCTTCCAGGTGAACCTCTCTCAGGTTCCCACGAGAAGTAGGGCCGTTGGCCACGCCGATGCTGCGAAACCATCACTTCATCGGGCAGATCGAGCCGTTCACCCGTAAGATTGCCGCTGCTGTCCGCGGCCACATGCGCACTGGCGCGGTCTACGAGCAGAATGCGAACATCAAAACCCTCTGAAGCTGATGCGACGAATTCCCGCAGCGCCTCCGGAGGAACGCGCCGCTCCTCAAGCACAGAGAAGACAGCGTAGATCGCGGGCGAGGCCGCGATCACATGATCAAGCTCCTGCTGCTCTTGTTCGCCGCGACGGACGAGGACGAAGGTACTTGCCGCGATAACGAGCGCGACCATCACCACGCCAACGAACGCGAGGATCAGCTTGCTCTGCAGGCTGAACACGATGCTTGAGGGCTCTGTGGACATGCTACTGCTCCGCCGCGAGCCGATATCCCGTCCCCCAGACCGTTTCGATCTTGAGCGGACTGTTCTTGAGCTTCTCCCGCAGGCGTGCGACGTGGACGTCCACGGTGCGCAGCGCGTAGAACGACGTCCCCCACACGAGATCGAGGAGTTGCTCGCGGTCGAGCGTCACGTTGGGGAAGCGCGCAAAGGTCGCGAGCAGGTCGAACTCCTTGGGTGTGAGCGGCACGTCGCTGCCGCCGATCTCGGCATTGCGGCTCGTGAGGTCCATAGTCAGCGCGTCCAGGCTGATGCGTTCCTGCTTCGGCTCCGCGGAGCCTCTACTGGCGCGACGGAGCACCGCCTCGACGCGGGCGAGCAGCTCGTCTGGGTTGAACGGCTTCGTGATGTAATCGTCGGCGCCGAAGCGCAGGCCGGCGATCTTGTCGATGTCCGACGTACGAGCCGTGAGCAGCACAATCGGCACGTCGCTCCGGCGGCGCAGCGTCCGGCAGATCTGGAGCCCGTCCGGCCCCGGCATCATGATGTCCAGGATCAGCAGGTCGGGCTGGTGTTCCTTGGTCTTCTTGAGCGCTTCCTCGCCGTCGAAGGCGGTCTCGACGCGAAAGCCCGCCTTCTGCAGATACATGGAGACCAACTCCACGATGTGCTCATCATCGTCCGCCACGAGTACCAGTTCGTCGTTCTCGCTCATAGCACAGCTCGTATGTTCAGCTAGTAGCAGACCGCTGGCCCCGCCGCGCGTGAGCGAGGCTAGCGTCCCAGTTCATCAAGCCCTTTCCTTAGGCTATCGAAGTAGCCGCGCCTGAGGCGACCGCCTGCTGGCACCGGCTCCTCCGGCTGCTCCTTCCTCTGCATTGTTGACGAAATGATCTTGCCGTCGCTCATCTCAAGGACCATATCCGCGGTCGCGGCCACAGCTTCGTCGTGGGTCGCGATCAGCACGCTCCGGTTGTCCGCCCGTAGGCTGCGCAGCAGATCGATGATCAGCCGGCCGGTTTTCGAGTCCAAGTTCGCCGTCGGTTCGTCGGCCAAGAGCAGCGGCGGATCGTTAGCCAACGCCCTCGCGATCGCCACGCGCTGCTGCTCTCCGCCGGAGAGCTTGGCGGGGCGGCGCTCATGCCGGTCTTCGGCCAGCCCGACGCGCCGCAACAACTCGCCTGCCCGGCCGTTCGAGCCGCCGCCTGCCAGCTCCATTGGGAGCGTGACGTTCTCGATAGCCGAAAGCTGCGGTATCAGGTTGAACTGCTGGAAGACGAACCCTACCTTTTCTCGCCGATAGAACACTTCTTGGCTTCCGCTCAGGTGATTCACGCCGATCCCGTCAACGGTCAGCTCTCCGGAGTCGAATCGGTCCAGCGCACCCAAGAGGTTCAGCAGCGTGCTCTTGCCGCAGCCGCTGGGCCCTTGGAGCGCGACGATCGCGTACCTAGGAAGGCGAAAGCTCACACCATCGACGGCCTTGACCGTCGTAGGGCCGCTCCCAAAGTGCTTCCTCAACTCTTCAGCGATGACGATCTCCCCACGTTCTTCTCGTACGTCATTCATAGCGCAGTACCTCCGCCGGCTTCACGCGGCTCGCGTACCAGGCCGGTACAACCGTTGCCACGACAGCCAAACCAAGCGCGATCACCAGCGCGAAGCCAAAGATCTCCGGCGACACCGCTACGTCCACGTCACCAAGAAACCCCCCGGCGCCACCGCCACCGAAGACGAAGTTGCCACCGCCTGCCGGCCCACCGCCACCTCCTGGCCCACCACCACCGCCGGGACCACCGCCTCCAAAGCCGCCTGGTCCCGCAGGATCGCTGACTAGGCCGTTCGCCACGGTCTGCGCCAGCGGGAAGGTAATGAGAGCGCCGAGAACCGCGGCAACCACGCTCACGAAGACGGTCTCTACGCCGAACTGCCCTGTCACGTGCCAACTCGACGCGCCGATAGACTTGAGGATGCCAATCTCCTTCACGCGTTGTCTCACGACCAACCCAACCGAGAACAGAATCACCGCGGCGCTCGCTACCAGCGCCGCGATCATGCCGATCTGGCTGCTGCTCTTCGCGTCGGAGATCGGCCCGCTGATGGCGTCGAAGGCCGAGAGCTGTGTGGTCACATCGACAACGTCCTCGCCCAACAAGACGCGGATGTCCTCCGCGACCTGCTCGGCGTTATCGACGCTCTCCGCTAGAACGATCGCTTGATCGATCTCGCCTTCGCGGTCAAACAGCGACTGCGCCGTCTCAAGCGGGAGAAAGATCGCGTTTCCGCCGAACTGCGTACCCGTTGTGAAGATGCCAACGACCTCAATGCTCTCGCCGTTGAGTTCGAACGTGCTGCCGACCCGCAAGCTGTTGCCGTCAGCGAGATTATCGCCGAGCACCGCGACATTGGCTTCGGCTTCATCCTCGTTGAACGTCCGTCCAGCAACGAATTCCGGGTCTGTGACACCGATCGTCGTCAGCGAGTCTGGATCGTCCGTGCCCGTCACGAACACGGGGAATGTGAAGTCGGCGTTCGCAAACTGGCCGCCCTGCGGCTGAATGGCCGACTGCAAGCCTTCTCCCGTGTACTGCTCGCTCAGCGTTCTTGAGATCGCGGCAACATGTTCGATCCTGTCGAGTTGATCCACGTCCGCCTCAACCAGTCCGCTGGCCACGTCCTCAGCGTTGTCAGCTCCTTGGTCAGGAGCGTTGTTGCCGTTCTGGCCTGGTGGCCCTCCGCCTCCACCGAACCCACCCCTGAAGAAGCCGCCTCCGAAGGTGCCCGCAGGCGTCACCGTGACACCGCTGCCAACCTCACCTTTGATCTCGTCTAAGCGGTCGGCGAAGGCGCCGTTGACCGTAATCATGATCAGCGTCAGCCCTACGCTCACCGCCAGCACCGCGATCAGCAGGCCGGTTCTGAGGGGGCTCCGCAGCAGCGTTCGGAATGCCCTCTTGATCGTTGTCACGTTCCCTCCCCTTGCGATCTCATGACTAATGGCTTGTTGGCGACAACCGCCTCGCAAGCCCGTTCAGCCATATCAGTAGTACCGCATCTCCACGTGCACCTCTAAAACTTGGAGAGGGAGTCCAGCGCCTGGGGTGAGGCTTGGAACTCCCTCTCCGTTAAACACCTTCTATAGCTATCTAGAAGGTGGGAGAGACTGCCTCCGTCACGTCTGGGGTTTCTCCGTGAGGGAAGTTGCCTGTGCCGCCGTGAAAACGACCGAAGCCGCCTGGGAACCGGCCGCCTTCGCGGAAGCGTTCGAAGCCGCCAAACCCTTCCGGCTTCTCCGGCAGGCCCTCGCGATTGATAGTCTCAGCGATCTTCTCGGCCGCGCCGGCTAGCTTCTCGTCGGCCGTCGCCTGGTCGATCTTTCCGCTCTCGACCGCCTCGGCCAGCTTGGCCTCGGTCTCGCCGAGCAGGTAATCCGTCAGCGCTTGCTCGCTGACGCCGTTCGCCTCAGCGACCTGGACCAGGCTCTGGCCGCCCTCGATCGCCGCGCGCAACTCTTCCGGCGTCACGCCGATGAACTCCGCGATGTCCGCGCCGTGGCTCATGCCGCCCTCGTGCATGCCGCCCTCGTGCATGCCGCCCTGATGCATGCCTTGCTTGTTTCGCAACAGCGCGCCGAAGAATGGCTCGCCCGACTCGATGCGCTCGCGCGCGTCCGCGGCCTGCTCTTCCGTGAGCCGGCCCTCAGCCAGCGCCTCGTCGACCAGCTCAAGCTGCGTTTCGTCGATCGCGGCGTCCAGCTCGTCCTGCGTAATGCCAAGGTTCTCAGCCAGCCTTCCGACGAAGTTACCCAGCGGCCCATCGCCGTCCTCGTCAGTCTGCGCTCCCACAAACCCTATGGTCGCGGCGGCGAGCGCGACGAGCACTACGACGCCGATTCCTAGTTTCCACACACCCATAAATTGTCTCCCTTCAGTTTCTTGGTCCGTGCTTCTTGACGTGTCCTTAAGCAATGTACGACAGGAGTGGGTGCGAAGTGGTTTCGAAAACGTAACAGTCGTTACAGGCTTCATCGGGCGTGTTCTACAAGCTAGTGCGAAGGACTAGCCGGGCGCCCCCTCGGCGCGCCCCGCTGCGTATAATCAGAACATCGAGACGGAGAGGGGGTGATCGCTCGTGACGAAGAAGGAAGTGCGGCTGACCAGCCTGGCGTCCTGCGCCGGCTGAGCCGGCAAGGCGGGTATCGCCACGCTGGCGCAGGTGCTGCGCCCACTCCAAGAGATCTTCCCGGCCGCCGACCACCCCGACCTCCTGATCGGGCTGGACGGTCCGGACGACGCCGCCGTCTACAAGCTCAGCGATGAGCTGGCGCTCGTGCAGACGGTCGACTTCTTCCCGCCCGTCGTCGACGACCCGTACACCTACGGGGCGGTGGCCGCCGCGAATGCCATGAGCGATGTCTACGCCATGGGCGGCGAAGTGCTGCTCGCGCTGCAGGTCGTGGGCTTCCCGGAGGACCAGCCCGCGGAGCTGCTCGCGGAGATCTTCCGCGGCGGCGCCGAGAAGGTCGCCGAGGCCGGCGGCATCATCGTCGGCGGCCACACGCTCTTCGACGAGGAGCCGAAGTACGGCCTCGCCGTCACCGGCACCGCGCACCCCGACGCGCTCCTGCGCAAGGCCGGCGCCAAGCCCGGCGACGTCCTGCTGCTCACGAAGGCGCTCGGAACGGGCGTCGTGCTGACGGCTGCGCGGGCCGACGAATGCGCGCCCGAGCATCTAAAAGCGACGGTCGACAGCATGCTGCGCCTCAACCGCCATCCCTCGCATCTCGCGAAAGAAGCGGGCGCGCACGCCTGCACCGACGTCACCGGCTTCGGCTTGATCGGCCACGCCGAGGAGATGGCGCGCGCCAGCGGCGTGCGCGTCGTCATCGACGCCTCGCAGGCGCCCGCGCTACCGGGAGCAATGGAGTACATCAAGCAGGGCCACATCACGGGCGGCGCGGGCCGCAACCGCGAGGGCGTCGCCGGCAAAGTCGAGGTCGCGGACGACGTCTCGGAGGAGATCGAGCATCTGCTCTACGACGCGCAGACCTCGGGTGGCCTGCTGATCGCCGTCGCGCCGGACAGCGCCGACGCACTGGCGTCTGCCCTCGAGGCCGGCGACTTCCTCGCCGCCCGCATCGGCCGCGTCGAAGCCGGCGACGGCCTGCGCGTGGAGGCGTAGGCGTCTCGCACACGGAGACGCCCATTTAGCTACACTAGGCGCGTAGAGAAGAGTTCGTAGGTCGGGGTCTTCAGACCCCGACGCCAGCGCGAGGACACGAGCATGGCGGCAATCTTGAAGTTTGTAGCGATCAGCATCATTGCGGCAGCACTCCTTGCCGCGGCCTGCTCCGAGAGCGGCGGCAGCTCCGAGCCCACGCCATCACCAAGCGCAACGGTCCCGCCGCCGACGGCAACCCAAAGGGCGCTAATGACCCCAACGCCAGTTCCGACAGGCATCGTCTCTCCTGCCTCCACTCCTGGCTGGCTCACCTACGCGAGCCCCTTCGGCTTTAAGCTCGACTTCCCGGAAGACTGGACGCTCGAGGAGGATAGGGTTGGCTGCTGCGTTCCTGGTGGCACACAGCTCTCTGCAGGTTTTCGTCTGATGAACAGCATCTACGCTGATGCACGAGAGCCACGTGAATTCCTACCGCCACCGGACGCGGTTCAAGTCAGAGTCGTCGTTCACCCTGAGAGAGAAGATGACGGACACAGCGCTGAGACGATCATCAAGGACTGTGAGACGGCTGAGGAGCGACAGGACACTCTTGGGGTAGCTGAACGCACGGTTACTGCTGGCCGCCCCGCCACGCTATGCACGGGGATCAATGTCTTTCCAAATGGGCGCACATTGGCATTCCAAAGTCAGTGGATCGAGCTTGCAAGCGGCCGAATGTTGGTCATCACCACAGTGATCACAGAGCCTTCGGCCCTCGAAGAATCCCGAGTCGAAGCTATTCTTGCTTCGCTCAGATTTGAGGACACACCCATCGACACCTCAGCCTCGCCCACATACGAGGACGAGACGTTCAGTATGAGCTATCCGCCGTCATGGCTCGTGGACGAAAACACGCCGTTTCCACCCAACGTCCGCTTCCTCAACAAGGGTGCTCAGGACGTGGAAGCCAGCCGGGAAATGGGTGCGGCACCGGACTTATTGATAGAGAACAGGGCCTCGATATATGTCGGGGGTGACCTGTCCATGCGTCACGGCGTCGATGTCTTCGTTGGAAACTGCAGCCGGACAGTCATCGAAACAACGTTCGCGGGCCAGCCGGCGACCAAGTTTGGAAACGGGTATTGGGTGGAGCTTCCATCTGGAGGGGCTATTAAGGTCATCGGGTCTGCGACGCAGGACGCCGAGCCGCGAACACGCCAACTCCTTGACGCCGCGCTCGCCACAATCACGTTCCGCGAGTAACCTAGTCTCATGCCTCCCAAGATGTACGCCGAGCTGGCAAGATGGTTCCATCTCATCACGGCTCCCGAGGACTACGAAGAAGAGGCCGCCTTCTTCGTCAAGCACCTCACCGACGCCTGCGACCGGCCACCGCAGACTGTCCTCGAACTGGGTAGCGGCGGCGGCAACAACGCCTCGCACATGAAGGCGCACTTCGAGATGACGCTCGTCGACTTCTCGCCGCAGATGCTAGCGCTGAGCAAGACGATCAACCCGGAGCTGGAGCACATCGAGGGCGACATGCGCACCGTGCGCCTGGGCCGCCAAGGGCGCGCGTGCCTCGAGTACGACGCCGTTTTCGTCCACGACGCGGTCAGCTACATGACGACCAAGCGCGACCTGCGAGCCACGTTCAAGACCGCGTTCCTGCACTGCCGGCCGGGCGGCGCGGCCCTCTTCGCGCCCGACGACCTGGTCGAGACGTTCGAGCAGAAAGTGAACACCGGCGGGCACACAGACGAATCAGGCCGGGGCATCCGCTACCTGGAATGGAAATACGACCCCGACCCCAAAGACACGACCTGCCAGACCGACTACGCCTACATCCTGCGTGAGGCTGACGGCAGCGTCCGCGTCGAGCACGACCAACACATCACCGGCCTCTTCTCGCGCGGCACCTGGCTGCAGCTCCTTAGCAAGGCCGGCTTCGATGCCGAAGCCCTGCCGTTCGATCACAGCACGCTCGAGCCCGGCTCGCAGGAGATCTTCATCGCGAAACGCCCGGCCTGATGATGACTCGACTGCCTGTTCGGATCCTTGCAATGGCAGCCGTTATGATCCTCATGATCGTGCTTACGACGTCCGCACACGTACAGGCGCAGGACGAGCAGATCCCTATAATCGTGACACTAACCGGGCCGGCGTCAGCCGTCTCAGGACAGGCAGTCTCCTACCAGGTTCACTACTTGCGTACAGACGCGGGGCCCCGTGGCGCAGCCCAGTTCGTCTTTTGGGTGCCGCGGAACACGGAATACATCAGTGGCGAGGTTCTTTCCGGACCAGAAGGTACTCCCCGGATACAGCTTGCTGATGGATCTGCGCTGTCAATCTCTTGGAACCTGGGGCGCGCCAATGAGGGTGTCGTCGAGGTCACACTGCGAATCGATGACGCGTTCGTGGGCGAACTGTCTCCCAGCATCTATACACGGGGAACGATACCCTTCCATCCGGCATCGACGTACGAAGTGAATACTAGAGTCTATTTTCCCGGGACGCTTCCCAACACGGGACGAGGAATGACACAAGAGCGCGGGCTCATCCCGGTCAGCGTTCTGCTGTCCCTCTTGGGCGTTGCATTGCTCGTCGGCGGATATTCGCTTGGTATGCGGTGGAGTTGCTAGGCTCACTGATGCCCGAGATCATCGTCCGACCCGCCACCGAGGCCGACTACGAGCCGTTCACGAAGCTCGACTTCACGTTCACTGTTGGAGATCGCATCTTGGTGCTGGAGCGCACCGGAACCGTGCCGGAGTATGCCTACAGCATGCGCTGGCGCACCGGCACGCCGAGCGAGCGCGTCTACTCCGAGTACACCGTCGACGACCTGCGCAGGCTACAGCGGGAGAACGACGCCTTCCTCGTAGCGACGCTCGACGGCGCGCTCGTCGGCTACGAGATGCTCCTGCTGCAGCCGAGCCATCACGGCGCTGCGCAGATGAATGACCTGGCCGTGGATAAAGCGGCGCGTCGCAGCGGGGCCGGCCGCGCGCTCGTCGACGCGGCCGCCGCGTGGGCCCGCGAGCGAGGGCTGCGTGCCATCTGGGCCTCGCCCAACGGCAACGCCAAGGACACCATCGACTTCTACCTCAGCGTCGGCTTCCGCATCAGCGGCGTCAACGACCGCTGGAACACGAACACCGCCGATACCGAGCCCGGCCAACACACGATCTACATGTACCTGGAGTTATAGTACACGTACTCCTCGCCGTGGATCGTGATTCCCGGCTTCCAGTTCGACGCCTTGCTGGATAGATACAGCGTCATGTCGATGTGGCCAAGGATGTGGAAGCCTAGCCGGCGATAGAGACGCATCGCGTCGACGTTGCGAGCGACAGGCTGGATACTGACGCTGCGCATGCCGCGCGACTTCGCCTCTTCGATCGCGGTCTGAAGCAGCGCTGTTCCCACGCCTTTCGACCTGTCGCTCTTGGTCACAACAACCGGATCGATCTCTCCGCTTCCGTACTCAACGATTAGGCTGCAGAAGCCCAGGACAGAGTCTTTGCGTTCGGCAACCCATGTCTTGGCGCGTTTTGGATCCTTGAGGTGGCTGTCGAGCTCCGCGCCGGGGTCGTCTCCACCTATCGACTGGTCCGCGTAGATGTCGCGATGATGTTGCGTTAGCTCAACCCACAGCGCCCGGCAGGCGTCATAGTCGCTGTCTCGATACTCTCGAATGTTAACCTTCATAGTCACTCCTAACCCCAGCGATTGTGAAGCAATCGCGAAGGCTGAGGCGCAGCCCTTAACCCATTCTTTTCAGCTTCCCCGTGCGCTTCGCGTACCGCTCGGCCCAGTTGAACGCCCACAAGCTCATCGGCACCATGATCATGCCGAAGAGCGCCAGGATCGCCAGCGTATCGGCGACATCCACGATGCTCTCGCCTTCGATCATCGCACCGCGGATGCCATCTAGGATGTACGTCGCGGGCGAGATGAACGAGAACACCTGCAGCCACGCCGGCAGCACGTCGACCTCGTAATAGACGCCCGAGATCAGCAGCAGCGACGCCTGCACCATCATGCTCATCTGCGCCCCTCGCTCCGGATAGAGGAGCGGCAGCAAGCCGGCCAGGATCGCCAGAGCGGCGACGCTCACGCTGCCGACGAGCACGACGGCGACCGTCGCCAGCACGTCCACGTTGCCGAAGTCGATGTCGAAGAACAGCAGCGCGATCGCGAAGATCAGCACTGTGCGGATCAGCCCGTGCAGGATGCCGAACACCGACATCCCCAGCAGGTGCAGCGATCGCGGGACGGGCGCCATCAGCGTATGCTCTATCGTCCCCTCCCAGCGCTCCCACTGGACAACGAGGCTAATGTCGTCGAGTACGGCCGACAGATACGCCCAAACGAGCGTGCCGATCAGCAGGAAGAGCACAAACTGCGACACGTCCTGGCCGGACACCGCGCCCGCCTGGTCGGCGATCAGCGTGATGGCGACCGTGTTAACGACGCCATAGACGAGCCAGACCAACTCCCAGCCCCAGTAGCGCTTCCACAAGTTCGTCTGTCGTTCGACGAATGCCATCGACAGCGCCCACGATGAGCCGCTGCCGAATGCGCGATTTGTGACGCTAGCCATGGACCAACACCTCCTCGTCCTCTTCAATCGTCTTGCCCGTGATCTCCAGGAAGACGGTCTCCATCGATATCTCCTCGACAGGCCGCCCGTTCGCGATCTGCGACCGCAGCTCCAGCGACGTTCCCTCCGTCACGATGCGGCCGTTCACCAGGAACGCGATGCGGTCGCAGAGGCGCTCCGCCTCGTCCATGTCGTGCGTCGTCAGCAGCACGGTCGCGTCGTGGTCGGCTCGCACCTCGCGGATGAAGTTCTGCACCTCCAGCTTGCTCGCCGGGTCGAGGCCCGTCGTCGGCTCGTCGAGCAGCATCATCACCGGCGAGGTCAGGAACGCGCGCGCCACCGCGACCTTCTGCTGCTGCCCTCGCGAGAAATGGAGCATTGGCTCGCGGATCCGGTCGCCGAGGTCGAGCCGCGAGAGGATCTCGAACGACTTGCGCTTGATCTCGTCCGAGCCCATTCCGTAGATGCGCGCGAAGAAGAGCAGGTTCTCCAGCGCGGACATGTTCTTGAAAAAGCTTGGGTCCGGCGACACGCGATTCAGCAGCCGCCGCACCTCCAGCTCGTCGCGCTCGATATCGAAGCCGAACACGCGCACGGAGCCGGCGTCCGGCGTCAGCAGCGTGCTGATCATGCGCACCACCGTCGACTTGCCCGACCCGTTCGCGCCGATCAGCCCGTATATCTCGCCGCGCTTGATCTGGAACGAGACGTTATCGACCGCCTTGATCGGCTCCTTCTTCTCCTGCCACGGGAACATCCGCCCGCCGCCGAACGACTTGCTTAGCTCGCTGACTTCTAGTGGAATCGAATTCATCTCGCTCCTCCTGTTCCAGATACACAAAAACCCACTACCTTCTCGATAGTGGGTGGACGGTGTTCTGCTCGTTAGGTGAATACTGCTAAATCAGGTTTCAGTACCTCCAGAGGACACACTCATCCCACCCACAACGGTCTCGCCCTTACGGCATCCACGGATGCCGGCGGTTGCGCTGGTGAACTGTATGTGACCACTCATGAAATACTTACCCTCTGATATGCAAACCTTGAAGCCTAGGTTACGGCGGGCGGGCGCGGGTGTCAAGCGTACTGACCTTGACACCGATGTTAACGCCGCAAAGCAGGTCTTGACAAATCCTCGCCGTTGTGCCACTATCATGGCCCACGGACGGACGCGCAGGCGGCGCAGCAGCGGGGCCATCACAAACTGAACGTTGGTCTAAGCAATGGAGGCTAGGAATGAAACTCACTCTTCGTTTCGCCGCGGCATTTGCTCTCTTGATAGCAGTGGCTGGTCTCCTTCAAGTCAGCGGGTCCACACGGCTTGCACACCAGCAGGAGCGAGTCAGCACGATCCAGCCGGACGTGACAGACGCGCTCCAGCGGGACTCGTCAGTTGGCGTCATCATTCACCTCAAGTCCGACCGTGGTTCAGAAGCAAGATTGGACGCCGCCGGGCGTTCGGCAGACCGCGCTCGAAGGCAAGAGAACGTCATTCGTGCCCTTGAGCGTTCAGGCTTCTCCCTAACACACAGATACAAGAATGCACCGGCCGTTGCAGGCCGCATAACGAGCGCTGATTTAGATAGCCTTCGGGATCATCCTGATGTACTGACGGTATCGCTCGACGCGCCCATATCTGCAGCCCTGGGGGAGAGCGTCCCGCTCATCGGCGTAGACCACAGCGAACTTGGGCCGGCGTTCGTGAACGGCTCCGGAATGACGGTGGCCGTCATCGACACTGGTATCGATACGGATCACCCGGATCTGGCAGACAGCATCGTTGGCCAGGAGTGTTTCATCACCTGGTCCGGGGTCTGTCCTGACGACCCTGCACATCCGCTGTACGACCCGAACAACCCTGCGGAAGATGACATGTTCCTGTCTCACGGCACACACGTGAGCGGCATCATTACCGCCAACGGCGTGATTGTACCTAAGGGGGTCGCACCAGAAGCTGACATCTACGCGTACAAGATTCTGAACTGGTTCGGTGATGGTCACTTCAGTGACTTGCTAAGCGCACTGGACGACATCTACGAGAAAGACCAAGTCGACTTCATCAACATGAGCCTCGCCAACAGCGTGGTCTACCCTGCTGGGACATGTCAAGGGGAGGATCCCGACAACCCCGGGTTGTTCCCAGCGCTCACCGAGACGCTGGCCGCGTTGCGCGATGATAATGGCGTGTTGGCGTTTGCGGCGTCCGGCAACAACGGATCCAAGTTGGGCATTTCATACCCGGCATGCGAAGCATCTGTGGTCTCTGTTGGCGCCGTCTATGATGCGGACGTTGGGAGCTTCGGCTGCGATGCGACTACGGAGGCCGATCAGGTCGCTTGCTTCAGCCAGTCATCGGACGACCTAGACCTTCTAGCCCCTGGAGCAACCATCCTCTCGGCTTCGAGGGATGCTGATCTGCAGGCCGTATTGTCTGGGACGTCGATGGCGAGCCCGCATGCCGCGGGTCTCGCTGCACTGATCAAGCAGATCACTCCTAGCATGACTCCAGACGACATCGAACAATTCCTCAAGAGCACGGGAGTGCCTGTGACCGACGACTTCGACCCCGCGAACATCAAGACGACACCGCGCATCGATGCCAATGCCCTGCCTATCCCCGGAGACGACGACGGCGACGGCTGCTCGAATCTGAGGGAACTGCAGACCGCGCCAGGCAGCGAGGTGACCGGTGGCCTGCGAGACCCGCTCAACCCTTGGGACTTCTATGACGTCGCCGGGCCTGGGGGGGTCCCTGTGCCGGACGGAGTGATCGATCTGCCCAACGACATACTGGGCGTGATCCAGCACTACTCGCCGTCAGGCGCTCCGCCATACGATGTTCAGTATGACCGCGGGCCGTCGACGGGCCCCAACACCTGGAATATGACCGCGCCTGACGGAAAGATCGATCTGTTCAACGACATCAACGGCGTCATCGGCCAGTACGATCACGATTGCACGTAACGACAACCTGACACAGCTTGAAAGAGGCCTCTCGTCATGGCGAGGGGTCTCTTTCCTACATCGCGCGCAGCAGCTTCACGCGATCCCTAGACGTCCTTCGCCATCGCGACGACGCCCCACTCCTTGCCATGCTCCTCAACCCAGCGATACTGAAACGAACCTCGTGCGGAAGGAGGAAACGCGTCGTAGGCGACCAGATCGTAGCCATGCCGCTCGTAGAAGGGCCCGGCCTCCATCGTGAACAGCAACAAGTGGCGGACGCCTAACTCGCGGGCGTGGTCCTCCACCCACTCGAGGATGCTACTGCCCACCCCCGTACCGTGCAGATCGCCATCGACTGCCATCGACCGAACCAACCCAGCCAAGTCTTTCGCGTACAACTCTAGTCCGCCGCACCCGATCAGGCGTCCGTCGCGCTCCGCGACGACGAAGTGCTCCAGCCAGTCCTCAAGCTCCACCGCCGGAAGGTGATGCGCCTCCAACAGCGCTTTCATCGCCGGAACGTTCGCTGGGTTGGCGGGCGAGAGCGCTACCTTGCTCACATCGCGCGCAGCAGTTTCACGCGCTCCTCAATCGGCGGGTGCGTCGTGAACATGTTGTTCAGCCAGCTCTTGTGCTCGCGCAGGGGGTTGTTGATGTAGAGGTGCGCAGTCGCTTTGTTTGCCACCCCCAGCGGGTCCGGGTCGGCGGCGATTTTCTCCAGCGCGCTCGCCAGCCCCTCCGGATGGCGCGTCAGCAGCGCGCCCGAAGCGTCGGCCAGGTACTCGCGCTGCCGCGAGACCGCCATGCGGATCATCTGCGCCGCGATCGGCGCCAGGATCGCGCCCACGATCGCAATTAAGTAGATAATCGCCATAGCGCCACCGCCACCTTTGCCTCGATTGCCCGACCGCCGGCCCGCGCCGAAGAACGTCAGCCGGAACATGAAGTCGGCCATCAGCGCGGTCAGCCCGAAGAATACGACCACGAGCGTCATCATGCGGATGTCGTAGTTGCCGATGTGCGACAGCTCGTGCGCCAACACACCCTCCAACTCCAGCGCGTCCAGCTTGTCCAGCAGCCCGCGCGTCACGGCCATCGACGCGTGTTCGGGGTCGCGGCCGGTTGCGAAGGCGTTCGGCGAACCGTCTTCGATCACGTAGACCTTGGGCATCGGCAGCCCCGCGCCGATGCACAGGTTCTCCACCTTGCGAATCAGCTCCGGCTCTTGCTCTTTCGTCACCTCTTTCGCGCCAGAGATGCCCAACGTGACACTCGACGAGGAGTAGTAGCTGATCACCGCGAAGATCAAGATGGGGATGATCAGGAACGGCGCAAGCGGATACGGTAGACCGATCACGATGCCGACCGCGATCGAGAGTCCGGCCAGCACCAAGACGAAGAGCGCGAGCAGGATAAACGTATTACGCCGGTTACCGGCGATGCGGTCGTAGATGAGAACGGGCTGCTCTAGCGTCATACGCTACACGCTTCGTAGTGCGCCGCTTCGTAGTGCGCCGCTTCGTGATGAGCGGCGTCGCAGTGCCCGGGCATCGCGACGCGTGACAATACCTAGTTGGACTGCGTGAAGCTGACCTGGAGATCCTCGCGGGCCGTCTCTTCCGCCTCGAAGAAGTCGAACCGCTCGAAGTTGAACATGTTCGCGATGATCACGCTCGGGAACACCTGGATGCGAGTGTTGAAGTCCATCACGTTCCGGTTGTAGAACTGCCGCGCGAACGCGATCTTCTCTTCAATATCCGACAACTCCTGCTGCAGCTCCAGGAAGTTCTCGTTGGCGCGCAGTTGCGGGTAGTTCTCAGACACCGCGAACAGCGATCGCAGCGCGCCCGTCAGCACGTTGTCGGCCTGCGCGGCCTGCGCCGCGCCCCCGGCCTGCTCGAGCATCGCGCGGGCGCGGGTGACGTTCTCCAGCACTTCCTTCTCGTGGGCGGCGTAGCCCTTGACCGTCTCCACCAGATTCGGAATCAGGCTCATGCGTCGCTTGAGCTGCACGTCGATGCCGGACCATGCCTCACGAGCGCGCACACGGGCGCGCACGAGCCCGTTGTACATCCCGAGCATGGCCAAGGCAGCGATGATCACCACCGCAAGCAAGACGATCAGGACAATCAGGATCGCTAGCATCAGCAGAAGTGTACCTCATCGCCCTAATTGACAGAAGAATGCCAATCTGGCTGCTATCCTGTTATATGGCCGCCGTTCAATTCAACCCGTTCACACCTGAGGCAAAAGCGGATCCGTATCCCCTCTACCGGTCGCTCCGAGAGGCCGATCCAGTGCATCACAGCGGGCTATTGGACCCCTGGGTGCTCAGCCGCCACGAGGACGTCTCGTTCGTCCTGAAGGATGAGCGGTTCTCAGCGGACCGGCGCAAGTCGACGAACCCGCTGATCGCCCAAGCGCGTCAGCTGCAGGAAGAGGGCCCCTTCGCCCAAGCGAACACCATGCTCAGCGCCGACCCGCCGGAGCACACGCGGCTGCGCGGCTTGGTGGGCAAGGCATTCACGCCCAGACGCGTCGAAGAGATGCGCCTCCGCATTCAGCAGATCGTCGACACGTTGCTTGAGGACATCCAGGACCGGGACGAGTTCGACCTGATCGAACAGCTCTCCTACCCGCTCCCCGTGATCGTGATCGCGGAGATGCTCGGCATCCCGGCCGAGAACCGCGCCGAGTTCAAGCGCTGGTCCGACGACCTCGTCGCGACGCTGGCCGGGCCCGGTACCACGCCGGACGCGATTGAACGTGCGCAGAGCAGCGCGCTGGAGATGGCCTCGTACTTTCAGGACGTGATCGCGGAACGCCGCAAGGAGCCACGGGACGACCTGCTCAGCGCCATGATCGCGGCGGAAGAACGCGGCGACGTGCTAAGCGAGGAGGAGCTGTTAGCGACGTGCATGCTGCTGCTCGCAGCCGGCAACGAGACCACGACGAACCTGATCGGCAACGGCATGCTGGCGCTGCTGCGCAACGAAGACCAGCTCGGCAAGCTGTTGGGCGACCCGGCGCTCATGGATTCGGCCGTTGAGGAAATGCTCCGCTACGACGGCCCCGTGCAAGCAACCGCTCGCACTGCGGACGCCGACGTCGAGGTCGACGGCCACGTGATCGAGAAGGGCAAGATGCTCTTCGTCCTGCTCGGCGCCGCCAACCGCGATCCGGCCGCCTTCCCAGAGCCGGACACGTTCGACATCACCCGCGACGACAACAAGCACGTCGCGTTTGGCAACGGACTGCACTTCTGCCTTGGGGCGCCGCTGGCGCGCATAGAGGCGCAGATCGCCTTCCGCACCCTGTTCGAGCGGCGCGGAAAGCCCAAGCTCACCAGCGATGACCCCGAACGGGGCGGCAACTTCATCCTGCGGGGCCTGACTCGCCTGCCCCTGACCTTCAGCTAAGCCCCTCCACACGAACCTTCCAGCCAGGCTACAGGATTGGCTTGTCCAGTTCCGTGTATACTGCCAGGCGCATGGTGCGAGACCCACCATCAGGCTCTCCTGGCGAACTGGGCGCAGGAGAGTCGCAACGCTCCTCTCAAGACCGTCTGATGGCGAGACAGGACTGGCTCATCTGCGGCGGGCTAGTCGTGCTGGCGATTCTCGTGTTCCTCTCGTTTCGGCCTTGGGCGCTCGCGGCCATCGGCGACGTTGCGATCTTCCAGCTCTTTGGCCGTCTCATCGCGGATGGCCAGGTTCCATATCGCGACTTCTTCGACCACAAGACACCGCTAACGGGCTACGCCAACGCGCTGCCGGCGCTGTTCAGCAAGCTCTTCGGCACGGACCTCATCATCAGCACCCGCGTGCTCTCACTGGCCGTTGCCACCGCCGCCGCGGTTGGCCTCTATCTTCTGAGCAGGGCGGCGCAGTTTTCGAGGGCCGCAAGCGTCGCGGTTGCAGGGACCTATCTCGCATTCGACTTCGCCTCACTGCTGGTCGCGTACGGCCTCGAGGCCAAGGCACTAGCTACCTACGCCGGCATCTTCGCAATGCTGGCAGCGTACCGGTCGCGCTGGGCAGTCAGCGGCGCATTCGGCTCGCTGGCCTTCCTGGCGTGGCAGCCCGGCGGTGTCTTTCTCATCGCGGCGGCGGCACGGGCCGTTGCAAGGAAGGAAGAAGACATCAGCGCGAGCCTCTTGCGCCTGGTCGCGGGATTCGTCGTCCCGGCAGGCCTGCTGGTGGCATACCTCGCCGCGGCCGGCGCATTCGACGAGTTTTGGCGCGACACGATCACGTTCAACCAGGGCTACGTAGATCGCCAGTTCGAGTGGGTGCCGCAGATCGGCAATATCGCTGACCGGATCAGAATTGGATATGCGTCGGAGCGCTGGATCTTCCTCCTCGCGGCTGTCGGCGCAGGTCTCTGGATGCTGCTGGGCTTGTACGGCCTCCGCAAAAACGTCGTGCCGGATGCGGTGGCCCAGGCCGCACCGGTCGCCGTGATCTCCCTGTTTATACTGCTCTATTCCTACGTGAACTTCACCTCTGAAGTGGACATCATTCCGTTCCTGCCATGGATCGCGTTCTGGGCCGGTTGGCTCCTCGATCGCGTGACCCGGCAGAGATACGTTCCCGCTGAAGCGCTGGCGGTGCTATGCGCGGCCGCCCTGCTGGTGTACGGTCACCACGGCTTGTGGGATCGGCTGCCGGACCTGCGTAACGAAGGCGGCCGCTCCGCCGAACAGGCCATCGTCAACGACATCGAGGAGCGCGCCGGCCTCGTCGACGGCGATAAGATCTATGCCATTGGCCAGCCGTGGTTCTTACTGGCAAGCGGCAGAGACCACGTCGCCGCGCCTTACTACTACCCGTGGAGCGGCGTGCTCGACATGGTCCGAGAGCGCGAAGGGTTCTACGAGGCGCTCATTCGCCCAATCCTGGACTCGAGACCGAAGTTGGTTGTGCTCGGGCCTCAGACGGGAGGGTGGCTCCTCCCATGGGAACGTTCCGAAATTCAGCGCGTTTACGCGGAAACCTTACTGCTGAACTATGACAGGGTGCCTCCCGCACCCAGAGGCTCGCGGATCACCGTCTCGCGCGCGGCGGACTACTGGATCCTGACCACGGATGAGAACCGCGTCGACTTCACGGAACGCATGCATAGTGCGGCTACGCTGCCCGCGTTCATCGGAGGCTGGTCGGCGGACGACATGCGCCCGCTGGCCGGAAGCCCTGAGCTGGTCCGCCAGCCCGCCTCCGGCGTGTTTAGGGAGACGTCTGCATGGGCGCTAGCTGGGCGTAGCGGCGTTGAGGCGATCGGTGGCGTTGTGATGCGAATACCAGACGACATCAACCCTAAAGATCGCAAGCTCTACGTAGAGGTGATCGTCGCCCTCGCCGAAGACGGCGGCACAGCGGATCGTATCGCTCTGGAGCTCCAGCTCGAGCGAGCCACCCCGGCTAATGCAGAGCAAGGGGGCGAGCCTCGTGAGACGTTTGCTGCTAGAGGCGCACGGGACGTAAGCAACAGGAGTTCCGGTGACCTGGCCATCGTCACGCTGGTGGCGAGCTTCGACGCGCTGCCGGGCGAACAAGTCGTACTGACCATCGAGCGCGACGGCGGCGATCCGCGGGACACCTATCAGCATGACCTGCGCGTACTCGGCCTGACTGTCTCCTACCGGCCTATCAGGACACCTTGACTAGCCATGTGTGTGGTGCTGGGCTCACTGTACTACTACCAAGGTTCGCGGGCGCCTTGCCGGCCTCAAGACAAGGCTGGGGTCTCGATCACGAAGATGCAGACCGCCGCCTGGCTACACGAATTACGCCGCCCAGAGCCATGACGGCCACGGCCGCGATGCCAGCGAGGATGGCGATATTGCGACCAGACCAGAATGTGGATCCTTGCTCAAGGAAGCGAATGTGTCGTATCTCGCCTGTTTAGAACTCCCTGTCCCCGCCCCCCTGGAACGAGAGGTAGTACACGTCGCCATCTGGTCCTATCTCCAAGTCGGTTGGAGCGCCGGCATCGGAAAGTAGTTCCGTCGCGTTCTCGGAAGCCAGCAGGCCTTCGTCATCCAGCTTCAGGACATTGATCGAACTGCGCACCCAGTCACCGAAAAAGAGTGCGCCCTTCAGTTCATCTGGATAGTTCGAGCCCTCGTAGAAGACCCCTGCGATGATGGCTCCTGCAGGCGAAACCGAGTAGCTGTACAGCGGCTGGGCGGTCGTGATGGCGTTGGCGTAGAAGTCTTGGCAGAATGCCAGCTCGCTGTTTTCCGGATGAGGGCTCTCCCCCTCATAGCAAGGCCAGCCGAAGTTCAGTCCCGCGGCGGCCACGTCAATCTCATCCCAATACTCCGATCCTACGTCGCCGACATATGGAAGACCAGTCTTCGGATGGATGCCCATCCGGAATGGTTGGCGAAAGCCATACGCCCAGATCTTGGAGCGATTGTCCGTAGGGTCACCAGTGTAGAACGGGTTGTCGGCCAGCCCGTTTCCGTCGGTGTCCAGCCTAAGAAGTTTTCCGGCCAGACTATCTAGGTCTTGGGCGCGCGGCATCAACTCGTCCGGGTTGACAGTGCCGAACGCGGCGTCACCGGTTGCCAAGAAGAGGTTGCCGTCGGGCGCGAACCGCAGCGCCCCTCCTAGATGGCTAGGCCCGTCCGCGGGGATGCAATCCGCGCCAGCGGCGAGGTGCCGGCATGCGGGCTGAAGGGGGCCGCCTACGTCCGCGCCAAGTAGGACAACCTCGCTCTCCCGAAGAGCTGCGTCACCATCCGCGGCGACACGAATCAGCCGCCCTGTCTTCAGCCCTTTCAAATTGTCAGGATTGTTCTCAAATGTGTAGTAGAGATACACGTAAGGCTTCGTCTCGAAGCTCGGATCGAGCGCTAGCCCGATCAAGCCTCGCTCGTAGAACTGATTCACCGGAATACTGATGAAGGGCTCTGGCAGGAGCGCGCCATCCTTGACGATGAAGACATCGCCCGCGAGTGTAGCGACGAAGATACGCCCATCTGGTGCAAACGCGAAGTCCGTAGGCAGAGGTATGTCTTGGACTATCGGCTCACTCACGAACCCGTTCAGGCTGACGTCAAGTTGAGATGCGAAACTTAAAAGGAGCCTGAGGACCCGAGGTCAAGCCCACAATTCGTAGCCGCGTTGGACGAAAGCTCCGTGCCTGCTTAAGAATCGCCACTAGAATACCTAACACTCGCAATGCTAGCTCTCCCGCGACGCGTCATGATGAGAGCCTACCCCCCAAGGAGGCCGAGCGGCACGTTTTGCCCTCGGCCTCCAGTTTATCTGGGCTCATCCGGCTATGAAGAGGCACACCTGCCGGTAAACCTCTGACCAGCAAGGTGTGTTCCTGAGCCTTGGGAGCGTCGAAAACCTAGGTCGCGGCCTCGCTGGCGACCGCGTCTGAGGCGGGGCTCTCGATATCGAGTTGTCCGTTGCCTGCGGAGGCGTCTTCGGCGTTCGTCGTCTCGTGAAGCGTCTCTTCGCTCTCGACGGAACCTCCGTTCCCCTTCAGCAGCCGGCTCGCGACAAAGCAGCCGACAGCGATCAGTGCGACCAGCAAGATTATTTTCTTCATCTCATACCTCCTTGTACGCGCTGTGGATTAGTGAGGCGTTCTTCCATCCTCACAGGACTATCATACACCCGTCGGTAACGCTTGTCACCACAGTGTACTCGTGGCACTCAAGCGGCCATACGGCGCTCCGCTAATGGAGCGGGGCCAGCAGCGGCCCATCACTCATGCGAATCGCCGCGGCTACGCCAACTCCGCCCTGCGCAAACTCCCAGGTTACGTAGCGAGAGTCATGCCGGATTACCTCATCCCACAACCGTCCAAGGTGGGGAGCCAAGAAAATGTCATCGGAGATCAGAATCCCGCCGACCTTCAAACGGGGAAGCACCGCAGCCAGATCGGATGACCAGCCGAGCGTCGATTTGTCGCCGTCGATCGTGATGAGATCAAAGTAGAGCTGTGGATGATCGCGAAGGAACGCCGGCACCGCCTTGCGGCTGTCACCCTGAACCAGCTCAACATCGCCAGTATGGCTTACCGCCTGGAGCTGCTCGCGGACGAACTCAGGGCCGGGATTGGCCACGCCGTCGTATTCGTCGGTCCACAAATCAAATCCATAGATTGCGCAAGTTGGAGATACAGCGCCGACGATTGCGGTGCTGCGCCCGTTTCGCACGCCAATCTCCAAGTACGTGCGCAGCGGACTGAGCGTGCCTGCGGCCCAGAGCGTTGTCAGTAAGTCCGCGTACCGCCAGTGTCGTCCGAACCGTTCCCGCGCCGCGCGATAGTACGTCTGCACTCCCGCGACTTCATCCGTCTGCGTCAGGCGAGCCAGCGCGCGCTCGACGTCCGGCATCGCTTCTTGGGCGGCCGCGCCCAACGTGGCTGGATTCGGAGGCAGAAAGATATCAAGCGGCCCCATGCCATCAATCGTGGGCGTGTGTTCGGTGTAGTTGGGGAGGGGAAACGACCGGCTCCACTCCCAGCGCCGTCGCGCACGATATGAAAGAGGCAAGCCGTTGAAGAGGCGCCTAAGTATGAACTGAACCACGTGCAGGATTCCCCGTCAGAGCCAGACCATCAAACCTAGCCGAGCATACCAGCATGTTGACACTCGTCGCAGCGTACCCTAGCAGGGACCTCCACACGCGGTCAAGAAGCCCTAAGCAATGTAGTCGCCACAGGCGCTGGGCGGGCCGTCGCTTCAAGTAGGCAGTTGTAGCCGCACGACCAGCACCGGCGGGATCTGCGTGTAGCTACGCCAGCCCAGATTGCGATTCGATCTCGCTCCTGCCGGAAACGCCGGTTCCTCGATACCATCCATGACGAAGCCTGCCGCGAAGCACGCGCCCAGCAGTACGTGCAGCGGACGATGGAAGTAGACATGTGGCTCCGGCTGCCCCACGATGCCGATGCCATGGTACTGCACCAAGCCAGCCCGCCCTCAACTCGTACTCCAAAACCCCAATTGACACCCTTGCACACCCATGCTACATTCCAAGACCTAGGGAGTTATTGTTTACTAACATGACCGCACACTCGATGACGATGCCCACGCCCTGCGGTGGCCCCAGCTTCTCTGGGGTACACTCGGGGCGCCTCTCATAACCCAACAACATCCCCCTCTCTGGGGTAGGAGGTATCGTCATTATGTCTTTTGCTAGCGCTTTACGTTGCCGGGAATGCAAGCGGGAGTACCCGCTAGAGCCAACCTACGTCTGTGAATTCTGCTTCGGTCCATTAGAGGTCGTCTACGACCACGACGGCATGCGTGAGGCCGTCTCTCGCGAGAGCATCGAACGCGGGCCCACGTCCATGTGGCGCTACGCCGGCCTGCTCCCCTGCGATGCCGACAATGCCGTCGATATCCAGGCTGGCTTCACGCCGCTGATCAAGGCTGACCGGCTCGGCAAGGAGTTGGGCATCGACGAACTCTATCTAAAGAACGACTGCGCGAACCCGACTTGGTCGTTCAAGGACCGCGTCGTCACCGTCGCCGCCACGAAGGCCCGCGAGTTCGGCTTCGAGACGCTCGCCTGCGCATCCACTGGCAACCTCGCGAACAGCGTCGCCGCCCACGCGGCCAGCGCCGGGCTGGACGCAATCGTCTTCATCCCCAGCGACCTCGAACAGGGCAAGATCGTCGGCTCCGCCATCTACAACCCCACGCTCGTGGCCGTCAACGGCAACTACGACGACGTCAACCGCCTCTGCTCGGAGCTGGCCGGCAAATATCCCTGGGCCTTCGTCAACGTCAACATGCGCCCCTACTACGCGGAGGGCAGCAAGACGCTCGGCTACGAGGTCGCCGAGCAGCTCGGCTGGCGCGCGCCGGACCACTGCGTCGCGCCCATGGCCTCCGGCTCGCTCTATGTGAAGATCCACAAGGGTCTGCAGGAACTTGCCAGCCTCGGCCTGATCGACAACGTCCACACGAGGATGTCCGGTGCGCAAGCCTTGGGCTGCTCACCTATCGTGACCGCGTTCGAGGAAGGCACGAAGAACGTCCTGCCCGTCCGCCCCAGCACGATCGCGAAATCGCTCGCCATCGGCAACCCGGCCGACGGCTTCTACGCCCTCGGCGTCATGGAGGAGACAAACGGACATGCCGTTTCAGCCACCGACGACGAGATCATAGAGGGCATGAAACTCCTCGCGAGAACGGAAGGTATCTTCGCCGAGACCGCCGGCGGTGTGGTGGTGGCAGGCCTCAAGAAGCTCGCGGCGGCCGGCGGCATCCGCAGAGACGAATTGACGGTGGCGTTCATCACCGGCGCGGGCCTCAAGACGCAGGAAGCCGTAAAGGATACACTAGAGCCGCCGCTCCAGGTGGAGCCGAATATCACCGCGTTCGAGGAAGCGCTGGGCGAACGGCGTTTAGCTGGCGTCCAGACTGCCAACGCGTGAGATTACAGGAGGAGCCGAGATGACGACGCACCGAGTGAAGCTGACCTTCCTTCAACAGCTCATCACGCTGCCCATCATCTACGAGCTGGGCAAGGAGTTCAACGTGGTCACGAACATCCGCAGGGCGGACGTGACCCAAGAACATGGCTGGGTCGTGCTGGAGCTGGAAGGCGACATGGACGAAATCGAGCGGGGGTTGGACTGGGTCGCGGCAAAAGGCGTGCGCGTTGACCCCGTCACCGGCGACATCGTCGAAGGGTAGCGACTTGAACTGTAGTGAAAGGAGTTGATGATGGCGGACACAGCTATAGTTTGTCCAAAGTGCGGTACCAAAGTACTGCTGAATGAAGCTCTCACAACGGAGATCAGAAACGAGCTGAGCGCCGAATTTGAAACGAACTCCAAACAACAGGAACAGGAATTCAAGGAAGCCTTGCTCGCGAAAGAAGAAGAATTCGAGGCCTCGCTGAAAGCAAAGCAGGCTGAGATACAGGAGGCGGCTAACAAGCGGGCTGGAGAAGCTGCCGCAACGGACTTGAAAGACCTGCGAACTCAGCTCGAAGAGAAGACCGCCACAATAGCGAAAGCTCAGGACGTTGAACTCGAACTTCGCAAACGGGAAAGAAAGCTAACTGAGCAGGCGGAGAAGGCTGACCTTGAAATTGCACGCCGCCTGGCCGAGGAACGCGGAAAACTGAAAACTGAAGTCGAGAGTGCCCTTCGAGAAGAGCACGACCTCACGATAAAGGAGAAAGACACACAACTCGATCGGGTGCGGAAACAGCTGGAAGAAGCGACGAGAAGGGCCGAAGGCAAATCACAGGAACTCCAAGGCGAAGTCCTGGAGCTGGAACTGGAAGAGCTGCTTCGTACGACATTTCCGAGCGACGAAATAGAAGCCGTGAAAAAGGGCGTGCGCGGTGCGGATGTAATCCAGCGCGTTCGGACTCAGACCGGGCACGATGCCGGAACCATTCTTTGGGAGACAAAACGAACCAAGGCATGGAGTGGTGCGTGGATCAAGAAGCTAAAGGAAGACCAGCGACGCGAGAAGGCCGACCTCGCGATCATTGTCTCTGAGGCACTACCAGAAACCATCACCGACTTTGGACCCCTCGAAGGAGTTTGGGTCACCGCATTCAAGTTCGTTAGTGGACTCGCCGTTCTGTTTCGAAACGAGATCATCGGCATATCACAAGCTCGAACCTCCCTCGTTGACAAGAGCGACAAGATGGAGTTTCTGTACAGCTACCTTTCAGGTACAGAGTTCAAACAGCGTATCGAGGTCATCGTCGAATCATACACATCACTAAAAGATGACCTCGCTCGCGAGAAGCGGGCTATGGAATCCACATGGGCTAAGAGGGAGAACCAACTGGAACGGGCCATTATGGGAGCGGCTGGCCTGTACGGCGACCTCCACGGCATCATTGGCGCCTCGCTCCCCGCCGTCGAAACGCTCCAGCTCTCTCCAGGTGACGACACGCTAGAGGAGTAACAAGAACCTAAGGAGATCACAGATGGCCGTAACCGTTCGCATCCCCCCACCGCTACGAAAACTAACCGGCGAGGAAGATACCGTCACCGCCGACGGGAGCAAGACGCTGGCGCAACTGATCGACGCGTTGGAAGGCATGCACCCCGGCCTCAAGGAGCGCATCTGCGACGAGACCGGCGAGCTGCGACGGTTCGTCAACGTCTACGTCGATGGCGAGGACGTCCGCTTCATGTCCGGCCTCGCGACGGAACTCCAGGCCGACACGGAAGTCAGCATCGTCCCCGCGGTCGCCGGCGGCCGCTAGGCGAGGCGTTCCTAGGCAACGTCACTCGTTCCCAAGCGCCCTTGTCCGCCAGCGCCCGCAGCCGTAGGATGCTCGCGATGGGGTTCCTCGGCTACGGCTGGCAAGTAGAGCGTCTGCGCGAGCGCTTCTACGCGCCCGAATTCCTCGGCATGTACGCCCGCCTCCTCACGACGATCGTCAAGCACGCGAAGCCGGATGACATCCTCCTCGACGCCGGCTGCGGCAGCGGCCGTGTGTTCCAGCACCGCCAGGCGGGCAACGTGCGCCGCATCGTCGGCGTCGACGTCACCGACGAACCGCGCGAGAACGAGAACCTCACCGACGCCACCAAGGGCGACCTGCGGGCGCTTCCGTTTCGCGACAACCAGTTCGACATGGCGATCGTCAGCCACGTCGCCGAGCACCTCGTCGACCCCGCGGACACGTTCGCCGAGATGTCGCGTGTGCTGAAGCCGGGCGGCCGGCTCCTGCTGCTCACGCCCAACCGCTGGCACTACGTCCCGCTGGTAGCACGGCTGGTGCCGCACCGGCTGCACATCGTCTTCAACAACTGGCGCGGTGTCGCTACAGCCGACATCTTCCCTACTCAGTACCGCGCGAACACGGCCGGCCGGCTGCGCGCGCTGTCGAACGATGCCGGTCTCGACGTTGAGAGCCTAGAGCAGTCTGAGACGGAGCCGGAGTACCTCGCCTTCCACCTCATCCCGTACACCCTCGGCGTCGCCTATGAGCGCTTGGTCAACCGCTTCGGCTTCCTCGCCAAGCTGCGCGTGAACCTCCTGCTCGTCGCAAAGAAGCGCTAGCGTCTCCAGCAGCCCGCGCCCGAGCTGGGCACCGTGGGCCGATGAGTGAGAGCCACCCTTCGAGGGCGTCCAGGCTCTGTTTACGACACGCCAGCGAACGGTGATCTACGGCTCCTCCCGCCTGACGCCGGCCACCTGATCGAAGTCGCGATCGTAGCTCAAGATCGCGTCAAGCTTCCTCCGCTCGACGTGGGCAATGGTGAGCGCGTCTTCAAAATCGATGTTGTGTTCCGCGTACACGTCCAGAGCGCGCAAATACAGCCTGCGATTCGAAAGCCGCATCCCTCTCAGCGTCAGAATCGAAAGGAGGAGCGCCCGGATATCCGTCCGCGGCACAGCATACAGGCGCGGCGAGGAGAGTACATACACCACCTCGGCGATCACGGACTCCGACGTGGTGACTTGCTCTGTCCCAGACTGGACGCGTTGAAACAGTTCGAAACAGCGCTGGGCTTTGTCCGGGTCATCTCTCGTGAAGTATCGGAAAAAGACGTTGCTGTCCAGGAACCGCGCCGCCATTGGCTACTTGCTCGGCCGTCGGTTCCCGGCTCTCTTCTGAGCGCGCTCCGCCTTCGTCTCGGCAACACGCTTGTCGAAATCCTCAGGCTGAGCGAGCGGACGTACCGCTCCAAATGCGGACTCCAGCGTTACTGAAACCAGCGTGAGCCGTACCGTTCCATCATCCAGCGTAAATCTGATCTTGTCTTTAGGCCGTATCCCGAGCGCCTTTCGAATCTCGTTCGGAATCGTCACCTGCCCCTTTTCTGTCACGGTAGTAATATCATTCATAGTATTACTTCAAGCTCTTTTCTTACGTCGTTGTACAGAGTTACATTGTCAAAATACAAGCAGGACGACGGTGCCTTCCAAGACTGGCTGCCCTGGGTAGGAAGTACGCCTACCCCGCCAGCTCCGCCAGCTTGTCCACGGCCTCCGACAGCGGCACCATTTCTGCTTCCGCCTCTGAGCGGCCCTTCACCTCGACTTTGTCCTGCTTCAGATTGCGGGGGCTGACCGTCACACGCAGCGGCATCCCAAGCAGGTCCGCGTCCGAGAACTTCACGCCGGCCGACTCCTCGCGGTCGTCGTAGAGCACGTCAACGCCGCGTTCGCGCAGCTCGTCGTACAGCCGCTCCGCCGTCTCGCTGACGCCCTCTTTGTCCGGGTTGAGCGCGACGATGTGGACGGCGAACGGAGCGATGCTCTTCGGCCAGACGATCCCCGTCTCGTCGTGGTTGGCCTCGATAATCGCGGCCAGCAGGCGGTCGACGCCAATGCCGTAGCAGCCCATCACGGCTACCTGCTGCTTGCCCTCAACGTCGAGGAACTTCGCCCCCAGCTTCTCCGTGTAGACCGTGCCCAGTTTGAAGACGTGCCCGATCTCGATGCCGCGTTTCGCGTCGAACGTCCCGCCTTCGCAGCGAGCGCAGGCGTCGCCCTCGCCCGCCTCCGAGATGTCGGTCACGATGTCGGCCTGCCAATCGCGCTCGTAGTTGACATTGCGCAGGTGGGCGTCGGCCTTGTTTGCGCCGGCGACGAGGTTGGGCGAGTTGAGCGCCGTGTCGTCCGCGACGATACGCACGTTGCGCTTGGCCATCTCCTTCAGCCCAACGGGCGACGCCGATCCGGCGACCAGCCCGGCCGCCACGACCTCCTTGTCGTCCATCAGCCGCAGGTCCGCGCCGCCGAGCGCGTTGCGGAGCTTCGTCTCGTTGACCTCCAGGTCGCCGCGAATGGCGACGAACACGGGCTCGCCGTCGGCCGCGTAGAAGACCGCCTTCAGCGTCTGCTCAGGGCCAACCTCCAAGAACTCAGCCAGCGCCTCGATCGTCTTGATCCCCGGCGTCGCGACCTCCTCGACATCGGCGAGCGCTTCCTCAGGCAGCGACAGCTTGCGATGGTCTGCCTTCTCCGTGTTCGCGGCGTAGCCGCACTTGTTGCAGATCAGGACCGTGTCCTCGCCGACGTCCGTGAGGTACATGAACTCTTCGCTGTCCTTGCCGCCGATCGCCCCTGAGTCTGCGTCTACGGCGATCGCCGGGAGCGACAGGCGCTCGAACAGCTTGACGTATGCGCCGAACATGTCGTCGTAACTCTGGTCGAGGCCATTCCAGCCGGCGTCGAATGAGTACGCATCCTTCATGATGAACTCGCGCAGCCGGATCAGGCCGCCGCGAGAGCGGACTTCGTTCCTAAACTTGTTCTGGATCTGGTAGACCAGCGCCGGCATGTTGCGATAACTCTGCACCTGCCTTCGGAAGATGTCCGTGACGACCTCTTCATGCGTCGGGCCCAGCGCCAGTTCGCGCTCGCGCCGGTCCTTCACGATCAACAACGGCGGGATGTACGTCTCCAGCCGTCCCGATTCCGCCCACAGTTCGACGGGCTGGAGGACGGGCATGTGTACCTCCTGCCCGCCGACGGCGTCCATCTCCTCCCGGATCACCTGCTCCAGCTTGCGCACGGCGCGCCAGCCCAGCGGCAGGTAGCTGTAGATTCCGGCCGCGAGCTGCTGAATCAGCCCGGCGCGCAACAGCAACTGGTGGCTGGGCGTCTCAGCCTCTGAGGGCGCTTCGCGCAGCGTGCTGGCGATCAGCTTCGAAAGTCGCATATCGATTCCAGCCTACGGGCGCGTCAACTCGCCGGTCAAGGTGTGACGCTAGTATCGTTCACGAGAAGCGCAAGCTTCTCGATTGTGACGCGTAGCGTCACACATTCCCGTTTCTCGCGGGCCTACTCTATAATGCCCGCGTAACTGAGCGGCGTCAGCGAAAAGAGCGCACTCACCAGAACTCCTATTGCATGAAGACCGGCCTGTTCATCCTGGTCCTTGTCTTTCTTGGTCTCTTGGTTGCCTGCGACCCCGACGAGGATCTTACGTTTGTGAACCTAAGCGAAGTGGACATTGAGGTGACGTACGCTGTTGATGGTAATGAACGCCCACCATTCATTCTCGAGCCCGGTGAGAAAGAGGAGCGAGAAGGTGTTCTGTTCTGGAAAGGACGAGTCCTATCCGTAACGGCCAGCGCAGATCGCGAGACGTTGCTTAAGAAGGACTATAGCTTTGACGACTTGGATTCCTTAGACTTCAAGATCGAAATTCCAAGAGGCGAATAGCAAGGAGGCTCCTCTGCCGAACCTGAAGGACCAGGTCGTTATCATCACAGGCGCGGCCAGCGGCATTGGCCGCGAGACCGCCCGCCTATTGGCTGCCGAAGGCGCGAAGACCGTGCTCTCGGACATCCAGGCCGAGCCGTTGGATGAGACCGCCGCAATCGTGCGCGACCTAGGCGGAGAGACGGTCGCAGTCGTGACCGACGTCTCGCAGCGCGAGCACGTCGACCGCATGGTCCAGGCTGCCGTCGATAGCTTCGGCCGCGTCGACATCCTTGTCAACAACGCCGGCTACGGCTACGGCGCGACCATAGAACAGACTACCGAGACCGAGTTCCAAGAGCTGTGGGAGACGAACGTCCTCAGCGTGCTGTTCGGCATGCAGGCCGTCCTGCCTATCATGCGCCGCCAGGGCTCCGGCCACATCATCAGCGTCGCGTCAGCGGCGGGCAAGATCGCCTATCCGGGCATTGGCGCCTACTCCGCCACGAAGCACGCCATCGTCGCGCTCACCGACTCGCTGCGCGCCGAAGTCGCGGACGCGGGTATCCACGCAAGCGTCGTGCTGCCTATCGGGACACGCACCAAGTTCTTCCAATCGGCTCGTCTCGCAGAAGGCGGCTCCGTGGGGCCGCACGGACCGACGCAGTCGCCCGAGCACGTCGCGCGCAAGATCGTCGCCTGCGCGAAACATCCTACATCGGAAGTGCTACCGTACAAGCCGCTGCGGATTGGCATAGCGATTAAGAGCGTCATGCCCTCGATCATGGACGCCATCGGGCGGCGCTCGTTCCGCAAGCAGCCGCAGCGCGATAGCGAACCAACACGAATGCAACCACAGGAGGACATGCCGATGCCTCCAATTAAGGAGGCACCACATGGGGAAGCTTGATGGCAAGGTAGCCGTAATCACCGGCGGCAGCAGCGGCATCGGCCGCGCGGCCGCGATCATGCTGGCCGCGGAGGGCGCAGCCGTCGCCATCGGGGGCCGAAAGGCCGCCGCGCTGGAAGAGGTCGCCGGCGTCATCACCCAGCAAGGCGGCAAGGCGCTGACGCAGACCATGGACGTGCGCGACGAAGCGCAGGTCGCCGCCCTCGTCGACGCCGCCGCGTCCGAACTCGGTGGGCTGGACATCATGGTCAACAACGCCGGCGTCAGCCACCCTGGCAACATCAGCGACGGCAAGGTAGAGGACTGGCGAGAGATGCTGGAGACCAACGTGCTCGCGCTCCTGATCGGCTGCCGCGAAGCCGTCCGTGTCATGAAAGAGCACGGCGGCGGCAGCATCGTCAATATCTCAAGCGTCGCCGCGCGCTCCACCGGCGACTCGGGTCAGGTCTACAGCGCGACAAAGCACGCCGTGAACGCCATCAGCGACGGCCTGCGCCAGGAGGTCCATGACGCCAACATCCGTGTGACCGTCGTGATGCCGGGCGGCACGTTGACCAACTTCGGCCGGACGATGCCGCAGGAGGTCCTAACCGCCGCCGCGAAGGCGCTCGGCCTCGATGCCGATGAAGAGGGCGTGAAGCACGGCGAGTATCTGCCGTCGGCAGGCGTCGAGCGTGTCCTGCGCGACCACCCCGGTGTATTCCTCGCCGCGGACGACATCGCGAACGCAGTGCTGTACGCCGTCCAGCAGCCGCCGTCGGTCCAGGTCGACGAAGTGCTCGTGCGGCCCAGCGTGGGAATGAGCCTGGGCGGCTAACAGCCCTAACCCTAGTCTTCTGGCGGGTAGCTGAGCAGCGTGCTCTTGTAGTAGGGGTCGGGGCCTATCTCAGCCATCGTGGCCTCCGTAGCGTCCGCGACCGACAGCTCGTCGACGACCATGCGCTCGACAAGGCGCAGCGTCGCTGCGTCCGTGTGCTCAGCCGAAACGAGGTCGTCCCAACTCACGAACGCGTCCGCGCCCTTGCGGATGAAGGCCTCCGCCATCGGAGTGCTGAAGAGACCGCTGCAGCCCATCATCACGATCGTTGAGCCATCGAAGCGGCCGTTCATGCGTTCGAGGACGAACGCGGGGCCGATCCCGAAGTACGTCTCGCCGCCTTCTTCGTCGCCGAAGTAGGCCACGGAACCGATGTAGCCCTGTTCGCGCTCCCAGACATACTCCGAATCGCTGTACGGCTCCGACGTAAAGATCTCGGCGAGGGCCAACTCGTCGCTCGCGCCTTCGAACCGGGCCACGTGGCTCCTCAACAGCACGAGGTCGTAGTCGCCCTTCGGCAGGTCACGATAGTAGTCGACCGTCACCTCTGGGCCCGGCACGTAGTCGACGACGTAGCCGGCGGCCTCCAGCGTCTCCGTCGTCTGGTCGCGGAAGTCCTGGTTCGGGAACGTGAGGTCAAGCTGGTCCACGATTACCGCGCGCAGCACTCCGTCGTCATCATCACCGCCTAGGCGCGAATAGACGAACACGCTGGCGGCGAACACGGCCGCGATAGCCGCAAACACCGCGACCATGAGGAGCGCCCCGCGAAGCTCGCGCCCTGTGCCTGTATCTGAAGTGTGCTCGTCTGCCATTTGCCACCGGCCGCGCCTAGCGCAGCCACCTGCGCCTAGTGTACCAGGCGGCGCTGAGGACGGCGGTAGCGACGATCACGGCTGCCACCGCAGCCAGCGGGAGCGTGCTGCCAGCGGACGAATCGCCTTCCTCCAGCGGAAGCGCGCGCAGCTCCGAATCCAGCGAGATGCCGCCGACCGGAGGTGGTGGCGTCGCCGTGGATGTACGTGTGGCTGTGACGGTTGGTGTGGCCGTCGGCGTGGCCGTGGCCGTGGCCGTTGGACTCAATTCGGCTCCCAGCGCAAACTCCGACAGGCCGGACACAACAGCGCACACGACGTTGTTCGTTGTATCGATGCTATTGACGGTGTCTGGATCGAAACTGCCGGTAGCGTTGTGCAACAGCCTCAAGGCGCCTTCCGGAACCGGAGGCGCCTTGCCGTCCACGAAGCCATCATTGTCCTTGTCTTGATAGGAGAGGCAGAAATCTATGTTCCCAGTGAACTCTGTTGTGGTTAGGACGGTATAGAAAGGATCACTCGCCCAGGTCGTGCCTGCGAGTTGGAAGCTGGCTGGCAGGATACCCCCCGTCGTGGTCGTCTCGGTGGAGAGAACAGTGGTTCCTCCTGTGGCAGTCACCTCGGCAAAGGTTACGGTTGCAGTATCACCAAGAAACGTCACCGTTTCATCGGTGCAGGGTGGCGAGGCGCAGGTTGCTGCAAGCCTGGAGGCCAAATACGTGCCTATGTCCAGAGGAGGATCAAAGCCCCAGTCTCCCCCCTGAGTATCACCGTCAGTAGAAATGGTCGCAATCACGTTCACATAGAAGGGCGTGCCCGGCCCAGCGAAGTCGATGCGCCAGGTCAGATCCAGGCCGCTCACCGTTCCGCTGATAACGCCGCCCGTCCCCGAGGGGGTCCCGGCGCTCTCGCATTCCAGCTCCCCGCCTACCGCGTTGGCGAGTGTACCACCTGTCTGGAGAAGCTCTGCGGTGCATCCACCCACATATGGGGGACCACCGACTGAATAGACGTATCCCCATTCCCCCGTAATATCAACGGCCGGCCCTGCTGTGGCGGTGCCCGGTGAGCGCCCAACAACAAGCGCGAAGCCCAAAACGAAAACCAAGGCCACGACGCCGCCTAACACCAGTACTGAGTCTGCCCTTCGCATGACATGCTCCCCCTTCGCAGCAAGCATTCTCGCTAGAGACGAACAAGCCCCCTAAGCCAGCGGGCTCAAGGAGTCCCCAAGTCGAAGCTGACACTGCTGCCGACGGCTCCCAGAGCCGGCGCGCTGAGACATTCTGCCTCCCATAGTGAGGCTGAAAACGCTAGCGGGGTTGCAGTCTGTGGTGAATTACTCCACCACCAGTCGCGCCTAGTATACGCCATTACCAGAAGTTGTCAAGGGCCGTGTTGGGTTGCAGGTAGAATGTCCTGTTTAGGTTGCGGGAAGAGTGTCCTCTTGTGGCAGGGTGCTTCTGAAAGGAG
>QIFC01000082.1 GCA_003228685.1 Chloroflexota bacterium
TGCTGCGGCATCAGCTATGCAGTTGCTACGCAACTGCGGCTCGGCTCCCGCCAGTGGCCGGCTTGGCATTAGAACCCGCTCGGTTCGGCGTGCGGCTGATGCTTCGCATCAGCTTGGAAAGAGCTGCGCTCTTTCTGGGCTGCATTAGAACCCGCTCGGTTCTCGAGCCGCCGCGAGGTATGCCGCCGGCGATGCGCTGACGTCGAGGCGGGCGAGGTGCGGTTGCTCGCCGTTCCGGCGCGCCTGGAGGGCTTCGAGTTCATGCAGTGTCTGGAGGCACTGGCGATGGAGGTGGGCTTCGTAGCGCATGATGTTGTCGAGGTAGTAGGGGTCGAGGACGAGGTGGCGCTCCTGATCCTTGTAGACGAGCGAGGTGTCGATGAGGTCGTCGCCTTCGTCCCGGGCGGCGATTCGCTCGTTGGCGTAGTCGACCTTCCCGCGAATGCCCTCGACGACGTAGCGGGTGGTGGCGGTTTCGTGGCGGGTGACGCGGCGGAGGCGCCATAGGAGAGAGGCGATGCGTCCGGCCAGCTCTTCTTCGAGGGCGCCCTCAGGAGCGAGGTTCTCGGTGATGCCCGCGAGGTGTCGCTCGTACTGCTCTTCGTCCTCGATGCCGGGGATGACGGGGCGTTCGGTCCACATGCCGTGGCTGACGGCGTTGTCCCTCACAGCCATCCGGCCTTCCTCGGTCTTGGGTCCTCTCTTTGTCATGATGCCCCCTGGCTGCGCGGAAACTGTTCCGCAGAATCGGGTGTTTTTCGCGTCGTTATGATCTGCTGCGTATCTGGCGGCCGCTCCGTTATGTCGGGTCGCCTTCGGCGACCTTGGAGAAGCTCCAGGGAGCTTCTCCTGGCTCTGGACGCTCGTGGTTATGGTAGGGGATCGCGGGCGGAGCGTGGAGGGGGAGGTGGCAGTTGCCAAGGTTCGTACGAGAAGCCTGACGGGCAGTGACAAGTGGTGTTATACTTGGCTGCCATGTCGGTGAGGAATATACGTGATCTCAAGCCACGAAACTTTACCGAGTTCGTCGGGTACGTCGACGCCCTCCAGGAACACAGCAGCGGGACTGTTTGGTACCGCGGCTGCCGAGACCGAAAGTACTCGCTTCTTCCGTCGATCTATCGAAAGCGAGAGAACCCCTCAGTAGGGCCAGAAAAGCTCTCCGAGCTTGAAGCTGAGCTAGTTCAGCGATTTAGGAGTCGGAGTATCCCGTATCACAACCGAGACTTAACAGACGGCCTTGAGACCCTCTTCTTCATGCAGCACTACTCAATACCCACGAGGCTTCTGGATTGGACTGAGAACCCGTTCACTGCGCTGTTCTTCGCTCTCAGAGAAGCTCGCTACGAGAGGACGACTTCTGGCGGCGTTAGCTATACGCAGAGCGCAGCCGTTTGGGTACTGGACCCGACCAAATGGAATCAATCTGCCTTATCACACCAAACCTACACTGGTGGTCCATTAGACTCAGCGCATCCAGCTCTAGCATCGTATAGGGTGATTGGCGATATCGACAATATCGGAAAGCCACCCCTGGCTCTATACGGAGCTCATAACAGCGAGAGGATTGTGGCGCAGCAGGGCACCTTTGTCATATTCGGGTCTGAAAACACTGCCCTGGAGAATCTCTATAGGACTGGTTCTTATCCTGATAAGTCTCTGTTTCGCATTACAATCTCAAGAGGTGTGATAGGTGAGCTTCGCGAATCGCTCCTTAGCCACGGCTTCACCGAGGCTATCGCTTTCCCAGAGCTTGAGGGTCTTGGACGCGACATTCGAAGGACGCTAGGATTCGACTTATGAGATCCACACGACCAGACATCCGGGTGAGACCGTTCGAACAGAAGACTCTGAGTTGGTGGAACATTCACCGCACCGAAATCGACATGGAACCCTTGTACCAACGTAGAGGCCGACTTTGGTCGAGTGCCGACAAGGCATACTTGATCGACTCTATCCTCAACGGCTTTGACATCCCGAAGATCTATATTGCCGACTTCACATGGGGTGATTCTCCACTGAACCTCCAACGCCTGCCGTATGCCATCATCGATGGGAAGCAGCGTTTCGAGGCGATCTTCGACTTCTTCGACGGGAATCTCGTGCTGAACCGAGATTTCGCTTACCGGCGAGACAAAGGCTTGAAACTTGGGCGCCTAGGTTATCGAGACCTCCAGCGTGAGCACTCTGCGGTGGCCGAGGAGTTCGAAAATTACAACCTCCATGTGATGTCTGTCATAGCCAGTTCCGAAGAGCCCATCAACGAGCTGTTTGTACGGCTGAATCGAAGCAAGCCGCTCACGGGTGCAGAGATTCGAAACGCAATGGGTGGCCCCGTTCCTGAGATGCTGACAGAAATCGCTAATCATGACTTCTTCAAGACGGTCGTTCGATTCTCCGTCAAGCGTGGCCAGGACCAAAACACGGCGGCGAAGCTTCTGCTGTTTGAGTACTCCGATCGACCACGTGAGACGAAGAAGACGGTTCTTGACCGATTCGTACGTGACGCAGCCAGCTTCGATGCCGACGAGCGGTCGAAGCTGGAGCTTGCTGGCCGTCGCGTGTTGGACGTTCTTCAAGACATGTCGAGCATCTTTCTGCCGAAGGACGATCTGTTGGCTTCCGCTGGTAGTGTTCCCGTCTTCTATTGGCTCATACGTGGTTTTACTGAAGACCTACAGAGCAAACTGAGAGGCTTTCTGGTGCAGTTCGAAGAGTCGCGGCGGAAAAACAGGATGTTGGTGCGTGAGCAGCCGAACAGCGATCTTATTGATAGCGAGCTTGTGGAGTATGACAACTACAATCGGAGCACGAATGATCAGTCCAGCCATGAAGGCCGCCACAAGATACTCCTGCGGCGTTACATCAGTGAGACATGGGACGAGTAAGTGTGTGCGTTGTGTGAGACATCCTTGCGAGTTTGAAGTGTTCTGGCTGGTGTGCCCGTCCCTCTCCGTGCGGAACGCATAACCAGCTGCTCCCTCACCCTCGGCCCCTCTCCCTCTGGGCGAGGGGAGACCCCCACCGAGAAGGTGGCTCCGGCCTGCTAAGATAGCGACGCCATGACTGACAGCGACACCCAAGTCTTACTAGACGGACTGAGATTTCCAGAAGGCCCGCGCTGGCGGGACGGGAAGCTTTGGTTCTCCGATGATGTACGGCTGCCTTGCGAGGCAGCTTGGAAGAAGCTCTGCGAGCTTCTTCCGGCGTCTCACATGTTAGAATCGCGCCCTAACAAGGAGGCGAGACATGAGTAGCGAGACGAGGGTACTACTGGACGGCCTGAGATTCCCGGAGGGGCCGCGGTGGCACGATGGGCGGCTCTGGTTCTCCGATAATGTATGGCTGCCTTGCGAGGCAGCTTGGAAGAAGCTCTGACCTGGCGGTCAGGCGCGCACTTCTTCCGGCTCGGAATTCCGCCGTCCGGATATGGCCCCCGGCTGGCTGCGCCTAGGCGCCCGGCATCTCGAAGCCGCTGACGATCACGGCGTTGGAGTCGGCGGCGGCGTGGCGCTCTCCGATGACGGCCTGGTACTCGGCCGAGTCGTACCAGGCGCGGGCGGCGTCGACAGACTCGAATTCGATGATGACGGTCTGCTGGCCGTGCCAGGTCCCTTCGACCACTTCCGCGTTGCGCTCCACGACGATGGGCTTGCCACCGCTCTGGAGGATCGTCGGGATGGCCCTGCCGGCATACGCGCCGAGCGCGGCTTCGTCTTTGATGTCCTCGGTGAAGATCATGTATCCCTTGGCCATTGCTCTCTCCTTTGTTCTCTCGTGTGTGGGTCTGTTGACTTGAGATGATAGCTTGGCCCGCGGCAAGCCTCAACAGGCTGATCCCGTTTGCCGCAGAGGAAAAAGAGCCCGGGTCGCCTATGGCGACCGGCTGACTTGCGAGTCAGCTTGCAGTAGGTGCCCCCAAAGGGGGGGCAGCCCTGCGCAACTGCTGGCGCCTGGCTGCCAGGGTGACCGGCCGCCCGGCTGAGGCCGGGCAGCTTGGAGAAGCTCTGCGAGCTTCTCCGGCCTCTCCTCTGCGGCCTGCCTTGCAATGAAAGAGCCCGCGCTAGGCTGTACTGGTGGCGGGAGGGCGGCTCACCTGAGGGTGAGCTTGGAGAAGCTTCGCTTCTCGGCTGGCTTAGGGGGACAGCTTTAAGAAGCTTGGCTTCTCGGGCGCCTAGCGCGGGCTTGAGGTTCGCAGGTCCGGGAGGAAGGTCCATCTTCACTGCGGTCCTGCTACTTCAAGGTAGCGGGCATGTCGCGACGGCGGGGTGACCGTCGTCACGCCGGGATACTTTGTCATGGTTTCGAAACATTGACCGGCTTCGCGAGCTTATCTCGCGGGCAGGGGAGACGGTAGCACCTCGAGCAGCCCGGCGCCTATCTGCAGGATGAGCGCGGCGTCGATCGAGTCGACGTTGCCGTCGGCGTTGGCGTCGGCAGCGTCCTCACAGCCAACCGTGCTTAGCAATCCGGCCACGAGCTGCAGGACGAGCGCGGCATCGATGCTCGAGACCGAGCCGTCGCAGTTGGCATCGCCGATTGGGGTCGGCCCAGCCCCACCGTCGAACACATAGGCGGCCCCGGCGTCCGAGCCACCGGCATCCTCGCGGGAGGCTCCTACGACGGCGGCGCCGCCGCTGACCGAGACCCTGATGCCGAAGAAGTCGCCGGCCTCAGCGTCGGAGGCGGTGAGCTTGTTGACCTCGCCCCAGGCGTTCGCGCCGCCCTGGTCACGCTCGAACATGTGGGCGGCGCCGGCGCCTAAGCCACCGACGTCCGCGCGGAATGCGCCCACGACTGCGTTGTCGCCGCTGACCGACACGCCGCTACCGAAGAAGTCGCCGGCCTGGGCGTCGGAGGCGGTGAGCTTGGTGACCTCGCCCCAGGCGTTCGCGCCGCCCTGGTTACGCTGGAAGACGTAGGCGGCGCCGGCATCTGAACCACCTGCATCCTCGTTGTCCGCCCCGACGACGGCCGTATCGCCGCTGACCGCCACGCCGACGCCGAAGAAGTCGCCGGCATCGGCGTCGGAGGCGGTGAGCTTGGTGACCTCGCCCCAGGTGTTCGCGCCGCCCTGGCTACGCTGGAACACGTAGGCGGCGCCGGCGCTGTCGCCGCCTGCGTCCTCCTGGAATGCACCCACAATGATCGTGTCACCGCTGACCGCGACGCTGGCGCCGAACTCGTCTTCAGCCTGGGCGTCGGAGGCGGTGAGCTTGGTGACCTCGCCCCAGGCGCTTTCGCCGCCCTGGTTACGCTGGAAGACGTAGGCGGCGCCGGCGAAATCGCCCCCAGCGTCCTCGAGGTACGCGCCCACGACGGCGGTATCGCCGCTGACCGCCACGGCCGCGCCGAACCAGTCGGTGGCCTGAGCGTCGGAGGCGGTGAGCTTCGCCACCTCGCCCCAATTGTCCGGGCCGCCGTGGCCGCGCTGGAACACGTAGGCGGCGCCGGCTTGGTGGCCGCCGGCACTCTCGAAGCGCGCTCCCACGATGGCGATGTCGCCGCTGATCGCCACACTGGTGCCGAATAAGTCACCGGCCTCGGCGTCGGAGGCGGTGAGCTTGGTCACCTCGCCCCAGTTGTCTTGACTGCCCTGGTCGCGCTCGAAGACGTAGGCGGCCCCGGCGTTGGTGCCGCCGGCATTCGCGAATCTCGCGGCCACGACGGCGGTGTCGCCGCTGACCGCCACGCTGACGCCGAACTGGTCGTCAGCCTGGGCGTCGGAGGCGGTGAGCTTTTTGGTTTCGTTAAGGGATGCTGCCGCAGAGCTATCCGGCAGCGCGATCGCTAGCGTCGCTATCAGGCCGGCCAGAAGCAGCGCCCTGCTCATGCCAAGCCGTATCTTCACCACAGGTGCAAGTTTAGCTTAGGCGCGCCGCCTCGCGTACCAGATCAGGCCACCCGCCGCGATGAGGCTCGCCGCCGCAACGATCGCGACCGCGACGCCCCAAGGCGAGCTATGTGGCGCGGCCGTCTCCAGGGGCAGAGATCGCAGGTCCGAGCCAAGCGCGATGCCGCCCACGGGCGCCGGGGCTACGTTGATGAACAGCGGGTTGCTGAACGCGGTGGCCGGCACGCCCAGCTCGCCGAGGTTGCCGTCGATTAGGCCGGCGAGGGTGGTGTTGGACGCCGGGCTGATGTTGTTCGGCACGATCGGAAAGATCGGCTCCGAGACGTCATCCGTGCCGCGCACGAGTACGACGACCCAGGTGTCGGTCGTCAGCCCGTTGAGCGCGATCGAGGTGGTCGCTGCTAGATGGCCGGCGCCGGGAATGAGCGGGAAATCGTCGACCGTGTTGACCGTGAAGTCGACGCCCGCCGTCTGCACGACATCCGGCGTGACGCGGTAGAACGGTGGCGTGGTTGCGTCGTTGTCGTAGTCATCTGCCGTTGGCACGTTGTTGATGTAGTACTCCACGGTGTCGAACTCGGCCCAGAGCGGGCTCTGGATGTCGACGGTGACGGTGGCGTTGCCGTCGGATGTCGAGATGGATGTAGGCAGGTTGAGCGAAAGCCCGCCCGTCTCGCCGGTGGACGCAGCCTCGGTCGTCACGCGGATGAATGGACCGTTGGAGCCTACTGCGCGGCCGGCGTTGACGTTGGAGGATAGCGTATCGGCCAGGGTGGCCAGCGCGCCCGGGTCGTCTGTCGATGAGGCGACGTACGTGCGGGGGAATCCGGATTGGGTGGCGACGGCCCGGTGGGTGTCGGACACCGCGTATCCCGTGCGCACGATGCCCTGGTTGATCAGGTTGAACCAGTCGCCCAGGTTGCGGCCGATAAAGCGATCCAGGATATTGCTGCGGCTGGTACCTTGCCAGACTTCGAGCGCCGTGAAGCCATCGTCGAAGAGGTTGGCGATCCCTGGGTCCAGGCGCTTGGAGGCGCCGTCCGCGAAGTCCTGTGGCGGCACGAGTCCGGTATCGATGGACAAGCCGTCCGGGCCGAAGAAGCTGTCCATGTGGTTAATTTGGACTGTATCGACACCAGGGCCGGCGGCTAGGTTGGCGAAGATGTCCGCGGGCGGCATCATGAAGTTGCCGAAGCTGGGGAAGTCTTGTCCGGCAGGCGCCGCTTGCGCCCAATCGAGCGCACCCCGGTTCGTCTGCGCCGGATCGATCGTTCTCGGCCAGCCGATGAAGTGGCCATAGTCCGGCGTGGTGTTCTCCGCGCTGACGGCGGTGGAGATCAGGCTGCCGGCTCCCAGCGAGGCGATGACCGGAGCGTAGCCGGTCTGGAACTGGTGGTCGGTCGCAACGAAGAAGTCGACGCCTTCGGCGAGCATCGAGATGACTCGCTCCTCGTTCGTCACTTTGCCATCAGGGCTGGCGAGGGCGTGGACGTGGAAGTCGCCCGAGATGAATCCGCTGCTATCGATTACGCGGGCGATCTGGGCGCTGACGTTGGTGAGGCCGCCAGCCGTGACCGAAATGGCCTGTTCGAAGATAGAGTACTCGGTGCCGTGAGAGACGACGACGTAGTAGTCGCCGGGTTCGATGAAGAACTCGCCGGTGTCGCCTGTCTGGTCAGCGAACACGACCCGTGCCAGGCCGTAGGGCGGGGCATCGGCGAGGATGTCGCCGAAGAGCGCAGTGCGGTTCTGGGCGACAACGACGTCCTGAAAGTTGCCGGGATCGACGTAGGGATCGAAGCCGACGACTTGGACCTTGGCAGCGATGGGCGAGTTCGTCTCGTCGGTGACGGTGACGCGGAGGCGGCCGGTGACCGGGATGGTGAAGTCCTGCGTCGCCGTGTTGCCCACGGTCACGGCAACCGCTGCCGGGTCCGGCGTCGCGGCCAGGTGCCCGTCCATGTGGGCTTGAATTGTGTAGCTGCCTGGCGGCAAGGTGCCTGAGTACTGCCCGCTGGCATCGGTTATGTAGTGGGAGACGACGTTCTTATCGGTGCCGGGACCGTCGCCTGGGTCGCCGAGCACGGTCACGTCGGCGTCCGCAACCGGCAGGCCGCCGCGAGTGACGGTTCCTTGTACGACGCCGGTGGCGAGCCCCACGATCTCGTTGCGAATATCGACGATCGAGCCTACGTCCTCTCCCACAGCGAAGTAGCGGGTCACCGTGACCTCGCCGCCGTTGGGCGCGATCGTGAAGTTCGGCGGGACGAGACCGATCAACGACGCTGCGACGTTCTGGCCAAGAAGCGGGATCGTGACGCCGTTCGTGTTGAAGGTGGTGCTGTTCGGGATGTCGTGGATGTAGCCGTAGGCGACGCCGGAGGCTTCGCCCTTGCCGCTCCACGCGACGAAGTTGCAGAGGTCGCAGGCCGATGTCAGCAGCGGTTCGCCAAAGCCGTAGCCGGGAAGGAACGGCTCGGTCAGGCCGGACCCGCTGATGAATTCGGTGATGAACGTTTCAACCGGGTTCACTGGGTCGATGTTACGAACGGTGGTGTCCACGCGGACGAAGCGATCGTCCGGGGCTAAGATGTAGTCCGTTGTGAACTCCACGGGCAGGTCCGTGTCGTCGAATCCAGCCGGCGCGGTGACGCCGAACTCGGCGACCTGAGAGCTGGGGTTGATCACGTCGAGCAGATCGTCGACGCCCGTGGCCCTGATCACGGCGGGCTGTCCGTCGGAGCCATCGTTGATCACCGAGACTTCTGTGTAGTGGGCGGTGTTCTCCAGGTTGATGCCCACGGCCCACTCCTCGAAGGCGTCGCGCTCCGGATCGCCTGGTTGGCGGACGAGGTCGGCGTCGAGTATCTGCCCGCCGAACGTGCCGACGACCATCAGGCTGCGCTCAGGTTGCTGGATGACGACCTGGATCTCGCTGTTGGCGAGCAGGTAGTCGCCCAGCCTGCCGCGGCTCACTGGCCCTTCGATCAGGTCCTCAGGGGCGGTAATGACTTTCGCGACCGCGTTAGGCGCGGGGCCCGCTGAAGCGGGGCCTGTATTGGGCAGCGACAAGGCGGTCGCTAGGGCGAGCAGGGCGAGCACGCCCAGCACGACGGGACGCCGTCCCAGTTGGGCCAGTCTAAGTAGACGCGCGGACATCCCAAGCTCCCCTCGATGGGACGCCAGACGCTGAGCGGGGGCAACGAGTGACGAAAAAACGTGGCCCTGGAGGACCACCAGTCACGCTCAGTATAGGGGGGCTGACAAGCTTGTCAAGGCCAGTGGTTCAGTTTGAATTGTGAGACGAGCCCGCCTGGAGTTCTCTGATTCCTATCTATGCGGACTAGAGCGCTCCTTGGTTTGCGATGGCGACGAACCGCTCCAGCGTCACGATGTTGACCAGTTCTGGGTGCCTGAGGTGCTTGTCCAGGCCTCCGTTCGTATAGAAGTCGCGGAGGCGCCAACCATCGCCTCCGAGTACGAGATACGCTCGCGCGTAGTCACCGCCTTGCATGGCATCGGAGAGCGAAATTATTTCGAAGGGGATCTTCTGTTCCGCCGTGCCGGACACTTGCTGCCACTTCAGCGAAACAAGGAATGTCTTGTCGTCTTTTCGAGCTAGGACGTCGAGGATGTGTCGAGTCTGGCCAAGCCGCTTACCGATGTTGACCCCCAAGCGATACGCATAACCGCCACTCTCCAGTGCGGGAAGCACCATGCGTTCAAGAACCTCGCCCGTTCGTGTGTCCCTCGCCATCGATCTAGAGGTTTCTCGTTCCCAACACCTCGGGGGCTGGAGTGCGGTCTCCAGTGCAGTTGATCCGCCTGGGTGCCTTGAGCATTTTGAGCTTGAAGCCCAGCGACCGGTAGAGCTTCTTGATCCGCGGCGTGGCCTGGTTGACCAGAACAACGGGGCCCGGGTGCTGAGAGAGCCATTCCGCCGTCCGGACCTGCTGCTCCCAGTCGAATCCCTGGCTCGCGTACTGCGTGAAATCCACGTCGTATGGCGGGTCTGCGTAGACAAAGTCGTCCTCATTGAGTGCCAGCCGCGTGAAGTCCACCGATTTGAATTTCCAATTGCGGAGTACGGGCTTGTACTCCAAGAAGTCCTGCCTGTACACAAGCTTCTTATAGCGGCCGAATGGGACGTTGAACCCACCATTCCGGTTGAACCGGCAAAGTCCGTTGTATCCGGTGCGGTTGAGGTAGTAGAACAGTGTCGCCGCCTCCGCAGTCCTTAATCCGCCATTGGCGGTCAAGGTATTGAACCGCTCGCGGCTCTCGTAATAATGGGCCTTCTCATTTCGCAGCGGTATCTCGACGGTGAGCCCCTTCCTCAACCTCTGGTAGAAGTTGACGAGGTGGGGATTGATGTCGTTCAGCAGTGCCCGCTTTGGCCTGAGACCGAGCGCTACGGCGAGACCGCCGCAAAACGGTTCCACGAATCGCCTTTCACGATGATTCTCCCAAAGAGGAAGGATGTATGGCACCTGCCATCGCTTGCCCCCCGCCCACTTCAGCGGAGGAGCAATTGATACAGCGCCTAGTCCCTTAGATTCGTTCACGATCGTCATTCCCACTCCTGATCGAACCACGGCGCGAGTATAGCACGTTTGTGCGTGTTTGGGTAAAGTCCCGCTTGCAGGCGCGATCTGCATCTGCCAAGGCGCTGTGGCTGGCTGTGAGCCACAGCGGCCGTAATCCAATTGTAAGAAACGTAACCTGGGGCCAATATCGCTCCTCTAACGTGACCGTTGGAGGCGGGCAGGGTGCCCGCCCTGAACACGTGCATGCTTGGCATGCGTTTCGAGGAGGAATGAGGAGACATGAGCAAGAGAATGCTAGGAGCGCTCGCTTTAGCCGCGGGCCTAATAGCCGTCCTATTAATGGGCGGCAGCGCGTCGGCGCAGGAGACGACTTACACCGTCACGATCGAGAACTTGACCGAAGGCCAGCCGTTTACGCCGCCGGTGATCGCCGCGCACACGGCGGACATGCGCATCTTCGAGACGGGCTCGGCGGCGTCGGACGAACTGGCGCAGCTCGCCGAGAACGGCAACAACGACCCGTTGGCCGGCGTACTGAGTGGATCGAGCGCGGTCGCCGCTTACGTCTCGGGCGATGCGCCCGTGATGCCAGGCGAGACCGCGGCGCTATCGATCAGCGCACCGGCGGGGATGTACCTGTCGGCGGCGTTCATGCTGATCTGCACGAACGATGGTTTTAGCGGAGTCGACTCGCTGATGCTTCCGGCCAGCGGCTCTACGCCGGTCGACACGAACGCCTACGACGCGGGCAGCGAGATGAACACCGAGGACTTCGCCGACATCGTGCCGCCATGCCAGGGCCTGATCGGCGTCGAGTCCGACGACGAAGGCACCGGCATGAGCAATCCCGATCTGGCTGAAGGCGGCGTGATTACGATGCACGCCGGCGTTCAGGGTGGCGACGACCTGACGGTCGCCGACCACGGTTTCTCGAACCCGGTCGCGCGGATCACGGTCACGGCCGGCGACAGCATGATGGATGACGGTCTGGACGCGATGGACACGAGCCTGCCGTCCGCAGGCACAGGTCCGATCGACTCCGGCAACAGCCTGACGTGGATCTACTTCGTCGCGATCGCGGGCGCAGCGCTCGTCGTCGCCGGTGGCGCCGCGCAGCTGGCAAGGGGCCGTGCGCGATAGGAACGGAGGTTGCCCGTCGATGTACCATATAGGTGATGACTGAAGGCCGCGTCCTCGTAGTAGAAGACGAACCGATGGTGGCGGAGGTAGTCGAGCGCTACCTCCGCCGCGACGGCTACGACGTCGAGATCGTCCACGACGGCAAGGCGGCGCTGAGCGAGTTCCAGACGTTCGCGCCGGACCTGGTCGTGCTGGACCTGATGCTGCCGAAGATCGACGGCCGCGAGGTGTGCCGCCAGATCCGGGCACGGGGCCAGACGCCCGTGATCATGCTGACGGCGCGCGGCGAGGAGATCGACAAGTTGGTCGGTCTGGAGCTGGGCGCCGACGACTACGTCACGAAGCCGTTCAGCCCGCGTGAGTTGGTGGCGCGCGTGAAGGCGGTGCTGCGACGCTCGGGCAAGCAGGACGGTTCGGCCGAGAGCGATCTACTGCGCTTCGACGACCTGCAACTCAGCGGCTCCAAGCGCACGGTGGAGAACAAGAACGGCCCTGTCCAGCTCACCGCCCGAGAGTTCGATCTGCTGCACTACCTCGCCAGCCATCCAGGCCACGTGTTCAGCCGTCCACAACTCATGGACGAAGTCTGGGACTACGAATTCGCCGGCGACGCGAGCACGGTGACCGTGCATATGCGCCGGCTGCGCTCGAAAGTAGAACTGGACCCATCGCGGCCGCGCCACCTGAAGACGGTGTGGGGAGTAGGGTACAAGTTTGAGCCGTAGCTTGCAGGCAACTCGGCCGTTGGCGCAGCTCGCGCGGCAGTGGGCCGGGGCGGCGCTGGCGCTGACGCTCGCGATCGGGGCAGGGCTGCTGCTGGCGCAACTACTGATGTCGCCGCCGGCCGGCGACCTGCGGCTGCTGGCGGCCTACCTGACCGTGTCGGGCGCGGCGACGATGGGCGCGGGCTGGATCGCCCTGCGGCTCGCGGACCGGGCGGTCGGCCTGCCGATCCGCATGAAGGCCTTCGTTGGCACGGCGACCGGAAGCGGCGTGGCGCTGATCAACATCGTCATCGTCGCGCAGTTGATGTTCGTCTCGATGTCGCACGATTTCAAGCTGCTCGTCGCGCTGATCGCCTTCAGCGCCGTCGTGACGCTCTTTTTCAGCCTCTGGGTCGCGGGGACGATCGCGGACCGGCTGCAGACGGTGACCGCGGGCATCCGATCGCTCGCGGGCGGCGACTACGAAGCGCGCATCGACGTCGCCGGTGGGGACGAGGTCGCCCGGCTCGCGGCCGACGTCAATCTGCTGGCCGGGCGCTTGCAGGACGCCGAAGAGCAGCGGCAGGCGCTCGACCGCGAGCGCAGCGAGCTGACGGCGGCGATCTCGCACGACCTGCGGACGCCTCTGGCGAGCGTGCAGGCGATGATCGAGGCGCTGGACGACGGGGTGGTGAGCGACAGCGCCGAGGTGAAGCGCTACTACGCGACCGTCCGCCGCGAGGTGGGACGGCTAAGCCGCATGATCGACGACCTGTTCGAGCTGGCGCGGATGGACGCGGGCGCGCTGAAACTCGAGCTGCACCCGGTCTCGCTGGAGGAGGTCGCCGCGGACGTGGTCGACGCGATGCAGGCGCAGGCGCGGCAGCGCGGCGTGGCGCTGACGCTGCACACGGAGGGCGGACTGCGCGAGATCGCGCTGGACGGCGCTCGCATGGAGCGCGTGACGGCGAACCTCGTGCGGAACGCGCTCGAGCACACGGCGTCCGGCGGCAGGATCGAGGTGACCGTCTTCCAGGAGAACGGCTCCGCGGGTTTGCGTGTCGCTGACGACGGCGAAGGGATCGAGGCGGACGCGATGTCGCGCATCTGGGACCGCTTCTATCGCGCGGAGCGCTCGCGACAGCGGGCCGAGGGCTCCGAGAACGGCGCGGGCCTGGGCCTCGCGATCGTGCGCGGCTTCGTCGAAGCGCACGGCGGCATGGTGGAGGCGGAGTCGTCGCCGGGGCAGGGGACCACGTTCACCGTGAAGCTGCCCGCTGGCTAGCCGCCTGCAGCTCTTAGGGCAGCGCGTAGATCGTGGTCGCTGGGTGATATGCCGACCAGCCGTACCACTCGCTTAGGTAGGACGTGACGAAGTCGAGCGAGCCGTCTCCGCTGATGCTGTGCCCCTCGAAGTCCCAAAGCGCGCCGCTCACGCTGTCGCGGGCCACAAAGGCGTCGCCGGGCACGAGTTCGAGCTGCATGCTGATCTACGCGCGGCCCTCTCCGCCGACGGCCAGCCCGAGCACGCGGTCCTCCGGCTGGAGGAACGTCGCCGCGCCCGCGCTCACGATCTCAGGGTTGTCCAGCGGTACGAATCGCTGCCACGCCCCAAGCCCTGCGTCGTCAGGCAGACCTCCCGATTACAGTTCTGCCTCCGCTTGTGCCAACATCGATGTCGTGGTGCTAGCGTACGGTCTCGGCGCGACGGAGTCGTCTCAGAAGTGTAACAGTCGAACGGGCCGCCACAGTCCTAGTAGAGCGCTGTCCCAGAGCGAGGCGGGAGCTGTACGGAGCGTCCCGTCCGTCACTCTGCGAACAAGCCGGCGGACACGGCCGCGGGAGCCGACTGGTGGCTGAGCGACCGATCCGCCGACGGACTACCACGGTAGCTCAACGTTCCGCTAGCGCCCATGCCCAGTTTTGGCCAGTCGCCTCGCAGAAGGCCGGCCGGGCGAGGCCGCCCGCTAGGCTGCCGGCTGTGGCGTCGGGGGCGTCCAGGTGCCGTCGAGGACCTCCGGGCGGGGCCGGTAGAGCCGGAGGGCATAGTTCCAGCCGTCCATAATGTAGAGGTGGTTGCTGAGCCCCTCTCCGTCGGGAGCGAGGTTGAGGATGACCGATCCGTCTTCCTCGGCGGCCGCGGTCAGATTGTTGATGCTGTATGAGTCGTACGGGTTTTCTTCGAGGAACCCGTCTCGGTTGTAGATCGTCACCGACCAGAACGCATCCACAGGTACGTCTTTGAGTGTAAGGGCAAAACGCCCCAAGACAAGCGGTTCGGTCGCGCCGGTGTAGTAAGCCTCGGTCTCGGGCAGCCCGCCCCAGCCAACGGCAGTACCGATCAGATGACGGACTGGATCGACGTCCTCCCTTCTCCCGAACCCCCCTTCGGTCCCGGACATACCCTCCCCCAGCGTAACCAGCGCGTCGAACGTCGCCTTGCGGCTCTCTTCGTCGTAGTCCGGGTGCTCGAACGGTCCACGCGGTGCGGCCGCTATGGGCACTGCGTCCTGAAGGGCGTTCACCGCCGCGATGTCATCGGGATCGCCCGGATCGACGAGCGTCCGTAATATCAGGCCCACGAACGGTGTGTCTAACTCATCGACGGCCAGGTCGTACGTGCCGGGCTGATGAAACGTCCGGTTGATGTAGTGGTCATCGTTGACGACCATCAGCGTCATGTATCTGCCGGCCGCATCGGGAAGCGTCACGGTGGCCCCCTCGCTGATGTCGACGACGCTGAATCCGTACAACGTGTCGCGGTTCAGGCGGATCACAGTCTGAGCATCGAGTGGCGTGGGGACTCGGTTGTGGTTCCAACGGTTCACGCCGCCCGCCCGCGCCACGAAGCCGTCGAACATTCTCGCCGTCTCGGCCCTCACGAAGTTGTCCACGTTCACTTGTACCGGCATGGCTACCCCTCTCATCGCGTTGCAATGGTCTTGCCTCAATTGTCCGCGACTAAGAGCACGGGCGCATGGCAAGACTTCGCCGTGTTTGTAGCGATTTCTCGGTACCGCAGAGGCGAACGCGTCAGCCGCCGTACCTCTCCGTGAGGAAGCTTGCGACCTCTTCGCCCATCTCGTTCCATGCGGCCCGGTCCACACGCGTCGCGATGGGCGCGGCGAGAATGAGCAAGGCGCCGGCCAGGTCCGCCATGCGGCCCAGCGGGATGACGCCGTGCAGTTCGATCACCTGCCCGCCCGACGTCCACCAGGACTGCTCATCGGCCTGGTTGACGGGCCGTAGCTTCGTCATCACGCCCCGGGTCGCGCTCTTGCGGATGATGGTGGTGTCGGGGTCTTGTCCGCCGGAGCGCCACCTATGGTAGACGCCGTACTCCGGGAACTGCGACGTGAGGGCGTCCAGCAGATCGTCTCCCGTCAGAGCGCGGTCTTTGGAAACGTGGACCGTCAGGTCTGGCATGGCTCCCTCGCTCGTCGCATCGCACTCGTCCAGCCTCAATCGTCCGCGACTGGGGGCGCCGGCGCATGGCCAGACTTCGCCGTGTTAGTAGCGATTGTTCGGTAGCGCAGAGGTGGAGCGCGTCATTCGCCGCGTGAACGTGCCGTGCGTCCCAGGACGCGAGAAGCCGGCGGACACGGTCGTGGGGAGCCGACTGGTGGCCGGCCGACCGATCCGCCGGCGGATCACCAGGATAGCTCACCATACCGTTTGTCGCCTATAGTCAAATCTGGCCACGGGCCACGGCACCAAGGCAGCAGATGCGAAAGCGCCGCCGCCCGCAACTGCCGCGTCCCTCTCTGAGCTAGCGGGCGGCGGGCCTAAGATTGGCGCATGAGCACATGCAGGCGCTATCGCCAACGGCAGACCGTCATTCGCGCTCAGATCGCGCGGAATCCAATCAATGTTTGGGGCACCGCGGGCGGTCTCGCTGGATACGAATCGGCTCGAAATGCGCGGGAAGACGCGAATTACAAGCAGTCAATCAGAAGCTGCCGGGACGGCAGCCGGGGTGATGAGGCCCTACAAGTAGCTCAGTTGCTTGGCGGCCGACGTCAGCTCGTCGCGGAACTTGGGGTGCGCGAGCGCGATCAGCGCCTGCGCTCGCTCGGAGACGGACTTGCCCTTGAGCATCGCGACGCCGTACTCGGAGACGACGTAATGGATGTCTTGCCTCGGCGTCGTGACTATTGCACCCTTTGTCAGCATCGGGACGATGCGCGACACCTCGCCACCCTTGGCCGTCGAGTAGAGCGCCAGGAAGCTCTTGCCGCCCGGCGAATTGAAGGCGCCCCGCACGAAGTCGGCCTGGCCGCCCGTGCCGCTGAACTGCGCCGGCCCGATCGACTCGGCGCAGCACTGGCCGCTCAGGTCGATCTCGATCGCGGCGTTCACGGAGATCAACCCGTTGTTCCGCGCGATCACGTCCGGGCTGTTCGTGTAGGAGACGGGGTGCGCCTCAACGTAGGGGTTGTCGTCCAAGAAGCGGTACAGCTTCTGGGAGCCGGCCGCGAACGTGAAGACCGCCTTCCGCGGGTGCAGCGTCTTCCGCACGCCGTTCGCCACGCCGTCCTCGATCAGGTCGACCATGCTGTCCGTGAACATCTCCGAATGGATGCCCAGGTCCTCGTGGCCGCGCAGGTACTGCGCGACGGCGTTGGGCACGCCCCCGATGCCGAACTGGAGCGTCGCGCCGTTCGGCACCATCCCGGCGATCGCCTTGCCGATCGCCTCGTCTTCGTCGCGCAGGGCTGGGTTCGGCAGCTCCGGCAACGGGTTGTCGTTCTCGACGATCGCGCTCGCCTCCGAGATGTGTATGAACGAGCGGCCATGCGTGCGGGGCATGTGCGGGTTCATCTCGAGGATCAGCACCTTGGCGACGCGCGCCGCCGTCGACGTGTAGTCGATCGAGACGCCCAGGCTCATGTAGCCGTGCTTGTCCATCGGGGAGACCGTCGCGATGCAGACGTCCACAGGGATGAACTCGGAGAGCAGCCTCGGCACCTGATGGAAGAAGTTGGGCGTGAAGCCCGCGCGACCTTCCGCGGCGGCGGCGCGGTCGGCGCCGCCCACGAACAGCGAGTCCCAGCGGATCACGTCCTTCAGCTCGGGATCGAGCACGGTCGCCTTCGTCGCGGAGAAGGGCAACAGGGCGCGCATCGTCAGGTTTGTGAAGGCGCCGCCGCGCGCGCGCTTGGCGATCGCCGCGAGCACGGCCGGGGGCTCCCCGGCGATCAGCGGCTGCACGATGCTGGAGCCGTCCGGGATCAGCGCTGCCGCGTCATCGGCGGACGTGACCTTGCGTCGATACTCTTCCTGCCAGCGGTCATCCAAGCTCAAGTCACCTCACGATTTCGGGAAACCCGATCATTCTACACGACCCGCGATCCCGGCTGGCAAGCTAGGCAATCTGGCTGGGCCCTGGGATGGACAGGCGCGTCTGCGTCAATTCGTGGAAGCGTGTGATGAGGCGCGCTTCGCCAACGGGATTGTCGTACGGATTCGGACCGGGGTTGGCATCGATTTGGCCCGCCGCAGCGAGTCGCCGCTCGGCCGTGACCAGCAGCACGTGGAGACAGCGGTAGGCCTCCCCATACTGCAACCGGGACGGGTCCAGCGGCCGCTTCTCCTCGTACGCGCCGACGAACTTCCGGGCGAGCCAACGTTGCAGGGCAGTGCCAGGCCGGCCAAGTGGCGCCGGCAGCGTTTCCAGGCCCGTCTTGACGATGCCGACATCGAGCTCCGGGGGCGCGATCATCGTGTCGCCCCAATCGATTACACCGGAGACGCGGCCGCCGTGCATGAGCACCTGGTTCGGAAAGAAGTCGCCGTGGCAGACAGCTGCCGGGTCCGCGTCTGGCAGGTTATCGCTGAGCCACCCTATGCCCGGTCGCAGCCCGTCGATCGCGTGACGTTCGACCATGCCGGCGAAGTGCTCGACCCGGCCGGCCAGGCTGAGACGGTCGCGCGAGAATCCATCAGCCGCCAGCTTCTCGAGGAAGGCGTCGACATCGAGTTGGTGAAGGGCTAGCTGAAGCTGGGCCAGCACGCGAGGCCAAGGTCCGAACAGGAGGCGCCGGAACTCCGGCAGCAGTTGCGTGAGCAGGCTTCGCGCTGTCATCTCTTCGGGTGGATCCGCGAGCACAAGCGAGCTTCCGGCAATGCGCACCATGACCTGGAAGGCGCCGCCGAGGGGGTCCGAATCGGTGGACCAGTGGAGCATGCGGGGCGCTGGATAGTCCATCGAGACAAGCGCGGATTGCACACTGGCTTCCAGCGAAGCCGACCCGGCATCCTCGAAGGAGCGGAGGATGCGCAGGATCAGTGGCCCCTGATAGGCCTCAGGCGCGTTGGTGAGGCGGAACCCATAGACGAACGTGCGGTTACCACCGAAAATCGGCTGTGGTTGCTTGGCGAATGCTAGCTCGGGCGCCTCTAGCTTATCGCGCACGTAGTCGAGGAGCGCGCCGCCAACTTGGTCAGGGTCGGCTGGATCTGTCATGACTAGTGCTTGCGCCACTTACTAGGCGTACGATCAGCTACGCCTTTGCGGCATGGCTGATGATGGCTAACCTTCGGTTAGCTTGGCTGATGGCTCGCGCCATCAGCGGGCGGCTCGGAGCGCTAGCTGACATTTGCTGCGCTGCTGATGATGTGGGCCGCTTGTTCCGGGGTCAGGACGTCGGTGTTCACGACGAGGTCGTAGTGCGTGGGCAGCTCCCTGTTCAGCTCGTAGATGCGCTCGAAGTAGCGCTCTCGCTCTTTGTCGGACTCCTCGACCGTCTTGTTGGCCTGCTTCTCGTCGAGGCTCTGGCCGACAGCCACACGCTCAGCGCGAGTCGACTTGGACGCCGTGACGAGCACGCGGAGCACACCATCGACGTCCGCACAGGCAACGCTGGCGCCGTGCGCGAGGATCACGACGTCGCCCTGTTGGGCAGTCTCGACGATTACCTGCTCGATCAGGTCTTCGTAGGCGGACGTGAGGTTCACGGGATGCTCGGCCTGCGCCACCATCATCTCAGGTTCGACGGGAGCCTTGGCGATCGCTTCAAGGATGCGAGTGAGCAGTGGCTGGGTCTTTTCGTTGCTTGCGACCGCCTCCGGTGAGACGCCGGCGCATTCGGCTGCCTGGTTGATGATCTCGTTGTCGACGTAGCGAAATGCTAGCTCCGCCGCGACAAGGCGTCCGACCTCATCGCCGTGAGCGCCCAATGTCCTGGAGATGCTGACTGCCTTGCTTCCCATTTCTGTAATCCTCTCTTTATGAACGTGAGCATTCTGCTCCCGCCGTGGGCAGCCCCATCCTACAGGAGCGAGGAGTGTCTTGCCCAGGTGGTGGCTAGACCTGCTGGAAGAGGAGGTCCTTGGCCTTCGCGAGGGCGGCGTCGAGCGTTTCAGGCTCGCGGCCGCCCGCTGTGGCGACATCGGGACGGCCGCCTCCTCCGGCGCCCATCTCCTGGCCGAGCGCTTTCGCGAGCTTGCCCGCATGGTAGCCGGCTTCGACCTGGTCTGGCGTGAGCATGATCAGAATGCTGGGCTTGCCGTCGAACACGGCTCCGAGGATGACGGCTGCCGACTTGGCGCGGTTGCGCAGGTCGTCGCCGAAGTTGCGGAGCGCGTCCGCGTCGACGGCCTCGATGCGCTCGACGATCAACACGGTGCCGTTCTGATGCTGCGCGGACTCGACTAGCTGAGCCGGGTCGGGCAGGTTCGCCCCGGTCTGCTTGGGTTGCTCGCGAGCGCGCTCCTGGAGCACCTGCAGGCGGGCCGGGAGCTGTTCGGCCGGCACGTTGTATTCGCGCGTGAGCTGGTCGACAAGCGAGCGGTTGGCGTCCGCCCACCGGAAGGCGTTGAGGCCCGTGACCGCCTCTATGCGGCGGACGCCGGCGCCGACGCTGCGCTGATCTACGATGAAGAAGCCGCCGATCTCGCCGGTGGCGTGGCAGTGCGTCCCGCCGCAGAGTTCGCGGCTGAACGGGCCGGCATCAGTCGCTTCAGGTCCGACGCTGACGACGCGCGCCTCCTCGCCGTACTTCTCGTCGAACATGGCGTCGGCGTTCATGTCGAGCGCGTCCTGAAGCGGCATCACGTCTGTCCGTACCGGGCGGTTGAGGACGATCTGTTCCCGGACGAGGCGTTCTATCTCGCATACCTCGTCGTCCGTCAGCGGCTTGCCGTGGAGGAAGTCGAAGCGCAGGCGATCGGGCGCGACGAGCGAACCGGCCTGCTTGGCCTGGCCGCCGAGAACGGTGCGCAGGGCGCGATGGAACAGGTGGGTTGCTGTGTGGTTGCGCCTCGTGGCACGGCGGGCGTCGTCGTCGACTTCGGCGGTGACGCTCGCGCCAGATGCGACGCTCCCGCTGGTAACGCGCCCGCTGTGCACGGAGACGCCGCCGAGCGTACGGACGGCGTCGACCTCAATTTCGCCCGCGGGGCCGGTGATGCGGCCGCGGTCGCCAACCTGACCGCCGCCCTCCGCATAGAAGGGGCTGGTGTCTAAGACGATTTCGACCTCAGCGCCCTCCTCCACGTTGTCGACGGCGCCTCCCTCGACGAAGAGGAGCGAAATGTTGGCTTCGGCCGTACGCGATTCGTAGCCGACGAACGCCGTCGCGCTCACGTCGCGGACGGCGGCGAGCAGCGCTTGGTCCTGATCCTTGGCGCGCGCCTCGCGGCCGCGGCGGCGCTGCTCCTCAAGGGCAGCTTCGAAGCCGGCTTCGTCGACCGTCCAGCCTCTTTCTTCCAGCGCCTTCCTTGTGAGGTCCAAGGGGAAGCCGAACGTGTCGTAGAGGCGGAATGCGTCCTCGCCGGAGAGGTGGCCCTTCTTCTGTGGAGAAATTGAAAATGGAATGTTCATCGGGATTGACACACCTGAAGTGAGTTGGTCTAGCCTTACGAGGCCGGACTCCAGCGTTGCGAGGAAGCGCTCCTCTTCGCCGTTGACGAGGCTCGTGATGCGGTCGCGAGCCTCGCGTAATTCCGGGTAGACGTTGCCCATCTGATCGATGACGACCGTGCAGATGGTCGAGACAAACGGCTCCTCAAGTCCCAGCAGGCGTCCCTGGTAGGAAGCGCGGCGGAGGATGCGGCGCAGCACGTAGCCGCGTCCCTCGTTGGACGGCATGATGCCATCCGCGATGAGGAACGAGAGTGCGCGAGCGTGGTCCGCGACGGCGCGATAGTGGGGGCGGCGCTCCGTAGTGATCTCGCGGTCGCCGGTGAGGTCGCGCAGCCGGTCGATGAGCGGCGCGAAGACGTCGGTTTCGTAGTTGGACGGCACGTCTTGGAGGACGGCGCACATGCGCTCGAAGCCCATGCCGGTGTCGACGCCGGCCTTCGGAAGCGGTGTGAGCGTGCCGTCGGCGGAGCGGTCGAACTGGATAAAGACGTTGTTCCCCAGTTCCCACCAGCGGTCGCAGTCGCAAGTCAAGAAACAGTCGCTGCCGTCACGGAGGCATTTGCCTGCGCGGTCGTAGATGATCTCGGAATTGGGCCCGCATGGGCCCGTGTCGCCCATGGACCAGAAGTTCTCGTCGGCGCCGAGCCGGACGATCTGGGACTCAGGTACGCCGGTCAGCTTCGACCAGATCCGCGCGGACTCGTCGTCCTCCTCGTAGACCGTGGGATGCAGTTTTTCTGGCGGCAGACCGAAAACCTTGGTCAGGAGTTCCCAATACATGGGCAGCGCTTCCTCCTTGAAGTAGTCGCCAAACGAGAAGTTGCCCAGCATCTCGAAGAAAGTCTGGTGCTGGTTCGAGGGGCCGACTTCCTCCAAGTCGTTGTGCTTGCCGCTGACGCGCATGCACTTCTGGGCGGACGTGGCTCGCGTATATGAGCGTTTCTCCTTGCCAAGAAAGACGTCTTTGAACGGGACCATGCCCGCGTTGACGAAGAGGAGCGTGGGGTCGTTCGGCGAGACCAGCGGCGAGCTGGGCACGACGGTGTGGCCGCGCGACTCAAAGAAGTCGAGGAAGGTCTGGCGGACTTCGGTGCTCTGCATAGGGGGATTATATCAGCGGGGGTGTTCAACGGGCAGGGCGTTCAGGTGAACGCCCCTACGGGTGGAGGGATTGATCGAGGGTGGGCCGGGGAGACCGCTCCTACGGCTCTGGTTTAGGACAGGACTGGTCGGTGAAGGGCTAGATTCCTCGCGTTGCTCGGAATGACGGATGAATCGGTGTCCTCCGCGAACGGCCTTAATCAGCGAGGGCGTTCAACGGGGCAGGGCGTTCAGGTGAACGCCCCTACGGGTGGAGGGATTGATCGAGGGTGGGCCGGGAGACCGCTCGTACGGCTCTGGGTTAGGACAGGACTGGTCGGTGAAGGGCTAGATTCCTCGCCTTGCTCGGAATGACGGCGGGCAAGCGGAACGAATGAGGGCAACGCGCCATGGGAATGCCTCTGACGTGGCTTGGCCTGGGTCCGCGAGGGTCTGAGGAGACTTGCCTACGATGATGCGTTCGCTCAGGGTGACGACGCGAGGGACGCCTACTCGAGCGGGCGGGTGAGAGGGAAGGCGACGACGTCGCGGATGGTGGGGCTGTTCGTGAGGTACATGAAGAAGCGCTCGATCGAGACGCCGAAGCCTGCCGTGGGCGGCATGCCGTACTCCAGCGCCTCCAAGAACTCTTCGTCCAGCCTCTGCGCTTCTTTGTCGCCTGCCTCGCGCAGGCGCTGCTGCTCCTCGAAACGTTCACGCTGGTCGAGGGGGTCGTTGAGTTCGGCGAAGCCGTTGCCGACTTCGGAGCCGGCCATGAGCACTTGGAGGCGCTGGACGCGAGAGCTGTCCGCGCTGTCGCGCTTGGCAAGCGGCGAGATGTCGACGGGGTGGCCGACGAGGAATTGCGGCCGGATCAGCGCCGGGCGGATCTTTCTCTTGTAGATCACGTCGATCAGGCGGCCACGACCCATGCCAGAGACGGCCTCCTTAATGCCGAGCTTTTGCGCTACTGGGAGCAGCGCTTCCGCCGTAGGGTACTGATGGAGGTCGACATCGATGCCGCGGAATAGCTCGAAGTAGTCGGCCTCCGGCCAGGGCGGCGTGAAGTCGAGTTCGTCGTCGCCATAGGTGATCTTCAGCGTGCCGAACGTGCCCTCGATGATGGAGCTGTAGAAGCGCTCGACGAGCCGCTTCAGCGCCTCTAGGTCTGCGTACGCCCAGTAGAACTCCAACAGGTCATAGTCCTGCAGGTGCTCGCGGCCAAGGCCCTCGTTGCGGAAGACGCGGCCGATTTCGTAGACGCGCTCCAGGCCGCCGACGATGAGGCGCTTGTGCGCGAGTTCGAGCGAGATGCGCAGATAGAAGTCGGTATCGAGCGCATTATGGTGCGTGATGAATGGCTCCGCGTCGGCGCCGCCGGGGATCGACTCCAGCACGGGCGTCGCGACTTCGATGAAGCCCTCGCCATCGAGGAAGGCGCGCATGCGGCGCACGAACTCGGCGCGCTGCTTGAGCACGTCCGCGTTGGTGGCGTCGGCGATCATGGCGAGGTGGCGCTTGCGCACGATGATCTCTGGGTCCGTGAGGCCATGCCACTTTTCGGGCAAGGGGAGGAGGGCCTTCGTGAGGATGGAGAACTCCTCGACGCCGACGGTCAGTTCGCCGGTCTTTGTGGTGAACAGCTTGCCCGCGACACCGAGGAAGTCGCCCACGTCGAGCAGCTTGATGAGTTCGTAGCGCTCCTCACCGACGACATCCTTGCGAAGGTGAATCTGCAACTGCCCCGACTCGTCGCGAAGTTGAGCGAACGTGGAGCCGCCGTGACGCCTCCAGAGCACGATCCGGCCCGCAACGCGGACGGAGGCATCGATCGGCTGCTCGCGAGCGTCCGCGATAGGCTCACGGCCCTCGAACGTGGTCGGGTAGGGGTCGATCCCAAGCGCGCGCAGCTTCGCGACCTTGGCGATGCGGCCGGCGCGGATCTCTTCCAGGCGGGAAGTGGACTGCTCTTCGGGCATGATCCATCTTAGCCACAGGTCGAATGAGGTACAACGGCGTGGACCTGCGGAGGGCCGGAAATTACGAGATGAGGTTTTCGAGCTTCTGTAGAACTAGGCGGGCGAGGCGCTCAGTCTCCTGAGTGTCCACATCTCCGTTCAATGCGCCATAAGTAAGTGCGACGATCGCGCTGCCCTGTCGCACCAGAACAATGTCCGCCGAGAGCGATGTCTGCCCTACGAAACCGTCGCTTACGGATTCGAGGCGGAACGCGACCCTTTCGTCGCCCAACTCGGCGAACGACAGCTCGGCCAGTTCACGCGTGGCGCCAGCTTCGGTCTCGAGGGCGGCGAGGCACGAGCTGTCGCGTTCAGCAAGGAGGCGCATCGTCTCCGACGCTTGCTCGCTGCCCCCATATAAGGAGAGTTGTTGATAGAAGAACTGCCCGCCGGAAGGGGAAGCCTGTCTCTGGAAGGCTCGCGACGCCGTAAACAACGGAGACGCTAGATCCTCACATGCCGGTGGGACGTCATCTTGTGGGTCTGAGAGATCCTCTTCCCAGCCATCGCCTGCCAGGTCCTCCTCATCCAACAGCGAATCGACCCCGCTCTGTTCTATCTGCGCGATGGCTGTGGCTTCGGCTTCCTCGAAGCCTGGGACCTGCCGGACGGCCTTTTCCGCGGCTTGTGTGCAGGCACTGAGCAGCAGAAGAACCAGGAAAGAAGAAACGAGTGCGACGGTCACACCGAGCTTAACCACTAATCGACCATCTACCGCCCTAGACGCAGGTTAGGGGTATCACTGGGCCGATACTAATCGTGCCCCAGTTTTTCTCATCTGGCCAGAAAAAAAACCCCCACCCATGGCGATGGACGATCACTCCGCCATGCCCGCTAACTATGATGTAGCAGCCGCTTCCTACTGATGTTGTTCCGGTCACCCCGGCGGCGTTGTCTAGGAAGTCTATGTCGGTCTCAAGATACTTGGTCAAAGAAAAGCCAGCGCCAACCTTCCAGAGCGTCGAAACGACTCCGATTGAGGCTAAGGTTCCGTTGTCGCACCGGGTCTGTCCGGAGTACCCAAGTGTAGTGCCCTGATTGACATTGAGTTCAGACCACCCCCGGCAGTTGTTGAAGTGTGCTGACGCTGTATCGGCAGGTAAGGCCAGCCAACTGCCCGTGGCGACGAGCGCTACCAGTAGGGGTGTAAGGACGCTAGCAAGGAAGCGGCGAGACACCAATCTCCTCCGACTCTGGAGGATCCGCTGCTGGAACCTCCTCAGGCGAAACTGTAGTTGTCCCCGGGGCAGCCAATGGGAGTGCAAAACTACCGTCTCCCGCAACGCAGCCGATACCAGCGCCTGCTGGCCCGCCCGGCGCGTTGAGGATTGGCTCAATCAGGTCTTGTACGAAGCCCTCAAACTCAGCCTGGCTATTGGTTCCCGTAACCCATTGTTCCATATTAGCCGGGATCGCGGGAACGGGTGCTCCCAGGCATGTCAATCCGAACTGGTTCATGACCGCCTGGACGTCAGACATGTCGATCTGGCCATCTGGTGGGCCAAGATCATACGGGCCATCGATGAGTTCTATGGACCGATCTGTACCCGCGTCATAAAAGGCGTCGCCTACCTGGGTATTCCAGCGGAAGGACACTAACTGAACATCTAGGGCATCGATGACCCCATCTGGTTCAATTAGACCTGAACCATAGAAACCTGCAATATCATAGACGTCCCATGGATCGTCTGGATTTCGCAAACCTCCGAGGCCCGCATTACTGCCGAACTCCTCCGCATCGCTACAGCCGTCGAAGTCGGAATCGATTAGGGCAGGATCTATACCCTCTTCCTGGGTATAACCGAGCCCGACAAAGGCAACTATCGCGAATACAGCAGCAACCAATGAAACCGCCACCAAACGCCAGTGCCTTCGGAACATGTCTCCTCCTATTCCGTCTTGCTGGTGAGGCCCACTCTATCACTGCAAGGTTCGGTTGTCAAGGTATGCGCTGCGGCGTTCTTGGCAATCCAACTGGGCGGCGCCGACGGCGTCTGACTTCTTCTGGCCACAGGTTCTCATGGCAGCATGGTTGCCACCGCCGGGTAGCCGCGTCTGGTACAATCTTCCGCGCTGGCTAGTGATAGCTCCTGCGGAGCAGGAGGCTTTCATATTGGGAGAGGAGCCCGAACATGGCAACTGTATTGATCACGGGATGCAGCAGCGGCTTTGGCAAGCTGGCCGCGCTTCAGTTCGCTCGCAAGGGGGACACGGTCTACGCGAGCATGCGGAATACATCGAAGGGGACAGAGCTTGAAGAGGCGCGCGATGCCGAGGACCTCAAGATCGAACTGCTGCAGCTAGACGTAACGGACGACGCGTCGGTGAGCGCAGCGGTCGCTAAGGTTATCGCGGAAGCGGGCCAGATCGACGTGCTCGTGAACAACGCGGGGATTGGCGCGCACGGGCCGATCGAGGAGACGGACGACGACGAGGCGAAAGAGATCTTCGAGACGAACTTCTTCGGCGTGCTGCGAACCGTCCGCGCCGTTCTGCCGCACATGCGGGAGAAGAGGGCCGGCACTATTGTTAACGTTTCTTCGCTCGCGGGAAGAGTGAGCCCTCCATTCGAGGGCATCTACGCGGCGAGCAAGTTCGCGCTGGAGGCAGCGAGCGAGGCGCTCTACTACGAGACGCACCCGTTCGGCATTCGCGTGCTGCTCATCGAGCCTGGTGGCTTTGAAACGAACATCGGCGATACACTCAGGCTCCCGCGCCGATTTGGCGAGGGATCACCGTACGCGGAGCTAGACCAGCGCTTCGCGCAGGCGATGACGAGGCTGCCAACTGGCGGCGACCGAGGCGACGCGCAAGTGGTTGCAGAAGCGATCTACGATGCCGTGCACGATACGGAGCCGAAGCTACGGTATCTGGTAGGCCAGGATGCCGAAATGATCGGCGGCCTCCGCCAGCAGTTTGACGATGAGCAGTTCGAAAAGACGATTCGCCAGGCCCTCGACTTTTGGGACTAAGGGCCAGTGCTAAGATTGGCACTGGCTGAGCAGCTTAGTCCGTGCTAGGATAAGGGCCGATGAATAACGGACCTGACCAGATAGACCGAGCGTATCCACGAGAATTCGTTGCCGGGGACAAGAATGTCATCCTGCGGCTGATGCGGCCGGGTGATCGCGATCAAATCCTATCGTTCGCGCGGGGTCTGCCGCCCAACGACCTGCTGTTCCTACGGCTGGACATCACGCAGCCGGAAGCGGTTGACGAATGGGTCGCTAACCTGGAAGCCGGGCGGACGCATACGCTGCTGGCCGAAGTGGATGGCGAGATGGCAGGCTATGCGAGCGTGCACCGCAACGACGCGCTCTGGACGCGCCACATGGGGGAGATCCGTGTGCTCGTATCATCGGACTTTAGGCAGCTTGGCCTAGGCAGACGTTTGGTGAACGAAATATTCTTGATCGGCAAGGCGCTAGGCCTGAAGAAGCTGACGGTGAAGATGACGCCGGACCAGAAGGGCGCGCGGGCCACATTCGAGCGGCTCGGGTTCCAGTTGGAGGCGTTGCTGGCGGACTACGTCGTCGACCATGAAGGAAAGCCGCGGGACATGCTGATCATGTCGCTCGATTCAGCCGGCTTCTCCGACATCGAGCACCTCACCGCGGCGGCGAGTTCTTAACCAGCGACCGTTTCGAGTAGGTTAGCTTGTGGCCTGAGAGGCGACTACGTGGGCGCGTTCGGCCACGCCGTTCGTCGAGTGCCCACCGATCTCCGGCACGTCCGAAGGCTGCACGCCAGCGGCCTCGCGCAGTGCGAGATACGACTCGTCAACGAATTGGCCGAGGCGTTCGATGTCCGGCACGGCTTGCGGATTCGCCATGACCCCGAAGAAAAGCTTCTGGTTGTAGGTGGTGACGCCGATGCCGATACCCATGTCCATGCTGAGAGGCACGAGCGGGTAGAACGCCAAGAGCAGGTGGCCGACGCTGTAGAGCGGGATCATCGGGCCCGGCACGTTGGTGCAGATCATGTTCACCACGGTGTTTGACGGTGGCAAGGACCCGGCGAACGAATGCCAGCTGGCGGGAGCGTACGAGGCGAGCCTGGTGAAGCTCTCCATCGCGCCGGCCTGATTCTCCGCTTTGAGATTGTCGAGCCGGTCGCGGACGGCCTCAAGCCGCTTTGCCGGATCGGCTTCGCCGATCGGCAGGGGCGTGAGCATGACGGAAATGCGGTTGCCCATAGCGCCTTCCTCATCCTCCATCCGGATGTTGACTGGAACGGCGACGCGAGGCTCTTCACCCGAGACGTCGTAGCTGCGGGTTTCGAGGTAGCTCCTCAGGGCGCCGGTCAGGATCGCGAGGACAACGTCATTTACGGTGCCGCCGAGCGCGGTACGGATTTCGCGGATTTCAGGAAAGGACATCTCGCTGAAGGCGATGTGCCGGTCCGCGTTGAGTGCTGTGGTGAACGGCGTCCTCGGGGCAGGGCGCGACATCCATGGCGAGGCGTTCGTCATTGAACGGGTGATATCTTGCGATCGCTGGATGCGCGGACGCGGATCGATGATGCTCTCCCCGATCTCTTGCCACATCTCGCGCTGCGTCTCGAGGTTGTCCCAGAAGGCGTCGCCAAACTGCGATGATGTCGTGGGTAGCGGCTTCGGCTGCCAGTTGTCCGGTTCGGGCGGGGGACCTGGTTCCCGAGTGATGTCCACGGTGGCCATGAGCAGTTCGATGCCGGAGACGCCGTCCACCATGCAGTGGTGCACCTTGGCGAGCATGGCTGATCGGTCCCCCTCCAGCCCATGGATGATGTGCATCTCCCAGAGGGGCTTGCTTCGGTCGAGGGGGACTTTGAATAGTTCAACGGAGAGTTCTTGTAACTGTTCGAACGTCCCGGGCGCAGGCAGTTCGGTGAAGAAGATCTGGCGCCTGATGTCGAAGTCAGGGTCATCTTCCCATGTGGGGTGGGCAAGTCCTAATGGCACGAACAGTACACGCTGCCGATACCTAGGAATCGCTGGGAGGCGGGAGGCGATGTGGTCGACGAAGCGCTGGAAGGGAATCTGGCCTTCGTACACGCCGAGCGAGCCGATATGCAGGGGGGCGTGCGACCGTTCGTGATAGAGGAAGGCCGCATCTTGGGCCGTCATCCGGTGGTTCAGCTTGCTAGGCATTGGTAGTCCTTTACCGTTGGATTACTAGCTTACTCTGCTGGGAACGCCGCGTCTAGGGGTGACCTGACTGGAGTTTTTAACGGGTATGCTAGTATGGTACGACATAAGAGAGCGGCCACGATGTGAGGGAGGCCACCATGTGCGCAGCGGAAGCTAGTGCCAAGAGCCTGAAGCCGGTCTTGGTACCGCTTTGGCGAGAGGCGCTGGTGGGCATGGACTGGCTGGCCCTTCGTGCGTCGCCCGTGTACTACGGCGTGGGCGTACCCCGTGGCGACGGCGAGCCCGTCATCGTGATCCCCGGATTCCTTGGCTCCGACACGTATCTTATGGAAATGTATAATTGGCTGCGCCGTATTGGCTATACACCGTACTACTCGCGTATCGGCCGCAACGCCGAGTGTCCGGACGTTTTGCGAGAGCGTCTGTTTGCCACGATGGACGAGGCGCAGATCGAGACCGGCGCTCCAGTGAGTCTCATTGGCCATAGTCTCGGTGGCCTGCTGGCGCGGAGCGCGGCACGAGAGCGTCCCGACCAAGTGAAGCAGGTGATCTGCCTCGCGTCCCCGTTCAATGACATTCGCGTTCATCCCATGGTCCTCGCGGCGGCCGACTTCGTCCGAGATCGGATTAAGGGCCAGCGTAAATCGGAGGTCAATGAGCAGAAGAGGGACTGTTACACGGGCTCATGCACCTGCGGTTTCGCTAGCTCGCTGAGAGCAGATTTTCCTAAATCAGTGCAACGCGCCGCGATTTACACTGAGACGGACGGTGTGGTCGACTGGCAAAGCTGCGTCGAGGATGAGGAAGAACTGAATACGAAGGTCAATGGCACACATAGTGGCCTCGCCTTCAACCCTCAGGTCTACCGGCGGATTGCGAAGCTCTTGGCTGACGCGAAGCAGTCCTGAACGCTAGCTAACCTTGGCGTCGGTCTTCGAGGAACTGGCCTTGGCGTCGGCCGGCTTCCCGTTGGTGCGGTCGGTGGCCGATTGCACTGCGGTGGTCGCTTGCGCGAAGGCGGTGCGGGCCATATCGACCGATGCCTCACCAGCACTGCGGTTGGCGCTGATCACGCGCTGCATGACATCACGCGTTTCCTTCTGGATGTCCGAGAATTCGCTGAAGACCTGACGTGTGGCGTCGAGCGCGCGGCCCTGGGCTTTCGTCGTCGACTCGGTGATCGAACTCAGGAGGCCGATCATGTCGAACGGCGCAGCCGCCCATTTGCGGGTGATTTCGGCCGCGTCTCGCTGGTTCTCCTGAGCCTGCTCGATCAGGGCAGTCGTGAAACGGTGGCCTCGATTGTTTGCGGCGCGAATCCCATCGATTAACGCGTCCGAGGTCTCATTTAGCGCTTCGTAATACTTGGTGGCCGCGTCGTCATTAGGCATGGTTCATCCCTCCTTGGATCGGGCTTGAGGCATATTCAATCTATACCCAAGATTAGTCCCCTTCATATGATGGCGCTCGCCCGATCTTGAGTCAAGCCTTTTTCGTGAACGGCGTGTTAACATAGGAAGCGTTTCGAGTCTGAAATTGGAGCAGATAGCTTCGGTATCTTGCAAAGCGCCTGAAAAGGTGCGAAGATAGTATCCTCCGCAATAAGAGGACGTGCTGGATGGCGCGTTCAGACAGATGGCGGATGACAGATGGGGGATGGAAGGGGGAAGATGATGTCTGAACAGACTGACCAGCCGAGGCCAGACGTGATGGAAGCCTGGCGGGAGTGGCTCACGCAGACCGAGCGCCAGTTTAACGCGTTCTTCAACGAGGCCATGAACACGGAGCCGTTCGCACGTAGCATGGGCGGCTATATGGAGATGACGGCAGCCTTTCAGCGCACGATGGCTGAGGGCATGCAGCGGTATCTTACGTTCATGAACATGCCGTCACGCACGGATGTGGTGGACCTGGGGGAGACATTGCGGTCGATCGAAGACCGGCTCTCGCGCATCGAAGAGATGCTCCAGATCGCGGCAGAGGCGGTCGACATGGCTGAGGACCGTGAGGCTGCTCGCCGGGAACCGACGCGAACTCGCACACCGGCGGGATACGGCACCGCTGAGGACGCTCAAGAACCGGCAGAACACCCGCAGAGCGAAGCCGTTCCCCAGGGACTTAGAAGATAACATCGCCATTCCGTTGGGACGCGGCCATGGCCGCGCATTGGCCGCAGCAAGGATGATGAGGCCGAGGATTTATGAGTACGCAAGCTAAGACGCCGGAGTCGCTGGTAGGCCAAGTGGGCCGGGAGGCGACGCGCACCATCGACAGGTCGCGCCGTAGTCTAGACCTGCTGCTTGGCCGGCACGACCCTGACGTTGGGACCACGCCGAAGGAGACGCTCTTCTCGAAGGGCACGATGAAGCTCTATCGCTTCAGGCCCGTGACCGACGACGTGTACCGCGTGCCGCTCGTGTTCGTGATGTCGCTGGTCAGCAAGTCCTACATTCTCGACCTCGCCCCCGGTCAGAGCTTCGTGGAGTATCTGCTCAAGCAAGGCTTCGATGTCTATATGATCGATTGGGGCTATCCACGCGCGGAAGACCACACGCTGCGTCTAGATGACTACGTTGTGGACATGATGCCGCGCTGCTTGGAGATTGTGCGAGAGCGAACTGGCCAGGACGACGTTTCGATACTGGGGTACTGCATGGGCGGCGTGTTCGGTCTCATGTATGCCGGAGCGTTTCCGGAGTCGGGGGTAAGGAACCTGATCTGTGTCGCGACGCCCGTGGACTTCGATGGGATGGGGCTGCTGCGCCGATGGGCAGATCCGCGCTGGTTCGATGTGGACCGGATGGTCGATACGTACGGCAACATTCCCGCGGAGATCATGCTGAGATCGCTTGAGATGCTGCGACCGCTGGAGCGGCCTTTAAGCTATCTGCGTCTGTGGGACAATCTCTGGGACGAGGAGTACGTCTACAACTGGCGCATCCGCTACAAGTGGGTGCAGGACCAGATACCGTTCCCCGGCGAGGCGTACCGTCAGTTCACGAAAGAGCTGATGTGGGGAAACAAGCTGATCAAGGGCGAATTGGAGCTTGGCGGCAAGCGCGTCGACCTCAAGCGGATATCTGCTTCTGTTCTGAACGCCGTCGCGGAGTTCGATCACATCTCCCCATACGATGCAACGAAGGCCCTAACGTCATACGTTGGCAGCGAGGATAAGCAGGATCTGAAGGTGCGCGGCGGCCACGTGAGCCTGATTGCGGGCAGGAGCGCTGTTACGCGGTTCTGGCCGACCGTGAACGAGTGGCTGTCCGCTCGTTCGGTCTGAACTAGCCCACTCCGACTCAACTTAGCCACTTCGCCGCCCTCCCGCGGGGCGCGCCCTCTCATGTTCTCGATGAGGCAGCCGATCTTTCCATTAGGAGTATCCCTGATGGAGCCAGGAGTGGTTCCTGAGAGAAACGAGGCTGCGATGCCGGTTGTCGAGTCGAACGGGATTGATATCTATTACGAAGAGCATGGTTCCGGGGAGCCGCTGCTCTTGATCATGGGGTGGGGCGCCAACGCCGCGACGTGGCGCCCGCAGCTCCCTGGTCTGGCCGAGCAGTTCCGTGTTATCACGTTCGACAATCGAGGTGTGGGACGCTCGTCGTCGCCGGAAGGACCGTACAGCGTCCCGCAGATGGCTGGCGATGTGGTGGGCCTGCTGGATGCGCTGGAGGTGCCCCGCGCGCACGTGTTCGGCATCTCGCTGGGTGGGATGATCGCTCAAGAGTTGGCGATCGAACATCCGGGTCGCGTGGATGCGTTGATTCTCGGCTGCACGACGCCGGGGAGCTGTCACGCGGCGGGCGTGGCCAGGCTGCATAACGATGTCTCAGCCTTCCGTGACGCCAACGGCCAAGGCTCGCTCGAATGGTTCTCCGAGTTCTTGAGGCGGCTCTGGACGGAAGAGGCGGTCATAGAGTCAACGACCGAACTTCAGGATTTCGTCTTGTCCCTGATCAGGTTCCCACCGACGTCGCACGGCCTGCGCTCTCAGGCCGACGCTGTGTTGAAGCATGACACCTATGACCGGCTTGAGCAGATCCGCCATCGGACGCTGGTGATGACGGGCGATGAAGACATGCTCATCGATCCCAAGAACTCCAAGATCTTGGCGAAGCGAATTCCCAATGCGGAGCTACAGATCTTCGAGGGATTGCGGCACGCATTCCATCTGGAGCGGCCTGACCTGTCGAACAACGCGATCATCGATTTCATTCTGGGGACACGCCGGGCAGAGAGAGCTGACCCTCCTCTGGAACTAGCGGAGCGTCGCCGCTCGTAGCGGGGGCGAGCTGCCCGCGTACGTTCGCGATCGCGGCCGTTAGGTCCTCAATGTGGCGTTCGCGCGAACGTCCCGGTTCCACGAATACAAACACGCATTTCGCGACCGTTCGCCCCAACGCTTCCTCGACAGCGAGCGCATATGTGGCGCCCTGTGGCGTGTAACGTTCCAGCGCCGCCTCTAGCTGCTGTTCACCCGGGGCGCGGTCTGTCTTGTAGTCGACGACTACGAGGCCATCGCCGGTCTCATACAGCAGGTCGATGAATCCTTCTACGCTCACGTTACCGACCGGAGCGGACACGAATAGCTCACGCCAGTAGCGGCGGCCGGCTACAGCTTCACGCAGCGATGCCGAATCGAGGGCCGCTTCGACCATGCGGGCGATCTCCTGCCAGCGGCCCGCAATGCCTTCCGCGTCCGCCTGCGCTCGCGCCGCGCTTTCGAGGTTGGCGCGCGTTTCCATGTCGATGCTCTGCAGCACCGCATGGACGGCGCGACCGAGGGCCGTGCCGGCCCGTCCGCGACGCCAGGGAGGCACTTCTTCGACGGGTGGGTCCTTCTGGATGTTGGGGTCATCTTCTTCGCCCGCTGTCTTCTTGACGATCTCGGTTGCCGACATGGTGGGGACGCGGCGGAGTGATTCGATGCGTCGTTCACGCTCGGTCAGCCAGGCTGCGTACGCGCCGGCGGAGTCGTTGAACACAGCGGGGTCGCCGGCTTCCGGTGGCAAGGCGACAGGGGTCGGCCCGTGCCAGAGATCGGTGAGTGGCTCGCTCAGCTGGAAGAGGCGTGAGGCCAACGTCTCGCTCTTGGACTTGTGGTAAAGGCTGACGACGAGGTGATCGCGGGCACGAGTCGCCGCCACGTAGAGGACGCGGATCTTCTCGAATTCGTCCATCCGCTCCTCGTCCTGGGAACGCTGGTCGTAGCCGGGCGTCTGGAGGTGCTTGCTGCCGATCGCGATCTCCATCCTGCCATCCTCATGCCAGAGGACGGGCTCGGAGCGTCTCTGAGAGCCGCTCTCTGTGTTGAGGCCGGCGAGGAGGACGATCGGGAACTCGAGGCCCTTGGCAGCATGGACCGTCATGATGCGGACGGCATCGTCATCGGGCTCCGGCACGGCTGTCTCGACGATGCGCGTACCCTCCTCAGCTTGGCGCTCGGCCCAGTCGATGAATTGACGAAGCGTGCGGCCGCCGGCCTCCGCGAACGCGCGCGACTGATCCAACACGAGGCGCAGGCGTTGCCACCGCTCGCGAGGACGGCGGTGCGCGAAGGCCAGTTCGAAGAGGCGACGCTCCCGGATTACGGCCTCGACGATGGCGTTGATCGGCTCCCACCAACGGCGGCGGTGCAGGTCGTGTAGCGCGCGCATAGCCTCAACGACGGGATCGTCGCCGGCCAGGCCCGCGGGCGGGCCGGCTCGATAGTCCCAACGGCCGCGCTCGTTGCGGAAGCGCAGCAGGTCGTCGTCGCCACAGGCAAAGGCGGGCGCCCGCAGCGCCGCGATCAGGGCGACTTCGTCTGTAGGGTCATCGATCGCGCGCAGGACGGACAACAGATCGCGGACTTCCTGCGTGTCATACACGAGCGATTGCGATTCGACGCGGTACGGAATGCGGGCTTCTTCCAGCGCCGCCTCAATCTGGGGCAGGACGGTGCGCGTCGGAATGAGGACAGCGATATCGGCGTACTTCGCATCGCGGACGGCGTCACCGGCCTGGTCCGAAATTTGCCAGCGCTCGCTCTTAGCGGCGAGGATCGTATGGACGATGTCCCGCGCTTCGAGGACGCGGATGTCCGCGACGTTTTCCTTGTCGATGCTCGCGCGGCCGAAGAGCCGGATGCCAGGGCCCTCGTTCTGCCTGCCGCGGGACGCTTCAAGTGCCACGTGGGCGGCCTGGCCGGCGACCGGCTCCTCGCCCATTAGATGGGCGAACATCTCGTTGAGCCAATCGATCACGGGGCTGACGGAACGGTAGTTCTGCTGAAGCTGGACGACTCCTGACGAGAAGCGCTCTTGGGCAGCCTGGTAAAGGTTGATGTCGGCCCGGCGGAAGCGGTAGATCGACTGCTTCGGGTCGCCGACGAAGAAGAGGCGTCCTTCGTCGACGGGCGCCTCTTGCCAGCGGACTCCTTCGGCCGGGCCGCTGCTCGCAAGCAGAATTGCAATTTCGATCTGCAGCGGATCGGTGTCTTGGAACTCGTCGATCAGGAGATGCGAGAACTGCTTCCGCACCGCTTCGCGCACGCCGTCGTCGCCTCGCAGGAGGTTGCGCGCGAGGACGAGCAGGTCGTGGAACTCCAGGCGTCCCAGCGCCCGCCGCTCTCCGGCGTAGTCCAGGACGAAGCGTTGGACGGCTGACAGCAGAGGAGGTATCACGTTGGCGCCGGCCTGCGCGAGCAGGCCGTCCCGGAGGTCTTGGGCTTCCGTCAGGCGGTCGCGCACTGCGTCCACGGAGACCTTCTGCCAGTTGGGCTTGCGCCCCAATCGGCTCTTGATGCGGGACGTTTCCAGCAAGACGCGGAGTTGATCGAGTTCGGAAGCGGCGGCTGCTAGACGCCGGGCGGCGACTTCGATCCCCTCCAGGTGCTCGACCATCTTGTCGTCGTGCGCCATGCAGGTATCCCTCAGGCCCGCGATCGCTTCGAGTTCGCGCGCGAGACCGCTCGTGTCGATGGCGCCCAGGGGCGACTGCTCAGGTGGATCATCGCGGACGCGATCCCAGTTCTCATGGAGCTTCCAGGCGACCGCGCGCAGGTCTTCGATGCTGAGGCCCATCGTGAACGCACGCAGGAGCACGTCTTCGAGGTCTCCGTCGCTAAGGAGACGGTCGACGAACGCGGCCCAGTGCTCTTCGAACGCGATGGAGGCGCTGATCTCGTCCTGCACTTCGATGAGGGGAGGGAGGCCGGCCTCCAGTGGGTGCTCAGTGAGGATGCGCTGGGCGAATCCGTGAAGCGTCTCAATGGCCGCGCCATCGAGGCCGGCAAGCGCCGCCCGACAGCGGTCGCGCTCCTCTACTGCAACCGCGTCCGAATCTTGCTCCTCCTGTTCTATTCGGAGGCGGATGCGGTCGCGAAGCTCGGCCGCGGCGGACTCGGTGAAGGTGATGGCGGCGATATTCTGAAGCCGTGTCCGGCCCGACGAGACGAGGCGCACGATCCGTTCGATCAGCTCTCTCGTTTTGCCCGTGCCCGCGCCGGCCTGGACGAATAGGGTTGATTCCAGATCAGTACGGATGCGCTCTCGGGCTTCCTGATCGGAGGGCGTGGCCTGGTTCATTGGCCGGGCCCTCCCTCCGAGAGCGTTACGTATTGGGCCAACTCCGGCGCACCACGCTTGCGCTCCCAGGCTCTCGCCTTGTCGCTGGGGCAGACCCGTGTGTACGGGCAGAACATGCAGTTCGCGTAGGTCCCTTGCTGTGCCGGTCCCGGCCGGGCAGGGAACAAGCCATCGCCGATGCCGTCAACGATCGTCACCAACGCGCTCCTGAATCTCTCCAGGCGCTCTTCTGTGATCGCGTAGCCAGCTCGCTTGTAGTCCCACTGCTCGGTGGCGAACCAGTAGTAGGAGTCGGTTGGGACTTGGCCGTGGGCCTGTTGAGCGGCGAGGGCGTAGATGGGGAGTTGGAGAAGCGTGCCGTTCTTGACCGGGTCCTTGTCCAGCTTGTCGAATGGGTTCGCGGAGCCGCTCTTGTAGTCGAGGACGAGCAGGCGTGAGCCGTCTCGCGCGCGGTCGACGCGGTCGATGCGGCCGCGGAACGCGATCTTGCGGGTGGCGTCGAGATCGGCGATCACGGGTGGCCGGCCGCTGTCCTGCACGCCGAAGGCGAACTCAGCGTCGGAGGGGACGACGCCGAACTCACGGCGCAGCTCTTCGTCGGCGTCTAGGAATCCGTCCAGGTCGCGCATGATGCGTTCGCGGTCCAGACGCCAGAGCACGGGCCTGCCGGTGATGCCGGACGCTTCGGCTTCATCGCATAGCTCGACGCCGATCTGCAGGAGGCGTTGCCGCTGCTCCTCGCTCCAGGGCTGATCCTCCTCAACGGGGAGCATCTCTGTGATGAAGCGCTCCAACGCTTCGTGAAGCAGGTTTCCGCGGTCGATGGGGCTGAGCCGTAGCGTCTCTTCCGGGCTGAGGGTCTCGGCAACGCGGAGGACGTTCCCCAGGAGGTACTTGCGGGGGCAGGCCGCCCAGTTTTGCAGCGCCGTGGGCGAGACCGCCCGGTCCGCCGCCGGCATGAGATCGCCGGCCTCACCGACGCTACCGTCCCATCTTGTGAGGCGGTTGCTGATACGCGCCAAGCCGGCGTCGAACCCGCCGCGGAGGGCGGAGGCGTCATTCGCCAACGAGAGATAGTGATCCGTGATCTGCCGGCCGTTGCGCTTCCAGCGGAGGAGGCTGCGCAACCCATACTCCTGCTTGGACGCGGGTGCGCTGCCGTTCGTGAGCGCTCCTTCGAAGGAGGGGACAATGGTGAGCCAGGCCGGTGATGGCCGCCTATCGAGGTCCTCGCTGTACAGCCCGCGCCCGGCCAGGGCGGAGGCGCTCTCAAGCAGCCAGCGCGCGGGGAGCTTTCCGCGATGGCCGCGCAGGTCGGCTCGCGGGTACACGAGCAGCCGTTCCGGCGCGACGGCGAGCGCCGCGAGATAGTCGCGGCGGTCCTCCGCCCGACGGTCGGTCCGGAGGGGCATGCCTTCGCCTGCCGCCTTGCGCTCGAAGTCGGGCAGTAATGGGTCGTCGCGACCACGCGGCGGCACGAGTCCTTCCGACATGCCGAGCAAGATGACGACATCGAAGCTCGTTCCCATGGCATCGCGGATACGGCCGGTGAACACGCCATCGCCGAACCGCCCGATGCGCGAGGCGGGCGCTTCCAGTTCACGCTCCAACGCGCGGCGGAACGTGGATTCGTCTGTCCGCGAGCGTACGTCGTCCAGGTGTGCCAAGGTTTCGAGTGCCCCCTCGACTTTTCGATACGCCTCGACCTCGTGCTCCGGCCAGTTCCGCCGGTGGCCCTCGCCGCCGAGGTACTGCTCGAGGAGTTTGGCCGCCCAGGCGGCAAACGCCTCCCAGGTCCAGCCTTTCTTCGGCTGAACGCTGGCCGCAAGCTCTTCGATAAAGGCCGCGAGCCGCTGCGTGTTGTCAAGCTCCGCGTCGAGGCCGCGAATCTGCCACTCTGGCGCGTCGTCGTGGCGCTCAAGGGCGTCGCGACGTTGGAGAGTACCGCGGCTGTGACGCCCGAGCCGGGCCTGCCACTGCGCGGGACCAACAACAATACCGGCGGCGCGCGAGAGCGTGTCCCAGCGATGAGCCGGGGCTGGATCGCGGCCGCGGTGCTCTAGGACGGGCCCGGCGCTGAGCCAGTCCATGACGGCATCACGTTTGAACTCGAGTTCGCGGAGCCGGAGGAGGCCGAGGAGCGTACGCCCCGGCATGGTCTGCGCGAGCGTCTGGACCGCGGGCGCGTTGTGCGGCATGCTGGCGGCTTTGAACTGCTCGTGCGTGAGCAGGGCATACGGTTGCGCGGCGGGATAGAGGACGGCGATGCGATGGAGGGGGACGCCGGTGGCGAGGCGCTCCGACACATGCCTGAGCGCGAACCTGACCTCTTCCTCGGCGTCGGTGACGGCGACGATCTCCGTAGCGTGCGGCGCGTCCGGCGCTTCCTCGCGATCGGCCGCGCCAAACGCCTCCTCGAGCGATGCCGCGAGCTGCCTGGCAGGCGCGTCGGCAGCCTCGTCCCCAGTCTGTCCGACGAGAACCGTGAGTCCGCCTGCGGAGCCGAGCGCTTCGATGAAGCGATGCTCGGAGGGCGAAAGCCGCCGTGGCAGATGGACGATGACGTGGCCCACATCCCGGAGGGCCGGCGAGCCAGCGCGAACAGCCCCGGCCGCGGCGTCCAGCAGGTCTTCCTCATCGTAGTAGCGATTTGACAGCTTGCGGACGCTGCGGTAGGCGCGCACGACCGTGGCGGCTCGCGGGCCCTGGCGCTCGATTGCGGGCAGGACCGACTCAGGCGAACGGCGCAGGTCGCGAAGCGTGGCATCAAGGCTGCGTTCGGTCGCTGTGTGTTCGGCGACGTCGCGAAAGACGCCGGGGTCTTCGGCCAGAGCCGCGCGTATGGCTTCGGCGCGGACGGCGTTGGTAAGCGGCCGGCGCTGTTCAGCGGCGAGGGTGGGAGCGCCGAGCAGTTCAGCGACGCGCGCGAGGACGATGAAGCGAACGTTGATAATGCCTTCGTGGCCAGAAACGGCCGAGAGCGAGAGGGCGCCGAGCCCCAAACTCCGCCGCAGCGAGAGGCCCGCGTAGTTTGAGGGAACGGCGACGGTGACGGGCGCGAGCGGGTCGCCGTCCTTGGCGTCGACGATTGCGTCCCGCAGCGCGAGTGTGGCCGCGGGCCCGTAGGGAACAATGCGTAACGTGGTCATCCGGTCGATTTCCTTCACTCGCCCCGTGGGCCCGACCAGGATTCTGGTCTGATGTGACCGGCTAGCCGAGCCGCACGCCCAGCTCGGCGAGCTGGTCCGCGAGCACGTCTCCCTGGTGAACGCAGAAGTGGACCGCCATCATGCCGACTTCACGGGCGGCGGTAACGTTCCGTTCGGCGTCGTCGATGAAGACGCACTCCTCAGCGGGCAGTTCTAAGCGCTTCGCGGCCAGTTCGTAGATTTCGTGTTTTGGCTTCGCGACGCCGACGACGGCCGACGAAATGATGTCGTCAAACAGGTGATGGATGCCGATCCCATCCTTGATCCGCTCCTCCAAATTGAGGTCGGCGTTGCTGAGGATCGAAACCTTGTACTGGGGCTTCAGCCCCTTGATGATCTCGATATTCTCTTCAATCAGGCCCCAGGAGTCGCGCCATTGCTGGTGGAGCGGGGGCAGCTTCTTGCCCGCATCTCCCTCTAGTTTTCTATGGGCGTTGACCGCCCACTGGACGATGTCGCCCCGGCCTTCCTCGACGTCGAGCCAATCCTGATTGCGGTAGAGGCTTTCGAGCAGGGCGTTGCGCTCGAGGCCGTGCTCGTCCTCCAGGTCGCGCGCGACGTCCCAGCGCATGTTGTTGATGACGCCGCCGAAATCGAAGATGATCGCGTTGATGGGCAAAGCGTTGCTCCTTCATGAATGAGCGTAAGGCGCCGCTGGCTTCCAGCGGCGCGGGACGCCTCATAGTACAGGGAGCCTCCGCGTTTAGCAACGCGATGCCTAGCCTCTCTTAGCGTGACGATTTGCCGTGCCACGGTTAGTGTGCAGAAGGGGCCGCGAGCCACTCCAAGGGTGGCGTGGCTTCGATCTCAACGAAGTCCTCTGTAAGCGTTTTGATCCCAACACCGAGATCGACGAGTTCTCGAGCGAGGGCAACTCCGCCGACCAGCTTGATATCCATCTGCTCGGCTGCCTCCTTAGCCCCGCTGGTGAACTCACCTGTGGTCACAACTAGCCCTAGGAGGATCAGCGGATTTGTGGTTCCGAGCTCCTCGGCCTCTCTGGACGAACGTTTACTCTCGGCCTGGACTCTGCCCGCGAGCTGATCTATTGTTGGTCTTCCAACGGATCTCGTGTGTTTGGCTTGGCCCAGCGCCTTTATCACACAGTGGGGCAAGAACATGTAGCCCCAGAAATCTACTCCCATATCCGGCCCAATCCCGCCGGAATCTGTCTGCACGTATTGACCTGCCCCCGAAAACTGGTCCAGTCTTTATGACAGTCCGGCCGGGGCTAACCGCGTAGTCCAGTCCGTCCGGAACTCTTCCGTGCTC
>QIFC01000022.1 GCA_003228685.1 Chloroflexota bacterium
TGTTACGTCGATTTTCGAGGCCGGATCAGCGCAGAAGGGGTGGAGTTCATCCGCAAGAGCGGTGAGCACCGCACCGGGTTCGTCCGCCAGTACCTCGAGGCATTAGGAAAAGAGGGCTGGGAGATGACCGGGATCCTCCCCTTGGGGCGTCCAGAGAGCAGCTACTTCATCCTGAAGCGGCCCGCAGAGGCCGAAACGAACGAAGGTTAGCTAGCTAGTACAGGTGCTTGAGGACGGCTAACCAGCCGTCTGGTTTTCACAAACCAGCCGCTGGCAAGCTCGTGGTGCAGCGTTGAGCCGGGTGGCGGGGCCCGTAGCGAGAAGCGCCCGAAGCTCTTACTCGATGAGTTCCAGCCGCTGGAGTTCTCGCAGCGTCTCGACGAACAGCTCGTGCACATCGACCAGCAGGCTCACGTCGCTGATAAAGCCAACCTCCTCGAAGACCAACGCTTGGCCATCGCTTTCTAGGTAAAGCCTCTCGTTTTCCTGGAGACGTGACCTGAGTAACGAGTTTGAGAACAGATCGCGAACTCTAGCCTCGTCGCTACCCTTCAGGAGAAAGATCTCGTCGAACTCTGGAGAATCTACTTCAATGTCTTGAAGCGGCAGGAAGCGCCTAAGGAAATCGTCGAGTGCATTACGTCTGTATGCGTGAAATGTGAGAGGGACAAGGCTAGTGTACTGAGCACTCATCACCGTATGCTGGTCTTCGCCTGAGTCCTGGGTGTCAAGCGAGATCGTCCAATCGTCTATCTGAGTTCGGACCTTATGCTCGCCGAAGAGTTTGACTGGGCCGATTTTTTTCTGTCCCTCAAGTGAGTAGGCGCCACCTACCCGGTCTGCGAATTCGCGCCATGCTTCATGCCACGTTGGTAATGGTGGCAGTTCTCCTTCGCTGGGAGGCTCATACACCTCTCCAGACTCGGTGAGCAGGCGCTTGTTCCCGCATGTGACGCACATTGATGCGCCGGTTGTGTTCTTGGTGCCGCAGTCGGAGCATTCGAGCATCGTGGTGCCTCCCGCCTTCGTTAGAAGTTTTCCGGCGTCCAGCCGAACTGCACTAGGTCGTCTTCCTCCACGCGCTCGCCGCCTGCGGACTGATAAAGGCGCATGGCAACCTCGTTCGATTCGTTGGTCTGGACCCACATCTTCATGATGTCGCGCTCGCGGCAGATCGACTTGATCTCGTCGATCAGCGCTGCGCCTACGCCCTGACGCCTCTCGTTATCAGCGACGCCGATCTCATAGAAGAGCATCATGTTCTGATCGCGATCGACGCGGGATAGCTCGTACGCGAGCAGGTAGCCGACCGGTTCCGCGTTTTCAATGGCGACGATCAAGAAATGGTCGTCGTACCGCAGGAATCGCGCCAGGTAGTTCGCAGTAAGGCTCTTTGGCTTGCCGCCTTGGTCCTCCCAGTCGGCAGCCTTGAGCTTGCTGATCGTCTCTAGGGCTAGCTCGCCGTCGTCGCGCCCAAGGCGGCGAATCTCAATTGTACTCTCGCTCGGAGGCGTCTCGACGATGTCTTCGCGTTGAGGCGTCTTTATCACGTCTTCGCTAGGAGGCTCAGCAGGATGAGGCTTGGCGGCCGCCTCAGATTCCGTGAGCAGGCGCTTGCTCCCGCATGTGACACACATCGAAGCGCCGGTCGTGTTCTTGGTGCCGCAGTCGGAGCACTCCAGCATGGGCCGATTGACTAGAGCTGCTCCGCAACCCTGCGGAACCGCAGGGAGGCGTCCTTGTCCAGCGGCTTGCCGTGACCGACGCAGGCGATGTCGAAGTCGAGCGTCGCGAGCTTGCGGAACGACTCAATCGCCTGGGGCCGGTCGAGGTTGAACATGCCCAGGACCAGGTGCTCCTCTAGATCGCGTTCGGCGGCGTCGCCGGCGAAGAGCAGCTTCTCTTTCGGCAGGAAGATGGCCAGGCTGCCGGGCGTGTGTCCCGGTACGTGGATGGCAATGGCGCCCGAGCCCAGGTCGATGTCGTCGCCGTCCCGTAGCACACGGTCGACGCGGGCGGGTTCGGCCATGGGCGTCTCTTCAATCGCCTGCATCATGAATTTGCGCTCTTCTTCTGGGACCTCAGGGATCTCGAGTTCCGCGTCTCCGATGATGACGGGGACATCCAGCTCATGAGCCAGTACCTGGGCCTCAGTACGGTCGATCAGCTCTGCGTGCCCACCTCTGTGGTCGTCGTGGCTGTGCGTCAGGATGATCTGCTTGAGCTGCTCGGGCTTCCCACCGACCTGTTCGAGATGGTCGAGGATGCGGGTCGCGTCGCCCGTAATGCCTGTGTCGATCAGTGTGTAGGCGTCTGCGTCGCGATAGAGATAGCAGGGGCCCAGCCCTTCGATCATCCACAGGCCGGGGAGTACTTCCATCAGTCCAGCTGGTCCGCGGCCCGGCGGAACAACGTGGCCGCCTCTCCGTCCAGCGGCTTGCCGTGGCCGAAGAAGGCGCGGTCGAAGTCCAGCGCCGCCAGCTTCTTGAACGACAAGGCTGCCTGCTCTCGGTTCTCGTTGAACATGCCGAACGGGCCTGCCGGCGGTCCCAGTCCGAGCGTGCTGACCGCGGCGTCGCCCGCGAACAGCATGCGGTGCTTCGGGATGAACAGCGCGACGCTCCCCATCGTGTGCCCCGGAACGTGTAATACCTTCGCGCCGCCTCCGATATCGACTTCGTCGCCGTCCTCCAACTCGCGGTCGACTCGCGCGCTTGCTCCCGGTTGTGCCGCGCTTCCCATCACGGGACGCAGAATGGATCGCAACACGTTTGCGTCAGGTTTGGCCGGAGGCCGATCGCCGCGAATCACTGGCGCTTCGATCTTGTGCGCGAGCACCTGTGCGCCGGTTCGTTCGACCAGATCGGCCAGCGATCCGGTGTGGTCGTTGTGGTGGTGCGTAATGAAGATCTGACGCACGTCTGCTGGCGCGCGGCCGATCTTCTCGACGATGGCGAGGATGCGTTCCGCACTGTCGGTGAGGCCCGTGTCGATCAGGGTGAGTTTGTCCTGCTCTTGATAGATATACGCCCGCCCGATGCCAAGGCTCTCGATCGTGTGTACGGCTTCAGTAGACGCCATTCGCGTTAGTATGCCACATGCGAACGTTATGCGGGCCTGATTCTGCCGTTTGACATCACCAAGATTGGCTACGTAGGATTACCTGAATTTCGCACTACGAAAGGAACGTCTCACATGTGCCACGATTTCTATGCGCTGCCCGCCGTCACGCCCATCGCGGGGGCGGCTGTCGATTCCGAGGACCTCGTCCTAGAGTCTGCCGATGGAACGAAGTTCGCGGCCTTCCTCGCTCGCTCCGGCGATGCCGGGGGTGCCGGCGTGGTTGTGCTGCCGGACGTGCGCGGGCTGTTCCGGTTCTACGAAGAGCTGGCGCTCCGGTTCGCGGAGGAGAGAGTCAACAGCGTCGCGATCGACTACTTCGGCCGCACGGCGGGCGTGGACAAGCGTGGCGAGGACTTCCCGTTCATGGAGCATGTGATGCAGACCAAGGCGCCGCAGATCGCCGCCGATGCGGGAGCTGCGATAGCGCATCTGCGCTCCCCAGAGGGCGGCAACTGCTCAGCGGTCTTCACGGTGGGGTTCTGTTTCGGCGGCTCGAACTCCTGGATGCAGGCCGCTGCCGGCCACGGCCTCTCAGGCGTGATCGGCTTCTATGGCCGGCCGGGCGAAGGCCGCGACGGAACGCCCGGCCCTGCCGCGAGCGCCGGAAACTTCGAGGCGCCCGTCCTCGGGCTCATGGGAGGCGCGGACCAAAGCATCCCGAAGGAACAGGTCGAGGAGTATGAGGCGGCGCTTGAGGCGGCGGGAGTCGAGCACGAGATTGTGACCTATGAAGGCGCGCCCCATAGCTTCTTCGATAGATCCTACGAAGAACACGCCGAGACCGCTGCCGACGCCTGGAAGCGCGTCCTCGCCTTCATCGCAAGCAACACGTAGGCTGGCCCCGTTGGGCCTTCTGGGGGACCGTTCCATGGAACGCATGAATGAACTTGGCTTCTATACGCTCGCTGGAGCGCCGCGTACGCCCCGCGATTTAATCGCGGAGGTGCGGCGCGCGGAGGCGCTCGGCCTGGGCTCGGCGTTCATCTCGGAGCGCTTCAACATTAAGGAGGCGGCCACGCTGTCGGGTGCGGCGGGCGCGGTCTCCAATGAGATCGGCATCGCCACCGCGGCGACGAATCACAACACGCGCCACCCCATGGTGACGGCGGCCTTCGCGATGACGATGCACCGCCTCACCGAGGGCCGCTTCTCGCTGGGCCTGGGCCGGGGAATCGCTCCGATGTTCGCCGCCTACGGCTTGCCCGCGATCAGGACCGCCGAGATCGAGGACTTCGTTGATCTCATGCGTCGCATCTGGCGTGGCGAGGTCGTCGTTGGCCACGATGGGCCGGCAGGAAAGTATCCGCTTCTCACCATGGGGCCGGACTACAACGAGCACATCCCGATGACGTTCACCGCGTTCGGGCCGAACTCGCTGGCGCTGGGGGGACGCGTGTTCGATGCCGTGGTGCTGCACACCTTCTTCACCGACGAAACGACGGCCCGCTGCGTGACGGCGGTCAAGCAAGCGGCCGAGCAGGCGGGCCGGGACCCCGCGTCCGTCAGGGTTTGGTCCTGCTTCGCGACGGTTGGCGATCACCTGCCGGAGGCGTTGCGCCTCAAGAAGACGGTTGGCCGCATGGCGACGTACCTGCAGGCGTACGGCGATCTGCTGGTGAAGACGAATCGATGGGATCCCTCCGTGCTCCAGCGCTTCCGGCAGGACGAGTTCATCGCGGGCTTCCGCGGCGCGCTCGATACGTCGGCCACGGCTGAGGAGCTGGAGCACGTGGCGACGCTCATTCCCGGAGAGTGGCTGGCGCCGGCCGCGACCGGGAGCGCGGAGCGCTGCGTGGAGAAGGTTCAAGGCCAGTTCGAGTTGGGATGCGATGGCGTGATCCTTCACGGGGCGAGCCCAGACGAACTGGAGCCGATCCTCCAGGCGTACAGGCAGGCGCGTCCCGCCGGACGCTTCGATGGGCTGGCTGCAAACCCCGCGGGGTAACAGGTCTACTCGCGTTGTTTCAGGCGTACTAGCAGCGTGCGCGCTGCGGCTTGTCGCTTTGCTATCATGCTCCCGCCATGCCAGAGCACCACTTGAGCATCACTGTCGTCTCTGATTACATCTGACCTTGGTGCTATATCGGCCTCGTGCGGGTCGACCAACTACAGCAGGAATTCGATGTCGATGTCTCGTGGCTCCCCTACGAACTGCATCCTGAGTTGCCTCCTGAAGGTCGCGATCGGGGCGAGCGCCAGCCACGGCCCGAGGGCCAGGTCAGCCCGATCCGCCAGCTTGCCGAGGACGCGGGCATGCCCTACCAGCCAGGCCGCCACATCCCCAACTCGCATCGCTCGTTAGAGGCGGCGGAATTCGCGCGCGAGCAGGGCGTCTTCGACGCGTATCATCGCGCGCTGTTCAACGCCTACTTCGGCGAAGGCCGCGACATTGGAGACGTCACAGTGCTCAGCGAGCTGGGCGTGGCGATCGGGTTAGAGGCCGCGGCCCTGGAAGAGGCGCTCGCATCGGGACGCTACGCCGCGTTGGTCAACGAAGCGACCGAAGAGGCGCGCGGCGACGGCATTACCGGCACGCCAACCTTCATCTTCGAAGATGGCGAGCGCCGTCTGCCGATCGTCGGCGCGCAGGACTACGCGGTATTTCAGAACGTGGCGCAGCGCATGGGGGCGTCGCGCAGGACAGAGTAGGAGGCAACGATGGACTTTACGTTCTCCGACGAGGAGGAGAAGTTCCGCGAAGAGGTGCGTGAGTTCCTGCGCCAGGAGCTGCCCGCGGACTGGGATGGCGGCGCCTATGGCGAGGAGGGCGCCGAGGAGGTCGGCCCGCGCATCACAAAGAAGCTCGCCGAACGCAAGTGGCTGGCGATGGCCTGGCCGAAGGAGTACGGTGGCCTCGGCGCGCCTCATATGCGGCAGCTCATCTACAACGAAGAGATGTCGTACAACGCCGCCCCAGGTGGCTACAGCATGGGCGTTGCCTGGGTCGGCCCGGCCGTCATGCTCTACGGCTCGGAGGACCAGAAGCAGCGCTTCCTGCCGGGCATTACCTCCGGTGAGGACGTCTGGTGCACGCTCTATTCGGAGCCGGAGGCAGGCTCCGACCTGGCGGCGCTGCAGACGCGAGCGGTTCAGGACGGCGATGACTTCGTGATCAACGGCCAAAAGATCTGGACATCGGGCGCTCAGCGCTCGGACTGGGGCTGGCTTGCCGCCCGCACGGATCCGGAAGCACCGAAGCACAAGGGGATCACGACGTTCGCCGTGAAGATGGATACGCCCGGCGTCACCGTCCGGCCGCTCGTCAACATGGCCGGGCAGTCCGGCTTCAGCGAAGTGTTCTTTGAAAACGTACGCATTCCCAAGGACAACCTTGTCGGCGAACTGAACCGAGGCTGGTACCAGGTCGCCGTCGCTCTCGATTTCGAGCGGTCGGGCATCCAGGCGTACGCCGGAGGCCGCCGGACGCTGGAGCGGCTCGTCGAGTTTGTGCAGGAGCACCCCGATGAAACGGTGCGCAGGAACCCCGCGATCCGCAATCGTCTGGCCGACCGCGCGATCGAACTCGCGGCAGGCACGAACATCGCCTATCGCATCCCCTGGATGCAGTCTAAAGGCCTGATCCCCAACTACGAAGCGTCGATCAGCAAGCTCTACGGCTCTGAGTTCAGCCAGCGCCTCGCCCTGACAGGCGTGCAGCTCCTGGGTATGTACGGCGGGCTGGAGCCGGAGTCGAAGTGGGCCCCGATGAAGGGCAGGCTGGAGCGCAGCTACCTGCAGGCCGTCTCCAGCACGATCGCCGCCGGCACGAGCGAAGTGCAGCGCGGCATTATCGCCACCCGAGGCCTGGGACTGCCTCGCTAGATGGGTCCGCCGGCTGATCTGGCGGCGCTTCCAAAGGCAGAGCTGCACATCCACCTGGAGGGCGCGGTCCGGCCCGCGACGCTGGAGGAGTTCAGTTCGCGGGCTGGTCTGACTGTCCCACGTTCCTATGACAGCCTGGAGACGTTCGTGGAGGCGTTCGGCGTGGCGTGGCCGTCGATGTCGTCGCCTGGCGACTACGGCCGGATGATGCGCGAGTACTGCGAGGACGCGGCTCGCGTGGGGGTCCGTTACGCCGAGGTGACGATGATGACTATCGGCCGGCCTTTCGACTGCCTAACAACAGCACTCGAGGCAGTCTCAAAGCAGTCCGACGTGGAAGTGCGCATCATCGCCGATATCCCGCGGATCCTTCCTATGGAGGTCGCCTGGGCGGTACTCGATAGTGTACAGGGCGTTCCCGAAGTGATAGGCCTCGGCCTAGGTGGTATCGAGGTAGGCTACCCACCCGAGCTGTTCGAGGACGTGTTCGCCAAGGCTCGCCAGGGCGGCCTGCGGTCGATCCCGCACGCTGGCGAAGATGCGGGGCCGGAGTCGGTCCGAGGTGCGCTGGACGCCCTCGGCGCCGAGCGGATTCAGCACGGCATCCGAGCCGTTGAAGAGCCTGCGCTGGTGCGCGAGCTGGCTGAGCGCAAGATCCACCTCGCGGTCTGCCCAACGTCGAACCTCCGGCTCGGTGTGCTGAATTCGCTGGCCGAGCACCCGCTACGGGAACTATGGGCCGCAGGCGTCCAGATTTCGGTCAACACCGACGACCCGGGGTTTTTCGGCTGCGACTTGGTGGGGGAGTACGAGATTGCCGGGCGGTTGCTTGACCTCGATCGCTCAGGATATGCGCGGCTTGCGAGCAACGCTATCGACGGCTCGTTCGCGCCGGAGGAGTTGAAGCGAATGATTCGTGTCGAGATCGAGACGTGGGAAAAGAGCGCTGGACCCGCGAGCGGCTAGCCGGCGCGCTGGACCTTACTGATCTGTTTTCCGATCTCAGTTAGCGCCTCGACGAGCCCTTCGAGCGAGTAGGGCCCGCCCAACGGATGTTCGAGCAGCGCCCCGTAGTCCACCCAGTACTTGTTCCGGCGGCCCTCTTTCTTTCGCGAGATGATCTCATCTTCTTCCATCGCGCGCAGGATCGAAAGCGCTGCTCTCTCCGTGATCCCTACGGCCGACGCGATCTCCCGCAGGGTGGAACGTGGGTGCTGAGCGACCTGGATCATTACCAACGCATGGTTTGTCACGAAGCGCCACTTGGCCATGTTGCTACTTCTCCTTTTGGGGGCTTGACAAGAACTAACCTACGAAGTATGATACTGGCATCAGGAATCCGGTAGCAAGGGGCTGGTATGAGCAATCCAGCGTTGAGCATCCAGTAACTAGCATCCAGTAACCAACTTCTACCGTATCACCCAGGGATACGTCAAGTCGTTACTGAATGCAAAACTGGAATCGGGTTTCGGGCCGGAGCGGGCCAATCACGTGTGGTGGTGAGGGCAAGGGTGGTGCGATTGGATCGCTCCGGCCATTCCATCGGGGGACGAGGGCTAGGGAGGAGGCAGGGATGTGTTAGTCCTCGATCGGAAAGTGCACGAGGGCTTCTGGATTGAAGGCCGAATATTCGTGAAAGTCCTCAGTATTGGTAGGCGGCGAATCAAGCTCGGCATTGAGGCGCCGAGAGAACTCACGATTGTCCGCGAGGAGCTTGCCGAGCAGTCGGACGGCTCGCCGAACGGACGAGACGTAGCTGCTCCAGGCGAGCAGGATAAAGAGACCTTCCGGCCTGTGCGTCGATGAAACTTTAAGGCGGGGACGTTGACGCTGACCGGTCGGCCTAAGAGGGCGGCTCTCCCACTGGAATACACCGGGAGAGCCGCCCGGCCACGTCTGGGGCCGTTATTCAAATAAGGTGGCTTGGTCGGCGGGCGCTCTCGCATGCGGTTTCACGCCCAGATGCTCGTACGCGGCCTTCGTTACGACCCGGCCGCGCGGCGTTCGCTGGAGAAAGCCCAACTGCAGGAGATATGGCTCGTACACGTCCATGATGGTGTCGGCCTCCTCGGAGATGGCGGCGGCGATCGTATCCAGCCCCACGGGGCCGCCGTTGAACTTGTCGATGATCGTTGTCAACACGCGGTGGTCCACGTCGTCGAGGCCAAGTTCGTCGATCTCCAGTCGTGAGAGGGCTTCGTGCGCCACCTCGACCGTGATCCTGCCGTCCGCCATCACTTGCGCATAGTCCCGCACGCGTTTCAATAGCCGGTTCGCGACGCGGGGCGTGCCGCGCGAGCGCTGAGCGATCTCCTGCGTCCCTTCTTCGTCTAGCTCGACCTCCAGGATGCGTGCTGAGCGCGCGACGATTTTCGCGACTGCTTCCACGTTGTAAAAGTCCAGCCGGAACACCGAGCCGAACCGGTCGCGCAGCGGCGGGCTCATCATCGCGTAGCGCGTCGTTGCGCCGATCAGCGTGAACCTAGGTAGTGCCAGGCGCATGCTGCGCGCGCCAGGGCCCTTGCCGAGGACCAAGTCGAGCGCCCAGTCCTCCATGGCCGGGTACAGGATCTCTTCGACGGCGCGCGCCAGCCGGTGTACCTCGTCGATAAACAGCACGTCGTCCTGCTGTAGGTTCGTCAGGATTGCGGCGAGGTCGCCGGGCCGTTCGATCGCCGGGCCGGACGTTGTGCGCACGCTGACCCCCATCTCGGACGCGATGATGTTGGCGAGCGTTGTCTTCCCCAGGCCCGGCGGGCCGTAGAGGAGCACATGGTCGAGGGGGTCGCCGCGTTGCTTGGCCGCTTCGATTCCAATGCGGAGGTTATCTTTGACTTTGTCCTGCCCGATGTATTCGTCGAGGTGACGCGGCCGCAGCGACGTCTCAAACGGTTCGTCTTCGTTGCTAGGCGCGCCGGCGATGATGCGATCCGCGGTCACGGGTCCCTCCGATGTTGCTCATTGTACCAGCATCGTCCCGCGCGGGTTACTACAATGCGGGTGTGAGCCGGCGAATCGCTCTGATATGCTCATGGCTCGCGCTCCTAGGGTGCGCGACCGTACTCTCCGTGCTCGCCGCGCAGCACGATACGTTGCCGGGCGACGTGCGCATCATGTCTTGGGCGCAGGGCCGAGCGTTTCCCGGCGAGACGCTCTCGGACATCATTCGCGCGTTCACCACAACCGAAGTGGTCCTGGCCACCGGAGCGGTCACTGCGGTGCTCCTCTGGGCGACGGGTCGCCGCTGGGAGGCGGGCCTGCTCGCGCTCGGACTGGTACTCTTGCCGCTCCTCCAGGGCGGACTGAAGGAACTGGTCGACCGTCCGCGGCCTGCAGAGCCTCTCGTCGGGTTGCGCGCGGGTTTCTCGAGCGAGAGCTACCCTGCCGGCCACGTCATGAGCCCGGCCTATCTTTACGGCTTCCTGTTCTATCTTGCCGTCACGAGAACGCTGCCACGGGTATTGAACTATGTGGTGGGCGTCGGGGCTGGGCTCGTCATCGTCTTCGCCGGTCCGCCCAACGTCTGGCTCGGCGTGCACTGGCCCAGCGATGTCCTGGGCGGCTGGGCCTGGGGCCTTGCCCTGGCGGGGCTCATGGTCATCGTGTTGGCGGGCGTCCGCTCCCGTTAGGTGTAGACCGCGATCACCACGGCGTCCTGGGGGTTCGTGTCGTCGAAGAGGAGGATCGCGCAATTCCGGCCCGCCACCATCTCCCCGGATGCGATGTTCCGCGCGACCGGCACGTCTGAGAGCCACACGCTCAGACTTCCTGCGACCTGAACCGTTGCTGTGTAGGCGCCGCTGTTGAACGATTTCACTACCCCTCGTCGAACGTCCATCTCGTTCCCCTTACACGTTGCCCAGTAGCAGCCGCTGTTCGTAGAGTGGCGACCGCCGCGCCCGGCTGCGCCTCAGGTAACGTAGCTCGACTCCGATGACGCGGTAGTCCACGTCCGAGAGGCCGGCGAGGCCGTCTGTAATGGAGACGACGTCGTACAGCTCTTGGCCGCAGTTCACCGGCGTGACGACCTCGCCCAGCGCGACAGCGAGCGTCTCATGGCGGAGCGCAATGTCTGCGCGTTTCTCGACCTTCGCCTGCGTCGTCAGGTTGAGGTCGAAGACCTGGCGCACATGGTCGAACTGGTCGACGATCTCAGCCCAGTCGAACTCCTGAGCAAACGCGTCGTCGCCGAAGATCTGCACGCGGTTCGCCGCCAGCCCCTCCGACGCGTAGCGCGCGTGGGAGATCCGATGTTCGGTTCCGTAGTCGTAGCCGGATTGGTCGTCCGATTCCGTTTCGGAGAGGAAGGCGACCGAATCGGACATTCTGATCGTATCCGGCAGCATCTCGAGCAGGCGTTGTACGGCGCGGAGTCCGCTCTCGCCTGGGTGGATCGTGAAGTCCGGCTTGTGGTTTGTCGCGGTCGTGCTGATGCCGATGTTCAGCAACTCGACACCGGCTCGCCCGACGACGAAGCTGAGGATCTGAGCGACCGACTTGTCGCCCGCCTCCCATGTGTGCTGCCTGCGCGCCCGCCAGCGCTCGATGAGCGACCAAGCGTCGCTGGCGTGGAGGATCAACGTCGCCTCGCCTCCCGACGATGTATGCTCCCAGCGGTCCAGCCAGTACTTCAGGCCCGGCGACGAGACCTCCTCTCCCTCAGCGGTGAGCAGTCCAGGCTTCACCTCAAGCTGCGCGCCGCGCCGGATCACGCTGAAGAGGCCGCCTGGCAGGTCGTTGTAGCGCCCATCATCGTTGCGCAGGGTGATCTTCACGCCGCCAGAAGTCCGGCGCGTCTCGAGCGACAGCTCCATTACGTCGTCACTCACGTCCAAATCGGCCTCATCAAGTGGGGCCCGCCAGACACCGTCGGGCGTTGAGAGCCAGGCATAGGAGGCATCGCCCACGATGGCTGTTCCGTACGAGCTAGCCAGATCGACAGGAACGGGTTCGCGCCAGCCGTTCGCCTCGAACGTCTGGCCGTTGGGAAACCACGTCTGGTGTGGCCGCGAGTACGACACCGTGCCGGCGTACGCCTCGATGAAGAAGAGGCGCGCCGTGTCGACGTACGAGAGGAATGGCGCGGAGAAGCTCACGTCAGAACCGTCGTCGGCTTCCGCCACCTCTATCAGTCCTGACCAGGTGTCCGCGGCCCTGGACACGCCATCGCCGTAGATCACCGTCCACAGGCGTGGATTGTCGTTCGTGTCCGCGCCCGCGATCGCGACGTGGAAGTCGCCGACGAGTGCCACGGCTACGCCATCGATGCTGTTCGCCGAGTGCGGCCAGGCCGCCGGCGTGCCCCAGCTCCCCGCGGCGCGCCGCGCACCGTAGACAGTTGTCGCGTTCGCGTAGAACAGCAACGCGTCGCCGTTGCTCTTGAGCGCCACAGCCAACCAAACGACGTTCGCCAGACTGGCCGCCGTCACGGCGCTGCCAAACGTCGCGCCGCCGTCGCTGCTGTCTTCGACCTTGATGTCGCTCCCGTTCGAGGCGACGTACGCGCGGAGCACGTTGTGCCCGTTGGCGGTGAGCGCCACGCCTGCGTCCGCTGCGGCACCAATGTTTGTCCATGAGCTAAAGCCGCTCTGGTCATCCGGCGAGGTCGTGCGCTGGTAGTAGAGCGTCGGCCCGGCGGGGTCGACGCGCAGCCGCAGGAGCGAGCCGTCCAGCGGCATCGTGACCGCGTGGTAGGCGTCGGTCTCGCTGCCGTCGTACAGCCGCTCCCACCGGAGCCGGAGGACATCCGCAATCTCGTCGGACAGCGTGACCTTGACGAAAGGAACGGCGCTCGGGTCCTTCTGAGCCGCAAGTAGCGTGGAGCTGAGCGTTCGCATCGAGATTAGACGGGGCCTGGGTCGGTTGATTGCGACGTGAGCCGCGCGTCGGCGGACCGGTAGAGCCTGGACGTTCGTGCGCGGTTCGCCTCCGGCAGGCGGCTGAGCTGTTCGCGGAACGACGCCAACCTCACGTTCGCGAACTCCATGTAGCGGCCCCACACATCGTCGCCGCCCACGTTCAGCCGGTTCGACGAAAACGACGCCCACTCAAGGGCGGCGTAGCCGCCCGCGCCGCCCGCGATGATGTCATCGTGGCTGTCCGCGAAGCTCACGGCGCCGTTGATCGTGTGGACGGCGTGCCAGTAGATGGCTACGTCAGGCGTGTCGCTGGGCGCTCCGGCGAGGTCCAGCGTGAGCGTGTCTCCCCAGAGCGAGAAGGGGACGTACGCGGGCGGGTACTCGCCGGTGGGGTACGCCGCGGCGACGATGCGGATCGGCGAGCTGAGGCTGGACACGTCCACGTCGCGGGAGTTCGCCTCCGTCTGCAGCGTCGATTTCTTTTCCAGCGGGTTCGCGTGCGAGTATTCGAGGACGGCGCGCTCGATGTGGCGGTCCAACGTATCGTCGGACCAGCGCTCGTTGGTCGCGTCCTCGTCCTGCAGGTCGATGCGCATGGCCGCTCTGATCGTCGCGAGGCTGCTCATGTTCTCCTCCTCCTTGGTGGCTGCGGTCGCGCTGGCGACACTTCGCCCGTCGCGCTTGCGGGTGGGTGCGGGCGTCGCGACTGGCCGGCCGGTACCCGCGTTGGCGTGGTGCGCCGGCCTGGGTCGGGCGGCACGTATTCCACCACCAGCCGCCAGCTCTCCGGGCGCCCTTTGGCGAACCACGTTGCTCCGGTGTCCACGTCCGGGGCTTCGTCGGAGAGCCGCGTGATCAGCGAGACGATGCCGCCCCAGCTCTTGATCGCGTCCTCAACGAACGGCAAGAGCCCGCCGATCTCATGTTCTCCGGTCGCCGTTGGCTCGTCGTAGGTCAGCACTGCCGGTGGCCCGGTGTCGTCGAAATCACCGCCTGCCTTCGTCCAGTCTGCGCCGGACTTGTAGCGGAGCCATGTCACTTGGCTCTCGACCCATTCACCGGCTCTCGTGCAGCGCGATAGCTTCGCTTCTGGTCCGTTGCCGCTACCCGCACTGGTGATCTCGCGGACGAGCTTCGCCGCGATGATCGTCGCCTCCGCAAGCTCGGAGACGTCGAAGTCGACGATCGTCCGCTCCCAGGTCGACTTCGATCCGCCTGCGTAGAGGACAACGTGGCGCAGCGTCGGCGCGCTTCCGTAATTTGCCTCGTGCGCGAATTCAGGGGCGCCCTGCATCCTGGAGTCGCGAACGGGCAAGAACGTCAGCTCAGCCATCAAGCGCCCTCCGCAGCTGGACGAGCGCATCCCGCAGGCCGACGCGGATGTCCCAGCTCACCGCCACTCCGCTGCCGGGGTCCCAGGCCGCCGGTTGAAGTTCTACGTTGAAGTCGCGCTGGATCAGCGATAACAGTCTGGCATCATGCACGGTGAAGGAGGCGTGCTCGAACCCGCGGTCGATGGCGTTCTGAGCGCAGGCCTTGATGAGCTGGTAGAAGAGACGCCGGTCATCGCGAGGCAGCTTGACCTCGCCTAGGTACGGCTCGCCGCCAGGGCCCGGCTCGATCCAGAGGGCGATGCCAGCCGCCGCTCCCGCCTCCGCCGTGACGATCCGGTGCGACGTCTGGTCGACGGCGCGGGCGTCGCCTAGCTCTTCGATGGCGGCAGTGCGATCGCTTGCCTTGTAGGGTCTTGTGGCGGGCATGAGAATGCCAGCCTAGTTGGGAGAGCGCGAAGCGCCAAGACAGGAATGACACTCGCCAACCTCGCCTGGAGGTGCTATCCTTGCGCCACCATCAACGGGGGGCAAGTGGATGGAGGTGGCGGAAGTGAGCCTATTGAAATACCTGGGAATCTCTTTCGTGTCCGCTTTGCTGGCGCTGCTCGTGCTCGCGCCGAGCGCGACTCCAGCAACACACGCTGGGATCAGCGAGCCCCCGCCGAACGACGACTTCGCCGACGCCACGGAGGTCACGTTGCTTCCGTTCTCAGACGAGGTCGACATGGAAGGCGCGACGCTTGAGGAGGGCGAGGGTTGGTGCAGTTCGGACGGCGTCTTCACCGTCTTCTTCACAGTCTGGTATCGCTACACCGCGGCAGAAGACAGCGTGCTCGTCGCCAGTGCCGGCACAGAAGGAAGGACCATGGGCCTTGGCGTGTGGAAAGGTGGGGACACGGGCCTCCAGAAAGTCGCCTGCGACGGCTACAGGGGGTTTGGCGGGATGGCGAGAGCTTCGTTCGCGGCCGAGGCGGGAGCGACATACTACTTCCAAGTCGACCTCTGGTCGCCCGAGGAGACGCCTCTTACGACGTTCTCGCTCAAAGCGACGGCGCAGCCTGCGCATGACGATTTCGCTAACGCAATGTCGATCTCAACGCTGCCGTTCTCCGAGATCCTAAACACCGGCGCGGCAACCCGCGAGCAAGACGAAGCGACGCCCTGCCTGGGCAACCGGCAGATAAGCCAGGCTGAGGCTACGGTGTGGTACGCCTTCACACCGGACGAGAACATGGTGTTGTTGATCGACACGGCGGGAACCGACTTCGACGTTTTCGTCAACGTCTTTGACGCAGGCGACGCCCAGTTAGAGTTGATCAGGTGCAACGTGTCGAGCGTAGACACGCGGGTCGGTATCCAGATTGAGGCCGGTCAGCCCTACTACGTTCAGGTGGGCGGCCGGCGGTTTCAACGCCTGGAGGTCGGAACACTGTCGGTGGAGCTGTCCGAGGGCGTGCCGCCTGCGAACGGCGACTTTATTGGGGCGATCGACATCGCCGAGGTCCCGTTCGAAGCGGACATCGACACGATCGCTGCCGGAGTCGAACCTGGCGAGCCGGTGCCGAGCTGCGCAAGAGACGACGTCGGATCTTCGGTCTGGTATCGCATCAGCCCGAGCGAACACGCGCTGATCGTAGTGGACACGTTCGGTGAGCATGTCGTTCCGCTCCTGGGCGTCTACCAAGGTGATTCGGTCGACACATTGACCCAGGTCGTGTGCGGCGAACCGAACTTCCGGAGGCGCGCGATCCTGGGCTTCGAGGCGGTCCCCGGCGAGACGTACTACCTGCAGGTTGTCGCGACCGGAGACGGAGGCAATGTGACGCTTGAAATCGTAAGCCGCGACATTCCGAGTTGTCCAGCGCCTGAGTTCACCGTCGCGGACCAGATGGACGATTTCAACGTATTCGTCACTCCTGTGGAGGGGCGCCAGTACCACGATATCCTATCGACGAGTGTCAGCACGACCCTCGATGACGTCTGTCTGCGTGTGGACTTCGCGGGCCGCGTTGATTCGCCCGATTCCGGCGCGGAGCAGGCCGTACGCGGCCGGGTGCAATTCAACCTTAGTGGTGATACTCGATTTGGAGGCTTGCTGGCCGCTTGTGACGGCCTAGACACGTTCGGAGTCGATATGTACGTGGACCTCTTCGGTGGTTATGGGCACCTTGCGAGCATCAGTGGCACAGAAACCCCGCCGGACTTCGCTGTGATGACCTTCGAGGATCAGACCATGACGATAGCGATTCCAAAGGAGTTCCTGGAAGGCGGGGAGGCGTTTCGCTACGCGGTTTGGGCGTTCACCGGACCGGATTGGGAGGGAGGTGGACAGGACTGCGCGCCGGACAACCGCTTCATCGTGGTGCCACCGCTCCCGTACGGCGACGCAACGTGCGACCGTTCCGTAAACGCCGTCGACGCCGCTGTGATCCTGCAATACTCTGCCGGGCTCACACCGTACGTCGATTGCAGCTATGTCGCTGACGCGAACGGCGACGGCACGATCTCATCCATCGACGCGGCGCTGATTTTGCAGCTCGGCGCTGGGCTGATCGACGCGCTGCCGGGCGAGCCCTAGCGCCTAGATCTGGCACTCGCCAACCTAGCCCAGAGGTGCTATCCTAGCGACACCATTAACGGGGGACGGTTTGGATGGAGGTGGCGGAAATGAGCCTGACGAAACACCTGGGAATCCTGGTCGCATCCGTGCTTCTGGCGCTGCTGCTGTTCGCGCCGAGCGAGGCTCCAGCAACACACGCCGGGGCCGGCGATCCGCCGCCCAACGACGACTTCTCGGACGCCACCGTCATTAGCGAGTTGCCGTATTCAGAATCGGTGGACACGACGGGTGCAACAAACGAGTCTGATGAGCCAACATCTGACTGCGTGCCCTCGGGCACATCGTCGATCCGGCCTGAGTCGACCGTTTGGTATCGGTATGAAGCTGTCGATGAGGTCGTGCTGATCGCGAACACCGAAGGCAGTGACTTCGATACCATCCTGAACCTCTTCATCGAGACCGATGCTGGTCTCAAGCTGGTGACGTGTCAGGAGTGGGCCCCGCAGCTCTCTGGCGGTGAGATTGCATTCAGCCCGCAACCGAGCCCTAACGATGTCGTAAGACCGCAAACCAGCCCGCAGGTCGCCTTTCGGACGCTGCCGGGCCGTACTTACATATTTCAAGTGGGCGGTAACCGGCGCTTCGGACTAACCGGTGGCAACATGACATTCAACGTTCGCGCTGCAGAGCCGCCAGCCAACGACGATTTCGCGAACGCAGAGGCGTTGGGCGCGCTACCAGTTCGTCTCGATCAGGAGGTGACCGCCGGCACTATCGAGGTTGAGGAACCCGTCTCGACCTGCATGCGATTCTGGACACCTACTGCAACTGTCTGGTATCGCCTGCGGGCGGAACGCGGAGGCTTCGTTCGATTTGACGCGGACGATCGAGTTGGTTTCGGCCGTTTCGCCATCGCGATCTTTCGAGGAGAGGAGCTTGAGTCGCTGGAGGAAGTTGGTTGCGGATCGCCGAACAACTTCGACACGCGGTTTGGCTTCGAAGCGGAGGCTGACGAAGAGCTGTACGTTCAGGTTGTGTCCTACACGCCAGGTTCTCTGATCTTTGGCTCTGAGGGGACGCGTGTATTGGACGAGCGCGGCCTGACGCTGGACGTCCAGTCCGTTGAGTTGCCACCGTGCCCGCCGCCGGTCCTACGGTTTGAAGACGAACGAGACGATGTTTCAACGGCGTTTTTTGTGCGGGTGCCCGGTGAGGATCACGACATCCTCTCCGTGGGACGAAGTGTCGTCGGTGACCAAGTTTGCTTCCAGATCGAGTTCAAGGAACCAGTCGATCCACCAACCGGCGTGTTCAAGACTGACCCGATCATGAAAATTGACATAGACCTGGACGGCAAGACGCTCACGGGCTTGGCCAGCCGCCTCTGCGCGGGCGGGGAGCTGCTGGGGTATGAAGCCTACCTCAGTTTCGAGTGGAGGTCTGGCCAGCTCTTGGACATGTACTCAGAGGAACTATCATCGGATGAACGCCGCAGGCTATCGGCAGTCGCGCTCTTTGAAGGCCGCGTCGTCACGTTCGTAGCTCCGGCTGTGATGTTTGCTGATGACGCCTATCACTTCGTGTTGCAGGTCAACGATCAAGATGACGCTGACCGTGACTGTGCACCCAATCGCGGGTTTTACAGCACTGCCCAGCAGTTGGGAGATGCTAGCTGCGACGGTCAGGCTACTGTCATTGATGCGGCCTTGGTCCTGCAGTTTGACGCACGACTAATATCGGAGCTTGGCTGCCGCGAGGTCGCTGACGCGAATGGCGACGGCACGATCTCGTCGATAGATGCTGCGCTGATCCTGCAGTTCGGCGCGGGGCTGATTGACGTGCTTCCGGGGGAGGCGCGCGACGCGATAGCAGCCGCTACTAATGAGATGACGGAGTCCGGAATCCCTGAGCAATAGATCACTCTAAACTCGGTAAGCGCCGAGACCTGGCCAGACGGTTGCCTTGATCTTGGCCGGCCAGGCGAAGCCTGCACCGAACCGCCTGTACCCGGCTTTCGGGTCCGGCTTGCGGTCGATAGCAAGGATTTCATGTCGGGACCAGACATGTGGTACGTCTGGCGCACTGACAGAACTGGTACCGTCTTGAGACCAGAGTCAGTAAGCGTCAGGTGAACAGAGACCGCCTGTGATCGTGCCCTAGATCTGGCTGTAGCCGCTGCCGGCGCGGGCGGCGTCACCGGCGCCGGTACCCTGCGCTTCGTCGATCCAGTCGAACTCCTTCAAGATCTGCTGGCTGTAGGTCACGCGGCCCGACACCTTGTCGAGCGGTTCCGTCGCGAGCAGCAGCGCCGCTTTCGCCATCAGCTCGGGCGATTCGCCGCGCGGGTCGTCCAACCCATTGACGAGCTTGTGGAAGACGGTGCCGGGCGTCGGCACGACCTGTGACGGCGAGACGCACGTCACGGACACGTTGTTCGCGTAGACCTCGGCGGCCAGGCCCTGCGTGAACCGCTCCAGCGCCGCCTTCTCCGCGCCGTAACAGGTGCCCCCGCCACGCTGTGCCTGATGATAGGGCCCCCGGCCGGGACCGATAGCCGCGCCCGATGAGATGTTCACGATGCTCCCGCCGCGTTCCACCATCTCCTCCAGCACGAGCTTGCTCAGGATGAATGGCGCATGAAAGTTCACCGCCCAGGAACGCATCCAGCGGTTCGTCGGATAGTCCTTGATCGGCACGAAGTACGTGAGCGCCGCGTTGTTGACCAGCACGTCGACGGGGCCATAAGCGTCGCGTGCCGCCTGGATCAGCTTCTCGCACTCAGATTCCTCTGAGATGTTCACTGCGACGGGCGTTGCTTCGCCACCGGCATCCTTGATTCCCTGCACGGTCGTTTCCAGCGAGCCTTCCAGCGGGTGCTCGCCCTCCTTGAGCGTGCGCGCGGCGCAGACCACCTTCCCGCCCTCGGCGGCAAACACCTTCGCGATCTCAGCGCCGATCCCCCGGCTCGCGCCGGTCACGACGACGTTCTTCCCATCTAGCTTGCCCATGGCATGCCCTCCTCAGTTCAAGCGCGCGCAACTCCCTGCCGCGGCGCACGTAGTTTGGCACGACGGTCGAGAGCGACGCAAGGGCGTAGCGAGGCTATCGCAGGACGACGGGCAGGCTGGCCAGCCCCCGGATGATGAAGCTGCCTTCCCATGTGATGTCGTCCGTCGCCAGTTCGATGCGTGGAAAGCGAGCGAGGATGGTGCTGATGACGGTCTGGATCTCGGCGCGCGCCAGCGTCGCGCCCAGGCAGGCGTGAATGCCGGTGCCGAACGCGAGGTGAGGATTCGGGTCGCGTACGATGTTCAGCGCTTCCGGGTCTGAGAACACCTCAGGGTCGCGGTCAGCAGCGGCGAGTATGCAGAGCGCCTTCTCTCCCTTTCGGATCGTTTGCTCGCCGATCGAAATGTCGTCCATCGCTCGACGGGTGATCGCCTGTGCCGGAGCATCAAAGCGCAGCAGCTCTTCCGTGGCTGACTCGATCAGCGACGGATCGCGCCGCAGCTTTTCGAGCTGCGCCGGGTTGCTCAGGAGGTGATAGAACGCGCCGGCGATCATCTTCGCGGTGGTCTCCTGGCCGGCGCCGTAAAGGATGACGGCCGTGTCCAGCACTTCCTCTGGTGTGAGCCGGTGGCCGGTTTCGGCCTCCAGCAGGACGCCGATCAGGTCATCTTCCAGCTCTTCTCGATGCTGTTCGATCGCTTCTTGGAAGAAGGACTCACCCGGCATCGCGGTGCCTGGCGCGAGAGGAATCCCTTTTGGCTTCTTGGGCTCCGCCTTGGACGCCGGAGGTGTCGAACGAATCTTGGCCTGCACCAGCTCGGGGTCTGGCACGCCCAGCAACTCCAGCATGATCGTGCGAGGAAGCGGCTTCGCGAGTTGGCTAACGAGATCGACTTCCGTCGCTGGCTGGGCGGCCTCGATGAGTTGGTCGATGATCTCTTGGATTCGAGGCCGGAGTGCGTTGACGGCGGAGAGCGAGAAGCGGTAGCGTACCGACTTGCGGAGCCGGCCGTGGTCGGGCGGGTCCGCGGTGACCATGGTCGTCGGGCGGTTGAGGCGTCGTTGCGGTGGGCGGTTGGCGGCGGAAAACCGCTCGTCTTTCAGGACGAGCGAGACATCTTCATAGCGCGTGAGGACCCAAAGGCCAAGCGCCTCGCTCCAGTGAACGGGGTCCTGCTCGCGCAGTTCGCGATATGACGGAAAGGGGTCGGCGAGCCATTCAGGCGTGGTTGGCACGAAGGTAACAGGAGACATGATGCCGATTTTAGCAGGCCGGCTCGCTGTCTGCGGCCTAGCCGAAGTTGTGTGTGCGCTCGCTCGGTACGCGGGCGCCCTGCAGCGGCAGCGGCTCCATGCGCTCCGTGACGACGTTGATCGCTCGCTCCTGCCTCTCGATGTGTCCGTGGACGATCAGGGCGCCCGCCTCCGCAACGAGCTGTTTGTAGCGCTGTACGAGGTTGGGTTTGGTGATGATGTTGATCAGCCCGTAGCGGTCCTCCAGCGTATGGAAGACGAAGCCCTTCGCCGTCTGAGGCGCCTGCCGGACCGCGACGAACCCCGCGACCGACACCTTCGCGCCCTCCTTCATCTGGTGGACGATGTGGCTGGGCGTCAGGCCTTCGTGGAGGCCGTGTCCTGAGCCTGCCGAAGGGCCCGCTAGGTCCATGATGTGTCCGCGCGTCGCGATCGCCCCTTCGGTCAGCCCAATATCCTCGCGCACGCGCTCGCCGTCAGACATCTCCCGCAGTGGTACCATGTCGGCGTTGTACGGCAATTCGAGCGGGATCTGGCCGCTCAGCGGTCTGTAGAACAACCCGAGCTGCCAGAGGAGCTGCCGCTCGTGCAGGCCTGTCCAGGCGAAGGCGCCCAGCCGGATCAGCCGCTCGATCGGCTCTCGTGGCAGTTGCGTGCGCTGCCAGAAGTCCCAAAGCGAGGAGTACGGGCCGGTTCGCTCCTCTGTCACCCTGAGCGCCAGCGAAGGGTCTGATCCCTCAAACTCAACTGTTGTCGGCGAGGAGCTAGATGCGTAAGGGGCGGCGGTCTCCTTCACCCGCTGCTCCGCGTCACCATTCGCCTCCGTCACCCTGAGCGTGAGCGAAGGGTCTGATCCATCGACATCAACTGTTGTCGGCGAGGGGCCAGATTCCTCGCGCAGTTTATCTTGAGCGGAAGCGAAGGACTCGGAATGACGATCGGCCACCTCGTCCAGCCTCGCTAACCATGCCTCGCCGATGCTCTTCACGTAGCGAAAGCCCAGCCGGATCGCCTCGTCGCCAGCGGGAAGGCTCTCGATCGTGCACGCGGCTCGGCTGCGGTTCGCGTCGACGCTCAGCGTTTCGATGCCGTTGCGGTGGGCTTCGTTCGTGATCACGCCGGGGCTGTAGAACCCGAACGGCCACTCGTTCAGCCAAGAGCAGTAGAACTCCAGCGGGTAGTAGCGCTTCACCCAGGCGAGCTTGCCCGCCGTCTCCGCCATGGCGGCGGCGTGCGACTTGGGGAAGCCGAACTCAGCGAAGGCCAGGATCTTTTCGTAGATACGCTGGGCCATCGCCTCGTCGACCTTGCCTGTGTCGCGCGCGCCTTCCAGGAACGCTTCGTGCAGCTTCTCCATCTCCTCCCGCGAGCGCTTGCGGCTCATCGCCCGGCGCAACGTCTCTGCCTGGCCCGCCGTGAACCCAGCCACGGCCATCGCCACTTCTAACACCTGCTCCTGGAAGATGATCACGCCCTTCGTCTCGCTCAGGACCGGCTCCAGGCAGGCGTGGTCGTACGTCACGGGCTCGATGCCCTGGCAACGCGCGATGTACGGGTTGACGGCGCCGCCCTGGATCGGGCCGGGCCGGATCAACGCGACCTGGATCACCAGGTCTTCGATCGAATTGATCTCCAGTCTCAGGATCGCTTGGAGCTGGGCGCGACTTTGGATCTGGACGATGCCGAGGATGTCGCCGCTCCGGATCATCTTGTAGACCTCCGGGTCGTCGAGCGGGATGCGGACCGGGTCGATGCGGCGGCCGTGCCGCTCTTCGATCAGGCTGAGCGAGTGATAGAGATGCCCCAGGCTGGGATAGCCCAGGAAGTCCATCTTGATGAAGCCCGCGTCCGCCACCGAGTCCTTGTCCCACTGGCAGATGTAGCGTCCGTCCATCGCTGAGGGCTGCACGGGTACCTGTTCGACGATGGGCGTGCTGGAGATGATCACGCCGCCAGAGTGCTGGCTGAGGTGGCGTGGCTTACCGCGCAGCTCCTCTACCAGCCGTGCGAACTCTTGCCAGACCGGCGCGTTCATCCGCCCCCGGAACTCCGGCAGCGATCGCATCTCTTCGTCCAGCGAGCGAGCGAAGCGGCCTCGCATGCGCTTCGCCAGCTTGTCGATGTCGGCCTCCGGCAGCCCGAGCGCCTTGCCGACGTCGCGGATCGCCATCGGGTAGCGATACTGGATCACGTTCGCGACGAGCGCCGCGTGCTCCGTGCCGTACGTCTCGAAGACGTGCTCGAACATGCGCTCGCGCGCCTCGCGGGCGAAGTCGAGGTCGATATCAGGTACGTCCTCCTTCTGGCGCGCTTCGTTGAGGAAGCGCCCGACGAAGAGATCGTACTTGACCGGATCGATGCCGGAGAGCCCCAGTAGATAGCACACCAGCGAGCCCACGGAAGAGCCGCGGCCGCGCGCCGGCAGGTCGTTGTCGTGGGCGTAGCGCATCAGCTCCCAGTTGCGGAGGAAGAAGCCCGCCTGGCCCGCCGACTCGATCAAGCGCAGCTCGTGCTTGATGCGCTCTTCGGCTCCGGGCGCCGCCCAGCCGTACAGCTCGCGAGCGCTGGCCATGCAGACCTCTTCTAGGAACTCGTCGGCCGTCTTGCCGGGCGGCGCGTCGAAGTCCGGGAACTGATACGTCAGGTCGCGTGTGAGGTCGAAGCCCTGTTGGTGTTCCGGCGACGATATAGGGTTGGCCAGTCGTACTTGTGCTGGCGAGGGGTTGGAGGCCGGTTTCTCCCTCACCCCGGCTCCGCCTGTCGGCGGCGCTTTCCCCTCTCCCGTTCGCGGGAGAGGGGCGATCTGAGGATCACCATTTGTACTTTGTGCTGACATGGGGTGAGGGAGTGCATCCGGGACGCAGCGCTCCGCGATCGCGAGCGTGTTCGCGAGTGCTTCCGGCAGCTCCGAGAACAGCTCTGCCATCTGCTCAGGCGACTTCAAGTAGAACTCCGCATTCTTGCGTCGCTGCTGCTCGGAGGCGTCCAGCGTCATCCGATGGCGGACGGCGACCAGTACGTCCTGCAGCCGATGCCGCGCCTGCTCGTGGTAGTGGACGTTGTTCGTCGCGACGACCGGCAGGTCCAGCTCTCGCGCCAGTTCGACGAGCGCGCGGTTGCGCGGCCGGTCTCCGAAGACCAGGTTCTGCTGCAGCTCGATAAAGAAGCAGTCTCGGTCGAACAGCTCCAGGTAGCGTTGTACGGCCGCGCGGGCGCCGGCTCTGTCGTGGGAGGCGAGCCGGGGTACTTCGCCATCGCGGCAGCCCGAGAGCGCGATCAGGCCCTCCGTGTGTCCTTCGAGCGCTGCGGGATCGAGCGCCGGCTCGCCTCGCGGGCTCTCCAAGTGCGCGATCGAGAGCAGCCGGCTCAGGTTCGCATAGCCACGTGGCGTCTCCGCGAGCAGCGTGAGGTGGTGGGTGGGGCTTGTAGGGGTGCTCGGCTGAGCGCCTTGGGCGACCGGATGGTCGCCCCTACGGCCAGCATCATCGCTCTTCAGCGTAACTTCCGCGCCGATGATTGGCTGCACGTCCCACTCCTTGGCGGTCTGCGCGAACTCCATTGCGCCGGCTAGGCCGTTGTGGTCGGTGAGCGCCAGTGCGGAGTAGCCCAGCTTGCGCGCCTGCAGCACCAGCTCCAACGGCGTCGATGCGCCCTCCCGGAACGAGAAGCAGGAGTGGCAGTGTAGCTCTACGTACGGCTGTTTCATCTAGCCCAGCTGCGAGATTCTTCGTATACTATTGCTCTCGACCGCGTTTTACAGTGGAGGCTCGGATGCCTAACCCCTGGGCTGGGTCCAAGTTCTACGCCAGGCTCGGCAACATATTCACCCGCCCTTTGTGGAGCATCCGGCCAGCCCCTCCTGGGTTTGGCATTCTTACGACCATCGGTTGCAGAAGTGGGAAGCTTCGCCGCCAGTCTGTTCGCGCCATCCGTCAAGGCAATGTAGTCTATGTGGTCGCCATGATGGGCGAAAAGGCAGCATGGCTCAAGAACATCCGCGCCAACCCTAAGGTCACTGTCAGACTGGGCAAGGAAACCCTCCAGGGCAGCGCGTGGGAGATCAGTGATTCCTTCGAGATGCAGCGAGCGATGGAGGTCTATACAGACACTGTCGTCTTCGCTGACTATCTTGACTACATCGTTTATCATTGGGGTCTGCCAACACGTTTGAAGATCGTGCGAGCGCACCGACAGTGGTTCGAAGAGGGCATCCCACTTATCATCCAGGTTGAATCCAGTAAAGCAGCGATCACGCAAGCCGATACAGCTGCTTGACCATCGCCCCCTTACCGGCGGCTCCATGCAGTACCTGTCGCCAGCCGTACTCACCCATAGCTGCTCGTGCCACTCCTTCCTGGCGTGATCGCGGTAGGCTTCGACGTCCACCAGCGGTCCTCCGTTCGGTAGCGGTCTAGCACGTCGACAACAGTTCGCCCGTCGCGGTTCCGTAACAGCGGCGTGGAGGCCCTCCCGGAACGAGAAGCAGGAGTGGCAGTGCAGCTCTACGTACTCGGCCATAGAGGCTTGCCACGCTGACTATCTGACGGGTATACTAAATCTAGAAACGTAGGCATAAAACTCAAAAAAGTAGATACGAAAATAGAAACGTATATATAAAGGAAAGAATCATGGCTATGGCGACTGTTTCCGGGAAGGGCTGGATCGTTATCCCGAAGGAAGTGCGCGAGCGATTTGGCCTAAAGAAGGGCGACAAGGTGCACATCATCGATGACTACGGGAGCATCATGATCGTCCCGGTCTCCAAGGACCCGATCGCCGAGGGATACGGGATGCTCAAAGGCGGTACAGGTACCGAGGGGTTGTTGGCAGATCGGCGCTGGGAGCTGGAGAAAGAAGAGCGCGGCCTACCGCCGCCCTTGTCTGAGCGGTGACCGACCGGTCCACGTACGTACTGGATAGCTTCGCATTGCTCGCGTTCTTTCGAGCGGAGACCGGCGGACCTCATGTGCGATCGCTGCTGACCGACACAACGACTCAAACCGCTATTGCCACAGTGAACCTCGGCGAAGTAGCCTATCGGACCGAGCGAGAGTTTGGCTTTGAGCGAGTCCAGGATGTGTTGGGGAGGGTCATTGAGTTTCAGATCGATGTGGTGGATGTCGATCGCCCGCTCGCTCTGGTGGCCGCCCGCCACAAAGCCATCTACAAAATGTCGTACGCCGACTGCATCGCGACGGCGCTGGCGCAGCGGTTGGGGGGCCGACTCGTTACCGGCGACCTCGATTTCAAACTGGTCGAGCACCTGGTGGACGTCGAGTGGCTTGCTCAGGATACGTAGCGTCGCGGCTGTATTATCCATGGCAGCTGTTGTAGGATGGTTGTCGATCACCAATGAAGTGGACGCATCGCTTTCGCATTGACGCGCCGGTAGAGGCCCTCTACGAGAACGGCTTCGCGCCGGATCGTTGGTTCAGCTTCTACAAGGCCTACCGTGGCCTCGACTCTGTAGACGATCACTGGCCAGAGGAAGGATCGTCCATTGCTGTTCGCTACGCTCTTCTCGGTCCCTTGACCGTGCAGGTGAAGCAGACCGTCGTCGAGCACCAGCGCGGCCGCCTGCTGCGCATGCGCGAGGAGGCGGTCGGCGGCCTCTGGATCGACCGTATTGCCTTTGAGTTCGCGCCTGAGAATGGCGCCACAGACGTCACGCTGCGCTTGGATCCAACATCCCGTTGGTTTTGGGGACTGCCATTGGTGGCGTTGCTCTGGGTGCTCGGCGCGTTCATGACGCCGTCCGCGATGCAGCGCTTTCGAGCGATGGTCGAAAACGCCAGCGCCACGTAACGGCTGCTTCTTATCCATAGCGCTGCTCGTACCACTCCTCTCTGACGTGATCGCGGTAGACCGTCGCGATGCGGCCGTCCTCCAGCAGCAGTTCGTAGTAGGTGCGCGAGACCGGTTCCGACATCCACCAGCGGTCCTCCGTCCGGTAACAGTCCAGCACGTCGACAACAGATCGCCAGTCGCGGTTGCGTAGCAGCGCGTCCGGGGCGCCGTTCGCGCTCGCGCGCACCTCGACGGATCGAGGCGTGTTTAGGCGTCGTAGGGTACGAGCACGCTCCGCTCCTCGGGATGTCGTGAGTATGGGTCCACCTCCTCAACGCGCCAGATCATCGGCCGGCCATAGCGGGCCTGGAGCTGGCGGATCGCCTCCGCGATCTGGTTCAGGTTCTTCGTGTCGGCGAAGAGCTTCGTCTGTTTCGCCGTCTCCCGCCCGATGCCCGTCAGGCTGATTGCGACCGTATCGACGGCTTGCGGCAACTCCAGCAGTGAGAGCCGGGTCTTGATGACGAGCATGATCAGCCGTTCGTCGCCCGTCGGTTCGCGGAACGTCTCCAGCTTCTCCCAGACGATGCGTTCGTCCGCCAGGATCTGGATGTGCATCCTCCGCGCCGTGCGGCCACGTAGCCGCCGCACCAGCCGCCTCAGGAGCTGCTTGCTCGCCATCACCAACGCCTCCGATACCGCCACCGGCGCATCGAAACTCAGCCGCTCGCGCAGGACCTCCTCGCGCTTGCGCGGCCGCAGCGCGTCGCGGTCGACGCCGTTCGCCAGCTCCCAGAGCCGGTCGCTGCGGAACTGCGCCTCGACCGCCGTCTGTGGCAGCGCGGCGATGTCGCCCAGCGTGGTTAACGCGAGCAGGTCGATGCGCTGGAGCATCTCCAGTTCGACCGGCAGGAACACGACCGGCTTGTCGCGCAGAAACTCCTGCTCGCGGCCCGACGGCACGATGCCGGCGTCGCCCGGCTCGGTCATCGACGCCGCCACCCACGAAACGAATTTGCCCTCCGCGACGCCGGCGGACGCGAGCAGCCCTGTCGCCTGACGGACCGTTTCGATGAGCGAGCCCGCCAATGCAAACGTGTTCTCGTAGTGGCCCTCCAGGCCGCCCACGTCGGCGTAGGCGGCGCCCGCTTCAGCCTCCTCGACCTGCGGGCTGACCTCCTCGATGGCGTCGAGCAGCGCCTCCGCGACGTCTCGATACAGTGAGTGGTTGGCCTGTGCGAAGACGGCGCTGGGGCAGAGCGCCTTCGCCTCTCGCAGCGGCAGCCCGCGCCGGACGCCCGCAGCCTCCGGCGACGCGTCGATCACGCCGCCGCGGTCGTAGACCACCAGCGGCTGCTCCTCCAGTTGGACGTTTGCCCGACGCTCGACAGCGACGGTGAAGCAGGGGATGCGGACACAGGCGATGCGCATCTTAGCCCCTTCGGGTAGGCCTTCATGTGAAAGGCTCGCTCTGTACGGGGTAACTGCAAGGGTATAGAACGGACGTTCTAGTTGTCAAGTGAGGTTAACTAGGAACAGGAGCACTCAGGCGTTTCCAGCTGGCGTCGTGGATCGTTACATAACGCTATACTGCTGGGACACTCGGGAGTTCGACTGGATCAAGGGTGGCCCTATGCGAGTGATCGGAGCCGTGGTGCTGCTCTCTTTGGTGGCGGGGATGCTGGCGGGTGAGAGCGAGACAGGGGAGACCGCAATCGCGGGTACCAGCCTGCTGAGATATCCGTACGTTCAACAGGTGACGACGACGTCCGCGATCATCACCTGGACCACCGCGGCGGACGGGGCGAGTTTCGTTCGTTATGGAGTGGAGGGCCCGGCTACCAGCGTTCCGGCGACCTCAGAGTTCTTCGTTGAGCCAGCGATTCCAAACGAAGAATCGCGTAGCTACTTCGTCCATGTGGCTGAGTTGCGGGAGTTAGCTCCCGGGACCACGTATGAGTACACGATCGAGACGGCCGGAGAAGAACTCACCTCCGGTCACGGCCTCTCGTTTAGGACTGATAGCGGGCCGGCTGAGGCGGATCTGTCGTTTCTCGTGTTCGGGGACAGCGGAGATGGAGGCAACGGTCAGCGCAGCCTCAGACGCGTGATGGAGGACCGGGAGTTCGACCTTGCGCTCCACACCGGCGACCTGGCATACACGGCTGGTACGTATCAGCAGCTCGAAGATTACTTCTTCGCAGTGTATAGGGAGATCGCGAGTCGCATCCCGTTCTATCCGTCGTTGGGCAACCATGATTATCAAACGCTGGACGCCCAACCATACCTGGATGCCTTTCGCCTTCCAGAAAACGCAACCGTAGCTGAGAACCTTGAGCGGTACTATTCCTTCGATTACGGTCCGGCGCACTTCGTCGCGCTCGATACGGAGATATGGGCAGGATTTCAGGGCGGCGTAGCGGCAGTGGATGAGATGGCCGCGTGGCTAGAGGAAGATCTAGCATCCACCGACCAGAGTTGGACGTTCGTCTACTTCCACCGGCCAGCGTACAGCTCAAGCGATATTCCAGTGGCCCTCGACATTCAACGAGTCATGCCGGTTCTAGAGCAGGCCGGCGTGGACATGATCTTCGCAGGCCATGACCATCTCTATGCCAGGACGCTTCCGATCAAAGAGGGCACGCCCGAGGTGATCGGTGAAGGTGGGATCGTGCGTGTCACCACCGGAGGTGGCGGAGGGGGTAAGCACTTCTGCGAGCCCCGATCGTACACCGCCACCTGCCTGCGGGAGTTTCATTTCCTCGATGTTGAGATCATCGACGCCTGCCGGCTGAATTTCGATGTCGTCGGCCTTGGAGACGTTGCATACGACCACTTCGAGCTGGACCGCTGCGATCCGGACAGCGATAGCGACGGCCTAACGGACGCGGAAGAAGCCTTGCATGCGACCGACCCGCTGGACGTAGATAGCGACGGCGATGGCTTCTCTGACGGCGCGGAAGTGGAGGCAGGCTCTGATCCCACGGATCCGCTCAGCGGACCTGCGCCCACCCCGACGCCAACCGCTCTCCCGTTGCTGCTGCTGGCAGGCGATGCGAACTGTAGCGGAGTCGTCGATAGCATCGACGCGGCGCTGATCCTCCAGGCAAGCGCTCAGTTAGTTGACTCCGTGCCATGCCCGCTGAACGCGGACGTCAACGCGTCTGGCGCCATTGACAGCGTCGACGCGGCGATCGTTCTCCAGGCGGTCGCCGGGCTGATCATGCTTTCGTGAAACAGCAAAGACGGCGCCTTTAGTTCTTTAGTTAACGAGGGGAGGGTCTAGGAAGGCTCCAGCCTTCCTAGTATGAGTTCTTATTCTCGAGTCCTTTTTCAAGGTCTGGAAGTCGACTTAGCCAATCCATATAAGATTTGAGATAATCCTTGTCGATCGCCTGCAGCTGCTTTCGCAGGCTGAGTCTCTGCCCATCTTCGTTCGGTACGGAACCCGGTGCCGCTAGCCTGATGTCCTCAAGCCTCTCCACGATCTGCTTTAATCGGCGATCCGCTGTCTTCGGCGGGAGAAGTAACCGTTCAATTTCCTTCTTAGGTACTCGGACAGACTCTAAGCGAACCTTTCTCAGGGCACCGCCGAGCACTCGTCCTAATGCAGGAGGTAGCTTACGTGAGTCTTGGAGATCGAGGAAGAATGATTCCTCGTCAGTAGTCCCCAACTCACCCATGGCCCATATCGCCCACTCCCGAACCGCGAGGTGTTCGTTCTTGTTCGCAGCGGCCTTTCTTAGCTCTGTCAAGCTCTCGCGGTGTTTCAAGTGGCCAAGCGCCACAGCACAGGCCTTTTTGATCGTCCAGTCCGATTCCGACTGAAAGAGATGAAGAATGTCGCCAGCAGTTCCTCGTTCATCGAGCTCGTCGGCGGCTTTGATAGCTGCAAGACGAAGATGAGGCTTTGTGCTCTGAAGTTGCTTTCTCAGCGTGCTGACTTGGACCGATTCTTGCGATGCGGCAGGCGGTTTCAATGTCGGCTGTTGTTCGTCCGGGATACTTTCTATGGTTCGTTCTTGCGGTTTCGCATGACCACGCGCTTGGCGGGCAAGTGCAAGATCATATGTGGCTTGGAGGCCGAGCCAGAATTCAGCAGGGAGTCCTAGTGCTTCTTCTAGTTGGAGGGATCTTTCCGCCGTGATGGCTCCCTGCTCATCGATTATTTTGTCAACCAGCTCTGACGAGTTGCTCATTTCTTTCGCGAGTTGATCGCGCGTCATGCTTCGCGCCTCGAGCTCCTCAGCGAGGATCTCGCCGGGCGGGATCGCCATGTCGGAATAGGAGCGATGGGTTGGATCAGCCATGACAGTACCTGCTCACCTCCAGGACTTGCACGTTCCCAATTATAACCGCACGACAAAGAAGGCCCGCGCGCCACGGGCCCTCTCTGTTCGGTAGGGAGGCGTCGCCTACATTCGTAGGCCCGTCTCCTACGTGCGCACGCCGGCGGCTACGGCCGCACGCCGATCAGCCGCGCCATCGAGAGCGTGCTCAGCACCGCGATGGCGCTGTACCACTTCACGCGGTGGCGCGTCGCGTCCTTCGACTCCAGCTCGCCGATCTGCTCCACCTGCATCCCGCCCGGGGCGGTCAGCCCGACGACGCCCTGGTCCGGCTCGCCCATCGAGAAGCAGTAGATCGTGCTGCAGTCGCTCGACGTGCCGACCGTCTGCGCGTTGGAGATGTAGTCGTTGAGAAAGATCGGAACGCCGTTATAGAGCTGCACCCACTCCAGGAACGCGCCCGGCCGCGATTCCAGGATCGCCCCGCTGGTGCGGATCAGGCCCTGGAGCGTCCGCCGCGTGCGCCGCGACATGATCAGCGCGATGTTCTTCGTCCGTACCGCGTCGATCATCTCGTCCAGTTTGGCCAGCGTCAGCGTGCCGCCGTTCGTGCCCATCGACGCGGTCTGCGACGACGGCAGCCCCGCGCAGATCTTGTCGATGCCATCGAACTCCTTCGGGTCGGACCCCGTGTCGCCGTTGATGAACGTGTCCGCCCACGTGCGCGCCAGCGCCTTCGCCTTCTGCAGGATCACGGCGCCCTCAATGTCCTGCACGTTGACCCGGCTGGCCTGGATGAAGTTGTCCACATCAGCGTCGCCACCGAGGATCTTGAGCTGGACCGAGAGTTGCGTGAAATCGGGCGTGTCCTCCGTCCACGTATCGCCAACGTCCAGGAACGACACCGTCGGCTCTGTGTTCAGCCGGTTGTAGACGAAGCTGTTGCCGACTACCTCGACGAACGGCAGTTGGTCGAGAATGTGCTCTTCTTTGATCACCGTTTCGATTACGCCCGCGAGGATCATGTCGGTCGAGAGCTTCGCGGACTCCGCAAGGGTTAGGGCCATGTCTGTCTCCTTCTGATTGCAGCGGTCGCCCCGCCAGAGGGACGAAGGCCATTAGCGTAGGTCACGCGTGCCGGATCACCAACGCGGCGATGTCACACCGTAGGGGGCAGGTCTCAGACCCGCCCCCTACGTCCCCTGGCTGCCGATTCACGGCTTGAGCCTGTTGGAGTTACCCCGCGCGCTGCTGGAGGCCGTAGCTGATCTTCTCCTCGGTGCTGAGACCCGAGAGGTCCGGCTCCGATCGCGGCGGCGCTCCTATCGGGACCTTGCCGGCCTGCGCCTGCGACTCCAGATGCCCGCGCACTTTCGAGACGGTCTCGCGTGCTCGTTGCAGCGCCTCGTCGACCTCCGCCACCGTCGCGCCAGATACCAGCTCCGCTGGCAGGTCAGGGGCATGCCCGAGGGCCAGTTCGCGATATCGGTCGGCCGCCGACTGAAGCTGTGCCGTCAGGTCCTGCTCGCGCGCCTCGCTCTCGCTGCGCGCCAGCTCGATCTCTTCGTTTGCCTGCGTGAGCTGCGACTCCACATGCGCGGCCCGCGCTTCACTATCAGCGGCCGTCTCTTGGAGCCGCTCTAGCTCAGCCCTCGCCGCGGCGAGTTCCTCCTGGGTTGCCATCAGTTCCTGCGTCAACGCGCACCTCCTGTCTAGAGTTCCGAACGATAGCTCGAAAATAGAACAAACGTGCTAGTGCGTCAAGGAAGGTCTGGCACCCCAGCCGAGGGGCTGGGCTAGATGACGTAGAAGGCGATTGCCGCGAAGTGGAGGAGGCTGCCTGCGACGACGAACGTATGGAAAACCTCGTGAAAACCAAACACGCGCGGCCACGGGTCGGGCCGTTTCAGCGCGTAGATCGTACCGCCAATCATGTATGTCACGCCGCCGGCTATCAGCAGCGCGATTGGGCTGGTGGCGTACGCAGCGAAGACCTCAGAAACGCCGACAATGCCCACCCACCCGAGACCGGCGTAGAGCGCGAAATTGAGCCAACGTGGCGCGTGTGGCAACACAAGGCTCATGAGCACGCCCGCGATCGCCAGGGTCCAGACTACCGATAGCAGCGGGATGCCCCACGCGAGGCTAACGTTCAGGCAGAGGGGCGTGTACGTCCCGGCGATCAGCAGGAAGATGGCGGCGTGGTCTATGCGCTTGGGGATGTGCCGCCAGGCTGCAGGCCAGGGTATCTGATGGTAGGTCGCGCTCGTTCCGTAGAGCAGCATGAGACTGGTGCCGAAGATCGCCGCGCCAACGTAACCCGTCGGCGAGTCCGCGATGAGCAGTAGCCACACCGTGCCTCCGATCGCCGCGAACGCGGCGAAGAGATGCAGCGTGCCTCGCAGTGCGGGACGTTCGAACGCTAACGCCTCTGCGCTCATATGTGAAGTATAGCGTGGAGGATAGGGAATCTTGGCTCCCACATGGCCCCCGCGAACCTGCCGTTTGGCACGTTCGTTGGCGTTCGTGGCAACGGTGGAGGGATCTCGAACAAGAGAGCGCCTATCCGGAATTTCGTAATACAACTGTCAAATATGCCGTTGCATCCTGGTCACCAAAACAAGGGACAATCTCAGGAAGCTCAGAGTTCAAAGAGGAATACATGAACTATGTGAAATGGTCGGTTCTGCTGATCGCGCTGCCTGTGCTGATCGTCGTGTTTGCATCCTGCAGCGATGACGGAGACGAGGCAGTCCCCACGACAACCCAAGCTTCCGAACCGCTGCCGGCCGCCCCTAACGATGGTGGCGGTGGAGACGTTGAGCCGTTGCAGGTCGAAGTGACCGTCCAGAACTTCAGCTTTTCGCCGGACACGATCGAAGCTCCAGCGACAGTGCCGTTTACCATCATGTTCGATAACACAGATGCGGCTCCTCATAACTTCGCGATCTTCACGAGCGCGGATGATGCGACATCCGGCGGTGAGCCTATCAGTGCGACGGAGATCGAGAGCGGACCTATTAGCCAGCAACTCTCGGTCGGACCTCTGGCTGCCGGAGACTACTTTGTCTGGTGTCAGGTCCATACGTCGTCGATGACGGCCAGCCTCGTCGTTGAGTGACGCCCCGGCCTGTCGCGTTCCCCGTAGCGGCGATCCTGTACGATGTCTGAGTCATGGAACCGCGCATCCAGTATGCGAAGGCGGAAGACGGGACTAACATCGCCTTGTGGACCCTCGGAGAGGGTAGTCCTCTTGTGTATATGGCGGGCGGGCCGTGGCACCACATTGAGCTGTGGGATGTCCCTGAGTGCCGCAGCTGGTACGAGCGCCTCGCGCGAGACCACATGCTCGTCCGCTACGACGTTCGCGGTACCGGGTCATCAGACCGAGACGTCGAAGACCACTCGCTTGACGCCCAGGTATCTGACTTAGAAGCGGTGGTTGACCGCCTTGGGCTCACGAAATTCGACCTGATGGCCGCCACGGACGCCGGGCCGGTCGCCATTTCGTACGCCGCCCGGCATCCCAAGAAGGTGGCACGTCTTGCGCTTTGGTGCTCGTGGGCGAGGACGGCCGATCTGGCTTCACCAAGAATTCAGGCGTTGGCGAGTCTGATCAACCAGGACTGGGAACTGATGACGGACACATGCGCCCAGATGGTGTTCGGATGGTCGGAAGGCGAAGTGGGACAACGGGCCGCCGATCGGATGCGGCAGGCCGTGACGCCGGGCGCCGCCACGGCCGCGTTGGCAGCGGCGCGCAGAATCGACGTGACGGCAAGCCTCGCCAAAGTGGCGTCACCCACGTTGGTCCTACACCGAAGCGATGTTGCATGGTTTCCGAACGGCATTGCGCAGGGCCTCGCTTCTGCCATTCCAGACTCCCGCTTGACGCTTCTGGACGGAGAGTCGACGGCGCCGTACGTTGGCGATACCGAAGCGGCAGCCACGGCCCTCCTTGAGTTTCTGGAGGAGCAGCCTAAGGGCGCGGCGGGGGCGGAGATGGGGCGCCCAGCAAGCGATGTCCAGCAGGGAACACCACGTGTCGCCGGCTTGACTAGCCGCGAAGTCGAGGTGCTGCGACTCGTGGCTGCTGGACGAACGAACAAGGAGATCGCGGACGACCTTGTGCTGAGCGTTCGTACCGTGGAGCGCCATGTGCAAAACGTCTATGGCAAAATTGGGGCCCGGCGGCGCGCGGTAGCGACCGCTTACGCGCTGACCCGGGGAATCGTCTAGACGGCGACTACGTAGTTACCGACAAAAGGGGCCGCGTAGCGGCCCCTTTTGATCCCCAAGTTGCGTAGTTCCTCGGAAGCTGGGCTGTGCCTTCTAGGGCTACGCTGAATTCAGATAAACGTTGCGGCAATGCCGCTTAGGAGAATGAACGAAGGAGAACAGGAAATGAGCAGTACAGTAACTACCCCGATCAAGTTCTCGACGGCAGAAGAGGTGCACGAACAACTGGACCGAGCAGGCGTTCGGCTGGATATTCAGCCCGACACGGCTCGCCTCGTCGTCAGGACGCTCCAGCGGCTGGCCCAAGGGCGGCCTGTTCCCATGACAGAAGTGGACGAGCTGGCGTCGGACCTGCGGGGAGTCGAAGAAGCCGTGGACTTCATCACGCAGATGACGGAGAAGGACGACGGTGGCAACGTGGTGGGGCTGGTGGGGCTCTCTCTCAACGACCACCCGCACAATTTCGAAGTCGGCGGGCAAGACCTCCACACCTGGTGCGCCTGGGACACGTTGTTCCTCCCGGCGATTCTCGGCCAGACAGCACACGTCGTCTCCAGCGACCCAGCCACCGGCGACGAAGTTCGCCTGCGGATCTCGCCGGACGGCGTCGAGCGGCGTCAGCCCGATGAGATTCTGGTGTCCGTCGTGATCCCGGATGAAGCGATTGGTGAGAGCGGCGACGCGGAACAGATCCAAGCGGTGTTCTGCAACTTCATCCACTTCTTCACGACGGCGGAGGCGGCGACTGACTGGTTCTCGAAACGGGACATGCCGGTGAGCTTCCTGACGCTGGATGAGGCCGTGAAGCTCGGCCGGCTGCATCTAGCGGACCTCATGGCGCAGGCGTAACGCCAATCCAGAAGGACCGGCGCCGGTCGGCTGAACCGGTGCCGGTCGCCCCACCGAAGGAGGAGAATGCAACATGACGAATGTACGAACCGAAGAGCTGACAAGAAAGCTGGCAGCGGTTAGCGGGCTCGTGGACTATGGGGCTGAGCGCTCGCGCCTGCTCGTGCAGGTCTGGCAGGCCGTCGCGACTGGCCAGCCCGTGACTGGGCAGCAGATCGATAGGTTCGTCGCAGGCCTCGGCATTGCGCCTGAGGAGGCGGACCAATTCCTCAGGCAGATGACGGAGCGTGACGATGATGACAGCATCGTCGGGATTATGGGTCTGTCGCTGAACGACCACCCGCACAAGTTCGCCGTCGAGGGCGTCCGGATGGCGACGTGGTGCGCGGCTGACACGCTCTTCCTGCCGGCCATGCTCGGCCGGACGGCCATTATTGAATCTGAATCGCCGGAGAGCAAAGAGACGGTGCGACTGACGGTGAGTCCAGATGGTGTGCAGACGCTAGAACCCGCCGACGCCGTGATTTCGTTCGTGGTGCCAGAGGAGACGGATATGACCTCCGTGGCCTCGATCTGGATGACCTTCTGCAGCCACATCTTCTTCTTTACGTCGCAAGACGAAGCAGAGCAGTGGGCCAACGGACGAGACGACATCAGGATCATGCCTGTGGATCAGGGCTTCGAACTTACGAAGCAGCTCTGGGCCGGCGTTCTGTCCTACGCCCAAGAGTCCCTGGTTGGCGGGGTCCGGGGCTAGCTGGACGCCGCCCGAACATTGAGTACGAGAAGGAGAGCATTCATGTTGAACACACCAGTCAGTCAGCGACGCGCCATCGGAGCGATCGGTACGATCGGCCGCGTCATCTTGGGCCTCTTCCTTGTCCTTGTCCCGGTCTGGGGGCCGGCCTGGTGGGGAGGTGACGGACTGCATTGGTACGAGGTAGCGCTAGGTCTCATCGGGTTCCCCGCGGTCGTGGTGCTGTTCCAGTGGGTCCGACTACAAGCCACGACTGAACGTCTAGACGCAACAGGGGCTCTCGGCTTCTGCGTGAACCTCGGGATAGGGATTGTACTCTTCTCGATGCCGGCGACACGCGACGCAGTCGCCCTGTTCGCGGGTGGGTCACTCCTCCTGGCAGCAGTGCGTGGCTATGCCGGCTGCGAAGTGACGGCAATCTCCAACTGGCTCCTCAGGCGCGACGATCAGGTCGGCTGCGTCGTCTTCTCGCCAATCGATGAAGCCGAGAAGGCGCTCACGAGGAAGAGCACGACTGCGTAACGTCAGGGAGTGGTGGGCTGTCAGTGGCCCAGAACGCAACATTCGGGTAGAGCTGGGCCCGTGATGGCGACCGTTGCATGTTAGAATGATCCGTATGAAGGCGTATCGCTTTTCTGTTGTGATCGAAGGGGACGCAGATGGGTTCTTCGCCCACTGTCCTGAGCTACAGGGCTGCTATTCGCAGGGAGATTCGTATGACGAAGCCCTGGCGAATATCCGAGATGCCATTCGGTTGCACGTCGAGGATCGGCTGACTGGCGGCGAACAGATTCCTGAGCCATCAGCGGTAACACTGACGACGTTAGAGATCGCCGTGTGAGTCCTCGTCTCCCCCGCGTTACGTCTTCAGAGATGGCCCGAGCTTTGGAACGGCTCGGGTTTCGCATTAGCCGCCAGAGCGGCAGTCATCGCATCTACCGCAGCGACGGAGGTCGCCGAGTGACGCTGCCGTTTCATGCAAGGAAGACTCTTCATCCGAAGCTCCTCACGTCTATACTACGGGACGCTGGCATCACTGCGGATGAACTCCGCGAAATTCTGTAGTCCTTGCTCTAGCCCTCCCGCCCCGCCGCCACGCGCCCGTTCTCGCTGCGGGCGGCGTCGGCGCGAATCTGCTCCTGCTCTTCCAGCCAGCGGCCGAACTCCGCGTCCGGGTCCGCGACGCCCAGCTCGTCGTCGGCGCGACGGCGCGAATGGATGCCCGCCGCGACGAGCGACTTCTCGTCGCCGATCAGGCGGCTGCGGTCGCGCGGCACGACGGGACCCCAGACGACGCGCGAACGATGTGGCGCGTACGAGACGCCCGTCTCCTGCTCCAGGATGCGCAGGACCATCTCGTTGCGGCGCACGTACGCCGCCGAGCGGATCAGCCGCTTGCGCTGCACCTTCTTCAGCAGCGGGTCCAGCTCCAGGTTGAGCGCCACGCCGGAGAGGTTCGCGCGGCTCTCTCCGAACGCCGTGCGGGGCGCCTCGCCCAAGTCGTGCAGCGTGCGATAGATCAGGTTCACGTAGTCGATATGGAGCTGTACGCCGCCGCCCTGCAGCAAGTCGAGCAGGTAGGCTCGTGCCCGCTCCGGCAGCTCCCAGACCGCGCCCGGCTGCACCGCGATGTCCTGCGTCTCCGTCACGTTCTCCAGAACCGCGATCGGATTGCCTGACAGCTCCAGGATCATCGAGAGCTGCGAGAGCGCGCGGTTTAGCTCGCGAACCGACTCCCGGATCGCCGGGATGTCGGACGCGCCCCAGAACTGCTTCGGCTCGCGCAGGTTGGGGTAGATCACGAACGGGATGAAACCGTATGGGTTCGCCTTCTCGTCCACGATCGAGCCATCGACCCAGAGGTCGAACGTCTCCGCCGTCCACACCTCGACCACTTCGACCCGATCACTGTGCCGCGTCGAAGGCCGCGTGCCGAACGCGATCTCGACCTCATCGGCCGACATGTGGTAGCGGCTCGCGACGCGCCAGAGGCGGGTGACGTCGTCGCCCAGCCACCAGACGAACAGCCCCTGCACGTCCGGCGCGGACACGCGCACGCGACGTTCGATAGCGTCCCACGTCACCTTGAATGCGCCATCGCCTAGCACCGCGGCGTCCAGCTCCGTATCGAAGTCGAGCTGAGGCAGGTTGTTCTGCTCCGCGACGAGGCGCAGCGCCTGCTCCGTTCTCGTCGCGCGCTCCGCCGTCTCAGGCGATTCGTCCTCAGCGTCGACGACCGAGTGCATGCCGGACATCAGGTAGGCCGTCGCCTTGTCGACGAGCGCCTTCGCGTAGTTGAAGACCAGCCGTCGCTCGCGGCGGCGCATCTGCCGCGGCCACTGGTCGCCTTGGTAGAACGACAGCAGCTCCGCGTAGGCGCGCAGCCTGCCGCTGTCCATCCTGCCTAGCTGCTGGGGGATCGTGAGGGCGGTCTGTCGGGCCATGGGGTACCTCCGTATGTGACGCTAGCCGTGCGAACGAGTCGTGCCAACGCTATGCGCGCGCCGGACGAGCGCCAAGTGAGATGTGGCACTTGACGCCCTCGGCCAACGCGAGATACAGTCGCCGCACGACGGACGCACACGCGCGGAGACTGCTCATGACGACCAACACCCCAAACGCCACGCACCTCAAGGAATCGCAACTCGACGAAGCGGGCGAAGCGCTCGGGCGGGCGTTCTTCGACGACCCGCTGATGGAGTACATCCTCCCGGACGCAGACAGCCGTTCGAACAAGGTGACGTGGTTTCTTCGCACCGGCGCCAGGTACGGCCAGCTCTACGGAGAGGTCCACACGACGCCGGAGTCGGTCGACGGCGCCGCGTGCTGGCTCCCGCCCGGCGAGGCCGGCATGAGCATGTTCCGCATGGCCCGCGCCGGCATGCTGCTGGTGCCGTTCAAGTTGGGCCTTGGCGCGTTTCGGCGCTTCCTCAAGATCAACGACCACATGGAAGAGCTGCACAAGCGCGACATGCCCGAAGACCACTGGTACCTGATGATCCTCGGCGTCGACACCGGCAAGCAGGGGCAGGGCGTCGGTAGCTCGCTCGTCGCTCCGATGCTGGCCCGCGCCGACGCGGAAGGCCTGCCCTGTTACCTGGAGACGATGAAGGAGATCAACGTCGCGTTCTACGAGAAGCACGGCTTCCAGGTCGTCGTGGAGGACGACCTGCCCGGCGGCGGCCCCCACTTCTGGACCATGAAACGGCCGGCGCGGGCGTAGGCCGCTCCTGCCCGCCCGGTGAACGGCGCGAACCAACTCAAGAGTTACTGTTTGTCCCGTGGCCGGATACGTTGTCCTGAGCGGCCTCGTAACCAGAGCCGATTGTGGTGCGCGCTACGCGGTTGGCGACTCTTCGGACATGGAAGGCACTGATGAGGCTCGTGCCGGTGTCAAGTTAACAGTGCGAGAGTCTTCGACGGCCGTGCTGCCTGCGGAGACGCGCCGTCGCGTGAGAGGCGAGGCTAGCCTGTACTCTGACCGTCTTACACCGGCCGCCCTAAGCTCTTTGAGGAGATCTATCGAATGTTCCAACTCGGCTTCGTCTATATGGGGATTGTTAGCGAGTATGTCGCTAATGTCTGGCTCTGACACGGCTTTTCTCCCTCCGCTTAATTATAGGGCAAGTAGACGTTGTGGCCCTGACCCGGTTTTCCGGACTGCTTGCTTCTTGATGATCATGCCGCATGCACCGTCGTGGTGTACAGCCGTTCGTAGTCGACGGGGCTGA
>QIFC01000023.1 GCA_003228685.1 Chloroflexota bacterium
TGGTGCATGTCTGGCAGCCCAAACACTTGTTGAGGTGGAAGACAAACTCGAGTTGTCGTTCAGTCATGGCGGGCCTACTTTCCGCTACGCATCAAGCTCTAGTTCTTGCCAGTCGGGAGAGAACGCCTTCAGGCCGGCTCGCTCCTGCTCGGAGCCCTGCCAGACGGCGAATGCGATCTTCGTTACCGTTCCAGGCGCCAGCGCGATGGTCCCTTGAGGCGCGCCTTTGCCCTTCAGCGAGCGGCCGACGATCAAATCCCATTGGCCATCGGCATGGCGCACGGCAGAGGAGAGTGCCGGATCGTCCCGGCGCACCGTGGTCCCCATCCCTTCCGCAGAGACGTTCTTCGGGCGCTCCCAGTCAGCGCGCCACAACCATACGTTCACTGGTTTGTCCTTGATTCCCATGCCAATGAGCGGCGCATCCTCGACCATCGGGAACATAACGGCCGCGGCATCGGCAAACTGGTCTATGTCCTGAATTGGCCCGTTCTCAGAATCGTCTTGCCAGACCAGGTGAAAGAACACGCTGTCGCCGTTGTGCAAAGCGCTCACTTTCATGCTCGAATCGACGCCATATGGCCGGCCGTTTCGAGAAACGCGGATGTACTCGGTCGGCTGCATTTCAAGCGGCGTCGGCGACAGTACGACCTCACTGACGGCCGCATCCTGCCAGGCCTTAGACTCTGGGCTCAGCAACTCCTCGTCTCCTGCATCAACTCGACCTACACGCATCACTGCACCTCGTTTCTCACGTTACTTTCGTCAGCTCGACGGTCATCGCCCGGGAGATGTTGCTGGGCTGGGCGAGCGCAAAGCGGTACTGGAGCTGGCCGTAGTCGCCCACTAGGTGAAGCGGCTTCAGCGGCGATGGGTTCACAGCCTGCTGGCCGGACCACTGCTCGAACTGGTATGGCTCCCAGGCGTGATACATCACGACCTGGCCGGGCTGGACGCTGGGCGCCAGTTTGACCCTGACTTTGAAGCTGCCCACGTCGTTCTGGACCCACGCTTCATCGTGGTCCTTCAGACCGCGCTCTTCCGCATCCTGCGTGCTGATGTACATCACGGGACCTCCGCGCTGGAGGCGCAGGAGTGTGCGGTTGCTCCTCCAGATGGAGTGGATGCTCCACCGCGTATGCCCACCTGTCATTCGCAGCGGGTAGTCGCCACCGGCGGGAGGCGGCTCCTTGTGCGTTGGCAGTTCTTCGCCGGCCTCTAGGAACCATGGATGATCGATGTAGAACTGCTGGCGGCCCGTGAGCGTTGGCCAAGACTCCTTATCCTCAACGAACCAGGCGAACGGGTAGAGCGTCTCGTCCACCTTGACGTCGTTCGTGATAGCGGTGATCGGCCCGTAGCCTCCGGTCGACTGCACGCGCACGGCACCCTTTTTTGCCGCCTCCTCCCACGTGGCATCTCCAACCGGGTCTGAGAGTTCGAAGTGGACGGCCAACGCCTTTTCGGCATCACCTTCGCCGAACTCACCGTCGAGACTCCAAGCCCGGGCGATGTCCCGCGGGTCGTGCTCGTTGCCGAACGCGTCCTTGTACGGCGCCTCCTCCCGCTCGTTCGCCCGCCGATTGATCGCCTCGGCCAGCTTGGCCATGATGTCGAACTCGTTCTTCGACTCGTAGAGCGGCTCCACGGCCTGCTCACCGACACAGATGTACGGCACGTAGCTCTGGCAGAACTTCACGCCGGACTTCTCGTGCCATCCCGCCGCCGGCAGAATAATGTCTGAGTACATGGCAGAGCTGGACATGCGGAACTCCCACGTCACAATCAGCTCAAAGTTTGCCCAGAGGTTCTGGCGGATCACATCGGGCGCCGGCCAGCGGCGCAGTGGATTCATGCCCGTGTAGAGGAACACCCGCGGCGTCTTGCCGTCCTTGGGATAGACGGGCATCCAGTCCTTGTCAAACGCCTCCTGCATGTACTCGCTGATGGGGCGTTTCAGATCGGGATCGTGATAGCCAGGCGTGTCGACCAGCTTCGCGTAGCCTTTGTCGTGCTTATAGAGAAACGGCATCGTTGGGCTGATCGTCGAGTTGGCCTTCATCAGCGACTTCATGATGTTCTCAACGTCGCGGACCTTGGCCCGCGGGGCGTCAGGGTCGCCCGTAAGCGCTCCTACGCCCGCCTTGTCGTAGCTGAGCGACATGTTCCACCAAGCCCCAATGCGCATGCCGGCGCCACGCTTTCCGGTGTTACCGGTGAGCGCGAGAAGCAGAATGATGGAACGCTGTGTTAGGTCCATGTGGTAGTGCTTACAGGCCCCCCAAGAGCAGAACGCCATGACCGCACCGCTCTTGCCCACCTCTCGGGCGAAACTCCGGATGGTGGCCGCGCTAACGCCCGTAATCTCGGCGGCCTTCTCCGGCGTGAACTCGTCTAGGCGCTTCTTAAGCGACAAGAAGGCAGGCCGTACGTTCAATTTCTGACCGTCCAGCAGGTCCACCTCGTACTCGCCCTCCATCGCGGGGTCGAGGTCACCCAGGTCGATCGAAGCCTCCGGCTGTCCGTTTGATCCCGGCGCTTCTTGCAACGTCTTGGTGGCGAGGTCCCAGACGTAAAAGATGTCGTCCTTGCCACCCTCGGTCACATCAGACTGGCGGAGGAAACGGCCGGTGTCTTCGCGCAGCAGGAATGGCAGATCGGTCTGTTCCTGCACGTACCGCTTCTCGTCCAACCCTTCCTCTAGGATCACATTGCACATCGCAAGCGCCAGGGCTGCGTCGGTGCCGACGCGCGGGTTCACCCACAGGTCCGAGTGCACCACGGTGGCGTTGTAATCGGGCGCGATGGTGATGACCCGCGCGCCCTTGTAGCGGGCCTCAAACATAAAGTGAACGTCCGGCACGCGCGTGTAGACGGGGTTCCCCAGCCAGACGAGAATCGTCTCTGCGTTGAACCAGTCGTCGGAGGTCCCATCAGCGTTGAAGAGGCCCCAGGTCTGAATGGCGCCCATGGGAAGGTCGCCCACGCCGGCCCACTCATCAAGCGATGTCGTGCCGATGAGGCGCGTCAACTGCTGCTCGGCGGGCGTTCCGGGTCCGAAGTCGATGTTTGTTGTACCGAAGTCGTAGATGACGCTCTCCGGTCCGTCTTCCTTGCAGACGTCCAACACCTTGTCCGCGATCTCGGTCAGCGCATCGTCCCAGGAGATCCGTTCCCACTTTCCTGAGCCTCGTTCGCCGACCCGGCGCAGCGGGTACTTGATACGGGAAGCGTCGTACATCAGGTCGCTGTAGCAGATACCTTTCTGGCAACCTCGAGGGTTGAAGTCCGGCACCGTCTCGTTGGTCTGCTCGAAAATGGCGTTCTGCTCCTCCCGCCAGACGATGCCGTCCTTGACGAACAGGTCCAGCGAGCAGGCGGCAATGCAGTCAGCGCGATTGCACGTCCCTTTTACGACGCGATCCCACGTCCATTTCACGCGATACAGGTCTTCCCAGGAGCCATAGGACTGACTGCCGCCTTCCTTCTTCTCCGCGAGAGCGCTCAGCATCAGGCCTGCTTCCGTCATGACGCACCTCCTGCCAACGCCGCCTCGTATGGAGGAGCGCCGCTGGGCCATTCCGTCTCGATTTCGCGTTGGTAGATGTCCGAGAGAATACCGACCAGTTCGGCGTTTTGGATGAGTACACGCATGTCGCCAACGATCTTCACGTCGCCCTTGAGGCCGGCCTCAAGCGGGTCCGCCTGATTGGCGACGACACGCTCGAAAAGGCCGGCGGGCATCTCCAGAATGAACTCGAAGTCTTTCCGCGCCGGCGCTTCCGTCAGCTCCTGATAGCTTTCGCACTTGCCATCATCAAGCACGATCGAGAAGCGCTTGACGTCATCTTCATCGATGTATGGAGAAACGCCGTCACCGTGGATTTCCGCCAGAATGTTCCAGACTCCCTGAGGCGCGTTCTTCGTCACCTCATCGCTTGCGTTGAGGATCTCCCTCATGCTGTCGTACCAGGCGGTTGTGTATATCTCGGCCATGACGCACTCCTTAGTAGGTCCGGGATTCCTGCTTCCAGATCTTTGGCAAGTCCAGGTCCTTGCAGATGACTTTGAACGCGCCGTAACCAGGGGCAGCGCTGACGCCCCCGCCTCCAGCGGATGGGCCGCAGAGATACAGGCCCGGAAACTCCGTCCGGTACTGGTTGCCGCGAGGCATGCCGACGCCGATGCCGCCCGAGCGGCCTTGTGAGAAGTCGCCCTCCGGCATCGACATCTTCTTCTCGATGTCAAAGGCCGTGTATAGCCGGTCCGCGATGACGTTGTCGCGCGTCATGTTCGGCGCGTACTCCTCCCAGAGCTTCAAGAACTTGTCGTTGTACGTGAGGCGGACATCGTCCCACTCTTCTTCGCTGAGACAGGACGCCTTGGGGAAGAAGAACCAGCCGTTCATCACGTGCTTGCCCGCAGGTGCCTGCGTCGGGTCCCAGAGCGAGTTGACCCAAGTGCCTGCGCCGGGCCGGTCCGGTATCTGGCCGCCGTACGCCTGTATGATGTATTCGGACATCTGCTCTGCTGTTTCGAACCCGACAAGTGTGTAGAAACAGCGGTTGATGTCCTCATTCCACTTGGCGGACTTGTAGTTCGGCGCTTCGTGAAGCGCGAAGGAAGGCGTGCCCAGCACGTGCTCCGGACCGAAGTGCCAGCCGGCCAGCCGCTCCTTGCGGAACGGTTCCAGATTGTCTTCACCGATGAAGTCCACAAACGTCTGCTTGGGATCCACGTTGGAGGCGACTAGCTTGCGCGCGTGGACCTTCGTGCCGTCCTTGAGCTGGATGCCCGAGGCGCGTCCGCCTTCAAACAGGATCTTGACCACGGGGCTCGTGAAACGCATGGACGCGCCCGCCTTCATCGAAGCGTTCGCCATGGCGTGAGCCAGCGTGTGCGTACCGCCAACGGACATATAGTGGATCGCGCTCAGCCAGAGGACGGAGACCAGGAAGCCGTACCCGTTGCCGGCGTGTACGTTCGCGCCCCATTCGATGCACTGCCGGTACATCAGCGCCCGCAGAAGAAGCGGTCAATCAACACTTTCGGCGCCTTGCCGATGTCGTTCATCGTGAGGCCCAGGTCCTGCCAGAGTTCGAGGCCCGCGCTCATCATGCCTGCCGCCGCCTCGGCGCTGTCTTCAGCCTCAGCCGGACTGTAGAGGGTGGCGGCGATCTCGTGGTCTCGTTTCATTACCTTGTTTTTCAACTCCAGCCACGTTTCCGCGTCGTGCTTGGAGTGTTCGGAGATGCTCTTGCGGGTCTTCTTGTCCAGTTCAGGGTCAGGCCGGTAGATGATGAGCGGCGGCCTGCCATCAGCGAATGTGATGCCCAACTGGGTGTCCGGAAGGATCATCCGGGCGCCCCACTTCTTCAACTCGAAGTCATGGTAGACGGGCATGTAGTCGATAAATTCCATGTATTGGGCATGCAGGTTGTGGTGGAAGCCGGGGACGGTCGCCTCTTCCGTGTTCACGCCGCCTCCATCTTCGTGACGGCGCTCGAAAATCCCAACGGACAGCCCAGACCTCGCAAGGTACGCAGCCAACGTGAGGCCGTTGTGGCCGGCGCCAATGATCACCGCGTCATACGTTGCTTCAGGCATCGTTACCTCCTGCCGCTCTGCTTCGGGCGAACCTGATCGATAGTCCCACCATCAGCACGGCCGCTATGCCCACCAGGAGACCGGTAGGCGGACGCGGCATGCCGTTCCATACGTGAACACCCGGCAAGCGCATTAGGCTGTAGGCCTGGTAGGCAAACAGCGGCCGCCGTCCTGGCGTGAGCGTCATCTTCCGTCGCAGGAACTCCCACCCCGGATTCGCTCGGCCCGCCATCATATGCATCAGGAACTCCAATTCGCCGCCTATTACGGCATCCGGCTCCTGCAACCCTTCTTCGATTGCGATGGTGCCGTCCGCGAATATAATCGTTACCGTTACGTCGCCTTCCCGCGCGCGCAGACCAAGCCGGCCGCGCAACCGCGCCGCTTCGGACCGCTTCTCCGGCGAGTCCTCCAGCAGTTGTCCCAGATACTGCCCAATGATGTCGGCAAGCCCGCTCGCCTCATCGCCAGCCACGACCCTGACCGGCACGATCCCGTCTCTCGAAACGGCGTTCATCATTGCCACCATCGATCCAATCCGTGATCCGCTGCGATCACCTGTAGCGCGTTGTAGCTCGGCGCGAACGTGATGAATCCATGCGGATGCTGCGTGGCCCCGCACATGTACAGACCTTCGAACGGCGTTTTGTACTGCGAAAGGTCTGGGGTCGGCCGCTCCGTGAGCAAGTTGTCTAAGTCGATCACGCCGCCCATCCAGTCGCCGCGGACCATGTTCACCATCCGTCGCGAAATGTCGAGCGGCGTGTAGGGCTGCCATTCGATCGTTGCGTCTCTCACGTTGGGGGCGTACGCCGACCAGGCATCGATGCAACGCTCTCCGTATGGGCCTCCCATCTCGTCCCAGGCCTCCATGCCGCCGCTCCCGATCTCGATCGGGGCGAACTGGCGCATGAGGCCCGTAAACGACCCATCGGGCGCGTCGGTAGGATCGAAGAGTGAGTTCACGGCGCAGTTCGGCTTGGGATCGGCCAGCTTGCCGGAGCGCACAGCCTTCCAGTCCTTGTTCAGGTCGTCCAGTGACTCATAGCCGGCGTTGAGCACCCAGGCCTGCTGGATGTCAGGGTCGAACGCGGCCGCTTCGTACTGTGGCGCTTCGCTCATCGCCATGTGCACGCTGTAGTAGGACCAGTCCATGTGCGAGTAGTCCTCGACGCGCTTCACCAAGTCCGGGTCCAGCTTCTCACGCGGGAGCATCTTCAGGAACGTCTGCTCCACGTCAATCGTGCTGGCGACGACGTGCCGCGCCTTCACTTCGCTGTCGTCATAGAGACGCACACCGGTGGCTTTACCGTTGTCGGTCAGAATGCCTGCGACGGGGGTGTTGAGGAACACGCTCCCACCCGCATGCGCGAACGCTTCCCACAGCGAGTGCGCGAGCTGGTGAGAACCGCCAACGCAGACGTGCCAGTTGTCCATCTTCCCGACAAGCAGTGGGAACGACACGGCGAGCCCCTTCACGTCCGTCGCGTAGCCGGAAATGGCCGCCTGGAACGCCAGCATGGCCTTGACCTTGTCGTTCTCGAAGTGTTCATCCAGAAACTGGTTGATGGTCATGTTCCGCAGATGGACGCTCAAGAACTCCGCCTTGTCGGTGATTTTCCAGACGACCAGCGCTTTCGTGATATCGAGCAGGGGGATGGGCGGCGAGTACATGAGCGTGCTCAGGATCAGGTCCAAGTAACCCTTCACCTCATCGTGCAGCCGCCGGAAGGTCTCCGCGTCTTTTTCCGAGAAGCGCGCGAACGATGCGCACGTCTTGTCGATGTCCGTATGCACTGTGAGCGCCGTGCCGTCCTTGAAGACGCTGCCCATCTGCACGTCCGGCTGCACGTACTCCAGGCCGTGGCTGTACAAATCCAGGTCCTCGTACACGGGACAGACGCCGACCAGCGTGTGGTAATTGCAGTGAACGTTGTGGAGGAATCCAGGCCGCGTCAGCTCTTCCGTGCAGAGGCCGCCGCCCTCTTCAGTGCGTTTCTCGAATATCGCTACATCCCATCCGGCCTTGGAGAGGTAGGTACCCAACGAGAGCCCGTTGTGGCCTGCCCCGATGATGACTGCATCGAATGTGGCGTCGCTCACGAAATGACCCCCTCAGATAGCTACATAGCTTCGCCCCATTAATTTAGCGTTCACTAAGTTAAGCCTTAAAGGGCCATATGGCACGTCATTGACGGGTAGAAGGGCCTGCTGCGCGAACGATACGCGACTGAATCCGAAAGAAAAGTCGCATGAGACGGCCTGGTAGAGGTACGCTCCGGCAGCTTAGGGCGAGGCGCACAGACCCTAAAGGCCAGCCAAGAACTACACCAGCGCAACGCTCGTCGAAGCGTGGTGACCGAGGCGCTGGGCGTGGTTGAGCGGTGCGAAGACAACCCCGCTCCGACTACGCGCAGTAGATTATGGCCGAATGGCCCGTCCGTTCGAGGCGCTAAGGCACCTGCGACGGTCCATTGCGGGAACTAGACTTAACGGCGTGGCCACTTGGGCTGCAGGCGGCCCCCTCCCTTTTGGTAGCCGTCTGCGGCCCGCTCTTAATTCGAAGCGAGCCGGATGTTGCGCGCTGTGAATGGTCAGAGGCATGCTGACTGAGGGGAGGACGGGCATCTTGCACTACGACGTGATTGTTGCCGGCGCGGGAGCAGGCGGGGCCGTCACCGCGGTCCGCGCTTCGGAGGACAGCAGCCTCTCGGTGCTTCTCCTGGAGGCCGGTCCGCACTATGCGACGACGTCGCAGACGCCGGCGGACCTCTTGAATGGCAACGAGAACTCCTACTTCGCGCACGACTGGGGCTATGAAGCGACGGCGAACGTCGCAGGGCGCGTCGTGCCGTTGCCGGCCGGCCAGGTCGTCGGCGGTTCGTCGGCCGTCAACACCGCGATCGCTCTTCGCGGCACGCCGGAGGACTACGACGAGTGGGCATCGCTTGGCAACGATGAGTGGTCATGGGAGAAGGTGCTGCCCTATTTTCGCCGCCTGGAGCATGACCTCGACTTCGACAACGAGTTCCACGGCCAAGACGGGCCGATCCCTGTGCGGCGCCATACCGAAGAAGAGCTGGTGCCCGTGCAGGCGGCCTTTGTCCGGACGATGCGGGCCCTTGGCTATGAGGAAACGCCCGACAACAACCATCCGCAATCTACGGGGCTCGGCATTCATCCAATGAACAAGCTGGACGGCAGGCGGATGAGCGTTGCCATCTGCTACGTCGAACCGGCGAGAAGGCGGCCAAACCTTTCGATCAAAGGAGAATGTTTCGTTCGGCGAATCGTCACGGATGGCACACGGGCGACCGGCGTGGAGATCGAAACGAACGGCGGGTCAGAGATCATCACGGGCGATCGCATCGTGCTGGCTTGCGGGGCCATCGGATCGCCGTCAGTCTTGATGCGCTCCGGTATCGGCCCGGCAGCGCACCTGCGGGAACTGGACATTGAAGTGGTGGCAGACCTGCCCGGCGTGGGCGCGAACCTTGACGACCATCCGATGTTGGGCGTCACGTTCGCCGCCAAAGATGGGCTGCTGGAGAGGAACGATCCTGTCGTGCAGACGACGTATCGGTACACCTCGCCGGGTGGCCGGGAACGAAACGACATGCAGCTCATGCCCGTCTCTCAACTCGCGACCCGATCGGGCAGGCTGGTCTATGCGATCGGCACTGTGATTTACCGGCAGGAGTCTCGCGGCCGCCTCACGCTCCAATCGGCCGATCCACACGTGCCCCCGATGATCGACGAGCAGTTCCTCAAGGCCGATGAAGATGTACGGCGGCTGGCTGAGGGCGTTCGCCTAGCCCTGGAGGTGGGCTCCCGCCCAGAATTCGAACACCTGGCGGACGGCGTCAAGGGACCGGCCACCGCTGTCATTCTCGATGACGATGCGCTTGCGGATTGGTGCAGGAGCGTCGCGTCTAGCGGCTTTCACCCGAGTTGTACCGCGAGGATGGCGCCCGCCGGTGACCCCATGGGCGTCGTCGACCAGCACCTGCGGGTGCGCGGATTCGACAACCTGTTCGTGGCGGATGCCTCGGTGATGCCGAACTGTCCACGGGCCAACATCCACCTAACCTCGGTGATGATCGGTGAACGAGCTGGCGAGTGGATCCGCGAAGGCGCAGTCTAGGCCCTCGCTTCGCTTCTATCTGGGGCCGTGACAGGGCCATTTGACCTCCGAATGAGGGCGCCCTGGCACTAGGTAGCGTTCGACGACACGCGTAGGCTGCACTCTGTTGAACCCCGTTCACATCAAGGAGGCTAGCAATGGTGGATTTCGCCCTACCTGAGGAAGTCGAGAAGATCCGCGACATGACGCGAGAGTTCGCGCAGAAGGAGTTACGTCCTGCAGCCGCGGAGATCGACCTGATCCAGGACCCTGAAGAGGCCTACACGAGCGACGCCATGAAGCGCGTGCTGTCCCGCGCGTACGAGATTGGCTTCCACAAGATGACCCTCGGAAGTGATGTCGGCGGTTTGGGAGCGCCCGCTATGACGAGCACGATTGTTCAGGAGGAGTTGGCGGTCGGCGATGCTGGGATCGCCAGCCATCTCTTGGTTGCTCCCATGATTGCGGGCAGCGCCGCGTCGGCCAGAGACAGACACCCGTTCTACGGCGAGTATCTGGACGCGTTCGTCAACGACACCAAGGGAGAACATGGCGGCGCGTGGGCAATCACGGAACCCCAGCACGGTTCCGACCTCTTCCAGTTCGGGCAGCCCTCCATCCATATGGACGCGACCGCCGTGAGAGACGGCGACGACTACGTCGTGAACGGCCAGAAGTCCGCGTTTGTCAGCAATGGCTGGATGGCGGACGCCTTCCTGCTCATGGTGAATCTGGACGGCGACGGCATGGAGAACACCGCAACATTCGCCATCCCGGGCGATCTGCCGGGCATGTCGCGCGGCAAACCGCTGAACAAACTCGGTCTCCGGACGCTCAACCAGGGTGAAGTCTTCTTCGACGACGTCCGCATCCCGCGGGAATTCCTCGTGATGCCCGGCGGACCCGCCTACAAGATGCTGATCGAGCGCATTGTAACGGGCGGGAACACCGCAGTCGGCACGCTCGCGGTTGGGGTAGCGCGAGCCGCTTATGAAGAGGCGCTCGCCTACGCGAAGGACCGCGTACAGGGCGACAAGGTGATCTTCGACCACCAAGTCATCAAGATGAAGCTGTTCAACGCGTTCCGGCAGATCGAGGCCGCGCGGGCGCTTCTCTGGAAATCCTCGTGGCTGCTGAACACGGGCAAGCCGCACCTACCCACGGCCATGGCGGCCCGCACCTTTGCGAGCGACATGGCGATGGAGGTCACGGCCGATATGGTGCAGGTGTTCGGTGGCTACGGCATTTCCAAGGAGAACTCCGTCGAGAAATTCTACCGGGACGCCAAGCTATTGCAGATTATGGACGGAACGAACGAGGTGGTTTCGCTCAGGGCCGCCGAGGAGCTATAAGGATCAGCTTCCGCCGGCCCCCCGCCTGCGGAGGCCCACCAGGGCCGCCAACAGCACCAGCGAACCGCCGAGCAGGGCTGCCAGCCCTGCCAGCGAGACTCCGCCATAGGGCTGGCCGGGCTGCCCTGTCTCCGAGAGGGCCACGGATGGCGTCTCCTCGTCCGGCTCGTCGACCGACACTGCGGACTCAGCGCAGGGCACGTCGCCACCGCACGTCACGCGCCGCACCCGATGGTCAAACGTATCGGCAATGTAGAGATCTCCTCCGGGATCCAACGCGATCCCGTATGGGAAGTAGAGCCCGGCCCGCTCCGCGGGACCGCCGTCGCCCAGATACGACGGTACCGGCACAGGAAGGGCATGGATCGAGCAGAGGAGGCCGTTCAGCGGGTCATAGCCGCCGATGTCGATCGGGCGAGAGATGCCGACGCCGGCGACCGTGCTGATGATGCCTTGGGCGTCTACCTTTCGCACAGTGAACATCCGCAGGTCCGCAACGTAGAGATTGCCGAGCTGGTCTAGTACGAGATCGTATGGACGGAAGAGCTGCGCCTGGAGCGCAGGGCCGCCGTCGCCAGCATCGCCGCACTCATCTCCACCTGCCACCGTGGCGATGAGCCCGTCGGCGGACACGCGTCTAACCCGGCAGTTGCCCATGTCGCTCAAATAGATGGAGCCATCCGGGCCCGCGGCAACTCCCCAGGGCTCTACGCCAGCCTCCTGGGCCGGGCCGCCTTCGCCGTTGTAGCGGCAGGAACCATCGCCAGCAACCGTGTTGATAATGCCGGTTGCCAGGTCGACCTTTCGCACGCGACAGTTAAACGGCTCCGCTATCAGGAGGCTCCCGCTACCGTCCAGTTCAACGTCGGAGACGAAATTGAGGGCGGCTTCTTGCGCCAGACCGCCGTCACCGGAGAACTCACACGCACCGGTCCCGGCAACGGTATCGATCGTCCCATCTGGAGCGACCTTCCGTACGCGGCAATTGAAGCCCTCAGCGATGTAGAGCGTGCCGTCGGCGGCCAGCGCCAGCCCGCCTAGCATGTCGCTGAGCCTCGTGTCGAGGGCGGAGCCGCCGTCACCGGTGTAGCCGCAAAGCCCGTTCCCAGCAATCGTCGTGACCACGCCGCTGGCGTCCACTCGCCGCACGAGGCAGGTATCCAACTCGGAAAAGTACCATTCGCCGCCTTCGCCCATGGCCAGCCCCATGGGATGCCAGGCGCCGCCGCTGACGGCAAGGCCACCGTCACCTCCGGGAGCGCATATCCCGCTGCCGGCGACTGTGGTGATCGTGCCACTCGTCTCTATACTCCGGATGCGGCAGTTCCCTGTATCGGCGATATAGATGGTCCCATCGGACGCTAGGGCGATGTCCGATGGCTGGCGCAGCGCTGCGTCCATCGCGGCACTGCCGTCGCCTGAGTATCCACAGCTACCGCTCCCGGCAATCGTCCTGATCTCGCCGCCGGGGACGAAGCGGCGTATGCGGCAGTCTGCCCGATCCGCCACCAGCACAGCGCCGTCCGCATCGACGGCCAGCGCCCACGGCTGGAGACTAGACGCGTCCGCCATCTCGCCATCGCCGCCGGCGGAGCAGAGGCCACCCCCGGCCACGGTCTCGATGGTGCCCGTAGCCGGGTCGATTCGTCTCACGCGACAGTTTTCTGTGTCCGCGACGAAGATCGCGCCGTCTGGCCCGGTGGCCATGTCCCGAGGGAAGAACAGGCTCGCCTCTGTCGCAGGGCCACCGTCGCCGGAAAACGCGCAATCGCCATTGCCCGCCAGCGTCGTGATCGTGCCCGCGCCATCCAGGCTGCGGATGCGGCAATTGAACACGTCCGCGATGAGAAGGTTCCCCAGCAAGTCCCAGCCCAGGTCCCACGGTGAGAGGCCTGCATCGACGGCGGGGCCGCCGTCTCCGCTCGCCCGGCACGAGCCGTTGCCAGCGATGGTCGTAACTGTCCCCGCCGCCTCGACCCTGCGTACGCGGCAGTTGATCGTGTCCGCGACGTAGACGAGGCCATCCGGACCCACTGCTACACCACGAGGATGGTTCGTGTGTTGCCATGGGCCGAGATCGGCGTCCCCTCCCATGCTGAAGCCACACGATTCGTGTCCCAAGATACTCACGGTGCCGCCACCAGGATCGACGCGGCGTATCTGGCAGTTTTCAGTGTCCGCTATGTAAAACGTACCATCGTCACCAACAGCGACGCCCTCCGGCAGGTAAAGGCTGGCATCTATCGCCTCTCCCCCATTGCCGCCACCTCCAGCCACAGTGGCGATCGAGTCTGGCAGAGCGGATTCCTGCGGCTCGGCGGGGGCCGGCGGCGAGCCTGCTGCGGGTAGGGCGGCCAGCGGCAGTGGATCGGGCAGCGGCGCTCCCTGAGGCAACACGACCACGGCCCCCTGCATGCCATCGATGACGTGATATATGCAATAGTAGCCGTAAACACCGGGCTCCTCGAACGTGTAGGCGAACGTGTCCCCGAACCCCATCCGCTCGGACGAGAAGTCGTCCTCAAAGCTCTGGGCATCATGCCACCCACTTGCCGATTCGTTGACCCAGACGACGGTATCGCCTTCGTGGATAACCACCACCGGCGGGTCGAAGCGCTTGCCACGCTGGCGGACGATGACGAAGCCGGCGTCTTGCCGCGTTCCGGCCTGGAGGGATGCCCTCTCGAAGTCGCGCGTCAGCGCGGCGCCCTGAACCTCGGCGGGGCCGGCGAGCGAAACGCCCGCCGCGCCGAAGTAGAGAGCGAGTAACAGTACTAGCAAGCAGATGCCAACGCGAACGCCCGGTACGTGACGGGATCGGTGTCTGCCGGGTCCATGGAGCGCGCGGCCCCTATGGATTGGCCGCGCTGCCACCGTGCTACGCCCCCTCGGCTGGGGCCTCCTGCTCCACCAAGCGCGCACTCTCGCCATCCAACTCGACGGTAATCCAACGGCCACGCACCGTCCGGCCCGAGGGGTCTACTTGCGCCCGTAGCACGGCCAGCTCTTCCTCGCCCGGGACCTCGATGTTCTCCAAGGTAGACGCAACGAGCGGCTCGAACTCCATCTCAGCAACCACGTCATCGACAGTAGCCCAGGGCGCCAGTCCCATCAGGCGAATGCGATGCGACTCTTCGTCGAAGTCGAATACGGCCATCTCGGTCACAACGCGCCAGGGCCCCGTGTCCGCGGGGAGGCCGGCGCGTTCGCGTGCGCCGGCACTGCCGTCCAGAAAGCCGGGCGATGACATGAAGTCCAACTTCTTGACGAACTTGCGGCCCTGCTGGCGCGTCATGAGAATCGTCCTCCAGCAGAGAGAGGCGATCTCGTTCGCGCCGCCGGGTCCGCCGAAGCGACGCTCGGGGCGCTCATACGCGGGGCCTACGAACGTCGAGTTGAAGTTCCCGTATTCGTCAACCTGCACGGCGGCCAAGATCCCGTAGTCGAGGTATCCCAGCCCTGCGTGGAACCCTACGGTGTTCATGTCGGTCCACGATGCGGCCCGATAGCTGCCACCGCTGGCTTCGATTAAAAACATCGGGGCCGGGAGTTGCACCTGCGGCGCAATGGTCCCGTCTTCCACAACATAGGCGAGGTTCGGAGCGTGCAGGGTCTTGGCGAGCAGAACGGCGACGAGAGGCGGTCCGCCGATGGCCGTGAAGTAGAGCTTGTCCGCGTGCATCAGACGAGCACTCGTACAGATGATCTGTTCCATGTCGGTGAACGTACGAGTTTCGGTCATTCGTAGTACCCTTCCTTGATCGTCTCCTCCGCCTTCAGCACGGCCAGCTTCTCCTGTCCCACATGCTTCTCCAGCATCTCCTCATTCGACGAAACGCTGTGGACCCACTTGTCCAGGTATTCGTCCATCTTGCCCTGCATCTGTGCTGCCCCGGACTCCATCAGGTGCTCGAGATGAGCCTTGTAGAGGCCCGGCACCGTGCCTGGGTAACCGCCGAACGGGACGTGCACCACGGCATCAACGGCATAGTATGGAATCCTCGTCTTCTGGGGGTCCTTGCGAATCTCATCCGTGGAGACGATCTCTTCAGTCGAGATGATCACCTTCTTCGCGGCCATGGCCGTTTCGACAGGCTGGAGGCCGGCGCCGAAAATCCGGGCGTTGCCGTACTCATCGCACTGGTTGACGTGGACAAGCGCCACGTCCGGGTTGAGCGCAGGGACCACGTTGATTGGGTTTCCGGTGTACGGGTCTTCGATCAGCTTGGTGCCAGTCTTGAACACGTCCGTGCCGCCCAGGTAGCGGAGCGGCAGGAACGGAACGCCTAGCGAGCCAGCCAGCAGCCGATAGGTCATGGCGCCGTTGCTCCACTCGAAGAGCTGCACATCGCCCGCGGCCTGAGCTTCCGTGATCACGCGGCCCACTTCCATCCAGCCCACGTCGATGCGGTTCACACAACCAGCCGCGACGAGCATCGTCGCGTCATGGGCCGTGAACTTGGCCGCGATCCACAGCTCACGCTTCTTCTGCCGAACGATCTCCCGCATGAGCGCCGCCGGCCCGCGCACCCAAAGGTTGCAATCGTAGGCAACGTAGTCGCCATCGTCGACGAAGCGCTTTACGGCCTCGGCCTCGGACATGACCTTCGACACGAGGCCCTTCTCTTTGTTGTCTCGGATGTAGCGCCGGTGCGCGTCCGGGTCTGGTTGCAGGAACGTGCCCGTACCCTCCGCGAGGACGGTCACTATGAGCCGTCCTCGCTTGGCGTGGCGGCGCCTGGCATCGCAAGCTGAAACTCCATGTTGAGCGCATGCGCGATGTACTTCAGTTCGGCTTCGCGCCAGGGCAGCGGCGCGGGCGTCTGGATCAGGCCGTCCCTCTTCAGCTCCTCCACGACTGCCGGGTCAGACTTGAACGGCTTGCCGTACTCCATCTCGCAGAAGATTTCCTCCAGCGGCGGCCGGCTCGTCTGGCCGCCCGCTTCCCATGATTCCGCCGGGTAGCCGACGGACATGAGACAGACAGGGATCGCCGTTTCCGGCAGGTTGAGGAGCGGCCCGATCTGTTCGATGCGGGGACTGCTCATCAGGCACGTGCCGAGACCCTCGTCCCAGGCCGCGAACGTCGCTTGCGCCACAACTTGGCCCACGTCCATGAACGCGAGCGGGGCCACGGCCATCTGCTCCCAGGCGGCGCCAAACGCCGGGCGCAGTGACTTCTCAATGAGGTCAACTGTCTGCTCGAGATTTTCGCCGATGCGCCTCTGTGTTGCGAGGCCCTTCAAGTCGTCGATCCATTTGTTGCCTTCGTACGACAGCTTGTCGTGGTACCAGAGAATGAAGCAGGGGGCGGTGTTCATCTGCTGATAGCCGAGAGGTGGAGTGATCGCCTTCATCACTTCGTCAGATACCTGGTCTTTCCAGATGACGATCGCCCTGGCGACGGTGACGTTTCCCACGCAAGAAGCGCGCCGGGCGGCCTCCAGCATCTTCTGGACCTTCTCTCGCTCTACCGGCCGATGTGGCAGATAGTAACGAATGCTCCGCCGATTGCCGAGAACCTGCATAACTTCCATGGGAACCTCCTCTATTCGCTGGCCGAATTACTTGGCCAGAATGTGTACCGTCGTCACGGCGGCCTCACCGCGGACCATGCCACCGCCGTTCTCCGTCATTCCGACCTTGGCGCCGGCCACCTGCCGGTCACCCGCCTCGCCGCGAAGCTGCGTCCAGATCTCATAGATCTGAGCTATCCCTGTCGCGCCAATCGGGTGGCCCTTCGCCAGCAGCCCACCACTGGTGTTCACGGGCAAACGCCCGCCGATCTCGGTCACGCCCTCGTCGATCAGCCTTCCGCCTTCTCCTTCTTCGCAGAGACCCAACTCCTCGTAGATCATGAGTTCCGCGGGAGCTGTCGCGTCGTGAACCTCTATCACGTTTACATCCCTGGGCGTCATGCCTGCCATCTCAAAGGCGCGCTGCGCTGCGCGTCCTGTCTCGCCGCCAACCTCACCTCGGTCGTCGGCGCCGGACACGATGGCGGACCCCTTCACCCACACCGGATTCGTCGTGATCTGCTTCGCCTTCTCCTCACTGACGAGAACCGCGGCGGCGGCACCATCCCCAATGGGCGAGCACATCAGGCGTGTCAACGGTTCCGATACCGGTGGCGATTCCAAGATCTCTGCGACCGTGTAGCGCTCCTGATACTGTGCATGCGGATTCAGACTCCCGTTGTTGTGATTCTTGGCCGCGATCTTCGCGTAGTGCTCCTTCGTCGTGCCGTAGCGCTCCATGTGAGCGCGCGCGGTTGCGCCGTAGATGTCCATGAAGAGGCTACGCTTCGTACCGGCGCCGCTCTCCTTACCCGCCTTCTTCTCTGAGGGCGGTTTCAAGTTGTTCATGATCTCGCGGAGCTGCTCTACGTCGACGGCGCCGCTAAAGGCGGCCATCGTCTTTGCCTTGTCTTCGACGAACATCTTCTCGACACCAACGGCCAGCGCTACGTCGTATAGGCCGGAAGCGACGTAGAGCCATGCAACCTGGAAGGCTGTCGACGAGCTGGCGCAGGCGTTCTCTGTATTGATCATCGGGATCTTGTCGATCCCCATCTCACGCAGGACGACCTGAGCGCGAACGCACTCCTGGCCCGTGATGAGACCGGCCGCGGCGTTGCCTACGACCGCGACATTCAGCCCGTCCTTGTCGATGCCGGATGCTTCCAGTGCGTTCGTGACCGCCTCGTTCGTGAGTTCCTTTAGTCCACGGTCTTGGTACTTGGCGAACCGGGTCATCCCCGCGCCCGCGATGGCGACGTTTCTCATGGCAGTATCCTTTCCTAGGCAGCCAGCGGCACAGTTCCGAAAAGTCGGCACACCAGGCGAATGGCTCAATCGCCTAGTATGGACGGTACGTCTAGGCCTGAATGCCGACCCAGTGCCGAAGTGCTCGTTTCGGGTGGGCCGTTCGGCACTACCAGGGCAGAAAGCGCACCGGCTAGATTGGATGATAATACAATGGCCAAGATATTGCACTTCGCCGATCTGCACCTCGATGGCTCCTTGCCGGAGGAGGGCCGGTACGCAGCCGGTCCCGATCCGCGACGGACCACGCTACAGGGCATCGTAGACTTGGCGCTGGACCTCTCCGTCGATGCGCTCACGGTCGGAGGCGATCTCTATGATCACGAGCACGCCACTGCGGAGACCGGCGACTTCATCGCGGCGCAGTTCAAGCGGCTGGGTTCCAAACGGGTACTGGTAGCTCCCGGAAACCACGATCCGCACGTTGCCGGCAGCCTCTACGAACGCACGGCATGGCCATCCAACGTCGAGATCTTTCGCGACACGCGCTGGAGGCCAGTGACGATTGCGCCCGGCGTTCAGCTATGGGGAATCGGACATGACCGGCCCGAACTCCAGGAGAACATGCTGCGTGAGTTGCACGTTGGACCAAGTGGTACCAACGTCGCGCTGTTTCACGGCTGGGATATGGACGCCGGACCACCACGAGGAGTCCTTCACTGTCCCTTCACTCAAGAAGACGTGGAACGCTCAGGGGTCGATTTCGCCTTGGTCGGCCACTATCACAGAATGTCGATCACGCCCCAGGACCAGCCGCTCTACGGCTATCCAGGCGTACCCGTCGCACTCGAGCCGGGTGACGGGCAGGGGCACGCGCTCGTGCTCTCTATTCGAACGCAGCAGTGTTTCGGTCGAGGCAGTGGAGCTTCCACCGGTCATCAGCCGGCACGCCGCCGCTTCGGCGTCGCGCTAGGAACCCTCCCGACACGGACCTGCCGGCGTCGTGGCTGCCGCTTAGCCATCTAGACCCTCCATCCGCTGTTGGCCTGCCGCGATCTCGCGGTCCAGCGACCGGAACGCGGGAACCAACAGGAACACCAGCATCGCCGCCGCGATGAAGAGGCCCGCGCTGACCGCCACCACCAGTGGCGCGCCCACGCGCTCAGCCATGATGCCGGCCGGTACCGATCCGAGCGGCATCAGCCCGAACGTCATCAGCATCACGCTCATCACCCGCCCGCGCACCTCATGAGGGATCACGAGCTGGATTGCGGTGTTGTTCACAGTCGTCACCACCATGGAGCCAAATCCCAGCAGCGCGATGAAGACCAAGGCCAGGTAGAACCACGGCGTGAGCGCGAACATGACCAGGAACCCGCCGAAGGCCAACGCCCCTCCTAGCAATAGCCTGGTCTTCTTGGGGTAGGCGCCGAGGTTCGCCACCAAGAACGCGCCAGCCAGCCCGCCAACGCCGCTCGCCGCCTGCAGTACACCATACCCCGTCGGCCCGACGTTCCACACGCGCTCCGCGAAGACCGGCAGCAGCGTAAGGTACGGCAGCGCGAAGATCAGCGGGACCGTCGCGAACAGGATCAGGCCCAGCAGCACAGACGAACGCTTAATGTAGGCGAAGCCGCCGACGAAGTCTTCGAAGAACGTGAACTCCCGCACGCGCTTCGGAGGCATCGCAGGAAGGAAGAACGCCGCCACGACAGCGGACGCATAGAATACAGTCGAGAGGATGTAGGCGCCGCCGATCCCGAGTGGTGCGACGAGCAGGCCGGCCATTGGCGGCGCCACGATGCGGCTAGCGTTCACGGCGGCAGTACTGATGGCGACCGCGTTCATCAGTTTCTCACGCGGCACCAGCAGCGCCACCAGCGCCTGGCGAGCCGGCATGTTGAAGGCAAACGCGGCCGACGACACCATGTACACGACCCGCAGGTGCCAGAATTCGATCGCGCCCATGAGGAGCAGCGCCGCAACAATGCTATTCGCAATCACGAGTATGGACTGCGCCGCCAGCAGCAGCTTGCGTTTGTCAACGCGGTCGGTCACCACACCGGCGATCGGAGCGAGTATGAGCATCGGCAACGCGACCCATGCCATCAACTCGCCTAGCTTGGCGGCATCGTCCCATTCTTCGATCACCAGCCAGCTGCTGAGGATGATCATCATGTTCATCCCAAAGAAGACGTTCCCGGCGAAGAGAAATTTGAAGTCGCGATTCCCGGAAAGTGATGAGAATGTCTGCCGCCAATTTGTCAGGGACATCCCCCCACCGGAGGCGACCGTAGAGCCCGGCAATCCCATGCTTAGCGCCTAGCCACCGGCAGCGCACGCCAGCCCGAGTGCCTCAAGATCGAGGCCCGATGGCACGTCGTCAACCAGATCAAATCGTTCCCTCCCTACGCGCACTGGGCGAACGCGTGACATCGATCGTAACAACGGCTTCCTGAGGCGATAAGGGCCATTGCTCCTCAATCTTGGTGTCACCTGCCGCGCGTCACCTCGACTGCGCGGTCTTGGGCCAGTCGGTATGCTGAGGGGCGCCGGCTACGATTTCAGGACACAAGGAGACCTGCCCGTGACGTCCGATACATTCCCCGAAACTCCAGAATCAGTGACCGATGACTGGCTCACGCAAGTCCTGCGGCAAGACGGTGAGATCGCCGATGCCAGCGTCACTGGGCACACGACAGCGCTTGTGGAGCAGCAAGGCGCGGCGGCGGTCGTCGCGCGATTCAACCTCACCTACGATGCAGACGAGCCGGGTGCGCCTCGTACACTCATCGGGAAGTTCGCCTCACCGCACGGACCGATCCGCGCGCTGATGCAGATGATTGGGGGCTATGCGCGAGAGGTCGAGTTCTATCAGCAGTTCGGAGACGATGCGGGAATTCCAACGCCCCGGTGCTATCACGCGAGCATCGACGCTTCGGGCGTCTTTGCCCTGCTGCTGGAGGACATGAGCGATTCCCGCGTGTCTGAGACAAGCACGTCCGCCGAAGACGTCGAGCTGGCCGTCCGGTACTTGGCCCCACTCCACGCGAAGTGGTGGAACCATCCGCGCCTGCGAACGCTGAAGGCGCTTCGCTACCCCGGCAGTCCAGCCAACGAGGTCTTCTTGTTGCAGGCACGGGGAGCCTTCACGGACGCGCTCCCGACAGCCAAGGAGCAATTCGGGGACGAGTTCCCCGACTCGCTCGTCGCGGCGGCGGAGACGCTCTTGTCGCGGTTCGAGGCCGTGGCGGAGACCAGGCAGCGGGACGTGGGCAGGACGACGCTCGTGCACGGCGACTACCACTTGGGGCAGATCTTTTTCGAGTCTGCCCGCGGCGGCCGATTTGCCGTGTACGACTGGCAGACGGCCAGCGCCGCCAACGGAGGGGACGACCTTGCACGCATGATCGTGTCCGGCTTGGATACGACACAACGCGAAGCGTCCGACAGACGGCTGATCGAGCTTTACCACGGGCTGCTGCTCGAACATGGCGTGAGGGAGTACAGTCTCCAGGACTGCTACAACGACTTCCGGCTCGGTCTGCTGACCAGCCTCGTGATCAACGTCATCGCGGGCCCAAACATGGACCCCGCGTTCATCGAAGCGTCGGAAGCGACCAGCGATGTGAGCGCGGGCGAGGAGTTGTTTCTCCGCGTCAGCGCCGCCATCGATGCCCATGACGCGCTGGAGGTCTTGCCGGCGTAGGCGGCCGCAAGCCAGACCGTCTGCTCCGGCAACCGTGCCGAATGGCCTCCTGCCGCGGGCCAAACGACACATGCCAGCGCTCCCACTGCCTGCTAGCCTCTACTCTGCGCAACCTTGTCCTAAAGAATGCGTACAGTGGCCTGCTGCCGCTAGGCACTTGGCCGGGAGGGATGCAGATATGAAGATCAACGGCGGAGAAATGGTTGCCCGGGTGTTGGAGCAGGAGGGCGTGAAGCAAGTCTTCGCGCTCCACGGCGGCCACATCGACCCGATTTTTCAGGCGTGCGTCAGGCACGGCATTCGCATCATCGACACGCGCCACGAGCAGGCTGCCGGCCACATGGCCGACGGGTGGGCGAGAGTGACCGGCCAGATCGGCGTCGCGATGGTCACGGCGGGTCCAGGCGTGACCGACATCATCACGGCGATCGCGAACGCGTATGTGGACGCTGTGCCGATGCTCGTCATCGGCGGGCGGTTCGCCGTCGCGGAGGAGGAGCGGCTCCCGCTGCAGGAGTTGCACGGACTGCCGCTCGTAGAGTCGATCACGAAATGGTCGCGCGATGTGCGCGACCCACGGCGGATCCCAGAATACGTCGAGATGGCGTTCCGGCAGGCCACCACCGGACGGCCCGGGCCAGTCTTCCTGGAAATCCCAGCGGACGTGCTGGCCCGCGAGGTCGAGGAGGAAAGCGTCTCATTCCCGGGCGAGCGCGGCGACAACACGAAGCCCGCGCCGTCACCAGAGGCCGTTGAGAGTGTGATGTCGATTCTGGATCAGGCAGAGCGACCCGTGATATTGGCGGGGCGCGGGGTCTGGTTCGCCGGCGCTACGGAAGAGTTGCGAGAATTCGCCGAACTCACGAAGATCCCCGTCTGCGCGAACGGCATGACGCGCGGCGCCGTCCGCGAGGACAGCGAGCTGGGGCTGGGCAGCTTCATGGTTGCCGGACGCGGCCTTGCCGCCGTCGGCGGGCCGGATGCCGTCCTCCTCATCGGCGGACGGCTTGGCATGTTCACCGGCGGCGCGTCAATCATCCCGGATGGAGCAAATCTGATTCAGATAGACATCGAGGGCGAAGAGATCGGGCGTTCCCGAAAGGCCGACGTCGGTATCGTCGCGGACTGCAAGGAGGCGCTGCGAGCGCTTACTGCCGCAGCCAAGGATCGCGACCTCCCAGACCGTACTGCCTGGGTCACCACGGCCGGCCAGACGAAGGGTGTCATCGAGCGGGCGTACTCAGCGCCGCTGGCGTCGGAGAGCCGGCCGATTCACCCCATCCAGCTCGCCCACAAGGCCGCGGCGCTCATGGCCGAGGAGGGCGTGCTCGTCGTCGATGGCGGCGAAACGTTCGTCTGGGGCGAAATGACGCTCAACGCCAAGCGGCCGGGACGCTACCTGGGCCACGGCTACCTGGGTTGCCTTGGCATCGGCCTGCCCTTCGGCCTTGCGGCAAAGCTGGCGTACCCCGACGAGCGAGTCCTCGTCCTCACCGGCGACGGCTCGGTCGGTCTCAACTTCAGCGAGTTCGATACCGCCGTGCGACACAACCTGCCGATCGTCGTCGTCGTCAACAACGACCAGGCCTGGGGCATGTGCAAGCACGAACAGCAAGTCCGTTTCGGCCAGGATGGCATCGTCGCGACCGAGTTGAACGCGACGCGGTACGACCAGGCCGCGGAAGCCTTCGGCGTGCATGGCGAGCTGGTGGAAGACGCCAGCGAGATCATCCCCGCCATCGAGCGGGCGTTCGCCAGCGGCAAACCGGCCTGCGTCAACGTGATGACGGATCCCGACGCGATCACGCCCATGGTCCAGGCGGCCGCTCCGGCAGCCACGCCATCGGCATGACGCTCTGAGCAACCACCCTGAAGGAGGCAAACTGATGGAGCCAGACCTAATCGCCGGCGGATATGACGCCGTCTACGCGGCCGTCCCGAACAGCCCAACGCTGCGCCGCATTTGGCATGAGTCAGCCGAAGGCGTCGACTTCCCGGAAGAGTTCGGCCACATCAGCTTCACGACCTTGCTCGAATTGAAACGCATGGCCGGCGAACTCCACCTCAAGGCCGGTGATACACTCGTCGATCTCGGATGCGGCATGGCCGGACCAGCGCTCTGGGTGGCCCGCGAGATTAAGGCACACCTGATTGGAGTTGACGCTTCGCGGGTGGCGACCGAGCAGGCCGCCGCGCGCGCAAAGGAACTCGGGCTAGGCGAGCAGGCCCGCTTCGTCGTCGGGTCGTACGCGGACACAGGCATCGAGGCGGGAACGGTCGACGGCGCGATGAGCGAAGATGCGCTGCAGTATGCCCCAGACAAGGAAGCCGCCATGGCGGAGGTGGCGCGCATCCTGCGCCCGGGCGGCCGGTTCGTCTTCACCGCCTACGAACTCGACCCAGAGCGAGCTGCCGGCTTGCCGATCCTTGGCGACAACATCGTCGATGACTTCCGCCCAGCGCTGGCAGAGGCCGGGTTCACCGTGACGGCCTACGAAGAAGCCCCCGGCTGGCCGGAACCGATGACGGCCACGTATTCGGCAGTCGTCGGGGCAAAGGAAGCCCTCATGCAGGAGATGGGTGAGGCCGCGACCAACGTCCTGCTGCTGGAGATGGCACTAACGCTCGAGCATAAGCCATACCAGCGGCGCATCCTAGCTGCGGCCACCAGGGAGTGATCAAGGACAGCAGAGGAGTAGCATGACGGACCAACCAGCCGCCGGTCGGATCGCTCGTCCAGAAGAGCGCTACCGGCGACGCATCCGGTCGGACGAAGCGAAGTGGGTGACGCACTGCATCAACTGCTCGCCTGGGAGCTGCCCATACCGAGCCTTCGTTAAAGACGGCCGGGTCGTCTGGCAGGAGCCCGCCGGCACCCTCCCGCTGATCGAAGAAGGCGTGCCGGATATGAACCCCATGGGCTGCCAGAAGGGCGCCGGCTGGAGCAACATGCTGGACGCGCCAACCCGCCTGCGCTTCCCGATGCGCCGACGCGGCGAACGCGGCAGCGGCGACTGGGAGCGCATCTCCTGGGACGAGGCGCTGACTGAGATTGCCGACGGGGTGATCGACGCGATCCAGTCGGAGGGACCTGAGGCCATCCTCCAGGCGGGAACCGCCGGCGAGGGCGGGTTGAGCGCCGGGTACCTATTCGAGAAGCTGATCAATCGCATCGGCGGCGCGGTCACTGACACCAACGGCGACATCGGCGATTTTAGCGTCGGCATGTATCTCACATACGGGCAGGCGGCGTCGGCCAGCAGCTTCGATGACTGGTTCCACAGCGAGTTGATGCTGATCTGGCATCGAAACCCGGTCTACACCGCCATCCCCCACTACCACTATGTCGCCGAGGGGCGCTACGGCGGTGCGGAGGTGGCGACGATCGCGCCGGATTACAGTCCTTCCGCCATCCATGCCGACTACCACGTGAGCGTACGGCCGGGCGCCGACGCCGCGTTGGCGCTGGCGATGGCGCGCGTCATCGTCGACGAAGGGCTCATGGACGAGGCGTTCGTTCGGTCGCAGACAGACCTGCCTCTTCTGGTTCGAAGCGACACGGGCCGGTTCCTGCGCGGCGCCGATGTCGAAGAGGGCGGGCGGTCCGACCAATTCTACCTGTGGTCGGAAGAGTGGGCGGCAATCCAACCTGCCTCTCGCGAGGCGCTCGAACCGAACGAAACGGCCGCGCTCACAGGGACGTTCACGGCCACGCTCGCCGACGGAGAGACGATCGACGTGCGGCCGGCGTTCGACCTGCTTCGGGACCGGCTCGCCTCCTACAGCCCGGAAGATGTCTCCGATGTGTCCGGCGTGCATCCCGAAACGGTGCGGCTCATAGCGCGGAAGGTCGCGTCGAAACGCACCAGTATCCTGCTCGGCTTCAACTCAGCTAAGTACTACCACGGCGACCTGATGGAGCGAACCATGTGCCTGCTACTGGCGCTGACGGGCAACTGGGGCAAGAAGGGCACCGGACTCGGAGTCGCCGTCACCGGCATGTTCGACGGGGCGTTCCTCTTCCCCATGAAGGGTGGCCCAGGGCGCGAAGCCATTCAGGGCATCATCAACGGACGCGGCATGGTGATCAAAGGCATGCAGGACGCCGACCCCGGGCTCACCGAGGCAGCCGCGGCCATCCAACTCCAGCAGGGCGGCGCCGGAACAGGCCACGCCATCGTGCCGGCCTTCCTCTGGCGTCATCACAGCAAACTCCCCGAGCGCTGGGCCCGCGATGACTGGTCGGACCCGACGATGCAGCGCCCGCTGAAGGAGTACGTCCGCGATGCCGAAGAACAAGGCTGGTGGCGCGGCTTGGACCGCCTAGGCGAGTCGCAGACACCCCGCGTACTCTTTGAGATCGGCACGAACTGGGCGCGCAGGATGCGCGGCGGCCGCGAGGCGAACGCCCCACTGTTCGATGCCTTGGCGCTACACGTCTGCATGGACTGGCGCATGACGGCCTCCGCCCAGCAGGCCGACATACTGCTTCCTGCCGCTGCGCCGTACGAGAAGCCGGGCTTCTCTCAGCCTTCACCACAGACGCTGCTGCTCACGTTCTCCGACGCCGCCGTGGAAGCCGCCGGAGAGGCGCGGCCGGAGTGGGAGGTGTTCGTCGACCTGGCGCGGAAGATCGAGGAGAGAGCAAAGGCGCGAGGATTCGTCGAATACACGGACGCCCGCGGCACGAGCCATCGCCTCGACGACCTCGCCGCGTACTTCACCGCAAACGGAGCGTTCGAGACGACGGAGCAGGTGCTGGAGGAGATGGTACTCGACACGGCGGAGGTGGGCACGGTGCCCAAGGGGACGACGCTCGAAACGTTCCGTGAGCAAGGCTCCGTTCGCTTCGTCGACTGGGGGATCACGCCGTTCGCCGCCGTGCAAGCGGCTGACCTACGACCGGACGAAACTCACGCGGCGTTACGCCACCACGTCGAGCGAGGACTCCCCTACCCGACGCTGACCAGGCGCGCTCAGTTCTACATCGACCATCCGTGGTTCATCGAAGCTGACGAGGCGCTCCCCATTCACAAGGAGAACCCGCCGATGGGCGGCGATTACCCGCTCGTGCTCACGAGCGGCCATTCCCGCTGGAGCATCCACTCCATGAACCAGACGGACCGGCTCATGCTGGAGACGCACCGCGGCGGGCCCAGCGTCTTGATCAACAGCTCGGACGCGGACGCGCGCGGGATCCAAAACGGCGCATCGGTGCGGCTGTATAATGACGTCTCATCGTTCAAGGCGGAGGCGAAGGTGTCGGGCGCGGTCCGGCCAGGCCAGGTGATTAGCTACAACGGCTGGGAGACGTACCAGCACGCTGGCTGGAAGCACGCTGCCGAGGTCGAACCAGGCATGGTCAAGTGGCTGCACTTCGCGGGCGGCGAAGGCCACCTGCGCTACTGGACAACGCAATGGCAGCCCGCCCCAATCGACCGGGCGTTCCGGGTCGAAGTCGAGCCTGCCTAAGCCGCGTGGCGCGCGTCCTAGCGGCCCAGCAGGAAGCGCCCGCTGCCCTATCCTAGTATCTGCTAGAATAGCTCGCGGGTTCACCACGGCAGGAAGGCTGAGATCATGGCGCGGGGGCTTCCCGAAGATACCGTCACTACTCTTTTCACCAACGTCGTCGGCTCCACCCAACCCACCAATCGCCCGGAAGATGACGCCGTCCTTGCGACGAAGAGCGCAGCGCCCAGATGCTAACTGAATCGGAGCAACAGGCCCTTGATCAGATCAGGAAGTATCTTGCCGCTGGCAGCGAGCTGGCAGCCATAAGAGCTGCCGGATGGGGGAACTGGATTGATTACCTCGAAGACAAGGGTATCGATCTGCATACGGACGAGATTATAGCTCGGACACCCCAGACGACGACCGGGGTAGGAGCCGAGCCTTTCGCACGGATCAGCTTCTATCTCAGAAATGCCGTCCTCTCGCTGCTGCGCAACCGGCAACGGGCGATGTTCGCCATCGGCAGCGTTGCCGTCGGCGTGGCCGCCATCGTGGGCCTCCAGCTCACCGCCGACGTCCTGGAGGACAAACTCACCACCAACGTGCGGGAACTCCTGCGCGGCGACGTCGTTACCGAGGGCGTGCCGCCGCTGGGCCTTGGGGGAGGCGAGGGTGAGAGCTTCTGGGCCACGATCCAGGAGCTTCAGGACGAAGGGCTAATCGACGGCTTCACACGCCGCACCTTCATCCGCGAAGATAGCCGGAGCTTCCTAGCCAACTTCAAGGTCGTGGTCCAGGGCCGGACCGACAAGGACGCGGTCGTCAATTTTTACAATCCGATCTTCCTGGAAACGGACGTCTATCCGTACTACGGCCGGGTACAGTCCGAGAAGCCCGCCGGCCGAGACCTCGGAGACCTGGTGCAGGACCCGTACGACGTCGTCGTGACGAGTACGCTCGCCAACCGCCACGACATCAACGTGGACGACGAGATCAAGCTGGGTGACATCCAGGACCTGTTCACCGTCCGGGGCATCATGTCCGACGCGGAGTTCTCGCGCGAGTGCATGCCGTTCGTCGGCTGCATCATATTTCGGCAGGACACGATGGACAGCTTGTTCGTGGCCGCGCCGGAACCCGGGGGCTATGTTCCTGAACGGGGACAGCCGGACCCCGCTTGGCCGGGACAGCCGGAAGGGGGCGCACTCCTCAAGGTGTGGCCGGAGGAAGACATAGTCTGGGGCGCGTATGGAATGGAAGAGGGCGCCGAGTTAACGCTTACGATTGATGATCCGAGCACGGCGGAACCTGTGGACTACTCCGAATCGCAGGTGGCCAGCCCCACGAATTGGGAGCCCCGCGGAGAGAACTACGTGAGCTTCGATCTTTGGGGCGTGTTTGACATACAGCCCGGCCACCGCGTCAGCTTGAGTGGCCCGGACATCACGGCGACCCACGTCGTAACCAACCTGGCTGTGACTCAAGTCAACGCTGACCTCGACACCGTATCCGGAACGGCTGATCCATCAACCCGGATCGAAATTGAAGTTCACGCCGAACCGGGCGGAGGCCGCGATGCATTCGCCGACTCGACGGGTGAATGGACTGTCGATTTCTCCGTCCCCGCCGGGCCATTGGATGGCGGAGCCGCGGCAGATATCCTCGCAGATACCCCATACGAAGTACGACAAACTGATGAATACCCGCCCCATGCCACCAGCGTATGGCGGCCGGGAACTCCGCGGGCGGCGCCGGATGCTGATGGACAGCGTGGAGACGACGGTCGAATCATCTTGATCGAACCGCCGGAGACGCAGCTCCACATTCTGGCCGCGGGCCGCAGCGACGCTGAATTGGAGATCATAGACCAGCGCCTGGAATCGTCCGGCATCGAGAAGGTTACGACGGCCGCGGAGGCAGCGGAAGACAACAAGGCTACAGTCGATATCATCAGGAGCGTGATCCTCGTCTTCGGGCTGGTGGCGCTGGCGATTGGCGGCCTGGGAATCGCCAACACAATGCAGGTGCTGGTAAGGAGGCGGCTGCCGGAGGCGGGCGTCCTCAAAGCCATCGGGCTCAAGGGGCGGCAGGTGATGGCGGTGTTCCTTGCAGAGGCCCTGATCATCGGCGCTCTCGGAAGCGTACTGGGCATACTGATTGGCGTTCTGGTCAGCTTCGGGACGCTACGGATACTTGAGGACCTGCTCTTCACGGATCTGGCATGGCGGCTGGGCGCCGGCCCCGTCGTCTCAGGTCTAATCGTGGGGCTCGTAGTAACGCTGGCGTTTGGCCTTCTTCCCATAGTGGGAGCAGGCCGCGTGCGTCCGATGGCCGCCATCCGCCCCAACGATAGCGACCTGATCAAGGGTAGCTGGCCCGTCAGCCTCATGTTGTTGTCAGGGCTGGCCCTGCTCGCGGGCATCATGGTGAGCGTCCTAATCGGCTCGCCCTGGGGTCTGGCCGGAACCCTGGGGGCTTTCGCTGTCGTCGGAGTGCTCCTTGCCATTCTTGTGGCCGTCATCTACGTGCTGAGCCGGCTGCCGGCGATGGGCTCGTTGACCCTGCGCCTTTCACTCCTCGAGTGGCGCCGCCACAAAACACGCGCCGCGTCCACCCTGCTGGCGATGAGCATCGGCGTGCTGGGGATCAGCCTGATCCTGTTGCTCGCGGACACCATGACGAACACTGTGTCGACCGCCTATGAGAGATCGATCGGTGCGGACGTGTTCGTGCTCGTGAACGATCCTGAGGAGGAAGACGATGTCTTCGCGATGATGCGCGAGGCCGATGGGGTCACCGGATTCTCGTCCGCAACCGTCTATGACGTTGTTCTGGTCTCTCACAACGGAGAGCGCTTCCGAGACATCGGCAATGAACGGGAGGGGATCGAAGGTTTTGACTATCGAGATCAGCAATTCCTCGCGGAATACGACAACCTCACCGTTCGTGAGGTCGACGACCTGCTCCCCCGCCTGGATTTCCCGGCGGACGGCGGGGGAATGCTCACGGAGAACGATGTGGGCAAGAACACCATCGTGCTTCAGCAGGGCGAAGATTTCTCAGCGGTCGAGGAGATGGGGCTCAGTGTCGGCGATAGGCTCGGGTTCGTAGGCGTTGATGATACCGGCTTCCCGGCTTCCGGCGAAGTGGAGTTGGAGGTCGTCGGCTTCTCTAACAGTTTCATCGGTGACGGCGCTGTCCTCACGGCCACTGATCCGTTCGGCGGTCAACAGGGCGTTCGCCGTGAGGCTTGGGGCCTGGTCCAGGTGGAGGACGACAAGCAGGATGCTCTGGTGCGGGACATCAACCTGGCGTTCGACTCCGTCTTCGCCTATGAGACCAGCTTCTTCACGGATTTCATGGAGCGCCTCATTGAGCACTTCACGCTGATTCCCCTCGCCCTTTCCGGCCTCTCCCTGGTTGCCGCCGTGGTCATCATCGCAAACGCGGTCGCCCTGTCCACAATCGAGCGTCGCCGCGAGATCGGCCTGCTCAAAGCGGTCGGTGCCAGGTCAAATTGGGTGGTGGTGCAGTTGGCGGTGGAGAATACGTTCCTCGGGTTCGTTGGGGGAGCGATCGGCCTGGCGCTCTCTATTGCCGTGCTGGCGGTTGTCGTCCTCGGGGTTGGCGGCGAACTCAGCCTGATCATCTCGCCGGCCATCGTCGTCGGAGTGCTAGCGCTAACCGTTGTCCTATCGCTGTCGGTCACGTTAATCAGCGCCTACCCGGCTGCCCGTGCGAGGCCGCTGGATGTCCTACGTGGAGATTAGGGAGTGTCATATGGCTGAAGAAGGAGTCAACGTACTGCGGGGAGAGGGACTGACGAAACAATTCCGCTCCGGAGACCTCGTCGTCGATGCCCTCAGAGGCGTGGACATCACGGTCAACCAGGGAGAAGTGGTCGCCATCATCGGGCCTTCCGGCAGCGGCAAGTCGACGCTCATGGGTATTCTAGGTGGCCTAGACACGCCGACGCAGGGGAGCCTGCAGGTGGCGGACGTTGAGATCACCGAGATGGACGAAAACCGCCTTGCGGACATCCGGAACGAGTTCATTGGCTTCGTCTTCCAACAGTTCAACCTGATGCCGACCCTTACGGCCGCAGAGAACGTCGCGCTGCCTATTCAGTTCTCCCGAACGAAGAAGTTCGCCCCGAAGCGCCGGGCCGTCGAGCTACTCTCCAGCTTCGGGCTTCAAGACCGGCTCAACAACCGGCCCTCGCAGCTTTCAGGAGGAGAGCAACAGCGGGTGGCCATCGCCCGTGCCCTGGCCAACGACCCGCCGCTCCTCCTGTGCGACGAGCCCACTGGGGCGCTCGATACGGAGAACGGCGACCGGGTCATGGACGCCCTGTTCCAAGCACAGAAGGAACTGAAAACGGCCGTAGTCATCGTGACGCATGACCCGCGTGTCGCTGAGCGGGCCAACCGCACACTGGTGATGACCGACGGGCGCTTCGCGGCGGCAGGATAGCGTCGAGCGGCGGCCAAGACTGACTTCCGCAAGAGGGGCCACTTGGCCCTTGGAAGCGCCCAGAGGCGTGTGCAACCTTATGTCGTAGCCCAGCCCATGAGTGGAGGAATGCGCATGCCATCGAATGGTCGCTCCAAGAGCAAGTCCCGCCAGATCGCCATGGTCTTCGACCTCAACAAGTGTGTCGGATGCCAGACCTGCGCCGTCGCCTGCAAGATGTTGTGGACTCGCGACGACGATCGTACAGAAGGCACCGACTACATGTGGTGGTGCAGCGTCAACACCATGCCCGGCAAAGGCTACCCGAAAGACTGGGAGCAGATGGGTGGCGGCTATCGAGACGGCGTTCTGCAGCTTGGCAAGGCGCCCGATCGCGAATCGTTCGGCGGCGGCTGGGACTTCAACTACGACGAAGTGTTCTACGGCGGCAAGGGAACGTCGGTCCATTTTGAACCTGAGGGAGAGTCTCCCACCTGGGGTCCCAACTGGGAAGAGGACCAAGGGGCCGGCGAGTGGCCCAACAGCTACTTCTTCTACCTGCCGCGGCTCTGCAACCACTGTACGCACCCGGCCTGCGTGGATGCATGTCCCAGCGGCGCCATGTACAAGCGCGAAGAGGACGGCATCGTCCTGCGAGACGAGGAAAAGTGCGAGGGCCACCAGTACTGCTCGCGGGCCTGTCCCTACAAGGCGATTTTCTTCAACCACGTGCGCCAAGTCAGCCAGCACTGCATCATGTGCCTCCCAAGACTGGAGAAGGGCGTCGCTCCGGCGTGCGCCAGGCAGTGCCCCGGCCGGCTCACGTTCGTCGGCTACCTAGACGACACTGATGGGCCGATCCATAAGCTGGTCCACGAATGGCGGGTGGCGCTGCCGCTGCACCCGGAATACGCGACCGGCCCGAACATTTTCTATGTGCCACCGGTGGCGCCGCCCAAGCTCAACAAGGATGGCTCGCCCGACCTCGAAGAGCCGCGCATCCCGAACGAGTACCTGGAGCAGCTCTTCGGCCCAAGCGTGGTAGACACGCTAGCCACGTTGCAGGCGGAGATGAAGAAGACGAAGTCCGGCAAGAAATCGGAGCTGATGGACGTGCTCACCGTCTTCCGCTGGAAGGAACTCTTCGGTCCGTTCGACAAAGACCCAGCGACGATCAAGCTCACACCCATCAAGAGCAAGTAGCGCCCTAACGCGAGCGAGAGGAGAGCACCGTGGGACGAACGAAAGCCAAGACGGCCCCAGCCAAGCAACAGCCGGACTCACGCACCATGGACAGCTACCGCAAGAAGTGGGCCTGGGACGACGTTGCCTGGGCCACCCACTGCGTGGACTGCTACCCGGGCAGCTGCATGTATCACATCTACCTCAAGGAGGGGAAGGTCGCGTTCGAAGAGGTGGCCGGCGCCAACCCGCCGAGCATCGTCGAGGGTGTGCCCGACAAGAACCCTATGGGCTGCCAGAAGGGCGCGTCCTGGAGCCAGACTCTCTACGGGAAGGAGCGCGTCCTCTACCCGCTTCGGCGCGTGGGAGAACGAGGCGACGGCAACTGGGAGCGCGTCTCTTGGGACGAGGCGCTCGCGGACATCGCCGACCGCATGCTGAACGCGATCGAAGAAGGTGGCCCCGAGTCGATCATCCATGAGATGACGCCCGCCGAGGGCGGCACGATGGCGACGTGGCCCACCCAGCGCCTGATCGTCAACCTGCTTGGCGGCGTCAGCACCGACGTCAACGCTGTCATCAACGACTTCCAGCCCGGCCACTACATCACGTGGGGCAAGTTCAATCCCGTCAGCGGTACGCAGACCGGCAAGACGAAGCTCCAGCTCATCTGGCACTGCAACCCCGTCTACACGCAAATCCCGAACTATCACGCCACGGCCGAGGGCCGCTACCAGGGCTGCGAAGTGATCCACCTGGCGCCGGACGCAGGACCCTCCAGCATCCACGCCGACGAGTTCTATTCGGTACGGCCGGGGACAGACGCGGCGCTGGCGCTGGCGATGTGCCACACGATCATCAAGGAAGACCTCTACAGCAAGCGTTTCGTCAAGGAGCAGACCGACCTGCCGCTCCTGGTCAGGCTCGACACGAAACGCTTCCTCCGCGAAGACGACCTAGAGGAGGACGGCTCCGACGAGCAGTTCTACGCCTGGGACACGGCCACGCGCCGCGTCGCAAAGGCGCCCAGAGGCACGCTTCGCTGGGGCAAGGTGAAGCCGGCCATGGAGGGCGAGCGCAAGGTGCGACTGAAGGACGGTTCCCGCGTGACCGTGGCGCCGGCCTTCGCTGTGCTCCTGACCCAACTCAACCGCGACTACACGCCTGAGAAGGCATACAAGATCTGCGGCGTGAACGCGGATGTCATCCGCTCGATCGCCAGGAGGGTCGCCAAGAAGCGAACGTCCATCTATATGGGAATGAACGTCTGCAAGTACTACCACGGCGACCTGATGCAGCGCTCGATGCTGCTGCTGCTGGGACTGACGAGCAACTGGGGACGTCTCGGCTCCGGTATCGGGAGCTGGTCGGTCGGCAGCGGCCTGGAAGGGCAGAACATCTTCGGCTTGAAGGAGCGCACAGGGCGCGCGGAGGCCCGCCGCATCCTCGAGATGCGCGAGGGCCTCGAGAAGATGGCGGGCATGGATACCAGCGAGGACACGGAAGAAATGAAGGCGATCGACGGCGTGGTCAACGCGGTCCGCGCCGGCGTCGTTGGCTTCGTACCGCCCGCGTTCTTCTGGTACAACCATTGCGGCTACAAGGAGCGCTGGAACAACCGTGAATGGGGCGACCCCACCATGAAGCGCACGTTCGACGAGTACTTCGAGGAAGCCGTCGACAAGGGCTGGTGGGAGGGCTCCATCAAGCCGGCTGTCGATCAGCCGCCTCGCGTGCTCTTCGAGGTGGGCGGCAACATGCTGCGCCGCCAGCGCGGAGGCGCCACGCACCTGCTGGAGCACCTCTGGCCGAAGCTCGACCTGATCGTCAGCGTCGATTGGCGGATGAGCACAACCGGCATGTTCTCCGACTACGTCCTGCCCGCCTCGCAGCACTATGAGAAGCCGAATTTCCACATGGCGGCCGCCAATCTGCTGCAGCTCAAGTACTCCGACGGCGCCGCGGATACACAGGGCGATTCGCTCAACGAGTGGGACATTTTCCGGCGGCTCGCGAAAGCCATCGAGGAGCGCGCGAAGGCGCGCGAACTGGTTGAGTACACCGACAGCGTGGGCCGTCCACACAAGCTGGACAACCTCTACTACGACATGACCCTGGGGATCGAAGACGTCGAGGACCTGATCGAAGAATGGATCCGTGACACGGCGGAGGCCGGCATGGTGGCCAAAGGCACCACGCTGAAGACGATCAAGAAAAAGGGCCAAGCCGAGTTCATCGCCACGGGCAAGAACGTCTACACGCTAAACCAAGCGACAGATGCGACACCCGGTAAGCCGTACACCTCGCTCCAGTGGCACGTAGAGAAGGGCCTCCCCTACCCTACGCTGACGCGTCGCGCCCAGTTCTACATCGACCATCCCTGGTTCATCGAGGCCGGCGAGGAGTTGCCCGTCCACAAGGAGACGCCCAAGATGGGCGGCGACTATCCGTACGTGCTTACATCCGGCCACAACCGCTGGAGCATCCACTCGATGAACATCACGAACCGGATGCTGCTCCAGACGCATCGGGGCCGCCCCCACATCGTAATGAACCCCGGCGATGCCGAGAAGCAGGGAATCGAAGACGACGAAGAAGTCCGCGTCTTCAACGACGTGGGCGACTTCATGGTCCCGGTCAAACTCGCGGGGTCCGTCATGCCAGGCCAGGTGATCTGCTACAACGGCTGGGACCCGTACCAGTTCCGAGACTGGCGCGGCCCGATGGATGTGGAGCCAGGCATGGTGAAATGGCTACACTTTGCGGGTGGCTACGGACATCTTCGTTACTGGCCCATCCAATGGCAGCCGGTCCCTGTCGACCGCGCCATCCGCGTGGACGTGGAGAAGTTCTCTCCAGCAAGGCGCTCGAACGGCAAGAAGAACGGCCGGCCCAAGCGGGCCCGTCGCAACGGTGCGCCAAAGCGCAACGGTGCCCGTTAGCACCACGGGCCCGGTGCCCGTTAGCACCACGGGCCGCGCCGGGCCGGCGATATGACGCCGAACAACGGCGCGCCCATTCCGCTGGTGGAAGGCGTATTCAGGATCGCCGATGGGCGACCCGTGTTGCTCGTTTCGCGCTGCTCGTTCTGCGACAGGCGCTTCTTTCCGCCGCGGGAGCGGTGCGCGGCCTGCTCCAGCGACGACATGCGTACCGAAGATGCGTCGCAGAACGGCGAGTTGTATACGTGGACCGTCGTCCGCGAACTGGGTGGACAGCGCGAAGGATTCGTCCCTTACGTCATCGGCCAGATAGACCTCGCGGGCGGGCCGCGTGTGACCGGCGTCGTGACCTGCGACCCGGACGCGCCGACGATCGGCATGCCGGTGCGGCTTTGCCTTGTCCCGCAGGGGCATGACAACGATGGCACCGAACTAGTCGGATACGGCTTCGAGCCGGCGGATGGTACGCGATGACGAAGGCGGTTGTCGCAGGCGTCGCCATGCTGCCGTTTGGCCGTCATCGGGAGAGCACGCTCAGCGATCTCGGCGCCGAGGTGGTCCTCGGCGCGCTCTCTGACGCGGGCCTAGGCTGGCCAGACGTCCAGTTGATGTACTGCGGAGTCGTCGGCGTCAGCATGACGCCGGGGACCGGCATTAGCGCCCAACTCGGCCAAACGGGCCTGCCAGTCATCAATATCGACAACGCGTCGGCCAGCGGATCGAGCGCGTTTCGCGAAGGCAGCCTCGCGGTGGCGTCGGGCCGTGTCGACGTGGCCGTGGCCGTCGGCGTCGGCAAACTCAACCAAAGCTTCGGAGGCGGCTCCGTGCGGCCGAGTAGTCCTGAGGCGCGCGAGGGGAACATCCGCCGCATGCAGGGCGTCATGCCTCCGGTCGGCTATTTCGCGATGCAGACCAGGCGGCGCATGCACGACTTTGGCTCAACGATCGAGCAGTTCGCACTCGTCAGCGTCAAGAACCACAAGCACGCCAGCCACAACCCGTTCGCCCAGCTCCAGAACGAACTCACAGTTGAGGAAGTCGTGAACGCCCGCATGATCGCGGATCCGCTCACGGTGCCCCACTGCTGCCCGATGGGAGACGGCGCGGCCGCCGCCGTGGTGGTGAGCGACGAGAAAGCGCGACAACTGGGGGCGCCACCGATCACCGTGGACGCGTCCGCGTTTCGAACCGGCAGCTACGAGAACGGCTCTCCTAGCGAAGCGAAGACCACGCACCTCACCGCGCAGGAGGCGTACACGCAGGCCGGGCTGGGTCCTGACGACATCGATCTCGTTCAGATCCACGACGCCTTCACCGTGGAAGAGATCGAATACTGCGAGCAACTGGGCTTCTGTGACGTGGGCGAAGGGGAGCGCATGGTCGAGAACGGCGACACGTCCATCGGTGGCCGCATTCCGTTCAGCACCGATGGAGGGCTCCTCGCGCGAGGCCATCCACTAGGGCCTACGGGTCTCGCCCAAGTATGGGAGACTGTCCAGCAGTTACGCGGCCTCTCCGGGCCACGCCAAGTCGCCGGCGCGCGCGTCGGGCTGGTTCACATGGTCGGCGTCGGCGGCGTCTGTCTCGTTCACATCCTGAAGCACTCTTAGACTCGAGTCCGCCATGCTTTCATGCCTAGCCTGCGGGCTCAGGCGGGGGCGCTCGCCTAGACCTTGCCGACGAGACTCTTGAGCGACGCCCGCGTGCGCTTCATCGACGCATCAGGATCGCTCCCCGTCGGGAAGAGTGCGGCGATGAAGTCAGTAGCTCCGGCAGCGGCGATCGCCCGTATCTGTTGCTCGACCTCCGCCTCATTGCCGACAATAGCGACGTCAGCGGGCCCCGCCGCGCCTTCGATGTCCAACATCCGGCGATAGTTGGGAAGAAAGCCATACATCTGGAACTCCTGTGCGGCTTTCTCTCGCGCCGCTGCCGCATCGTCAGTCACCGCCACGGGCAACGCAACGCCAATGCGGGGCGCGGGCCGTCCAGCGTTCGCCGCGGCCGCGCTAATGCGGGGGACGATGTGCGTTTCGATCGTCTTAGGCCCCGTCATCCACGTCACCGTGCCGTCCGTAAGTTCTCCCGCAATGCGGAGCATCATCGGCGCTAGACTCGCAATGAGAATGGGGAACGGCTGCGTGCCGGGGACCTGCAGTCCCGCAGTCACGCGGTACACCTCGCCGTTGAACGCGACCTTTCCTTCCTCCACCAACGGACGCAAGACCGATAGGTACTCTCGCATGTGGCGCGCGGGCTTCTCATATGAGAGCCCCCACATGCCCTCGATGACGGGCTGGTGAGAGAGGCCGATGCCGAGGCTCAGCCGTCCCCCAGCGGCTGCCTGCACTGTCAACGCCTGTTGCGCGAGCACGAACGGATGGCGCGGATAGGTCGGCACGACGCCGGTACCCATTTCAATCCGCTTGGTCCGAGGCCCGGCGAGTGCGATCACGGTCAGTGCGTCGGCGCCAAAGATCTGGGCGAGCCAGACGCTGTCGAAGCCGTCTTTTTCGGCGTCCACCACTCTCTGAACGTGCTCGTCCACGCTCTGGATCTGCGCTTCCATGCTCGCTACACCACCGTAGTTAAGTCCTATTCGCATGATCTTCCTCCAAACCAATCGCGACGAACGCAAAACTGTGTGGGAAACCGCGTGCCGCGCAGCCAGCATAGCATTCGGTTGGGACCGTTCGGCCCTTTCAGTCCTATCTTAGCGTGCGCTAGAATAGGCGCCAGATCTGGAGGTGTCCAATGGCACAGAAGAAGTCACACGAATTGGAAACGCGCAGTCTTTCGCAGCCATGGGCGGAGGCGTATCGAGACAGATGGAAGTGGGACAAGACAACTTGGGGCACGCACTGTGTCGATTGTTATCCCTCCAACTGCCCGTACCGCGTCTACGTTCGGGATGGTAAGGTCGTCCGCGAGGAGCCCGGCGGAACGTATGAGGTGGTGGAGGAGGGCGTTCCGGACATGAACCCGGCTGGTTGCCAGAAGGGGGCTTCCTGGAGCCAGATGCTGGATGGTAAAGAGCGCCTGCTCCATCCCGTGCGACGCGCGGGCGAACGCGGCGAGGGCAGATGGGAGCAGATCTCCTGGGACGAGGCGCTGACCGAAATTGCCGATGCCATGCTGGACGCAATGCAGGAGTCGGGTCCAGAGTCGATCGTGCGCATCGGCACGCCAGGACAGGGCGGCATGCAGAGCATGGTTCTTGGTGGCGGCGTGCTCTCACGAATTGGCGCCACGCACACAGATGTTCAGGCCGAGATAAATGACTTTAGCCCGGGCATCTACACGACGTTCGGGCGGTTCGACCCGTGCGCGAGCAACGACGATTGGTTTCATTCCGAGTTGCTTCTGATCTGGGCGAACAATCCCGTCTACAGCTCGATCCCGACCTATCACTACATCGCTGAAGCGCGCTACAACGGCGCCGAAGTCGCCATCATCGCGCCTGACTACAGTCCATCAGCCATCCACAGCGACTACTTCTTGCCCGTGCGCATCGGTTCGGACGCCGCGCTCGCCCTCTCCATGTGCCGCGTGATCGTTGATGAAGGGCTGATGAACGAGTCGTTCGTGGCAGAACAGACCGACCTAGGATTGCTCGTCCGCACCGACAACGGGCGCTTCCTGCGCCAGTCGGACATGCAAGAGGGCGGCTCCGAGGAGATCTTCTACTTCTACGACGCTCGCGGTGATCAGATCGTCGAGGCGCCTCGCACACTCGATCTGGGCGAGATCGAGCCGGCGCTGGCAGGAACGTACACGGCGACGCTCGCGGAAGGGACGCAACTGGAGGTGCAACCCGCGTTCGAGCGGCTGCGGGAACGCTTACGGGACTACGCGCCGGAAGACGCCGCGCCTATCTGCGGCGTGCACGCCGATACTATTCGCGAGCTGGCACGCAAGGTCGCAAGCCGAAGGACGCACATCATTTCCGGCTGGACGCTGGGTAAGTCCTACCATGGCGACTTGATGGAGCGTTCTCTCTGTCTGCTGCTCGCTCTCACCGGCAACTGGGGCAAGCAAGGGGCGGGCATTCGTAGTTGGGCCGTGGGCATGTTCGACGGGCCATTCCTGCTGGCTGCTAAGCCAGGGCCCGGCCAAGACGCGACGCGAGAGATGTTCAAGGGCCAGCAGGCCATGTTGGACGGTGTGCTCGCGAATGATCGCTCGCTGACGCCAGAGATTCTGATGGCGGAAATGGGCTATCAGGGCGCGGCGGCAGGGGCCGGCATACCGGCGGCCGTCTTCTGGTACAACCACTGCGGCTATCGAGAGGCCTGGAACACCGCAGCCTGGAACGATCCTTCGATGAAGCGGTCGTTCGATGAGTACGTGGATGAGGCGATAGAGAAGGGTTGGTGGCAGGGCGCCTCCCAGCGCTCAAAGGACACACCTCCGCGTGTGTTGTTCGAGATCGGTGGCAACATGCTCCGGCGTCAGCGAGGTGGCCAACAGCAGCTGTTGGAGCACCTATGGCCCAAGCTCAAGCTGATCGTCTCGGTCGATGTGCGCATCACTACGACAGGGCTATACTCTGATATCATCCTGCCAGCGGCGCAGCATTACGAGAAGCCGAACTTCCCGTACACGACGCCTGACATCATGAACCTCACACTGTCGGATAAGGCCGTCGAGCCGGCGGGAGAGTCGCGCTCGGAATGGCAGATCAGCCAGTTGCTTGCAAAGAAGCTGGGCGAGCGGGCCAAGGCGCGAGACTTCGTCGAAATGCCGCTTGATGGCGGTGGTTCGGTGCGGCTGGACACCCTCTACGAGGACATCACTATGAACGGCGCGCTCGCCGACGATGACGCAGTCGTCGACGAAATTGTGCGCGACTCGGCGGTCCTAGGCAACATCCCGGAAGGCACGACGCTCGCATCACTCCGAGAGACGGGGTTCGTGCGGTTCACGGGCTGGGGACGGTCGCCCATGGCGCTGGCGCAGGCGTCCGACCTGAAGCCGGACGAGACGCACTCGCCCTTCCGCTGGCAAACGGAGAAGAAGGAACCGTTCCCCACGCTCACGCGGCGCGCGCAGTTTTACATCGATCACGAGTGGTTCCTGGAGGCCGGTGAGGAGTTGCCCGTGCACAAGGACCCGCCAGCCCACGGAGGCGAGTACCCGTTGCAGATCACGGGTGGTCACCCGCGCTGGAGCGTGAACTCCATGAACAGCACGAGCAATATCATCCTCGGCACGCTACGGGGCGAGCCTGTGGTGCATATTAACGACCGTGACGCCGCTGCGCGCGGCATCGAGAATGGGCAGGACATTCGCGTCTTTAACGACTGTTCTTCCTTGACCGTCCAAGCGCGCGTGACACCGGCCGTCCAGCCGGGCCAGGTGATCAGCTACAACGGCTGGGAGCCGTATCAGTTCAAGGATTGGCGGGACATCTCTCATGTTGAGCCAGGGATGGTGAAGTGGCTCCACTTAGCGGGCGGCTACGGACACCTCCGCTACCGAGCCATGCACTGGCAGCCCGTGCCTATTGACCGTGGCGTTCGTGTGGATGTCGCCCCGGCATGAGACCTGCGTCGCCCAGGCGGCTCTGGTCTCATGTGCCGATCGGCCTGTTGGTGAGCAGACATACGTCAATGGCGGTGCCTGGGACCTGTGGTTAATGTTGCCCACGGCCCGTGGTTTTAGGGGCCATTTGCCGACCCTGGGCTTCCGCGATAGTGAGCGGAAGCACAAGCGCAAGCTTAGTGTAGAGGATCTGCTCAGTGCGTCCCCTCCTGTGTTGAGATCGCTGAGCTAAAGCGCAGAGGCCAGACGGCGTGCTTCCAACAGGTCTTCGGGGGTGTTGACATTGATGAATGATGCATGCTCTAGATCGAGGCGGTTGAGGTTCTCGCCAGCCAACTCACACCGCCGAACGCCGCTCAGCAAGTCCCGTAGGCCACGCTCACCACGTTCTAGCGCCCCTTCGATTGCAGGCAGGCAACTCTTCCGATAAAGCCCAGGCATTGGCTGCAGACGCTCAGGCGTCCGCGTGACGACGGCGTCCGCCGTACAATCGCTGTGAGTCATGATGCCATGCAGCAGGTTCACTTGGACAAGCGGCTGGTCGCAGGAGACCACGAGCGCCCATTCGCCCGGCATCCACTTGAGTAGTGCGTAGAGGCCGCCCAGCGGCCCTGCGTCTTCAACGTCGTCATATACGCAGCTCACACCTTGGAGAGCGGCGGGTATCTCTTGGCCACCACGAAGCGCCAGGACGACATCGAGTCCCGCCGTCCTCAGTGCGCCAACCGGGTAGCTGATCAGCGGTCTGCCAACGAACTCGACAGTCGCCTTGTCGCGACCGAGGCGACGGCTTCGACCTCCGGCGAGAACTGCTCCGATGATGCCATGTTCAGTCATGCTATCCTTGCGTTCCTGGTGGCCGCCGCGGAACGAGTCCAGCGATTGGCCAGTTGTCATCTTGAACGATACAACACCGACACGGGAACAGCGCGAGCATCTGCTGCCACGACCGCGAGGACCTCTCCCTGGATGCGGAGAGGGTCGCCGTCCGCCTCGGAACGTCGAATCAGGATCTTCGGCAACGTGCTGGCGCGCTTGCCTTCTACAGGCATCGGATCGAAGGAGCCATCGACGAGAGAAGGCCGGCCAGAATGGCCTCATCTTGGATGATCGCCGCGTTGCTTTCGGCTACGCGGTGTCGCCAGGTGTCCTAGTCAGGGATGTCGATCTCGAAATCGTGCGCATCCTGCTTGATCGTGGCAACACGCGAACCCCGGCCAGGGAACTCCATCAGCTAGCCTTCGATCAGAGTCGTCTTCCCAGCGCTCCTTGCAGCCGATCACACCAATCACCGCCGGGCATCGCTCAGTACTTTCCAGCCGTCTGATACCGGTTCGCCAGGCGAACGATCGCGTCGCACAGCAGCCGGCTATCGGCGTGCTTGAGCAGGTAGTCTGCCGCGCCGGCCTGGCTTAGGGCCCGCCAGTGCTCGATGGTCATGAACGATGTAAGCACCACCAGCGGAGTGTCCGTGAGTTCGCACAGTTCTCGGCACAACATGACGGCGGCGTCGTTGCGGCTCTGTACGTTCATGAGCGTGAGGTCGCACGGTGTGTCTCGAACGACAACACAGGCTGCCGCGACCGTCGATACCTGGACAGTCACGGCCACACGGCCATCGCTCTCTAGACTGCGAACGAGCGATTGCCTGGCCTCATCGTGGGCATCCACCAGGAGGACACGGACACTCATGCGGTACCTCGCATATAGAAAAGGATAGGTCTTGCTGGGTGCCGGTTCCTAGTCCCAATGAGCCCTTGCTACAGGGACCATTTGGCACTCTTTGGCTTCCAACGAACCGCAGGTTCCAATCCTCCGGAGCGCCAAAGCCCGTCCGCGAATCAGCGCGAGGCCAGGTCCTGGCGCTCCGCGACCTCCTGCATGCGGCGCAAGCCTTCTACTCTGCGCTTCTGGTCCTCCGGCAATTTCGACGTGTCGGTTTCCGCGATGCTGAAGCCGTAGGCTGGAAACGCTGGGACCTCGTCGTCCGAAAGCTCCTTCATCCGCTCTTTGCGCTTCAGAGCGGCTTCCACGAACGGAGCCAGTTCGTCGTTTTTCTGGCGCTGGCGCGCCTCTTCCTGTTCTTTGAACTCCGGCATGACTTCTCGGGCGAACAGCTCCAGGTCTTCGCAGATGTTCTCGTGCAGGTTATTGCCGCCCTGCTGGATGAAGATCGTCTGGTCGACGCCGGCCTCGGCAAACGTGCGCAGGTGTTCGCGCAGCTGTCCCGGAGTGCCGATCCCGCCGGTACCTCCGCCGAGCTGTTCGAGGCTCAGCTCGTCCCGCACCGCCTCGAAACGCTTCCAGATATCGGTCCGTCCTGGCTTGTGTTTTCCGAAGGCGTAGAAATGACCGAGCGCGAACTGAAAGAAGCGAAAGCCCTCGGTGCCACGCCGAAGTGCTTCTTCTTCATCGTTGTGGCAGGAGAAGCTGGTGACCATGGCAATATTTGGGTTCACTGTGTGGCCGATCGGCACACACTCTCGCTTGAACGTTTCGTAGTAGTCGGTGACCCACTGCCGGGCTTCGGCCGGGTCGACAAAGGAGAACGTCAGCGCGCCGAGCCCGAGCTGGGCCGCGAGGTGGATCGTGTCGCGGTTGGAGCAGGCGATCCACATCGGCGGGTGCGGCTTCTGCACAGGCTTGGGCACGATGTTGCGCGGCGGCATGGAGAAGAATTCGCCCTCGAAGCCGGGGTACGGATCCATGGCCAACATGTTCGCCACCTGTTCCAACGTCTCGCGCCACATTGGCCGGCGCTGAGCCGGGTCGATACCGAAGCCCTCCAGCTCCATGCGGCTGGCGGACTCTCCCGTGCCGAACTCGACCCTGCCGTTCGAAACCAGATCGAGTGTCGCGATGCGCTCAGCGATCCGCGCCGGATGGTTGTAGGCGGGAGGCATGAGCACGATCCCGTGTCCGAGCCGGATGTTCTTGCTCCGCTGGGACGCGGCAGCGAGGAACACTTCGGGCGACGACGAGTGCGAGTACTCCTCAAGGAAGTGGTGCTCGACCTCCCAGGCATAGTCGATGCCCAGCCTGTCGGCGAGTTCTACCTGCTCGAGCGCATCTTGGAAGAGTTTCAGCTCCGATGTCTCTCCCCAGGGACGGGGCAACTGGTGTTCGTAGAAGATTCCAAACTTCATAGCGTCTTCCTCTCTGGCTCAGCGGCGATCACGAAACGCGCCCGCAACTCTCAACGACCGCAAGCGTAGCAGGTGTTCGGATGTGGCGCATCGCAGCGAGGCGGCTAGCCTGGTGGGGCCAGCCGCCTCGTGGTAGCGACGGTTGTACTGTCGGCAGGCCGGTGACACACGCCTGCTGGTCGAACTTGTTGTTAGCTATGCCGGAACGGCGAACTCCGTCTTGATCTCGGCAGAGGCGTTGAAGAACATCTGGAACGTCTGGCCGTACCGATAGAAGCTGTCCTTCCTGCTCTGGTCGTCAGACTTCGCGAACCCTTCTGGGGCGAGGAAGTCGATGGTGTTAAGGGTCAGCTGGCGGTCCGGTTTACCACCGCTCTGGCTGATGTTTTCCAACATCTCCTGCCAGGCCTCGGCGGATGCTTCGAGGTAGAAGTCCGTATTGCCGAGGTCGGCCTCCGAGATCTCGCGAACGCCTGCGCAGTCGAATGCCTCGAACGTGATTTCGAAGGCCTTGTCCTCAACCTTCACGCCCATGATGGCATCGCACGTGCCAAGCTTGCGGAGCCGATCATCTCCGTTTACCAGATCCTTGATCGCTTCGAACCATTCAACAGATGGGAACTTAGCCATGATACCTCTCCTATTCTCTCGACTCTGTTTCAAGCCTGCGCCGGTTACAGGTCTTTCGCTAGCTCCGGCCATAGAACGTTTTCGTGGCCCTCGATACCTGCCGACTCGAGGCGGCTCAGATATGTCTGGAGTTGGCGATGGCGGAAGTCGTTTAGCTTGCTGAATCCATCACCGATCTGCTTGAGTCCACCACCAAAGTGGATGGCAAGCGCCTCTCTTAAGGGTGTGTCCGCCGCGCGGTCCGCCGTGAGATACTCCTCAGCCTTGTTCAGGTACCGGCGAATTTCGTCTCGCCGCTCCGGCTGGTGCTTGAGCAGGAACCGTGTGTGGTCGACTCCGTAGGCCAGATGCCGGGCCTTGTCCTGAGCCGCGAGTGTGAAAAGTTCTACTTCGGCATCGTTCTGGGCCAGCGCAGCGAGCGCCTGATAGAGCGACAGGACGAAGCTGTCGTTCATCAGGAAGACCACCGTGGCCATCTCGGCGTAACACATTGCCTCTCTGATGGGCATCAGCCGATGTCCGGGCGCCTGCACTCCAAGGCCCCTGCCGTTGGCAAGCGCTCGCTTGCGAAATGCCTCATAATGGCGGCCGGCGTCAAACAGGACCGTGGAGAGGTAGAGCTTGACTTCGTGAAAACCGTAGCTGACCTCGCGCACCCATTTTCCAAGCGAGAGAATCACGGCGTAGTTGTACTCGCATAGCGCGGTTAGGATCTGCCCGATGGCGCGCTCCCTGTCCTCAGGCAGCGGAGCGATGGACTCCCAGGGGATGTCCGTCGCCGGCGCCCAGCGGCGCTGGATCGCTTCCTCGTACAGCTCTCCGAGGTTGTCCGACCATACCTCCGCCTTCGAGTAGATCGTGTACCCCATGCTGACGGCGCCAGGCTTCGTGTAGGCGCCGCGCGGACGCATCGTCTGGTCTGGCCAGATGTCCGGCACGTCGGCATACGAACCGACGTTGATGGCATCGATGGTCAGGCCCTTCTTGCCGACCTCTGCCCGAATGCCTCGTTCGGTGTCGACTTTCGTCCAAGCCAGGCCGAGTTCGATCTTGCGGTCTTCGGTAAGCATCTGCCGAGCCTGCATGGGCGTCATGCCGGCGTCCATGGCCTGATGCAGTGACTCTTCCTTCACGCCGCCCTCTAGCGCCTTCTCGATGATCGCGATCGGCCAGTTCTTCGACTCAGCCTTACGCCGGAGGTCGTCGGAGACTCCGTTGCCGGTCGCAGCCGGTTTTTTCTCAGTCTTCTGGGCCATAATTTCCTCCTGATCCTCTTCTAAACCGTTACAGGCTCATGTTCTGGCCACCGCCTAGTTCTTCGGCGGGTCCAGGAGCATGCCGAACGCGGGGTTCATGCGTTCGCGCCGGTCACCAAGGCCGGCCACTTCTAGCCGATGCATGTACTCGTTGGCCTGTTTCTTGTTCAGGGCCATCGCGATTTCCGCGCCTTTGTCCAGGTCCCCAGTGCCACCGCTCATAGTGATGAGAAGCGCTTCCTGCAGGCCGGAGCTGCCACCGTCAGTTGGGTGGCCGAAGAGCTGTTCTGCTCTGTCTAGATAGTGGTGAATTTCTTCGCGTCGCTCCGGCGCGTGCTCAAGGACGTAGCGTAGGTGCATCACGCCGAATCCGACGTGGCGGGATTCGTCCTGAGCGCAGAGCCGGAAGATCATTTTCTCAGCCTCGTTCTGGGCGATGAACTCTCCCGTGCGGAACATCGTCTGGACGAAGCCTTCCGCGAGGACGTGCATGAGCGCAGACATCTCGGTGAAGTCTTTGGAGTCCAGGACGTTCCTCAACCCACGCGTCGCGCCCGCGGCCTCCAGCAGCCCGCAGCCATTGACGAGCGCCCGCTTCCTGAAGACATCCAGGTGCCGTGCTTCGTCCATGACCTGAGAGATCAGGTACAGGGCCACTTCGTAGTGGTCCGGGCTGATCTGCTTGAGCCACTGGCCGGGAGCGTCGCCCGCGATGAACTCGACTTCCGTCAGAAATGTGCAGATCTGGCAGATTGCCTCTTCCACGATATCCGGGAGCGGTTGGACCGTCTCCCACGGGATGTCCGTGGCGGAACTCCACTGGCGCTGGGCTGCCTCTTCGTAGATGAGCGTGGCGTTGTCGGCCCAGATGTCGCTCTTCTCCGGGACGAAGTACGCGGTGCGGAGTACACCCGCCCTGGGGATGGACCCTCGGCTACGAGTCGTGCCGTGGGTCGCGGTCTCTGGAACCTCGCCGTACACGCCTGTGTTGATCTGGTCCAGCGTGAGTCCGCGCTTCCCCATCTTGGCAACGATGCCCGGCGCATCTTCCTCTCGTAACCAGCTCAGATCGATATCCGGCATGCCCGGTTCTTTTCGCAGTTCGTCGATGACTGCTTGGTCTATCGCCATGTCGTGCCTCCTTTTCCTTTCGTTCGCTTAACTTCAGATCGTTCCGATCCAGAGCTTAACTTAGCGCACACTAGAATAACTGTAATCGTGGTTACCGGTCCGCTCGATCGGCAACTTCCGCTGCCTCCTTCTCCCCCAGATGCCTGACCTGGGGCATCACCTTGTCCCGCATCAGTTCCATGCTGTGCAGCACCTTGCTGTGTTCCAGTCCACCGATACGCGTCCACGCAAGGTAGTGCGTGATACCGCACAGCTCGTGGATTTCGGCGATGCGGCCGGCGACGTGGTCCGGTGTGCCGCAGACGACGGCGCCGCTCGCCGCGATCGCATCCCACTCGAGCGTCTCCAACCAGTCACGCGCCGCAGTGTACATTTCGTACGTCTTAACCGGCGGCTGGCCCTTGGGTGGTGCGATGTACTTAGCGAACGTGCGGTAGTACCAGATGACAGAGTCGCGGAAGTCCGCAAGGGCTTGCTCCTGCGTGTCCGCGACGTAGGTCATAATCAGGCCGGCGATCTCGTGATCGGCGGGATCGCGACCGTGGTCGCGCAGCGACTGGCGATACTCCTCGATCTGCGCGGCGCCGTTGTTGACGTTAAAGCCGAACACCGGAGCGCACATCAGGTTGAACCCATACTGGCCGCAGAGCTTGAACGTTTCCGCTGAGAGCGAGGCCATCCACATTGGAGGATGAGGCTTCTGTAGCGGCTTGGGCCGCACGGTGAGGTCCTTGAATTGGTAGAACTCTCCGTCGTAGCTGAACTTCTCCTCAGTCCAGGCCTTTTGGATGACCTCCACGGATTCGCGGAACATCTCACGGCTGTGCGTTTGGTCGACACCGTAGCCCGCGAACTCGTGGGGCTGATACCCGCGGCCGACGCCAAGATCTACGCGGCCTCCAGACATGATGTCGAGGATGGCGTAGTCCTCTGCGATGCGAACTGGATGGTTGAGCGGCAACACGACAATGCCAGTACCGAGACGAATGTTCTGGGTGCGAGCGGCAAGTGCTGCCAGCGTGATAGCCGGAGAGGCGCAGTACCCATACTCGCTGAAGTGGTGCTCAGCGGGCCACAGTGAATCGAAACCGAACTCCTCAGCGCGCGACATGATGTCGAACTGCTCTTCGACGATCTCTTTCTCGGAGCGGCCCATGGGATTTTCGAAGAGGTGCAGTTGCCCGAATTTCATTGCGAGGATCCTCCCAGCGCTGTCCGGCACGCGCATCTGGCCCACTTGGACACTGGTTTAGCTCAGATGTTAGCTTAGCGGGCGCTAAACTAACATCTGCCGTTTGGTCTTGGCTCGCAGGGCCAAATGGCCCTGACCACGAATACAGGAAATGGGCTTCCCTGGAAGGAAGGGGCAGGCTGACGCCCAGTACTACTGATCCTTTAGCCTCGGACCACTGGTACTCCTAGGTTCAGACGAGTCTAGGTTTGCGGGTTCTTGCGGGCGATGAAGGCAGCCGCCTCTGATCGGCGGCGGAGGTTCAGTTTGCTCAGAATGCTACTCACGTAGTTCTTCACCGTCTTGTCGCTAAGAAAGATCTCTTTTGCTATCTCTTTGTTAGTCTTGCCTTCCGCGATCAGGTCGAGGATCTTTCGCTCCTGCTCTGAAAGGAGCGCGAGTTCCTCGTCCTCGTCCTGCTTGCCACTCCTCACGCGCTCCAGCACACGCTGCGTCACGGCGGGATCGAGAAGCGATTCGCCCCTCATCGCCCGGTCGATCGCTTCAACCAGTGTCTTCGTACTCGTCTGCTTCAAGAGGTAGCCGATAGCGCCCGCCATGATCGAGGCGAACACGGCCTCTTCATCGCCGTACGAGGTGAGCATCAGCACCTTGGTTTCAGGACGCTCGGCCCTAATCTCGCGACAGGCCTCGACGCCGCTGCCGTCGGGCAGGCGGACATCCATGATCACGACATCCGGCTCAGTTTTGCGCGCCTCCTCGATCGCGGATGCGACGGAGTCTGCCTCGCCTACGACGGCAAGCTCCTGGCGTCGCCTCAAGAGCGAACGCAGCCCCTCACGTACCACCTCGTGGTCGTCTACAATCATCACGCGGGTCTTGTCTGCCATAGCTCACAACCTCCCTACCCTAAGGGTAGATCAACCTTCACTTGTGTGCCTTTCCCTTCGCTAGAGTCGACTTCCACACTGCCTCCTAGCGTGGAGATGCGTTCTCGAATGTTCCGGAGCCCCAGGCCGTTGCTCGGCTGTTCCACATCGAATCCGCGGCCGTCATCCGCGATCGTCATGCGGAAATTCCCATTGCGCTGTTCGAAGCTGGCAGTTACCGAGTGCGCCATGGCGTGCTTCCTTACGTTTGCCAGTGACTCACGAGCGATGTGGAACAGGGCCTCCGTCTGCTCCTGGGACAGGCTTTCACAAGCCTGAGGCCCCTCTGAGAGCCGCACGTCCAACAGCGCGTTCACCTTCAACTCTTGCAGTAGACTGCCGACAGCGCCCGCTAGGTCAGTGTCGGCAAGCTCGGTCGGCCGAAGGTTGAAGATGTACCCACGCAGGTCCGCGATACTCTGGTTGAGTTGGTCGAGCACGGTGTGGAGCTGCGGTTCGACCTGAGACGGATCATCCTTCAGGTCTTCCAGACAGTTCTCGACCTTGAGGCCGGTCGCGTACAGCGACTGGATCACGCCGTCATGCATGTCCATACCGATCCTATCGCGCTCCTCCAGAACAGCTAGATCTTGCACCTGCCTGTAGAGTCTTGCGTTCTCGATCGCGGCCGCGGCGTGAGCCGCGAAGGCGCGAAGCATGTCCTCGTCTCGTTCCGAAAACGACGATCCGCCGTCCTTGTCCGTGAGATAGAGATCGCCCACGATGCGCCCCTCGTAGCGAATGGGCAGGCCAATGAAGCTCGTCATGGGCGGATGGTGCTCCGGGAAACCGATCGCCTCAGGATGGGAGGTGATGTCGTCTACACGAAGGGTTTCACCCGAATGAATCACCACTCCCAGCAGGCCTCGCCCTTTCGGGAACGAGCCAATTCGATCGCGTTCAGACTGACTCAATCCCGATGTGATGAACTGGGCGATCTCACCATCGTCCGCCAGCATCGCGAGCGCGCCATACCTTGCGTGTGTCACGTCCCGGCTCAGGTCAACCACGCGCTGAAGCAACGAAGCCAAGTCAAGATCTGATGAGAGGGCAAGACTGGCTTCGTTGATTGCAGCCAGCTCACGAGCCCGCTCGTCCGTCTCTTGTTGCGCGCGTCCGAGCGTCTGGAAGATCCAGCGCGAAAACACCGCCGCGCCTACGGCACCAAGTCCTGCGATCACAGCGACCACGGCGATGTCCGGAATGATCCGGCCAAAGCCGAGCACGGCCACGGCTGCCGTTACCGCAATGAATGCGGCCGGCAGCCATACACCAACCCGACGCCAGCGACGCGTACTCCACTGCATGCTTACTGAGCAATTATAACGGCATTCTCAACGCGAACGGCGCCGGCGGCGCGACGTCCTGTTCGCGAGGGGTCCATTTGGCCCCATCTCTCAGTCGCACGTTCCCTGCCAAGGTGATCCTCCAGCTCGCGCGAGGGCCATATGGCCCCCATCGCCGGTCGAATTTACTGGAGCGTTACGGCTTGGCCCAGTATCCTGAAACGACATGAAGCGATACTTGTAAGGGAGGAATATCACGCATGCATAGAAGAAGACTTGTGATCGTAATGGGTGCCGTGGTGGCACTGCTCTCGTTGCTGTTTCTCGCCGCTGCCTGCGGCGGAGATGACGACGGCAATGCCGATCCTACGGCGACAGAGCCGGCGGCCGAAGATCCGGTGGCGACAGAGCCCGCCGATGAGCCAGGGCCGACGGAGCCCGCCGACGAGCCTCCTGCAACGGAGACCTCCGTGGATGTGAGCCTGTCTGAGTTCGCGGTCGAACCGTCGGTCGAATCGGTTCCAGCCGGCACGGTGACGTTCAATGTGAGCAGCGACGGGGCAATCTTCCACAACTTCAGGGTCATCAAGACTGACCTGGCTCCCGACGCGTTGCCCGTTGACGACGCGACGTTCATGGCCGATGAAGCGCAGGTCGACGTCGTAGGAAGAGGCGCGGACCAGCTCGATCCGGGCGATACAGAAGAGGTAACGGTGGACCTGGAAGCCGGGAGCTATGTGCTCATTTGCAATGTCCCCACGCATTACGGTGTTGGGATGACAGTCGCGTTCACGGCTGAATAGACATCCAAGCAGTATAGGCCAATGCGGCCGGGGCTCATGCCCCGGCCGCATTGCTATCTGTGTGGAATAAGCCTACGAGCTGATCAGGTACAGAATGGGGTAGAAGAACACCCAGACAACGTCCACGAAGTGCCAGTACTTGACCGTTGCCTCAACGCCCCAGTGCTTCTTCGCCGAGAAGTGACCTCGCAGGCTCAGCCAGTAGAGAAGCCCCAGCATGAAGATACCGCTTACCACGTGTGCGGCATGCACCCCGGTCATCGAAAAGAACGCGGTCCCAAAGGGGTCTGACAGTTCGAACTCGGCGCTGCTCCACTCGAAGCCAACCCCGATGACGAACACCAACCCTAGCAGGATCGTCGCCAGGAGATTGCGCTGGAACGCGCTGCGGTCACCGCGGGCGATCGCAACTTCGCTCCGATACGCCGTCAGGCTGCTGACCAGCAGGATCGATGTGATCCCGAGCCCGAGGAGCTGATTGAGGTCCTCGGGCCGGCCCGTGCCGGCGATGACAAACCGAGCCGTCGCCAGTGCGGAGAAGAGAAACGTCTCCGACAGGAAGAACATCCACAGGCCCGCCTGGTTGATCTTTGCACGCAGCTTCTCTTCAGCCTCGACATGCATCGTCGCGACGGCCATCTACAATTCCTCCTCGTCGCCAAACCACAGGCGCGCAAGGTGCATGAAGTAGTGGATGATCAGGCCGGCCTTCGCGATAGCGAAGACAACCAGGATCGCCACGTTCTGGTCGATGCTAATGGCAAGGAAGTACTCAGCGACCGTTAGGATCGCCAGCCCAATAAAGACGACCCAACCTCTACCGAGAGGACCGCTTGTCTCTGACGCGGGTTCCGGCTGCTCGCTCATGCCTCATCCTCCTCACTTGCCCCAGCGACAGCGAGTACGCCGTGTGCCGGGGCGTTCGGCACGCCGTAGTCGTAGGGGTTGCCAGTGACCCTCGGCGGCGCGGGGAAGTTCTCCAGTGGCGGCGGGGAAGGCACGCGCCATTCCAGCGTCCTCGCGCGCCAGGGGTCTGCCTCGGCCTTCTCTCCCCAGATCACGGAACGCACCATATTGTATACGAAAGGCAGGAAGCTGACGGCCATGATGAAGCCCATCACGCTGATCACGATGTTTATTTCCTGCAGGTCCGGCGTGTAGCTGGCAATTCGTCGGTTCATGCCGTTCAGTCCGGCCCAGAACATCGGGATAAACGTGGCGTTAAAGCTCAAGAACATCAGCCAGAAATGAAGCTGGCCCAGCCTCTCGCTGTACATCTTGCCGGTGATCTTGGGGAACCAATAGTAGACTGCGGCGAACAACGCGAAGATCTCGCCACCAATGATCGTGTAGTGGAAGTGAGCGACGACGAAGTACGTGTCGGAAAGACTTACGTCCGTGGGCGCATCGGCCAGGAAGATGCCCGTGATGCCACCGATCATGAAGTTGAAGACGACCGCCAAGGCAAAGAGCATCGGCGTGCGCAGCCAGAGCCGTCCCATCCAGATCGTCCCCAGCGCTGAGAGGAACACCAGGCCTGTCGGGACCGAGATGATCTCCGTGGTCACGAGGAACGGCGCGATCAGCCGGCTGTCCATGCCGCTCACGAACATGTGGTGGGCCCAAACTAATGCGCTAAGCCCCACGATCCCAAGCAGGCCGCCGACAGCCCATTTGTAGGCGAAGAGCGGCTTGCGGGAGAAGTGCGCAAGGATCTCTAGCGTCACGCCAAGCCCCGGTAGGACGAAGATGTACACCGCGGGGTGCGAATAGAACCAGAAGATATGCTGGTACAGGATCGGCTCGCCGCCGGCCTCCGCTACGAAGAACGACGTGTCCGCTATGCGATCCAATGTGACCATCAACATCGCGGCAGCGAAGAACTGGGTGAAGAGCAGCGCGAGGATTGCTGTCGCGAACATCGACCAAACGAAGATGGGAAGCCTTCCCCACGTCATGCCCGGCGCTCGCATGTAGATAATCGTCGCAAGGAAGTTGAGCCCGCCCAGAATAGACGAAATCCCGAACGTGATGATCGCCAAGGTAAAGAAGATGTGCCCGGGGCTGGCCGCCTGCGTACTGAGCGGCGGGTAGGCTGTCCAGCCGGAGTCCCAGCCGCCCACGGCCTGAGCGGCCAGGAGCATGATCGCGACCGGCGGAACCATCCAGAAGGAGAGGGCGTTGATCCTTGGGAACGCGACATCCTCGGCGCCGATCAGGAGCGGGACGAAGTAGTTCCCGAATCCGCCGATCACGACTGCCACGGCGACGGCGATCATGATGATGCCGTGCAGGCTCATGACCCGGTTGTAGCTATCTTCGCTTAACATCGACGCCTCAGGCGTGAGTAGCTGCATCCGGATCAATACCGCAAAGAGACCCGCCACCAGGAACAGGAGCATGAACGTCACCAGATACTGAATACCGATGATCTTGTGGTCCGTGGTGAAGGCGAAATATCGATGCCAGCCCGTGGGGCCTTCCCTGGTGCTGAGGCCCAGCCACTCGCGTCCCCAGCGCTCCCACACGCCGGCGCCGAACAGCCAGCCGACGATCCCGATCGCATAGCCGAACGTCATGCTCAGTTCCAGCGACCAGAAGTCGCGGCCGTCGATGGTCCGCAGTACGCCGACGAACGCCGCGCCCAACGCAAAACCGAGACCACCCCAAACCAGCCCGCGCAGGAGCGGCATCAGTGCGCTTATTGCACCAGCCTGTGGTTCGCTCTGCGCTGTGGCCGTCACGCCCGCGTTCCTCCCCGTTCTTCGCTTGTTCGCATCATTGCACCACCAACTCACCGTTCATGTTTGGATGGACATCGCAGATGTAGTAGTACGTGCCGGGTGCTGGCGCATCGAACACGATCTCCTGCACGAGCGGCCCCGCTTCGACCGGGCTTCCGGCGATCAGGTCTGCCTTGCCAGCGGCCGCCTCCTCACTCTCATACAGAGCCCAGTTGTGTGGAATCGCCGCGTCTCGGTTGTCGAAGACGATCTTGATCTGGCGATCGGACTCGGCCACAATCTCGTCGATATCGAACGCGATCTTCTCCCCCACAATGGTGAACTGCTGAGCGTCTGCGGCCACTGGTTCGCCATCCGTCGGCGATGTGGCGGCGTTGGCCCGTTCGGCCAGCCACTCCTCAAATTCGACTTCTGTGACGACACGTACGGGGATCTGCATCCTCGCGTGTGAGATTCCGCACATCTCCGCGCACTGAACACGGAAGTTGGGGTCTGCTTGGAATGAACCGATGCGGGTAGGCGTCAATGAGATCTCCGTAGTCCGCCCAGGCACGGCGTCGATCTTCATTAGGAAGCCGGGGACCCAGAACGAGTGGAGCACGTCCAGGCTGGTGATCTCAAAGCGGACGGATCGGTCAACAGGCAACACCAGCTCGCTCACGCGCTCCACGCCGTGCTCCGGATAGCTGATGAACCAGGTCCACTGCACTCCCTCCACTTCCACGATGAGATCCGGGTTATCCTCGACGCCGAAGATCTCCGAGATCTCGACGAGGCCGGGGTAGATCATGACCGTCAGCGTGAGGGCGGCCGTAATGGTGAACCAGGCGAGTGGCACGGTGCCCCGGCCATGCAACGGGGGCCCGTCTTCTTCGGGCAAGCCGACGGTCCGACGTGTGGCCACCGTGTACAGAAGCACCGCAATAACCAGGGTGAGCACCGGCACGGCAAAGTAGACGAGCACCCGGAACGCCTGCTCAATCACCTCACCCTTGTCGGAGCTTACGGCCGGGTAAATGTCAACAAAGATGGCCAGCAACTCACCGATGGCGGTGAGGGCTAGCCACAGAATGCTGACGAGGATGTAGTCACGTTTCATCGTTCAGTGTCCATCTTCATTGCGGCAGCGCCGGCCACGCACGACTCTGCCCGCCCGGCGCGTCAGCCGCGCGAAGCGTGCTCGCGCGAAATGCGCGCGATGTTTTGAGCCGTAACGGGCGCGCATTTTCACAATCACGATAAGGTGCGTGGCTCGCCTGGTCGTGATGCAATTGCATCAATCTCCCTTCTTCGGTACGCTCGCGACGGATGCCCAAGGTAAATCGAGATGCCGATAAGGCCAGGCCCAGCGCGCGGAAGACCACCCGGTCGACGCGGCGCAAGAGCGAGCCCATGGCCGAAAAAATGCTGAGGCTGCTGGCTCGGTCGGCGGATGGCGTCTTCGCCGTGGACACGGATCAGCAGGTGATCTCCTGGAGCACTGCCGCCGAGGAGCTGACCGGCCAGCGCGCCGAAGATGTGATCGGCAAGCCGTGCTACGAGATTGTTGCGGGGACCGACTACCAGGGCCAGATCTTCTGCCGCCGCAACTGTCCGGCCATCCGATCGGCGCGACGCGGCCAGTCCGTGCCGAACTTCGATCTCGCCTGCAACAGGAACGGCGAGGAAACGTGGCTCAACGTCAGCATCATCCCGGTGCCGAGCGGCGACCTGGGAGGGGCGATGGCGATTCACCTGATCCGCGATGTGTCCCAGCGGCGCCAAGCGGAACGCCTCGCTCAGGCGGCGATCGACACGGTCAGCCAGTACACGTCCGCTCCGCCCGGCGCAACTGCTAAGGCTGGCCCATATCCGGTCCCCGGCCCCTCGCTGACCGCTCGTGAGATCGAGGTACTGCGGCTACTGACCAAAGGGCTGCCCACCAGAGTGCTGGCAGAGGAACTGGGCCTCAGCCCGGCCACCGTCCGCAACCATATCCAGCGCCTGTTGCCAAAGCTCGGCGTGCACAGCCGGTTAGAAGCGGTGGTGTATGCGGTGCGACACGGCCTCATCTAGCCCGAAGCCCCACGCCTGCCAGGCGGTGCCCGCGTCAGAAATTGGATCGGCCCGACCACGCGGCGACCTACGCCTACCACCATGCAGAGTGATAGAGTGCGGGCGACGACGCCATCGGCATGGAAGCCGATGCGGGAACCCGTCCGGCTGACTGGCGGTGGCCTCAGATTCGGCTGCTGTAAGAGAGTAACGTTGTAGCACTGATGCGAATGTCCTGGCGTGCTCAGCGGTCTCGCTCGTCCTCCTGGAACTCCTGCGGGCACAATCGGTACCTGCCGACCACGAGAGCCGCGACAGGGTACTGAGCGAGTCCGGCGTAGACATGCTCCTGATCGTCCTAGTGCTGGGCGCCGCCATCGCGGCGGTGGGCGCCTTGGCCACCGCCATCCTCTGGTGGGAGCGCCAGGACACGGAAGCATCTGACCGCGAGGAGCCGAGTTGAATTTGAGCGGAGCGGTGAGAGAGACGCGACGTGCGCACTAGATCCTCTGATGATCGGTGTTCGCGCCGGTGGGCGGCTGCGCGAGGACGTCCTCAGAGGAGGCTGCGAGGCTCCCCTGCCCTGCTTCGCGACTACCTGCATTCCGAGCAGATCGCCTACCGCCACCGTCTAGCGATGTTGCCTGTGCTAGACTCACAATCTATTGGTTCTGAGCGATGGGAAGGAAGTTCATGGAACGCGCGCATCTGATCGTCGGCGGCTTTCCACCCGGCTCCAGCGCTAGCCACGATATGGACTTCGCGCGCCGGGAGCTTCTGTCGCACCTTGGTAAGCGAGGCGATCTGGCGACGACGGTGTCGAGCGACTTCGGCGAACTCGGGAAGTGGCTACGCGATGCACAGCTTCTGATTACCTACACGGCCGGACCCTTTCCCGATGACGAGCAGCGCGGCGTGTTGACTGAGTGGCTCGAAAACGGTGGTCGTTGGCTAGGCTTTCACGGGACCAGTGGCGGGAAGGCCGCGCGCGTCGAGGGCTCGATCCGGCGGAAGATGGTCAAGCTCCCGCACCATGAGACGCTCGGCTCCTTCTTCCTGAACCACCCACCAATACGCCGGTTCGAGGTCAGGGTCGCGGATTCATCACATCCGATCACGGCGGGACTACCCGAGAGCTTCGCTGTATCCGACGAGCTCTATCTCATTGAGATCGTGGGCGAATGTAACGCCCTTCTCACCACGGAATTGCCGGCAGACCCATCTCCCGAGGGATTCGGCTTCCTCTACGACGAGGACACGTCCCTGCAAGCCGACGGCAAGACGCGCGTGCTGGGCTACACGAAAACGGTCGGACACGGCGGGGTCGCTTACATCGCGCTCGGACACTGCCACTCGCCGGCGACTGACGGCCAGCGGATCGTGGATACAAGCGTCAGTCCGGACGGCATGTCCCCCGGATCGTTTCGCGGAGTTTGGGACGAAGCCGTCTTCAGGCGATTGGTTGACAATGCGATCGGTTGGGGACTCGGCCAGCCCGCTTCCGTTAGCTAACGCGCCCCATCGCAAACTTCAGGTAGTCGCCTTCGGGGAACGCCGCCAACACCGGGTGGTCGAATGCGGCGCCTTGCAGGCTTTCGAGCGCCCAGTGCCGGCCGGCTTGGCGGACACCAGCCTCGATACTCGCCAGAAAGTCGTCCTTCCCGAAGTGGCCGGAGCACGATGACGCGCAGAGCAGACCGCCCGGCGCGGTGACCGCCGACGCAAGTTCGTGCAATCGCTCGTAGGCCCGGCGCGCCTTGGGCACCGCGGCCTTCTTAGGAGCGAAGCTAGGCGGATCGGAGATCACGATGTCCCATCGATCTCCGCGCTCTATCGCGGCGGTCAAGAACGCGAAGACATCGAGCGCGTGAAACTTCGCGCGGTCCATGGGCAGATCGTTCAGCTGAAAGTTGCGCCACGCGGCCTCGATCGCGGGTTTCGCCACGTCGACGGTGTCGGTCCGGCTAGCCCCGGCCACGGCCGCATGCACCGCGAAGCCACCTGTATAGCCGAACAGGTTCAGGACGGTCTTGCCGTGGGCGTGCTCCGCCACTCGCATACGGTTCTCGCGCTGGTCGAGAAATAGGCCACCCTTTTGTCCGTGCGCTAGGTCCACCACGAACCGGACACCGTTCTCCAGAATCTTTCGCTCGTCTTTCTCAGCGCTCGATTTGCGCGAGGATCGATCGATCACCGCCCGGATCGGCAAGCGCGATTTCGCTGCCAGGCGCAGGCGCGGCTCAAACGGCTCGTAGAACGCGCGCGCGCCGTCACCATCGAAGCGCACGACGGCGGAGTCGGCATACAAGTCGACGTGGACGCCCGGCAGGAGATCGCCCTCACCGTGCAGCCATCGAAATGCGTTGGTCTTCGATAGATCGAGCCGCTCCAGCCGGCGATCCAGCGCAGCTTGCAGCCGTTCCGCCACGAGCAAGTCCACGTCCGCGAAGCGGTAACCGGGGCCTCCCGACTCTAACACGCGCGCGGCAATCGGTGATCGCTCGTCCCAGAAGCCCCTGGCGATGGGTCTTCCATCACGCGCGTGGATTTCGACGAGGGCGCCATTGTCCGGGTTGCCGCGAGCGTCCAGCGCATCTCGGTAGATCCAGGGATGGCCTTGTCGAATGGAGCGCGCGAGGTTCTTCTTGAGAACCACAGTGCGGGGGCGATCGCTGGTCATGGGTGCCCGCTCTCTATGGGCCAGATGGCTCTATCTGATTTTCTGAGTGCTTGCTAAGTTTAGCACTTGGAGGTCTACCTGAACCGCCTCCAGTCGACTTCGTCTGGGACCAGGGTCCACCTCTGTTAGGAGCGCTACATCATGCCTGCCATAGACATCGATGAGGGACTAACACCAGAGCAAGTACAACTACGCAAGGAAGCGCATCGCTTCGCGTCTGAGGTCATGCGTCCAGCCGCGCTCGAACTGGACGACCTGCCACCGGAGGACGTGATCGCGTCGGACTCCCGGCTGCGGGACGTGTTCCGTCACGCCTACACGGCCGGCTACCACCTCCGCGGCTTCCCCGAAGATCTGGGCGGCACCTCACTGAGCCCCGCTGACTCCTGGGTTGTCAGCGAAGAGTTCGGCTGGGGCAACGGTGGCCTCTCTATCAGCCTGGGCGTCACGTCGATGCCGTTCAGGTTCGCGGCCATGACGGGCAACCCCGATCTGATGCGCGACGTTGTCATGCCCTTCGTCGAAGACACCGAAGGCAAGTACGTGGGCTGCTGGTGCGCGACCGAACCCGACCACGGGTCTGACCTGATTCTGTACAGCGGCGAGGCCTCACGTCCCGACATCCACTTCGACTGCGCCGCACGCCGAGATGGCGACGACTGGGTGATCAACGGCCAGAAATCGGCGTGGGTCTCCAACGGCACTATTGCTACACATACGCTGGCGTTCCTCTCGGTCGACGACTCCATGGGCATGAACGGCATCGGCGTGGCCGTCGTCCCACTCGATCTGCCAGGCATCACCAAGGGAAAGCCGCTCAACAAGCTGGGCCAGCGCGCGCTCAACCAAGGTGAGATCTTTTTCGACAACGTACGCATCCCGCGCCACTACATGCTCGCCGAGCCCGGCGTCATGAGCGGCGGCACTGACAACATCCTCGCGGGCGCCAACGCCGGCATGAGCACCACGTTCTGTGGCGTGGCCCGCGCCGCGTACGAGGAGGCGTTCGCCTACGCGCAGCAGCGGATCCAGGGAGGCGTGCCCATTGCTGACCACCAGCTCGTTCAGCGCCGCCTGTTCGACATGTTTTCGAAGTTGGAGGCCGCCCGCTCACTCTCGAAGCTGGCCAACCGCAGGCTCACGAGCGGCCAGCCAACGCTGCACTACTCCATAGCGGCCAAGGTCTACTGCACGCAGACGGCCTTCGACATTGCGGACGACGCGGTGCAACTCTTTGGCGGCATCGGCCTGGCAAAAGGGACGCCGGTGGAGATGCTCTTCCGGGACGCCCGCGCGTCGCTCATTGAAGACGGATCGAACGACGTACTCGCCCTCCTCGGCTTCCGTTCGCTACGCGCAGCCGCCTCGCCGGACGCCGTGCCGGACGCCGCGCCGAACGCGGCGCCGACGGCCTGAGTCGCCGCGAATACGGCTGGTAACTGCGTTTCGCCTCAGAC